>DASQDI010000064.1:0-70666 GCA_035634255.1 Blastocatellia bacterium
TGATCGGTCTGGCCGAGGTAGTTGAAGCTGACGGCCGCCTCAGGCAGCCCCCTCACCCTACCCCTCACCCCCTCGTCCTCCGTCAGGTACTTCAGCACCCCGTACCCTATCCCCCTGTTAGGTATACCCCTGACCTCCTCCTTCACCCTCTTCAGCGTCTCGGCCGCCACCTCCCCCTCCCTGCACTCCACCGCCACCGGGTAGATGGTCGTGAACCACCCCACCGTCCTCGTCAGGTCCACGCCTTCGACCACCTCCTCCCTGCCGTGCCCTTCGACGTCCACCACAAGCCCCGGCCCCCCGCCCCACCTGCCGTAGGCACGCACCAGGCCTGCCAGCAGCGCCTCGTTTATCTGGGTGTGGTAGGCCTCGGGCACCTCCTGAAGCAGGGCTCGGGTCTGCTCTCGGGTGAGCTCGCAGGAGACGACGCGGGCCGACGAGGCGGTGTCGTCGCCGTCGGGGAAGTCGACGGGGAAGGGGGGCAGGGGCCTGCCCAGGAGGTCGAGCCAGTAGTCGGCCTCGCGCCTGAGCCGGTCGGTCTGGGCGTAGTCGTAGAGGAGCGAGGCCCACCGCCTGAACGAGGTAGTCTTGGGCGGGAGGGCTACAGCATCACCTCCGGTGATCTGGTGGTAAGCGGTCTGAAGGTCTTCGAGCAGAATCCTCCACGAAACCGCGTCAACGGCGAGGTGATGGATGACTATAAGCAGCTGGGCCGACTTGCCCGCGCCCAGATCGAACAGGGCCGCGCGGACGAGCGGTCCTTCCGTCAGGTTTAAGCTCGATTGTAAATCGCTCGCGGCTCTGTTTATAGCCGGGCGCTGCTCCTCTTCGGTCAAATGGGAGAGATCGAGATGAGTGAGGACCTGACGGTTTTCAACTTCGGCGTTTGTCTGATTCCATCCTTCGGCCTGCCGCCTGAAGCGAAGCCGCAGCGCATCGTGGTGGTCGATCAATCGCTCTAGAGCCTCCCTCAGAGCCTCGCGTTCCAGTTCTTGTCTGGCTTCAAGCAAGACCGACTGATTGAAGTGATGCGGCTCGGCAAAGTCTCTTTCGAAGAACCACCGCTGTATGGGCGTGAGCATTACTTCTCCGCTCACCCTCTCCTGCTCCGCCTCGATGGCTTCGGTCGCCGCCGCCGCCGCCAGCTCGGCTATAGTCTGATGCTGAAACATGTGCCTCGGCGTCAGCCTCAGCCCCGCCTGATTAGCCCTTGCCACGACCTGTATGCTGAGGATGGAGTCCCCGCCCAGCTCGAAAAAGTTGTCGTGTACCCCCACCTGTTTGAGGCCGAGAAACTCCGCCCAGATGTCGGCCAGCAACTTCTCTTTTTTCTCCGCGGGCGGGACGAATGCCTGAGACAATTCTGGCCGAGTCGAGTCCGGCTCGGGAAGCGCGCGGCGGTCTATCTTTCCGTTCGCGGTCACGGGCAGCCGGTCCATCATCACGAATGCGGATGGGACCATGTACTCCGGCAGTTTCTCTTTTAAGTACGCTCTTATCTCGCCCGGCGCTATCGACCCCTCATCCTTTCCCACTAAGTAACCCACCAGCCGGCCCTCGCCCGGCGAACTCTCTCGCACCGTCACTACGGCCTGCGCCACGGCCGGGTGTGATTCCAGAACAGCTTCTATCTCTCCAAGTTCTATGCGGAACCCTCGGAGTTTGACCTGCTGGTCTACCCGTCGCTGGTATTCGATATTCCCATCCGGCAGGTAGCGGGCCAGGTCGCCCGTCCTGTAGAGCCGCGCTCCGGGTTCCGTGCTGAACGGGTTGGGGATGAACTTCTCCGCCGTCAGGTCCGGCCTGCGCCTGTAGCCGCGCGCCAACCCGTCGCCCCCTATGTACAGTTCTCCCACGACGCCTACGGGCACCGGCTGCAAGTGCGCGTCGAGCAGGTAGACCTGGACATTTGAAACCGGGCGGCCTATGTGAGGCGCGACATCCGCATTCGGGGTCGGCGCGAGCGGGGCCGATGTCGCCACAACCGTATTCTCGGTCGGGCCGTAATTATTGACGAGGCGGAATGGCAGCCCCTCATCCGGATGCCTGCGCAGCCTGTCCCCCCCCGTGTGCAGCAGTCTCAGACTGACTTCACGCGGCCACTTCTCATTCAGCACGGCTTCCGCCAGAGGCGTCGGGAGGTAGGCTACGGTAATGTCGTTGGCCGCGAGGAATTCCACGATCTTCGAAGGCTCGGCCAAAGTTTCCCTGTCCACGATGTGAAGGGTTGCCCCTCCCAACAGGTATGGCCAGATCTCCCACGTCGAAGCATCAAAGGCCAGCCGCGCCACCTGTGTCGTCCGGTCGGCGGCCGTGACGCCGTAAACGCGCCGGTGCCACGCCGCGAGATTGCTGACACTCGCATGCTGTACTTCGACCCCCTTGGGTTTGCCGGTCGAGCCTGAAGTGTAGATCACGTTGGCGAGACTGGAAGCGCTCTGTCGGCATCGCGTGTCTCCGGCGCTTTGTCGCGCTATCGAGGGCCAATCGCCATCCAGACGCACCACGGGCATGTCAATCTGTGGGAACGACTCGATCAGACCTTCGTGCGTAAGCAGCACCTTCACCTCCGCGTCTTCGAGCACGAAAGCCAGCCGCTCTTTAGGGTATTCCGGGTCGAGAGGTAAGTACGCCCCGCCCGCTTTCAGGATTCCGAGCAGCCCCACGACCATATCGAGCGACCGCTCGACGCAGATGCCGACCAGCACCTCCGGCCCTACCCCGAGCCCTCGCAGGTGATCCGCCAGTTGATTCGCCTTCCGGTTCAACTCCCCGTAGGTTAATCGATCCTGCCCGCACACCACGGCAACCGCGTGAGGCGTTCGCCCGGCCTGCTCTTCGAACAGATGATGAACGCACACGTCGCGCGGGAAATCGGCCCCGGTGTCGTTCCAATCGATCAGCGTTTGCAGATCGGACTCGGCCAGCAGCGGCAGGGCGGAGATGGGGCGGAGGGGGTCTGCGGCTATGGCTTCGAGCAGGATTTGAAGATGGCCTATCATGCGGCCGATGGTCGCGTCGCCGAACAAGTCCCGGCTGTACTCGAAGTACCCGGTCAGCCCCTCGGCCGTCTCGCTCATCGATAGCGCCAGGTCCAGTTTTGCCGTGTCGTTGTGGACCTCGACGGGCTTCAGGGTCAGCCCCGTAAGCTCCATCGCGGGCATCGGGACGTTTTGAAAAACGAGCATCACATTGAACAGAGGGTTGCGGCTCAGGTCGCGCTCAGGCTGAAGTTCTTCGACAACCTTCTCGAATGGGAGGTCCTGATTTGCGTAAGCCCCGAGCGCGACCTCTTTCACGCGGCCGAGCAGGTCGGCGAAAGTCGGGTTGCCTGAAAGATCGGTTCGCAGCGCCAGAGTGTTAATGAAACAGCCTATCAGCCCCTTAATCTCCCGGTGGTTGCGATTGGCGATAGGGGAGCCCACGACAATATCGTGCTGGCCCGTGTAGCGGTGGAGCAAAGTCGCAAACGCCGCCAGCAGAGTCATGAACAGAGTGGCCCCCTGCTCATCGCTCAACCGCTTTAACGATTCGGTAAGGTCGGAGGGTAGCGACAGCCATTGCTTGCCGCCCCGGAAGCTCGGCACCGGGGGCCGGGGCCGGTCGGCGGGAAGGTCCAACACCGCGGGGATGCCTTCGAGTTGTTGCCGCCAGTACGAAAGCTGCTTTTCAAAAGCCTCCCCCTCAAGCCACTTCTGCTGCCACGCGGCAAAGTCCCCATACTGCACGGGCAGCGCGGGCAGTTCGGGGCTTCTGCCTGCCGTATGAGCCTCGTAAAGCGTCGCTATCTCCGTCAGCAACACGCCGATGGACCACTCGTCGGAGATGATGTGGTGCATCATCAGCAGCAGGACGTGCTCGTCTTCGGCGAGGCGCAGGAGTTTTACACGCATCAGAGATTCCTGCGCCAGATCGAATGGCTGCTGCGCCTCGCGCGCGGCGAGCCTCAACGCCTCCGCCTCGCTGTCGCCCGCCCCCGCCAGGTCTGTCACGGGGATCGATAAGGTAAGCGCGGGGGAGATTACCTGAACCGGCTGCCCCTCGGCCGTCGCGAAACCTGTTCGCAGGACCTCGTGCCGCGCTACGACCTCGTTGAGGCTCCGCTCCAACGCAGCCACGTCGAGGCGGCCCGTCAGTCGGACGACCGCCGGAATGATGTAGAAAGGATTCCCCGGCACCAACTGGTCCAGGAACCACAGCCTTCTCTGCGGAAAGGAGAGGGGGGCGCGGTCACGTTCCGGACGCCGGGGAATTGAAGGCGCTTCGACTGCGCCCGCGGCTTTACCCCGCAGTAACTTTTCGAGCAAAGCTCGCTTCGGCTCTGATAGATTAGACCGCCGTGTGGCAATATCCTGCTTAGACATTCACGCCTCTTTAGAGATTCAGGATGATATTGAGTCGCCCCGTAACGGCGACTTACGAAGATTCGGAAGATCGACTTTTCTACTTTGAGAATTTAAGAGATCGCGTTCAGAGAGTTGCGGGCGTCGTCATCCGTCAGCCCTTCTATTTTCTCTATCAGCGATTCCTCGATTGCGAGGGCCAGCCCCGCGATGGTCGGCGTCTCGAATAGCTTGTGCAAGGGCAACTCCACTTCGAACACGTCGCGCAGTTGGGACAGGAGTTGAGTGGCCAGCAGCGAATGCCCCCCGAGGCTGAAGAAGTCGTCATACACGCCGACCCGGTCCGTGCCCAGAAGCTCCTGCCATATCTGAGCAAGGGCCTGCTCGACCTCGTTACCGGGCTCCACGTAATCGGTGCCGAGATTGGGCCGCGGGTGAGTGGCCATCGACAGAGTGGCTTTTTCGGGCTCCCCGATTGCGCCGGGCTCGGGCGTCTGAACCTGCGGCTCGATCCAGTAACGCTGGCGCTCAAATGGGTAGGTCGGCAAAGGCACGCGGCGGCGCGGCTCTCCCGCATGAAATCCCGACCAATCAATCCGCGCCCCCGCCAGCCAGAGCTTGCCGAGCGTCGTGAGCAGGAACGCCCCGTCCGCCTGCTTCGCATTCGGGTGGCGCAGCGAGTGCAGCACGGCCCGCGCAGAATCGGACCCCCGACGCTGTGAGGCTAACGTGGCCAGAGTGTTGCCCGGGCCGACCTCAAGCAGCACGCCATCGAATCCGTTCAACAGGTGGCGTAAGCCCTCCTGAAAGCGGACGGTCTCCCGCAGGTGCCTGGCCCAGTAGGCCGGGTCCGTAGCCTCGGCCTCGGTGACCCACGTGCCCGTGACGTTAGACACGTAGGGAATTCCCGGCGCACGCAGCCTCACCCTTCTGACCTCTTCGGTGAATCGTTCGAGGATGGGCTCCATCATCCTAGAATGAAAAGCGTGTGAGGTGCGGAGACGGCGGTATCGCGCCCCTTTTTCGGCGAGCCTGTTCTCCAAGTTCTCTATGGCATCAGAGGGGCCTGAGACAACACAATCAGAGGGGGAGTTGATCGCAGCCAGAGAGAGATCATTTCCCAGCAAGGCGCGCACATCATCATCCGGGAGTTGTACGGCGAGCATCACGCCCCGAGGAAGTTCCTGCATCAGTCGCCCTCGCGCGGCCACGAGCCGCAGGACATCTTCGAGCGTGAAGACCCCCGCCAGACACGCCGCCACGTACTCGCCTATGCTGTGGCCGATCATCGCGCGCGGCTGCACTCCCCACCGCATCCACAGCCGCGCGAGCGCGTAATCGATGACAAACACGGCCGCCTGAGTTACGAAGGTCCGGTCCAATAACCGCGCGGAGTCCTCCCGGTTCGCTTCATCCGGGTAAATAACGTCGCGCAGATCAACTTCCAGGGCGGGGCGGAGGACCTCCGAGCAGAGGTCAACTTGCTTACGAAATTCATCCTCGGCCTGGTAAAGGTCCAGCCCCATATTCACGTACTGCGAGCCCTGCCCCGAGAACATAAAAGCGACGGGGCGATCAACCCCGTCGTGCGAGGACGTGAACACCCGTTGAGGATCAAGCGTTCGCAAGGCCGCCCGCGCGTCCATGGGATCGCGGCAGACGGCTATACGCCGGTGGTCGAAAGCCCTTCGGCCGACCTGCAACGTGAAGGCCACGTCGGCGAGGTTGGCACGGGGGTTCCGGTCCAGATAATCGGAGAGGTTCGAAGTCCCCGCTTCGAGGGCGAGGCCCGACCTGGCCGACAGCATCAACAGGTGATAGGGGCGAGACGATGCGGCCGTATCGACCTGCGGGGCCTCTTCGATGATGGCATGTACGTTGGTGCCGCCCATCCCGAACGAGCTGACTCCGGCCCGGAGGGGTCTGCCGCGCCCCCTCCATTCCGCGAGCGTGTCATTGACATAAAACGGGCTGTTGGCGAAATCGACTTTAGGGTTCGGCCGCTCGAAATGGAGGCTGGGCGGCAGCTTCCTCTCCTCAAGGGCTTTGACCACTTTAATCAAGCCCGCCACTCCCGCCGCCGCGTCGAGGTGCCCGATGTTCGTCTTCACCGAGCCAATCGCGCAAAAACCCTTCCTGTCTGTGCTGGTCCGAAAAGCTTCCCGCAGGGCCGCGACCTCGATGGGGTCGCCCAGTTCCGTCCCGGTCCCGTGCGCCTCCACATAGCTGATCGTGTCGGCGTCCACTCTCGCCATCGCCTGCGCTTCCGCGATGACCACCGCCTGAGCGTTCACGCTGGGGGCCGTGAACCCGGCTTTCATTGACCCGTCATTGTTGATGGCCGAGCCTTTGATTATCGCGCGGATGGAGTCCCCTTCTTCGAGCGCGTCTTCCAACCGCTTTAACAGAACCACCCCCGCCCCGTCGCCGCTGACGGTCCCGTTGGCCCCGGCGTCGAAGGCTCTACAGTGTCCGTCGGGCGAAACGATGCCGCCCCCCTGATAAAGGTAGCCTGACTTCTGCGGGATTCTTATAGAAACTCCGCCGGCCAGAGCCATGTCACACTCGCCATTGAGCAGGCTCTGGCAGGCGAGGTGGACCGCGACAAGGGAAGTGGAGCATGCGGTTTGAACCGTGATGCTCGGGCCGGTCAGGTTCAGTTTGTAAGAGACTCGCGTGGCCAGGAAGTCCTTGTCGCTTGCGATCAGCAGTTGGAGAGGCCCGAACGATTCTATCAGGTCCCGGTTCGAGTAGAGGCTCAGCAGGTAGGTGTTCATGCTCGTGCCCGCGTAAACGCCTATCCGCCCGCCGTAACTCTCGCAGTCGTGGCCCGCGCTCTCGATGGCCTGCCACGCGCATTCCAGAAATAAGCGGTGCTGCGGGTCAAGAATCTGCGCCTCCCTGTGGTTGAAGCCGAAGAAGGCGGCGTCGAACAAATCCACGTCGTCGACCACGCCTTTCGCCTTGACGTAATCGGGGTCCCCGAGCGCGGAAGGCGGCACGCCCGAAGCCATCAACTCCTCGTCGGTAAAAAACGAGATCGATTCTACGCCCCTTTTGAGGTTGTCCCAGAACTCGTCAACGTCCTTTGCGCCGGGGAAACGGCACGCCATCCCGACGATAGCTATTTCTGAAGCGGACAGGTTATCGTTCATCTCCGAGCTGTTCATCCATCCCCTCGTTAGCGTGTCAATCGCTCTTGATCCGTCAACCGCTCTTAACCCGTGTGCCCGGCTCTGGGTCGCTGCTTCCTTCTCATCAGCGCCCGGCGAGTCTCGGCCCGGCCCTGCATTTCCTGGAGGGGCGCGCTCGCGGCCTGGTCGCTGCTCAAATGCTTCGCCAGAGAGCTCACGGTCATGTACTTGAACATATCCATCATTGATATGTTTCTGTTCAGAATCATTTCGAGCCTGCTGTGAATCTTCTCCATCAGTATCGGGCTCCCGCCGAGGTCAAAGAAATTGTCATTGATGCCGACCGCACCGACCCCTACCACTTCCCGCCAGACCGCGGCGATAGTTTTCTCCAGTTCGGTCCGGGGAGCCGCGGCCGCCGATTCCCGGCGGCGCGGGCCTCCCCTTTTGTTGCTCGCTTCTTTCACCAGATTGAGGTGATCGAGACCCGACAGGACCGAAGCGGCGTCAACCCCGAAATCAATCAGGCAGGCGATCTCGTCTATGCCCGCCGCTTTAAGCTTATCGACCATCCGGAGGCAGGTGTCCGGCGTGCCGAACAGCCCGCACGTCTCGTAGTACCGATTGAATGCGTGAGTCACCAGCGCGTCCGCGTTCTGCTCCGTGATGTGCTTCGGGTCGACCTCAAGGCCGGCGCCTTTCGCGAGGCCGATGAGCAGGTCGAGGGAGCTTTTCAGGTAGTTGCAAAAAGGCACCCGCACCTTCTCGCGAACCGCGTCGAAGTCTTCGCCGACGAAAGTGTGAAGCATCAAGGTCACATGGCCCGAACCCTCGTGGCTGTGGTCGCGCCACGCCTTGCGATAGATGGCTATCTTTTCTGCCACCAGCTCGACGCTCTGGCCGAGCAGGTGAGTAATCATGTTGGCGCCGATCTCGCCGGCCATTTGGAAAGTCTCGACGGAGCCGAAAGCCGTGACCCAGACCGGGAGCTCCCGCTGAACCGGTCGCGGAAGAATCTTCACCTGCACTTCGTTTCCTGCGCCGCCGATGAAAGGTAATGATTCGCCCCGCCATAGCCTGCGGACGGTCTCGATGTGACCGGCCATCACCTTTCTGCGGTCGGCAAAGTTCTCGGGCGCGAAAACGAAATCGTCGGCGTGCCAGCCCGACGCGAACGACAGCCCCACCCTCCCATTCGACAGGTTGTCAACGACGGACCATTCTTCAGCGACCCTGATCGGGCTGTGAAGCGGCAGGACAACACTGCCGGCCCTGATCTGAATCCGCTCGGTGACCATCGCGATTGCAGCGCCGGTCACGGAGGGGTTCGGGTATAAGCCGCCGAACGCATGGAAATGGCGTTCGGGAGTCCAGACCGCCGAGAAGCCATGCCGGTCCGCGAACTTCGCGCCCTCGATGAGCAGTTTGTATTTGTCTCGGGCGGCCTCGTCCTCGTCGGTCGCAAAGTAGAACAGGCTGAAATCCATCCTCCTGCCCGCCGGCTCGTCGGTCTGCTCTACGCCCGTCTGCTCTGCGCGGCCCGGCCACGCATCTTTCAAGCCATCTTTCGATAGCGGTAAGTCCGAGATTCGCCGCTGAGGGTCTGCGACCGCCGCGCTTACCAAACTTTCGAAATCCTCCGCCATCCGATCAATCGTCGCGGCGTCGAAAAGGTCCGTGTTGTACTGCAGGCTGGCGGCGAGCCTCCCTTCCGAATCAACCACCGTCATGGTCAGGTCCAGCATGGACGCCTGCTGCTCAAGGCCCAGTGATTCAAGCTCAAGCCCCCCCAGATTGATCCGCCTGCCCGCCTCGCCCGCCAGAAAAGAGAGCACCGTCGGGTCCCCGCTCTCGTAGAAGACGAACATCGCCTGAAACAGCGGCGAGCGGCTCGGGTCGCGGGCAGGCTGAAGGCGCTCGACCAGTAAGGGGAAAGGGTAGTCCTGATGAGCTAAGGCATCCAGCACTGTATGGCGCACCCGTCCGAGCAGAGTTCTGAAGGTCGGGTCACCCGAAAGGTCGCCCCGTATCACGACAGGGTTGTGAAAGAAGCCGACAACACTCTGAAAATCCTCCCTGCGAGCCCCGACCGGCGGCGAGCCCAGCAGAACCTCTCTCTGGCCTGTCCGGCGATGGAGCAACACCTGTAGGGCCGCCAGCAGAGCCATGAAGAGGCTGACCCCCTCCGCCTGCGCGAATGATTTGAGCCGCTCGGTCAACTCTTCGTTTAGCCTGAAGGTCTGTGTGGCGCCTCGAAAAGTTTGCGCTTGCAGGCGGGGCCGGTCAGTCGGGAGGTTCAGGGCCGGCAGGTCTCCGGCCAGTTGCTTTCGCCAGTAATCCCAGAGCCCCTCCCCCCGTGGGCCTTCCAGCATCTCAACCTGCCAGTCGGCGTAGTCCAGATATTGCGTGGCGAGTTCCGGCAGCCCCGCGTCGACGGCCGCTCTCTCCGCCGCGTAGAGCGCGCGGAGTTCATCGAGGATTATCGCGAAGGATAAGAAATCGACTACGATGTGGTGCATCGTAAGCAGAAGCACGTGTTCCTGCCCTGACCGGGTGAACAGGCTCACGCGGATGACGGGCCCCCTTTCCAGATCGAAGGGGCGATGAGATTCTTCAACCAGCAGGCCCATCAGTTCATGCCGATCCCGGGTCGAAACATCTACGTGTCGGAAGTCTATAGCCTGATGTTTTCGTACCTGCTGGACCGGTTTGCCTTTGATCGCCGGGAAAGTAGTTCTCAAAGAAGCGTGGCGGTCGATCAGTTTTTGAAAGGCGCCGCGCAGAGCCGGAACGTCGATGGCGGAGTCGGACCGCGCCGCGAGTATCACGTTGTAAGCCGCGCTGTCAGGCGTAAGCTTCTGAAGGAACCACAGGGCCCGCTGGCCGTAGGAGAGGGGCCCGGTGCGGCTTATTAAATCCTGCTCGATGATCTCGTTCATAACTTTAAGCTTCGCGGGGGTGTATTCTCAGGGCTTGCCCTTCACCCGAATGCGCTTCCTGAATTGCTCGCGCTGCTTCATCGATTCCCTGCGGGCCTCGACCTCAGCGCCGCTCTGGCGCCGGACCGCGCTCTCGACTTCAGCGCGCGTCAGGTATATGGCCAGAGAGCCGACGCTCGTGTAGGTGAACACCTCCACCATCGATATGTCCCGGTCCAGGGCTTCGCGCAGCTTGCCGCAAGCCTGAGCCATGAGGAATGAGTCTCCGCCCAGGTCGAAGAAGTTATCATCGCGGCCCACCTTTTCGACATGAAGCACTTGCCGCCAGACTGCGGCTATAACTTTTTCCGTCTCGGTATGAGGCTCGACGTAGGGTGATTCGAGGGCCGGGCGCTCGCCCCCCGGCAGAGGGAGCGCGCGCCGGTCTACTTTGCCATTGGCCGTCAGCGGGAATGCTTCCATCATCACGAAAGCCGCCGGCACCATATGATCCGGCAGCTTCTCTTTCAAATAGGCCCGCATCTCGCTCCCCGTCAACTGCCCTTCCCCCCTCGCCACGAGGTATGCTATCAGGCGCTTTTCTCCGCCCGCCTCTTCGTGCGCGGTCACCACGCTCTCTCTGATCGCGTCGTGCTCCATCATCGCCGCTTCGATCTCCCCCAACTCGATTCGGTAGCCGCGCACCTTCACCTGCTGGTCCGTCCGCCCCAGATACTCAAGCTCTCCGTTCGGAAGGTACCGAGCCAGATCGCCCGTTTTATACAGCCTCGCCCCCTCGCGGTCTCCGTAGGGGTTCGGTATGAACCGCTCCGCGGTCAGCTCAGGCCGGTTTAAATAACCTCGCGCCAGCCCCTCGCCACCCACGTACATCTCTCCCGCTACGCCTATCGGCACGGGCTCCAGGTGCTCATCCAGCATCAGCAATTGCAGGTCCGGTATCGCCTCCCCGATCACACTGCCCGCGCCGGCGCTCAGGTCGCTCTCCCTCAGGGGGCGGTACGTCACATGCACGGTCGTTTCAGTTATGCCGTACATATTCACCAGCCGTGGCTTCTGATCGCCGTGCCGCTCGAACCACTGTCTTAAGCTTTGTAACTCAAGCGCCTCTCCCCCGAATATCACCACGTTTAACGACAGTTCCCGGCGCCCGCCGAGCCCTTCTTCCACCCGCATCAATTGTCGAAACGCCGAAGGAGTCTGGTTCAGGACCGTCACTTTCTCCCGCACCAGCAACTCGTAGAATGCTTCAGGCGTCCGGCTGGTCATGTACGGGACCACGACGAGCCGCCCCCCGTAAAGTAACGCCCCCCATATCTCCCACACCGAAAAGTCGAATGCGTACGAGTGAAAGAGCGTCCACACGTCCTTCTCGTTAAACTCGAACCATGAGCGTGTCGCTTCCAGAAGCCGTGTTACATTCGAGTGGGTGACGACCACACCTTTCGGCTTCCCCGTCGAGCCCGACGTGTAAATCACGTATGCCGGGCTCTCGACTGATGTCCCGCTGGCTATGTTTGCCTCGCTCTCCTCGTTGACTGCCGCCCACTCGGAATCCAGGTCCACTATCGTCGCGGTGAGTTCAGGCAGCCTTCCGATCATCTCCCGTCGCGTTACGAGCACGGGCGCGCGGGCGTCATCCAACGCGTAAGCCAGACGCTCTTTCGGGTACGCAGGGTCTAAGGGCACGTAAGCCCCGCCCGCTTTCAATATCCCGAGCACTCCTACGAGCATCTCTACCGAGCGTTCTACGCAGAGTGCCACGCAGACCTCCGGCCCCACGCCCAGCTTTCGCAGATGATGCGCGAGTCGATTCGCGCGCCGATTCAACTCCCGGTACGTCAGCGCGTCCTGCTCGAACACCACCGCGGTCGCTTCAGGCGTCCGCTCAACCTGCATTTCGAACAGCTGACTAATTGAAAAATCCTGCCGGGGGCGGCGGGCAGAGTTGTTCCATCCGAGCAATCGTTTCCGCTCCGACCGGGTCAGTAGAGGCAAGGCCGAGACAGGCAAATTCGGGTCGTCGGCAATGCCCTCAAGCAGGGTCGCGAAACTCCCGACCATACGCTTGATCGTTTGAGCGTCGAACAGGTCCGTGCTGTACTCCAAGCCTCCGACCAGACGCCCCTCCTCTTCCCACACATTCATCAGCAGATCGAACTTCGACGCGCCGTTGTGAATCGGCACCTGACTCAAAGCCAGCCCCGGAATCTCCACGCGCCGGAGCGGGTCGTTATGGAGGGCTAACACGACCTGAAACAGCGGGGTGTGGCTCAGGCTCCGTTCCGGCTGAAGCTCTTCGACCAGCTTCTCTACAGGCAAGTCCTGGTGCGCGTACGCGCCGAGCGCCACGTCGCGCACGCGCCGGAGCAGGCCTGTGAAATCGGGGTCGCCGCTCATGTCCGTGCGCAGGACCAGCATGTTTGAAAAGAACCCGATCAATGGCTCCACTTCGATCCGGCCCCGGTTCGCCACAGGCGTGCCCAGGACGACATCGTGCTGCCCAGAGTAACGACAGATCAGCGTGTTGAACGCCGCCGTCAGCGTCATAAAAAGCGTGACACCATTCGCGCGGCTCAACTCTCTGAGCCGCCTCGACAGGTCGGCGGATAGCTCGAAGGCTTCGACATCGCCTTCGAAAGTCTGCACCGCCGGGCGCGGTCTATCCGCGGGCAACTCCAGCACCGGGGGAGCGCCCGAGAGTTGCCGCTTCCAGTACGCGAGCTGCGCTTCGAGGGCGTCCCCTCTCAACCACTCCTGCTGCCAGTGAGCGAAATCGGGGTATTGAATCGGCAGGTCCGGCAGAGCGGCATGCCTGCCCTCCGAGAAGTATTGATACAAGGCCGCCAGCTCGCGGGCGAAAATTTCAATCGACCACCCATCGGAGGCGATGTGGTGAGTTGTGATGACGGCCATATAATCCTCGCCATCCAGCCTCACCAGTTTCGCTCTCAGCATAGGGCCTTTCGTCAGGTTGAACGGCCGCCGGGATTCCTCCGCTGCCAGCCGTACCGCTTCGGCCTGCCGCTCACTTTCGGGCAGGTGAGTCAGATCAATCAACGGCATCGCGAGTCGATGCGCCGGAGTGATTATCTGCACGGGCTGTCCGTCTACCGTGACGAAAGTGGCCCGCAACGCTTCGTGGCGCGCGAAGATTTCGCTGACGCTCTGTTCAAGAGCGACCGCGTTCACAGGGCCTTTCAGGCGGATGACGAAGGGGATGTTATAAGCCGGGCTGCCCGGCCCCAGTTGATGAAGAAGCCACAGACGCTGCTGCGCGAAAGAGAGTTCCAGCCTCCCGTCACGCGAAACCCGCTCGATGGGCGGCAACCGTGTCGCTCGCCCCGCTCTCATCGCCGCCTCTATCTTTTCGGACAGCCCGGCCACGGTGGGAGACTCGAACAGGCTGCTGAGGGGCAACTCGATGCGCAGGGCGTCCTGAATCCGTGAGACGACTTTCGTCGCCATCAGCGAATGCCCGCCCAACTCAAAAAAGTTGTCGTGGATGCCGATTCGCTCGACGCCCAGGACCTCGGACCAGATGCCGGCCAGCATCTCTTCGCCGGGAGTGCGTGGGGCGGTAAAGCCCTCCCCCAGACCCGACACGGGCCAGTCCGTTCGGGGGAGCCTTCGGCGGTCTATCTTGCCGTTTGGGGTGAGGGGCATCGCTTCGAGAAACATGAAAGCGGCGGGGATCATGTAGTCCGGGAGCTTCTGCCTCAGGTAGGCGCGCAGGCTCGCCACATCTTCCCCCTGCTCTGACGAAGCCACGACGTAGGCCACGAGCCGCTTCTCTCCCGCCTCACCTTCCCGCAGCAGCACGGCCGCGTCCCGCACCGACGGGTTGCCGCGCAGGCTCGATTCGATCTCTCCCAACTCTATGCGGAACCCGCGCAGCTTCACCTGATTGTCGATTCGCCCCAGAAAATCGAGTTGCCCGTCTGCCCGCCATCTGACCTGATCCCCGGTGCGATACATCCTCGCGCCGGCCTCGTGGCTGAATGGGTCGGGCATAAACTTCTCTGCCGTAAGCTCCGGCCTGTTCAGATAACCGCGCGCCAACCCCTCGCCCCCCAGGTACAGTTCGCCCGCCACCCCGATCGGCACCGTCTGGTATCTTTCGTTCAGCACGTACGCCTGCGTATTGGCTACGGGCCGACCTATCGGCACACCGTTGCTCTGTTCTTCCCTCTTCAGCCATACGTAAGTCGAGTACGTCGTATCTTCCGACGGGCCATACAGGTTCAGCACCCGCTCCACCCTCGTCTGCTCATATATCTGCCGCACCAAACTACGGTGCAGAGCCTCCCCGGCCAGGTTCACCACCCGCACCGACGATGGCACGCCCTTCATCCGCAGCAACTCCGCCATCGCCGAGGGCACCGTGTTGACCAGCTTCACCTGATCACTCCCCATCCATTGCGGCAGGCTCAGAGCGTTGCCTGCGACTAGCACTCTCCCGCCCCAGCTCAGCGGCACAAACAGCTCGAATACTGACAGATCAAAACAGATCGAGGTCGAAGCCATTACGCATTGCAGTTCATCATCCGAAAACGCTTCCCGCGCCCAGTGCATCAGCACACTCGCGCTCCGGTGCTCTATCGCCACTCCTTTAGGTCTTCCCGTCGAACCCGAAGTGTAAATCACGTATGCCAGATTCCGGGGCGGCACTCCACTGCCCACCGCCGCGCTGCTGGTGCCGGCAATCTCTGCCCCTCTCTCGTCCAGACAGAGCAATGCCGCGCGGCTGTTCGACAGCCTCTCGGCAAACCGCCTCTCCGTGAGCAGCACCTCGGCCTGCG
Source organism: Blastocatellia bacterium (assembly GCA_035634255.1). Classification (GTDB taxonomy): domain Bacteria; phylum Acidobacteriota; class Blastocatellia; order UBA7656; family UBA7656; genus DATLMR01. The sequence continues at coordinate 15,216 of DASQDI010000064.1, forward strand.
CGTCTTCCACCATCAACTGCAACCGCTCCTGCGGGTAGCCGGGGTCGAGAGGCACGTACGCTCCGCCCGCCTTCAATATCCCGAGTATCCCCACCACCATCTCCGGCCCGCGCTCAAGGCAGACCCCCACCCGCGCCTCCGGCCCTACTCCCTGCCCTCGCAGGTAGCGCGCAAGCTGATTGGCTCGCCTGTTCAGTTCGCCGTAGCTAATCTGCTCGCCCTCGAACACCACCGCCACGGCATCAGGGCTCCTCTCCGCCTGCGCTTCAAATAACTGGTGGATGCACCGGTCGTCTGGGAAATCAGCGCGAGTCTGATTCCATTCAACCAGCAAACGCCGCTCTGATTCGGAGAGCAGTGGGAGCTGTGAAACCTGCCTGCGCGGCTCCGTCACGACGGCGGTGAGCAGGCATTTAAAGTTTTCGACGATCCGGCTGATCGTGGGGCCGTCGAACAAGTCCGTGTTGTACTGCAGAGAGCCCGACAGTCCGCCCTCCGCCTCGGCCATCGCCAGCGTAAGGTCAAACTGAGCGATTTGCTGCCGTAAGGGTGCCGATTCAAGGGAGAGGTCGCCCAGTCGAATCTTTGCGCCCCCTTCGCCCAGCGCGAACGATGCAAGGCCCTCCTCGTCGAGCGACGGCGCTTTATGAAAAACGAACATCACCTGAAAGAGAGGCGGCCTGCCTGGGTCGCGGTCGGGTTGCAGCCGCTCCACGAGGAGGTTGAAAGGGTAGTCTTGATGGGAGAGCGCGCATAAAACGGTTTGCCGCACGCTATCGAGAAACCTGTCGAACGCGGGGTCGCCGGAAAGGTCGGCCCGCAAAACCACCGGGTTGACGAAGTAGCCCACAATATCTCTGAACTCCGCCCGCGCGCGGCCGGCCGTCGGAGAGCCTACGAGGATATCTTCTTCGCCGCTGTAGCGGTGGAGCAACACCTGAAAGGCTGCAAGCAGGACCGTATAAAGCGTTGCGTTATGCGCCCGCGCCAGAGCCTTCAGTTCGTCCGTAAGCCCTCGGCCGAGCTTAAAACTTTGAGACGCGCCGCGGTATGTCTGCACCGATGGCCGGGGCCGGTCCGTGGGCAGGTTCAGCGTCGGCAACTCACCCGCAAGCTGCCCTCGCCAGTACGCCCACAGCCGCTCGCCTTCCGGCCCTCTTAGCATCTCCGCCTGCCAGCGGACGTAATCCGTGTATTGCAGAGTGAGGGGAGCCAGCGCCGCCGAAGCGCCGCCCTTTTCCGCTTCATACAGCATGGCTAATTCGCGCAGGAGCACTCCCAGAGACCAGAAGTCGACGGCGATGTGGTGCGCGACGAGGAGCAGGATATGTTCTCGCGCGGCTCGTGTGAATAGAGTTATTCGCAGCAGCGGGCCTTGTTGAAGATCGAACGGGCGGTGAGCTTCCTCGATCAGGCGTTTATCTATGCTTGCCTCGCTCAAGGCTGACGCATCTTCTTCATGGAAGAAATCAGCGACGCGGTCGTTAATCTTCTGGACGGGTTCTCCGGAGGGCGCGTAGAAGGTGCCGCGCAATGAAGGGTGACGGTCAACCAGTGATTGGAACGCGAGCCTCAGGGCTTGACCATCCAGGTCCGAAGTAATGCGCGCGGCGGCTGAAATATTATAAGCCGCGCTATCGGGCGCGAGTTTGTACAGGAACCACAGGGCTTGCTGCCCGTAAGAGAGCGGGGACTCGGAGTCTCTCTTTTCTGCCTGAGCGAGCGCGGGCCGTGCGCCGGGGTTGCCCGTCGCCAGCCGGGAAAATGCCCGGTCAGAAACCTGAGCTATGGTCAGGCCCTGAAGCAAATCGGCCGTCGGCAGAATCACCCCCAGACTGACTTCGATGTCGTGTGTAAGCTCTATAGTCATCAGAGAGTCGAGTCCGTAATGAGATATAGGCTCATCCACCGCTATACTGCTCGCGCCGACCCTCAGCTTTGCCGCCAGATTAGACACCAGCCACGCTTCGATAGCACTCGCGCTCTCCGGCCGGGCGGTGGCGGTTGCCTGAGCCCGAGCTTCCGGCGTCAAGCTCTCCTGCCATCGCGCAACGACCTCAAGGCCATCCTCTAAGAAAGCCTGCCGGCAGGCCCGCCGCTGAATCTTGCCGCTTGTGGTCTTCGGGATGCTCCCCGGCTCGATCAGAGAGATGGAATAGACCTGCAACTCATGATCTTCCGCCACCTCCCGCCGGATGGCCCCGATGACTTCATCTATGTCCGGGCGCCGTTTGCCGTCTACCTCCTGGACGACGACGAGGCACTCTTCGCCAGCGGCCTCGACGGAAAAGGCCGCGCCGCAGCCCGGCCTCAGCGACTCGTGGCAGCCTTCGACGGTCAGCTCGATATCCTGCGGGTAATGATTGCGGCCGCGAATGATGATCAGGTCTTTGAGTCGACCCGTGACGAAAACTTCGCCGTTCATCACGAAGCCCAGATCGCCCGTGCGCAGGAAGGGGCCTTCGCCCGTGTCGGCCAGGTGAGCGCCGAAGGTTCGCTCCGTCTCTTCAGGTCTGTTCCAGTATCCGAGCGCGACGCTGGGGCCGGAGACCCAAATCTCCCCCACCCTATCCGGCGGACACCGGGTCAAATCTTCGGGGTTGACGACAACGACTTTCTGGCCCAGAAGGGTGCGCCCGCAGCTTACGATTGTTCGCGCCCCCTCTCCTTCGGCGGAGGTTTGAACTACACGATTACGCTCAAGCTCCGCGGACCGGACCGAGCAGGTAATGGGCGGGGTCTCTCTGGGGCTACCGGACACGATCAGAGTAGATTCAGCGAGCCCGTAGCAGGGGAAGAACGTCTCGCGGCGAAATCCGCAACGCGCGAAGGCCGAAGCGAACCGCTCCAGGGTTTCATAACGAACAGGCTCAGCGCCGTTAAAGGCCGTCGTCCAGCTCGACAGGTCCAGCGTCGCGCGCTGCTCTTGGCTGACCTTGCGAACACACAAATCATAAGCGAAATTGGGCCCGCCGCTGGTAGCGGCTTTGTAGCGTGAGATCGCCTGTAGCCACCGGAACGGCTTCTGCAAAAATGCCGTCGGGGGCATGATTACGCCGAGCGCGCCAAGGTAGAGAGGCTGAAGCAGAGTTCCGATCAACCCCATGTCGTGGTAGAGCGGCAGCCAGCTAACGAAGGTGCTTCGCTCCGAATGTCCGCACGCTTCCCTGATCACCCGTTCGTTGTGCAGGAGGTTGGCGTGGCTGACGATCACGCCCTTGGGCGCGGAGGTGGACCCTGAAGTGTACTGGAGAAAAGCCGCCGTGTCGCCGGTCAACGCAGGCTCTTTCCATTCCTGTTCCGGCCCGCCGTTAATATCGTCGGTGGTAAGCCAGCGCATGGGCGGCAGGTCCCGACATCGCGCGCACAGCTCTTTGACCAAGGGGAGGAGGGATGTGGTGGTTAAGGCGACGACCGGCCGGGCGTCATTCGCGACGGCCCGGAACCGGGGCAGAGTCTGGTTCAGCCGGGACGGGTTGGGCGGGTACACGGGGACGGCAATTACTCCCGCGTAGAGACAGCCGAAAAACGCGGACACGAATTCCATCCCCGAAGGGAAGAGCAGTAAAGCTCGGTCCCCGCCTGCCGCAGCCGATTGAAGCATGGCGGCGATGGCGCGCGCCTGAGCGTCCAGCTCCCCGTAAGTAAGACTCACACCTTCGCCCTCTCCGTCAGGCAGGAAGGTGTAAGCTAACTGCTCTGGTCGATTGACCGCCCGCCAGCGCAGGAGATGGATTAAAGTAGGGAGCGACTCCACGGACGCAGGAAGATTGTCGAGATCAGTACTTGTCCTGCTGATCATTAGTTCGTCCAGTCGTTCGCCGATTCGGAACCCTTATCACCGTCTGCGGATAAGACTGCGGGGACCATGAACCAAAGAAGATGAGAGGTATTCGACCGGCCGATGGCATCTCTAAACGCGGTGATGATCAATCATGCGGCGCAGGCACACCGCGGCAGTGGTGAGGCGAGCAGGGGACTTAAACTGTGATCCGGGCACACTTCTCCCTAAACAGTGTTAAGCCCGCGAGGGAAGTCGAACAGTACGACGGTTAAATATTTTCAATATTGCTACGCAGCAGAGGATAACGCCGCGCAAGTGCCGCCGACATTTACAGAGGACTGCTACCTCGGGGCATTGCGAAACCCACGGGCACAGACCCGCTTTGGTGAGGAGATTGCTTTGCGGCTGAATTCGGCTCCGCCGGGTATAGCGGGAGCTGCACCTGCCATAAAAGCATGGAGCGTCCATGCCTGCCTGAGAAATCAAGCGTCCGACTAAAAATACTGACTCTGCCCCACTTTGAAACTATTTCCCAGACCAATACTGACCAGCGCGCCAGGCCAGAGGTTTTATGACATATGTTACGAATTCTTGAGGCTGGAATAAACTATACCTGCGAGGCTTTCTTGTCAAGCGCATTTTGAGGAGAGGCCCTCAAGGTGAAGGGGCGAGCACAAGCTTCCGCTTCGCGGCTTCGGCAACTGCGTTGCCGGTGAACGGGAAGACGCCCGGCGTGACATCGCGCCAGTCGGCAAGCTGGTCCGCCCAGTGAGGGTTGGAAGGGTCGCCGGATTGACCGAGCGGGATGCCTTGCTGCGTTCTGTCCCAGCGGCTCGTGTCCGCTATGAAACGCATCGAGACTCCCGCCCCGACGTTCACGGTAGTCAAACTGCTGGAGCTGCCGTTTTGCGGGAGCGGGGCGATTTTGAACTGCTGGCCGACGAATGGCGCGGATGCGAGAGGATGAGGGAACCGCGACTGCGCGTACGAAGGATGCCCCCATCTCCACTGCGATTCATCCGCGCCTAGACGTTTTACCAGTTCCGCGCGCGCGTCCGCATAACAGGCGCGCAATAACTCCGCGTAGTCCTTAAACTCTTCAGGCAGCCATTCCCGTGGCCGCTCGGTGATCACGCGGTCCAGGAATGTGTCGGCGTTGGCCCATGAGTATAGCTCCGCGCGCTCCGCGCCAATCGCCGACACTAGAATACGCCTGCGAAACGCCCCGCGCATCTGTGACACCAGCGCGGACGCGCGCGAGTCCGGTCTTACGTGTCCGTCCCAGGTTTCAAACAAGCGTAGAGTCTCTGCCCAACCATTGGCGTTTCCCGCCCGCGCGGAATCAAGAAATACTTCGACGACTTCGCGGGCAAAGATTGCTCCGGCAAAAGAATACGTATCGCCCTGGATGGCGCGGAAATCATCCGCCGTCAGCTTCCTCCCGGACTGAAGGAGGTCAAAGATACGCCGCGCCCTGTAGGGCTGCGCCCACTCGCGCGTGATAAGGTACGGGTAGTCACGCCCGGTAATGCGGTTGTTCGCCGTGACTATAATGCCCGATGGCGGGTCATAAAGCTGCGGCAGCTTTTCGAACGGAACGAACCCCGTCCACTCGCCCGCCCCGGTCGAGCCGTCGTAAGGGAGGCTGCCATCGCCTGTTTTCCTTACAGGGATTTTGCCGGCGCCGTAGTAGCCTATGTGACCATCCACGTCCGCATAAACGAAATTCTGCGCCGGTTCCACGTAAGTCCGCAGGGCGGCGCGAAAGGTGTCCCAGTTCCGCGCGTGATTGATCTTATAGAACGTCTCGAATGCGAGAGAATTCGGATCGAGCGCCGTCCAGCGCAGCGCGTAATGGTTCCCGCCCTGTTGCAATATTATCGGGCCATGTTCGGTGACGGTGACGTCGAATTCAACCGTGTCGGTCGAAGCGTCCGCTATACCGCGGCGGACCTTGATCTGTTCCCGGCGCACTTCGGCCTCGCGCCAGCCGGCGGGCGTCCTGTACCGTCTGGGGTTTTCTTGATCAAACTTCTCTATGTAGAGGTCCTGCACGTCGGCCTGAAGATTGGTGAGACCCCACGCGATCCGCTCGTTATGCCCGATGATGACGCCGGGCGCGCCCGGTATGGTGACGCCCGCGACACGCATGCCGGGAGTGCTGAGGTGTGACATGTACCATATGGACGGGGCGGAGGGAGCCAAGTGCGGGTCATTAGCGAGCAAGGGCTTGCCCGTCGCGGTATGCTTTCCGCTCACGACCCAGTTGTTACTCACCGCACGCCCTTCGGCGTACAGTCCCACTCTCTCCAGAGACCGCCGCGAGGTCCGCATCATGGGAAGGAGCGCGCCGACGGGATTCTCTCTTACGGCGGCACGCCGTCGGGCTCTCGGCCGCGAAGGCGCAGCCGCAGCCTTCTTCCTCGCGCCGTCACTCCCGACGAGCAGCACGTCTAAAGGGGACGTTTCGGGCAGAAGGGCGTCACGTTTGTCGGCGGGCAGGTCGGCCAGGGCCGCGCGCATAATGTCGGATTGCCAGGTTGTTGACAGAGTGACGGAGAAAGTCTTTCCGACGATTATCGAATCTGCCGGGGTCCAGGCGCGCGGCTTATATTTCAGCAGCCGAAATTCCACGGGCAACGTTTTATCATCGCGCGAATCTATGAAGGCGTTGACTCCGCGTGCGTAAGCCTCAAGCGCCGCGCGCATCGCCGGAGAGCACCGGCCCAGCAAGCCCTCCGAAAGTTTTGTGAATCCGTAGGTGCGATACTGTTTATCCTCTTCCAGCACGCCGCGGCCAAAGATTTCCGAAAGCTCGCCGCGCCCGGTGCGCCGCAGCAAATCCATTTGCCACAGGCGGTCACTGGCGGTGACGTACCCTTGCGCGAAATAAAGGTCCTCTTCGGTGGACGCCTCTATGTAAGGTATGGCGCGCTCATCTCGCCGGACCGTAACGCTACTCTTGAGTCCCGCCAGGCGCAGTTCAGCCGCTTCGCCCTGAGCGGAGACGCATGGCCATTCAGGCAGGCATACCGGAAGGCTTAATGAGATAATGAGACAAAAAATGATGCGCTCTCTTTTCATGATTGGGCCTCAATATTAGGACAGAGCAGACCGGAACGCAAAGGCTAAGGTTATCAAATACCTGTCCCCTTGCTCATCCGGGGCTCTTGTTTCCGCCGGGCATAACTCGGGCTTACTCGGTTGAACCAGCGAAAAAATAGCGGTAAACTCGTCCCCGGCGGAGGTGATCGATGTACTGCCCAAATTGCGATCAACACGATTCTGAAGGCCGGGTCGGGACTGAGCGATAAAGACCGATCACAAAAGAGGCTGCCGCCAGAAGGGGCTGTGAGTGATTCGCGGAGATTCGCGGGCGGCGTGACCGAGGTGACCACGGCCAGCCTCGATCAACGCGCCTAACAACTGTCCGTACCAAAGCCGCGAAGCGAGTTTCTTACTTATCTTTGAGTGTCAGGCGCGCCAGCTGGTGCGGGATGTTACGCGGCTTCGCGGCAGTAAGGAGATGAAGTCATTGCAAGTCGAAGGTCTACACATCCGCCGAGCCGAGCCGGACGACTGCTCGGCCATCCACGAAATCTATAGCTGCCCGAAGGCATTCGCCGGCACTCTCCAACTGCCGTACCCGTCCCGCGAGGATTGGCGGCGGCGCCTCGCGGAGCCTGAAGAAGGCACGTATTTCCTGGTGGCAGTAGTCGGCGGCCGTGTGGTGGGTATGTTCGGGCTGCACACTTTCCCAAACAAGCCCCGGCGCAGGCACGCCGCCACGATAGGCATGGGCGTACACGACGAGTGGCAGGGTAAAGGCGTCGGGACGGCCTTGATGCGCGCGGGCGTGGACATGGCGGATAATTGGCTCAACCTCAGCCGCCTGGAGCTTGAGGTTTACACGGATAACGAAGCGGCTATCCGCCTCTACGAGCGGTTCGGGTTCGAGCGTGAGGGGACGTTGCGACAGTATGCGTTCCGGGAAGGGCGATACGTCGACTCATACGTGATGGGGCGGCTGCGGCCTTCAGGCGGGGTGGCTTGAAGTCGCTCCCGCAGGGCGACTAACTTCGGCATGTGCCGGAGCCCCATCTAGTCTCGTATTTTTCATCAGCCCTTCCCCAATAATTGACTGAAAGCTCCTGAACGTACTACCTTAAGATAGGCGGTAATTTCCATTCCTCTGTCCTGCCCGCCCTTAAGATCACAAGACGGGCAGATGTATTGTGGGCGCGATTTTAAAAATAGTGGGAGGAACGAATCATGAAAGGCACTCGGCTACTGGTATTAATTTTAGTCTCGGCGATTTCGTATACCGCGTACGCGAAAGACAGCAACTCCGACCTGATCAAAGCGGCCAAAATGGGTGATGTCGAAGCCGTAAAGAGTTTGCTGGGGAAAGGAGCGGATGTGAATGCCAAAGACAGCAACGGCCGAACGGCTTTGATGGAGGCGACTTACTGGGGCCGCTCGGAGGTGGTCGACCTGCTCCTCAGCAAAGGGGTTGACACCAACGCGAAAGACAACCAGGGGAACACTGCATTGATGCTCTCGGCTCAACCGGGACACGTAAAGATAGTTCAGGCTTTGTTGGGCAAAGGCGCCGACACGAAGGCTAAGAATAGCCAGGGGCGCACGGCATTTATAGAAGCCGCCGCGAGAGGGCATGCGGATGCGATGAAGGCGCTGATCGGGGCAGGCGCGGATGTGAATGACGTGACAGAGACCGGCCGCACGGCGTTGATGCTCGCGGCCTATTGGGGGCATGAGAACATAGTCGGGCTGCTACTAGAGAAAGGCGCGGATGTGAAGGTCAAGGATAAAGACGGGTACACGGCGCTTGACTATGCAAGAAGCCAGAAGCACAAAAAGATAGAGGAGATGATCTCCAAAGTGACAGCCGGTCAGCAGTAAGGATACATAAAGTCTTATCACTCTGCGCTTCGCCGGGCCGCGCGGAATCGCAATTGACCTCGTAGAGCCGCTGCCGCGTCGTCACATCGCTCCGAGGAGCCGGCATCGAGTTCCACAATACTCTCGTGCACACCGCGCTTAAGCGTCAGGATGGTGGATTGTGCAGCAACCTTATTGCGGCCGCGGCCGGCCCCTGGCAGCTCGAACCCGGTGCGCAAAGCATTATTTCGAGTATCGGCGAATGACAACCGCTATCGGCAACCCGACGCAGAGCATGTGTACGATTAAGCCGGTGACGATCACGGAAGGCGCGTCCGCGGGCTTGAGCGGAAAGGCAAGTCGTAACACGATCAGATTCATGAACCCATAAACCGCGACGCCATAAAGCAAGCCACAAACAATGGCATGATGTACCAGGAACTTTAGCTTGCGGCTCGCCGCATAGTAAACGGCAGTCGCTACTGTCGCGATCAGGAAGTGCAACGCAACGCCGAGCGCGGCGGTCGCAAAACCGCCCTTGTAGGAGTCGGCACCAAGCAGGCCGCTGGAGATCGCTTGCAGTACCCAGACCGGGCCGCGCCCGCGCAGAGCGCTGGTGACGAAGGCGGCCGTCAGGTCCAGAGCCCCGGCTATTAAACCGCCCAACAGGATCGCCCGGTAAGCCCTCGGCTTCCCCGGTGAAAATGCTGCTCTAGCTGCCTTCATGAAAAGCTCTCTTGTATCATTACTAAGAAATCTGATCGCGGGCTCGGGCGCATAGGGTTGTTAGGCTTCGGCCAATCATAAGCTCTGATTAACTCATTTATTGCGTCGCTCCCGCCTGCCTCAGTAACTTTACACTGTCTGTGTGCCCGCCCTCCGACGCATACATCAGAGCTGTCTTACCTTGATTATCTTTCGCCTTCACGTCGGCCCTTGCTATGAGCAGAGCTTCCACCACGTCCTCATGCCCGTTTCGCGCCGCCTCAATTAACGGAGTGCTCCCGCTCTCATCCTGAGCATTTACATTCACGCCCGGAGAGTTGAGCAGAGATTTCACAGTATCGGCATGGCCCGCGCGGGATGCGCGCAGTAATGCGTCGTTTTCCGGGCTACGTTCCGTCCCCTGATTCTGCGCGCAGGCCGCGAGAGCAAGCAGTACGGCGATCACTGAAATTCTTTCTATCGCATTCTTCATGCCTGCAATTCTACCAGAGTAGATTGCCTACGTTTAGGGCAGGAGTTGTTCTATTTCAACGTTGTGTTGGTAGAGTGTGGAGGCGCACTGCGACCAGTCCTGATCAGTGGCATTCACGATCCGACACCTTTGACGGGGATAAGCCTTTATGTGCTCCAGGGCGACGGCAATGAACTTCCTGTCGGACGGGTCAATCCACCCTCGCGTCAGCGTCGGAACCAGCACCGCGTATTCGTGGAGCGGCGTACCTTCGTAAGCAACTCTGTAACAGCGGTAGCTGCGCGCGTCGATCTTAGCCTTGATCACCTGCCAGCCGAAAGCGTTCTTTGGCATTTTTCTTAGATACTCTTCAAGGATCCTGCTCTTTGTGAGCGCGGGAGAGCCTTCGGAATCGAAAAGCAGAAACGCATCTCTGTCCTGTTGGAACTTAGTCAACCAATCCCTGACTGTAGTCACCTGGCTCTTGCCCAGGTGAGTCGCCATGCCGCTCGCGGCCAGCAGCACGTTTGTATCGACCAGGTAATACTTGCTCATAAGAACCTCCCTTACCATTCAGGTCGGATAGTGCGCGCGAAGCAGTTGGATGGCCCACGCTTCACGGCGACGCCTGACATCTCTCGTTAGAGAGTAATGCCGAGATGGCTTCGCGGCCTCCGGCGCATGCGCTTGCCGGGCGCTCGCCCCTACTTGAACTCCTGATAGCGCTCGGGCGCGTATCGATTGGCTAGCAGGCCGGTCGCTTCCTCGACGTTGATGGCCCGGACCAGCACGCCTTCCTGCCCATAGGGTAGGTACGCCTCGCACCGGCCCGACGGGGCGATGAGACTTGTCGCCGATTCCTGAAAGCGCAGGGCATAATTGACGCTGGCGAAGTAGATCGTGTTCTCAATGCTGCGACACATCATCGCCTTCTCGTAGTACGGCCCGTCGGCCGAGCCCCACTGACTCAGAAGGGCTCCTTCTTTTTCCCTCCCCGTGTGCTGGGGGTGAAAGACTATTTTCGCGCCCCGCACCGCCGCCCATCGCACCGTCTCCGGGTATCGCCAGCCCTCATGACAAATCGCCACCCCAAACTTAATCCCTTTGATCTCGAAGAGCCGCCGCGTATTTCCCGGCACATAAAACTCCTCTTCGGTCGGGTCAAGCTGGTTCTTGGTTTGGTATCCCTGAATCTGGCCCTGCGCGTCGATGACAAAGGCGGCAATCTGCCGGCCCGCGCTTGTGATCCTCTCCATCCCGAGTATAGTTGCCAGCTCGCACGCTCGCGCCCACTGCGCCACAGCTTTGAGCGCCCGCTCCTGCCGCGCTTCATCGAAGGGCAATACTTCAAAGTCCTGTCCCCGCAGGCCGGGGAGGTAGGCTTCCGGGAAACAGACGATCTCCGCGCCCTGAGCCGAAGCTTCGGACATCAGCCGCTTGATCTTGTCTAAGCCATCATCAAGGGTTGAGGCGATAGAGGGCGACGCCAGGGCGATGATCATGGATGACCTCCGTCGAGAATGGGGGCTCGATGCCGCCGTACAAAGTGTGTTGCGCGACGACCCGGAGCGGCTATGGGCGAGACATGATCAGGCGACCGAGAGCATCGACGCATGTCGATGCCGACTAACTTGAAATGGCGGCGATCCGAAGCCGAGCGAAGAGGTCCCTAAGATAAAATATCAGAGATGCGCGCTATCAGGATTATTTCGCGAGACGGTTATTCTCCTGTCCCGCGAGCTGCTCGAGAGCCTTCGATAGCTGGTCCGTTTTGAAACCGAAGGGGCCTGCTTCACTCCTGTAAGCGATGCGCCCGCTGCTATCAATCAGGTAAAGTCTGTCAGGCCAGGCGGTGTAGGCCATCTCCGTCGTATTCTCTATCGTGTCAACCAGCGCCGGGAATTCGATTCCCAGGTTCGTTGAGCATGCGCCGGCCACGCTCGCCCGCTCATCGTAATGCCGCGGGTCTTCATAGATCACATTCTCTCTCTCATTTACTTCGAGCTGCCACGCATCACTCGCATGGGCCTCCTGAATGTAAACGAGATAGAACTCGACCTGATCCCTGTACTGTTGATAGAGTCGGTTTAAGGCGGGAACCTCCCGGCGAAAAGGCGGTCAGGTGTAACTTCCGAACACCAACAAAACCGGCTTTTTGCCTCTGAAGTCCGAAAGCTGCACCCGCGATTTTTTATCGTACGTTTCCAGAGAAAAGTCCGGGGCTTCGTCACCCGCGCTCAGGTTCCCGCCTCTGGCCGATAACCACATCGGCTTAAAAGGGAACATTAGGAAGACAACGCTGGGCGCTCTGGACATTATGCTGCTAAAAACGCCCGGCCTTTGGCACATGGCGATATAAAATCCGACGAACAAAAACGAGTAAGTTACCAGGACTATTAAAGAGACTTTTAAGAGTACTCGCATACGCTTTTTCCGGTTGAGTTATGTGATGGCCAGAGGATAATACCAAACGCGAAAGCGGATTCAAACAGAGAAAGCCGCGGGCGAAGCCTTACGCCACATGGCGGTTAAATATTCGTACCGGGAAGGCAACGTGCCGCGTAGATAATCGGCCCGCCCCTTAATCGCGCGGAAAGTAGCCAGAGCCTTTCGATCATTAATATGATCCAGGCCGGCAAGTTAGATTCGGGACCGTAACCGAGGCCGAGCAATATGACGGAATACGAGTAAGATTCAAACCCGTGATAGTTCTGGTTGATGCTATGCGGCAATCAGACCTTCCATAAATCCGGACGCTCCTTATTCAGGCCGTACGGTGTGTGAACGCTGGTTCGCGGCCCATTTGCACGCGGTTAGTTAGGCGGAGCGGAGAGTGAGGCCGCCCGGCCCGGTATGAGCTTAGTTTTACCCTTCTAGTTACGGCTACCGTAAGCCCCATAAATTTTTATATTGACATCAAAATCAATGAAACATATATTACGAACCCCGTGCATTAGTAGCCGCCGAGTTTTTAAGGAGTCGGAGACCCTTATTCTCGGTCTCACTGTGCCTGAAAGAGGGTGGTCACGGGTGCAGCGATCAGTCGGTTGCCTTGTAGTTTTGCAGTTGCTCGCGGGTGGCTAAGCTAACGGTTAGACCGCTCGACTCCGTCTTGAAATCTTCTGCGAATAGGCCGATCCAGAGGTTGTCCAGGGTAGATTGCAGGGAATCTCAACAATAAATCGCCGGTTTCCAGGTTAGGGCAGAGTATGCTGCTTTGAAATCCATAGCCGGCTTCAGGGCCTTTTACTCTCCCTATCCGCAAACACTCTTCTCATAAAGCTCGACCGTCCGCAAGCGATGGTCGGGTCCCAACTCGCCATGCTCTTGTGTAGGCATTCGGGACGACCGGGCGGGCGCGAAATATAGAATTCCCCAGGATTTTTCTATGTTTCGGCCGTCTGTGCGACTCGCCCGGACGCTTACAACCTTCCGGGATTTCCTTAATGCTTCGCCTCGCGAAGCTTTCGGTAGGCATGCCTGACCTGTAGGAGAAGAAACATGAATAGGAGAAGGAAATCAAAGCTGTTAGTACTGACCGTCTTTACGAGCGTCATGGCCATTTTGAGCGTCCCGGCTCTCGCACAGTTGGTCGACAAAACACAAACACCCAACATAGCCAACGAAGGCATAAACAAATCACTGGCCCAGCAGATCGGCGCGGGCCGGGGCAGCGTAACGACACCCAACTCCTCGCTGTTCATAATCAACCGTGACCCGTTCCGCGCGATCCGTCGCGGGCGGCAACTGTTCCAGCGCAAGTTCACGCGGAGGCAGGGCCAGGGGCCTCTTGAGGGTGATGGCGTGATCGGCGACATCAACTCGAATCTGGCGCTCGGCGCGGGGCTGGCCGACAGTTGCGCCGCCTGCCATGGCCGCCCGCGGGGCTCGGCTGGCTTCGGCGGAGACGTGGTCACCCGGCCCGACAGCCGCGACGCGCCGCACCTGTTCGGGCTCGGGCTCAAAGAGATGCTCGCGGACGAGATCACGACCGATCTGCGGAACATCAGGGCGCAGGCCATTTCTCAGGCGAGGTCCACGGCGTCGACCGTGACCCGGACGCTCACCAGCAAAGGCATTAACTATGGGACGATCCGCGCCTTTGCCAACGGGAGCGTTGATACGTCGGGGGTGCGCGGCGTCAACCCCGACCTTCGCGTCCGACCTTTCTTCCTGCAAGGCGGGACGATCTCTATCCGCGAGTTCGCCGTGGGGGCCTTCGACGCCGAGATGGGGTTGCAGCCGGTAGACCCGGACCTGACTCGCGCGAAGGCAGGAAACAGAGTCGTCACGCCGTCCGGCATGGTGCTCGACGGCAGAATTGACGAGATAGAAGAAGCCTTCAACGGCGATAACACGGCAGGGGACGAAGATGGCGACGGGGTGACGAACGAGATACCCACCAGCCTGATCGATTTCATGGAGTTCTACCTGCTCCACTATTTCAAGCCCGCGACCCGCAACAACGGGGATGACGAGATCGCGCCGGGGCGCAGTCTGTTCGTCCAGATCGGGTGCGCCACCTGCCACATCCCGGACCTCACGATTAACCGCGACCGCCGGGTGGCCGACGTGGAGACCACCTTCGCCCGCGAAGACCTTGTGCGGTCGGATGGGGGGCGGGGCAACCCATTCGTCCGGCTGTTCGCCGTCGCGACCCCCTCGTTTACAGCCGTAAACGACGGCACAGGATTCCCGACGCTGAAGCGGCCGAGGTTCGGTCCTTTCGTCGTGAAAAATATCTACACCGATTTCAAGCGTCACGACCTGGGCCCCAACTTCCATGAGATCAACTACGACGGCACGCTCCAGAGGCAATTCCTGACGACGCCGCTCTGGGGGGTGGGGTCGACTGCCCCTTATGGGCATGATGGGCGCAGCCCGACGCTGCAGGACGTGATAAGGCGTCACGGCGGGGAAGCTCAGACGGCGCGAGACAGGTTCACCTTACTTTCGCTCGCCGATCAGGAGAGGCTGATCGCCTTCCTCAACTTCCTGGTCCTGTTTCCGCCCGATGACACTCCGTCGAACCTGAGCCCGGCGAACCCGAGCGCGCAAGGATACCCGCAGTTCGGGCATGGCAGTATCAACCTGACCACGCTCTTCAACAATCCGAATGATATTGAATGATGTTGGAGGGCCCGTTCAGCCGTTTGCGGCATACTCCCGCGAGGGGCCGCAAACGGCTTAAAATGATGAAACATGCCGGGCGAGATTACGGGCTCGGGTACAGTCGGTTGTTAGGCAACGTCTTCGGGAATCACTACCCGCCGATAAATCCCCGAGCCCGCTCTGAACCGGTGAAAGTTATGCTTCCCCACAACCTGAAAGCCTGAAGCAGTCACGGGTCTGACAACTCGCGGATTACGCGACACGGATTCCCCGCCGCCAACACTCCTCCCGGCACATCTCTCGTCACCACGCTGCCCGCCCCGATCACCGACCCTGCGCCGATTCGTACTCCGGGGCAGATGATAGCGCCGCCCCCTACCCACACGTCGTCGCCGATCTCGACCGCCCTACCAAATTCCAGCCCCGCCCTGCGCTCCGCCGCGCTCAGAGGGTGCGTCGCCGTGTATATTTGTACGGCAGGCCCGAACTGCGCGCCTGACCCGATAAGGACCGGCGCCACGTCAAGGACGACACAATTGAAGTTGAAGAATACCTTGTCGCCAAGCGTTATATTGCTCCCGTAGTCACAGTAGAAGGGGGGCTCTATGCAGATGTCGCGCCCCGAGTGGGGTATCAGTTCCTTAATCAGGCGAGCGCGCTCAGCCTGCTGGTCGTCGCGGGTGTCGTTGAGCGCCTTGAGGAGCAGTCTGGCAAGTCGGCGCTCGGCTGAGAGCTGCGGGTCGAGCGGGTCATACAGCCCGCCGCTTAACATCTTTTCTTTCTCACTTCTCATCAACTCTCCGACTCCCCTGGAAGCGCATCTAACCTCGGCTTAAACGTTGGGGTGGCCGGGCGCGCGAGCGGCATTCGCGGAACTATACGAAACTCGCTTCTCGCGCTCCGGTCAGCCCCTTGTCAGAGGCCGGTTTGCCACGGCAAACGTCCTTTGAATTTTTCAGAGCCACTATACCGGAGTAGTTCAGCGATTTTAGGGTTACTGCTCTCGTATGGGGGCTTTCGGCTGAAAGGGTTGCGCTCTTCCCTTTTGCCCCCCAAGATTTCGCCTGTGCCATAAGGGTCTTCGCTGAAGAGTGTTACTGCTTTCGCTTCGCCCTTTTGAGCACTGAGTAAATCGACCGGATTGTTGACGCCTCTGAATACAAAGTTGGAATTCGGGAAGTCAATGGCGTCCGTGTGCAAGTTAAAACGCCCCTCTTTGAAAGCCCAGCTAACGACGGTGATTGTCTCAGGATAACTCTCTGTACACTCGAAGAACCTGCAAACGCCGAAAAGGAGATTCTCGAATGAGTCCCTCGCGAATTCCTCGGTGGTCGCTCTCAACTCGACGCCCGCCCTGTGCCACCACAAAAAGTGCTTTGCCACCATCCAATAGCTCTGAGCCTCACTCCGAGGCCCCGCCTCAGTTCGAGTTTGCCCGCCGGAGAAGATGAGCAACGAATACGGGTCCGCCGCCGCTAGTTCTACGCCGTTGTAAATGTGCTCGACGTAAAAAGGCGGTTCGCCTTTCTGAAAGGGTTGAAGGCACCAACTATCATCGCCAACGGGATCAATAAAGTCTTCGGCAATGTAGATTGCATGCCCGGCAACAAGGACGAGATTCTTTAGCTCTCTCCAGTGAACGTTGCTCATGAACTCAACCCTTTCCGAATGCGATGAGGTGTATAACTCCTCGCATAGCACACGGCGGCTTTGCGGGCGGTTACTGCTGTGCGATTCGCCGGGTCCACTCCACAAGGTTTTGTAGCAGTTGGCGGATGAAGTCTTTAGTCGTCTCGTCCGTCAGGTTCCCCTCTGCGTCGAACCGCTCGGAGGCGTTGCCGATCATCACCTCCGGCTGGTTGATGGGGAACATATTCAGGAAGACGAACATCTGGCGCAGGTGGTACTGCGCCCGCGCCGTGCCGATTGCTCCGACCGAAGCGCCCATGATCGCCGCGGGCTTGCCCGACCACGCGCTCTCTCCGTAGGGCCTCGACGCCCAATCAATCGCGTTTTTCAACACTCCGGGGATGGAGTAGTTGTATTCGGGCGTCACGATCAGGATGGCATCGGCCTCGCGTATGCGCCTCTTTAACTCCACGACTTTCTCGGGCGGGTTCTGCTCGTCGTCTTGATTGAAGCCGGGGATGCCATCGATCTCAAAGGTGTCGAGGGCCGCGCCTTGAGGCACAAGCCCGGCCGCCGCGCGCAGGGCCGCCCGGTTGTATGATTCACGGCGAAGACTGCCGGCGATGCCAAGGATGCGAACTGGTTTGCTCATTTGCGTTCTCCTTTTCGTCGAGCGGGTTTAAATGAGGTCAATCAGGTATGGCGTCCGTGCGATTAAGCCGCCGAGCTCGGCGGCTACTCCCTGTAGTCTTGGTCAGGCGCGGGCGCGGTGTCAAGCTCGGAAGTTTTTCGGCTCCCTTGATGTGTTGATGTCGGGCAGCCTTCGAATCAAGGCGGGGGATCACACGACCGAAGGCTCCGTCTCGGGTTCGCCAAGAAGGTTTTCGTCGGCCGCCTGGAATTGCCGCGAATCCCTCTCGCCGATCTGCTGCCTCCACATGGCGTAGTACAAGCCTTTCTTTTCGAGCAGCGAGTCGTGCGTGCCGGACTCGGTGATCCGCCCCTTCTCCAGAACGTAGATGGTGTCGGCGTGCAGGATGGTGCTCAGCCGGTGGGCGATCAGAATCACCATGTGCTCTTTGCTGCTCGATACTCTGCGGACGGCGGTCGTGACCTCCTGCTCGGTGATCGAATCGAGCGCCGAAGTCGCCTCGTCAAAGATAAACAGCCGGGGGCCGCGCAACAGGGCGCGGGCAATCGACAGGCGCTGGCGCTCCCCTCCCGATACCCGCAGCCCGCTCTCTCCCAGACTTGTGTCCAAACCTTTACCCGAGCGGTCCATCAGCTGAGTGGCGGAGGCCCTTCGCAGCGCGTCGTACATCTGCTCGTCGGTGGCGTCCGGCTTGACGAACAACAGGTTCTCGCGGATGGTGCCCGAAAAAAGCTGCGGGTCCTGTGTCACGAACCCGATCTGCCGGCGGATCGGGTTGTAGCGAAGCTCGTTGACGGGAACGCCATCGATGTAGATCGTGCCGCTGATCGGGGTGTAGAGCCCGACCAGCAATTTAACGAGGGTTGACTTGCCGGAGCCCGAAGGCCCGACGAACGCGACGGTGTCTCCCAGACGGGCGCTGAAGGAGATGTGATCGATTGCGTTCTCCGTCGCGGTGCGGTGTTTGAAGACAACGTCTTCGAACCGGAGGCTCTCCAACTCTCCGATGTCCACGGGCTCGTCGGGCCGTTTTTCGACGGGCTTTTTCATCAGCTCGTCGAACATCTGCATCGACGCTTCGGCCTCGCGGTAATTCAATATGATCTTGCCCAAATCCTGTAGCGGGACGAAGATCGCGTTGAGGATGAATTGCATCGATATGAGCTCTCCGGCCGTGAGCGTCCTGCGAAAGATCAGCCACAACAGGATGAAGAGGATCGACTGCTTGAGCAGGTTGATGAGGGTGCCCTGGAAGAATGACAGGGTGCGCACTTTCTTAACCTTCTCCATTTCGAGGTCGAAAATCTTCCTGGTGTGCAGATGCAGCCGTCGGATTTCCGGGTAGGTCAGCCCCAGGCTCTTGACCAGCTCGATGTTGCGCAAAGATTCGGTGATCGTCCCCGACATCCGGGCCGTCTCGCGAAAGATCATGCGCTGCACCGTCTTCATCTTCTGGCTGAGCAGGCCGGTCAACCCGCCGAGGATCAAGACCCCGAACAGGAAGACCGGAATCAGCAGCCAGTGTTTCGTGATCCCGTACCAGAGCAGGAAGCCGATGCCGACGACGGACGAGAAGAGGATGTTCACGAATGCGTTGATGAACCGCTCGGTGTCGGTCCGCACCTTCTGCAACATCGCCACGGTCTCGCCGCTGCTTCGGTCCTCGAATTCCTGGAATGAGAGCCGGAGGGTTTGCCGCAAGCCGTCGTTGAAGACCTGCATCCCGAACTTTTGCACTACGAGCGTCAGCACATAATCCTGGAACGTCCTGGCCAGACGGGCCGCCAGCGCGACGGCCGTGGCCACCAGAAGCCACCACACGGCCCCCCGAACGAGCACGTCATCCGGTTTGTTGTCCGGGTTGAGGGCGTACTGATCGATGATTATTCCGAAAATTACCGGGTCAACCAGCGTGAGGGTCTGCGCCAGACCCGCCAGCAACAGGGACAGAGCGACCCACCAGCGCAGAGGGCGAATGTACTTCCATATGGTGTGCATAACCACCTGTTCTTACGGATTCGTCTTCCCGTCCCGCCCACGTACTTCCTGCGCTCTCGTTTTCAGCCGCCCAAAATATTTGTGCTGATAGCCGGGTGATCAGACCTGATAGAGTTGTATGAGGTTGCCGCAGGTGTCATCAAAGACGGCGACGGTGACCGGCCCCGCCTTCGTCGGCTCCGTGCTGAAGACTGCGCCCAGCTTTTTCATCCTCTCGTACTCTTTCTGAATGTCGTCCACGGCGAATGCCGTTGACGGTATCCCGGCCTTAAAGATAGCTTCCTGATACGTCCTGGCGGCCGGGAAGCTGTTCGGCTCAAGGAGCAACTCGATATCATCCGGCCCTTCGGGCGAGACGACCGTTAACCATCTCGCTTCGCCTAATGGTATGTCGGCTTTTTTTATAAAACCCAGAACCTCCGTATAAAACTTAAGCGCCTTCTCCTGATCGTCCACAAACACGCTGCTGATTTTTATCTTCATAAGCAATCCCCTTCCTCGCCCGCCTGACTTCCGATTGCGGGTCCCACTCTCCTGGCGCGCACGCAGAGGAAGCCCGGCTGCCGTGACAACTCCTCGTACCCCTCCGGGTCCGCTTCCCTGAACTCGTCCGTCGGTTTCGGCTCAATTATCCTTTCCACGCTAAAGCCGGCCTCCGTAACCGAGTTGAATATCGTGCTCAGCGGGCGGCGGAAACTCGGCATACGTACTCGGACCGGCCTGAATCCTTTCCACTCACAACTCACCAGTTCCGTTTCATAATAATTGCTCGACTTGAAGTAGAGGTAATCGAACAAGGGGTGAGAGACTGAAAATATGAAGTGACCTTCCGGCCGCAAGACCCTGTAAAACTCCGAGAGCGGGCCGCTCCAATCTTCGATGTAGTCCATGACGAGAGGGCTCAGCACGATGTCGAAAGATTCGTCCCCCAGAAAGCCGAGGGGCTTCCTCAGATCCGCTTGCCGGATGTCAACAGCTTCGCCGAGCCTTTGCTTCGCCAGCTCAACCATTTTGGGGCTGGCGTCGAGGGCGACTACTTCGGCCCCCCGCTCTATTAATAACGACGAATAGACGCCGGGGCCGCAACCGGCATCAAGGACTCTTTTGCCGTTGACCTCCGGCAGCAGTGATAAAGTGGCCGGGCGCTCGTAATAGGCGTTGTGCGGCTTCGTGTCCACGACCGCGGCGTAGGCTTCAGCTAAAGCCTCGTACGCATCAAAGGCGATTGGCTTATCGGTCATTACCAAACATTTACCACTCCTGAAGCCGATGTAGCAATCCGGCGTTTCTTCCGAGCCCTCATAACCACCGCACGCAACAGAGCGCGGGCATCGAGCTTGATTGGCCCGGTTATGGACACTCCTGGACAACCTAATCTGGAGTGATGTAATCAAAGGCGCTTGACGGCAAGGGCCTGGGGTATAAGGCCGGATTTGCCGGATGTCAGCGAGGCAACGCTATATGAGAAATCGTCTGATCGCCCTTACGTTAATACACTTCGCGGTGCTCTCGTCTGTCCTGCCACCTCCGCGCTCGCATGGCGCGGTCACAACGCGGGAGGATTTAATAATTGGCTTCTTAGAGCATTTCGGCAGCCAGGAACCGGTCGGATTCAGAGTAAGAATCGCATTCAAAAAGGATAAAGGTTTATGGAAGGCATTCAGGAGTGATTTTAATACTCCGGCGGCGCTCGATAGGGCGCCGAATTACTTTCCGAAGGAAGTCTTGTGGAATGTCTGCTTGGATGGCGGCAAGACGGGGTCTTTGAAGAGCAGAAATCCCAAAAAATATAACCTATACATGGACGTGGGATTACATGACATAGTTCCGGGCAGTCATATCCCCACCATCGGCGAGCCATCGCTGTTGTTCAGCGGCTTCCTACATTCGCCGGTTTATCGCCCGCTGCTGCTGAATTCCCGGCCTTATTGCAGGGACCCGGGATTGTGGAAACCTTACCGGCCTGAGGAGCGCGAGGTCAGGTCAGTGTATGACTTTCTCAGGAAGAAGTTTAAGGTTCAAAATAAGCGGGCCTCAAAAGCTAAGGTAGAAGTTAACAAATCCTACGAAAGTCGGAGCAGTGACGCGAGACTTATTAGCCTAACGATCACCGGTGCCAGAATCTTACCTGAGACGGATGAAATCAGTGAAAACGATATGAACATCTGGTGCTACACCTCCGGAGGGGAGATAAGGTATTTGAATTCGGAGATGTTGCTTTTGGACGCGGGTGACTACGACGGTGATGGCGAAGCGGAAATAGTATTCAAAGTTCAAAAGTACAATTACGACGGGTACATTCTTTATTACGACAATCTAAAAAAGCATCTGGAATTCGGGTGGTCTTATCATTGAAGCAATAAACGGGCTGAACCGATGAAGGAGGGTCCGAAATCTATGTGGAAATACCTGATGCTTTCTATCGTACTCGCCGCGTGTCGGGCCGACGTGCTGGGCGCGACTGGTCATTGTCAGTCCCCCGACGTCCAGGTCCCGCAAACCTTAGCGAGGCAGATAGTTCAACGGTTGATCAAAGATGAGACTCCGGATGAACAGGAGCAGCTTATTAGAGATGTCGAAGACAGGATAGCCGGAATGGCCGGATTATTCTGCGCCGAAGCAATTGATCTGGATAAAGACGGCAGACAAGACCTGCTGATTCGATTGTACAGCTCGGATTTACCCGGCTGCGGAACAGCCAACTGCTCAGTCTGGGCATACCGTCGCACGGCTGAAGGGTACGAGTTGCTATTGGAAGGGTGGGGCGTCGTTCCCATAATCGCGTTGAAAACTTCAACGAATGGGCACCTTGATCTGAAAACAGTCGAGCGTCTGTCAGGAGTCAAACGGAATATTACTGTATATAAATTTGATAGCAGACAATACCGGGCTCGCGAGTGCATTAGCAGAACCTATGTAGAAGATGATGAAGGTAAGGGCAGGGGGAAACCCAAAAGGCGCAGATGTGATTTAGAGTGACACGTCTGATCCACAAGGCCACGCTAGGAAAGATTGTTCGGGAACCGTCTAAGAACCCATACTTACTCGGCCTACGAGGCAGGCGATTAGAGGGTCAGGCCAGAGCATACCTGACTGCTGCTTCCGCGAGTAGCTGAGCAGGGTTCACCAGATCGGGCTCGCTCGCACTCCCGCCGAGCAATAACGGTATCTCCGTACAGCCCAGAATGATCCCCTCCACCCCTCTCGCCCGCAGGGCCGCTACTGCGTCTCGCGCGATCCCGGCGGACCCTGCGTCGTCGCGGCCTTCCATCACTCTCATAATTGATCCGTCAAGTTTGCCGCGCAGCTCCCCCTCAATCGTTTCGAAAGCCAGTTTCATTTCTCCGAGCGGTTTGGTGTAGACCATCGGGTCGCCGAATCCCAGGACTCCCACCTTGCGCCATTGCCGCCGCCGGACCTCTTCCAGGGTCACATCGATCATGCTTAACACTTTGCGGCCGGCCGTCTGCTCGATCTGTTCCTGTACTAGGTGCGCCCCGTTGGACGTGATGACCATGAAATCTACTATCGCCCCCACCCGCTTAGCAGCCTCGAGCAGGCGGGGGTCGGGTTGTATCGGAAAGCGCGGCGAAGAGTCTTCATTCAGGAGGATCGGCGGGAAGCGATGGTAGTAGAGGACCATCGGCGGATAGCCGCTGTTTTCGCGCTGAGGGATGAGGCGTTGGGCGACCTGATGCAGGCGGGCCTCAAAGTCCATGGTCGCCTGTGGCCCGAGCCCTCCGAGCACGCCGATGGATTTCAGGTTCAGGCCGCCTTCTTTATTATCGCGGCCGGAGGCGGCCAAGGGCGGCTGTCTACCGGCGTCCGTATCGCCGCTGCCTCGGCCGCAGCCGACAAGACTGAGAGCGCCGACCGCACCCAGCATTGTCAGGGCATCGCGCCTGCCCATCAGCCTGCTTTTTCCAATTACCATTGCGCACCTCTTAACCGACCCGATGAGGGTTAGCCGTCTAACTATTCCTGCCAGCTCACGTCGTCGCCCCTGATCGAGCCGCATCGCGGCCTGCCTGCTTTGTCAGTCAGCGACAGCTTAACCGACAGTGGCCTGCCACAGCGTATCGCCTCCTCCACCCGTGACCACGAAAGGTGACTCAGGTGAACCTTGGCCCGACCAATCATTGTCAGACTATCATCCTCGTCCTTTACCAACCACGATAGATAGAAAAAGCGTTGCGTTTGTGTCCCCTTAGCATAGGGGCCGAGAAAGTTCGTCTTGCCGGCTGGCAGCGGCGAGACGCGGAAGGTCGGCTCGAAGACGACCCGCTTTCTGTTAGCCGGGACGGCCCCGACCACATCGTCCCCCTGCTGAATCCCAAGGTGGACGTTCCGGCGGGTAACCGAATGGCCGCCGACCGCGCCCTTGAACTGAGTGCCGGGCAAGTTCTCGCAGATCACTTTGATCTTCAGTTCCATTCGGAAGTCCTCAATCATGCGAGCGGCTCGGAGCCCGGCCGGCCGGGCTCCGCGTAATACTGAGAGAGATCATGCGAAACCCGATCCGCGACCTTTGCTACATACAGTTGTTAGGCTGTGGCTCTTAATTCGTCACACCTTTACTCCCGCTTCACTTCAACACGGATAAGTATGCCTGCCACGGCCCCACCGCCTCTTTGTACTGCTTTGCCATCGTTCTTGATACCTGCACCAGATGGTCCAGGTCATGCACTACCCATGTGGCTATCAACTCCTCCAACGTCACCACGCCCAATTCCGGGTGCTGCCCTCTCGTTTTCAGGTCCTCTTCGGTGATATTCATTTTCTTGAGGGCTTCGATATTGTTTGATCTCAACTCTTCAAATGTAGCCAGCAACCCCTCCACACTCTTTCCCTTGCTCGCTTCCTTCTGGGCAAACCTGTCGAAAGGCTCGAATGGCTTCGACTCTCCGGCCTCCAGGATGACCCTGATGCGAGGGACCCAATCGGTGAGCTCGCCGTGAATGAGATGGCCGAGCACGTCGAAAGGGGACCATGTTTGATCCCCCTCGTTGCTGAAGGTCCATTCATCGGGGAGATTGCCGAGCATGGATTTAAGGATCATAGGGGTGCGGGAGAGAATGTCGGTAGCATGATCGAGATTGAACTGCATCGTGTTTCTCCTTAGTGATAATAGTACGTTGCGGGCAGCATGCGCTTGCCGCGCCGGCCGTCAGGGGTGCAAAGGTATTTCGGCAAACTCTTCCTCAGACAGCATCCGGTCGTAAATGATCATCTCGTCCATTAATCCGTGAAAAATGGTCGCGTTCGAGTAGTTCGCAAGCGCCCATACATTATCCGTCTTCGCGTGGGCCGAACCCTCCACTTCAAACCTAAAGCCCTCCGGCAGATCAACCTCAGCCACTTTCACCCTGTTGAGGTACACGACCAGCTTGGCCGAAGCCACGTCTACTCCGCAGGCGACCACCGTCCACTCATCTTTATTTATCCTGGCCCCTTTGATCTCATGCCGGAATCGGTGATTGTTCAGGATTACGTTCAGATTCCCATCCTCCGTCCTGTTTATCACCACCCATCGGTATAAAACCCCTCCGGCCAATATGTGACTCCTGCGCCAATCAAACCTCTGAGCCTTGAACCTGACCGCGACCGTAAACGCGGCATAGTTAAGCGAAGGGGTGCTGCAAACCACCCGGTACCCCCGTGGATTACGGCCGAGTTGATACCTCCCATTCAGGTACAGGGCATTGTCAGAGAAAGCGGCATTCCTCAATTGACAATCCGGATTGCGCCCGGTCGCGTCACTGGCATCGACATCGAATCGGTAATGGGCAAGCACGGGTAAGTTTTTCTGTTGGTTTTCAGCCGGGCCATCGGAAGCCGCATAAGAGGATAGGCTGAAGATGCAGATGATAAATAAGAGGGCGTGTTTCATATACGAATCTCCTATTCCGGCAGTCTATTATTGATGGGAAACTCGATCAGCAGCAAACAGCAAGGGGCTTTATTATCGAGCGGGCCGCAAAGCCGAGCTTTATAGTCCTATCAATCACTGCGTTGCGGCCCCGCTCCAATCGCGTGTTACGCGCGTATTCAGGGTTGGACGTTAACATGTCTGACCATTTCATAATCTCCCGGCGTGAGCTCGATGCACAACTCGCGCAGCTTGCCGAAAGCTTCGCCCGCTTTAGGGCTCTCTCTCATCACTTTAATATGCTCGAAGCTGCGCCAAGGACCGAACGAATAAAAAAGCGTTCGGTCCGTCTGATGTCTTATTAGCGTACCCCAGAGCGGGGGATTATCCAGCGAAGAGAAAGTGTCAGCTAATTCATTCCAGGTAGAAATGAAAGCATCCTCAAGGCCATCTTTCACGCGGTACATCGCCAGGGTATAAGCCTGTCCGTCCATGCCGAAGCTCCTCCTATCACTATTGAAAGCGTTTAACGATTGGCATCACCGGGCGCGCGTAGAGTATTGGCATTTCATGTGAGACTGCATTCGCGCTCTGGTGCCTGCCCTTGTTAAACGCATGTCCTTGTCAGCACGCTACTCCACCCTTTTCGCTTCCGACTCCTGACACGTCCCGATCCTTAGGGTGACGCCGGTGGCCTGCCCCTTCCCATCCTTGCGGAAGGTCATCTCCGCGCCCGTACCCTCGGCGAAGAAGCGCGTGTCGGACAGCGGCATCAGCCTGACCTTAGGTCTCCTGCCGCCTTTCCACATCAGGGCGTTGCCTTCCTTCGTGACCGTCGCGACCGCGCCGGGGTTGAACTCATACTTCCCCACGAAAGCGTCGAGCATCTTGGAGTCGAGTTCGACCGCCTTGCGCTCGGGCGGTAGGAGGGTGCCTTGCGCATGAACAAACTGCCAGCGTCCATCCCTTCTGGTGAAGACTGTGGTCGCGAACAGGTCGCCCCCGCTCCGGCTCCCCGTCACTCGGAGTACCGCCATATCGCCGTAGACGGACAGTTGATCGAACGACGGGGCCGGTAAGGAGAACGTGGCATCGTTATTCAGGATGTTGTCGATGTGTCTTGACTTGCTGATGACATTTCCGTTCCCTTGAACCCAGACGTAGCCCTCAGCGAACAGCCTCTCAAGCGCCGCGCGATCCCGTTTCGACCCCGCCTCGTTATACTCCAGGTACAGCTTCCGCAGTTCCTCCTTAGCTTTGGCATCTTTGTCCTGCCCGGCGCTCCCCTGGCCTGGGGCGGGCGGGGATGCCAGAAAAGCACAAACGATTAACAGGAATGCTCGCATCATTTCACTCCTTTCAGTTTGGCAGACCGGCAAAGCTTCAGTCTGCGTCCAACATCCCGCGTCAGCGGGGCCGCGAACGGAATTCACTGTTTCATTGCGAGACTCACTTCGCGGCTTTCGCTGCATGCGCTTGTTAGGCTCTGCTGTGCCACTCCCGCCCTGCGCGCGGGTGGCAGCGCGAGCTGAACTATACCGGGCTCCATTAGTCGCTTTGCGCCCCGATTCTAGATTTCCATCAGGTCTTTGCCAACGACTATTCGTCCGCTAAAGTGCTTGCGCGCCCCTTCCGCCCACTGCTCGTCGGTGATCGATGGGTCGTCACCGGGCACAAAGTGAGACAACACAAGCGTCCTGACCCCCGCCTCGGCCGCCACCCTCCCTACGTCTTCGGGGAGGGTGTGACTTGCCAGAAGGTGGCTTCGCAACCGGGTCGCATTTGGCAAACGCTTAACTAAGGCTTCGATCCCCGGCAGGTACATCACTTCATGCACGAGCACGTCAGCGGCCCTCGCGAACACTGCAAGCTCTGGCGAGTAAGCTGTGTCGCCCGAAATGACGACCGAGCGGTCCTTCGCGTCGAACCTGTACGCATAGGCTTGCTTGATCGGGGGGTGACGCACCAGACACGCGCTGACCTTCACCTCGTCGTTCACCAGTACTACCCCCTGCTTATCAAAATCATGAGCGGAAATCAGCTTGCTCGGGTCCGGCCGGCCTTCGTCCTCGATGCGCGTATCGATGTCGAATTTCATGTGACTGAAGAAATCTCGGGTCATTTTCTCCAGCCCGGTCGGGCCATACGCATTCACGCGGGCGGACAAACCCGCGACCCACGCATTATAAAACAAGGGGCCGTACTCAAGATTGTGATCGGAATGATGGTGCGTGATGAAGATGTAGCGGAGCCTATTGAGCGGCACGCCTGCGGCAAGGAGTTGCTGAGACGTGCCGTATCCGCAGTCAACAACATAGGGCGTGCCGTTGATCAAAAGCAGAGTCGAAGGGTTCTTACGGCCCCCGCCGCCCACGCGCGGCCCGCCTTTGGTGCCAAGCAGGATGAGCCGTGTCCCTTTCTTTTCCTGGCTAAAGCCGGGCGGAGCTAATAGCGAAGAGGAAAACGCGAGGCCCGCGACATTAGTGAGGAATCGTCTGCGACCGTAGTGCATAATGAGTGCTTATTCTATAGATTTGGCGAAAGCCATTCCAGCGCGATTCGCCGTGTCTGACCCATTGCTCTCGGGCTTCTCACCCGCCCGTCAGGGGCCCCGCTTCCTCGACCTCTTGGTCGCCAGGGTCGCTTTCCGGCGCTCCGCCAGCACTCGCAGCAGCCCCGCCATTGTGTACTCCCCATGCCCTTCCAACTCTGCCGCGGCGGCCTGCGCCCGCTCGCTGGAATCGTCCGGCCTTTCGGCGGCGGTCTTGTTTTTGGACCGCTTGCCCCCCTGCCCCGCCTCTATCAGCACGAGCGACACGTACTGCTTACTCACCCGAAGCCTCCGGGCGATCTTGGTGATCGACTCGCCGCCCGCCCTGAGCCTGAGTATCTCCTTCTTAAAGGCGCGGCTTTCCGGCCCTGTCCTCCTGCCCCGCATGGCTGCTCTCCTCCTTCATAACCTACATGAGATGGAGCAGATAAACCTGTCCTTTGATACATCTGATTGCGCCAGGTCGTTGCGGGGCTCTGCCGTAAGATGATGAGCGGGCGCTGCGGGGAGTTGGTTGTCGTTCGGGCCGGAGCTTAACGGTCGATTATTTTGCTTACGTCGCTTTTGCTCGGAAAGGCTCGAATGATGCTAAAGACTCAAGGATGGCAGACAGGGAGTGCTGCACGAAATCGACCCTCACGTCGCTCGCGTATAAACTTTGGCGCAAACCGCCAATCGCGAACTCCGCGTTCGGGAGCAAAGAGGCGTCGCGCGGCTGAATCACCAGCCGGTCTAAAAAGTTGAACCCGCGCCTGAGCGATTCGAGGTAACGCCGGTGACGTTCGTCGTCGCCCAAAAGGGCCGCCAGCCTTAAGCCCGCCGCGACGCCTTCCAGGTATAACGCCGTCGTATAGCCGGGCGTGTCCGACTGGTGGTCGTTAATGAAAGCGCCCGTCTTCTCCTGCTGGTACTGAAGGACCCAGTCGCCGACCTCGAACACGAAATCCGCGAACTGAGAATTCCCGGTCGTGTCCCACCATTTGCCGAAGGCTTGCATCAGCCATGATACCTGGCCGAAATTGCGCCTGTAGCGGTAGCGGTGCCTGTAATACTTAAAAGATTTATCAAGCTTGCTCTCTATTATCGTGGTCATGCCCGCCCGGTGAGCCGCCGCGAGCGCCAGGAGCGCCTGGCCGGGGAAGTAGTCCTGGTACGCCTCAAGGCCGTCGACCGGCTTGCCGTGCGTGCTGATGCGCCCGTGGTCATCTACGCGGGACCAGAGGGTCGACGCGATGTTGAGGCCGAGCGCGCGGTGGCCCTCATTTTCGGGGAGCTGGCACAGGGTCAACAACAGGAAAGAGATTTCGGAGATCGAAGGTGCGGCATCCCCTTCCAGCCAGACGCCGGTTTCGTCCTCCCGGACGGCCTTCAGGTGGTAATCGATCAGCCTGTCGCGAACGCCCTTCAGCTCGCCGCCCCCGAAAGCCTTGTGGGCGCGGGCGATGACCCACGTGCCGTGGGCGAGCCTCGGGGCCGAGAGGCCGTAGTAGAGCCGGTCCTGAAAAGGCTCGTAGCGAAGGTACAGAGTGCCGTTATCCGACTGCTGCCTCACGAGGTACCGGACGTGCAGGCTCGCGAGCCGCTCGAGCAGGGCGTCGAGAGGGGGCGGCTCAGGCGCGGGCGGGAATCCGCCTTCGAGTATCGTGGTCCCTTTCGCGTCCGCGAGCCAGGTGGCGCAGTCGAAACGGCACCAGTTGTAAGGCGGCCTCGTAATACCCGCCTTATCTATCACCTCCGCGACGAACTCCGAGCGGTCGAGATTATGCGTCGCCGCCACGAAAGGCAGGAGCAGGCCCACCCTCCTGTTTTGATAAACCATCAGGGCTTGCTGCCCGTGGCGGCTGCGCACGGCGACTTCCTCGGGCTTAAGCTGTCCGAGTTCGAGAGGGTTGAATAATACCGAGACCGTCGCGGCTATGTCGTCCGGCCCCTCGTAAGCGGGCTCGTCGGCAAACCTGTCGTCTTTGACGGCCAGCAACGCCAGCTTTCGGATATCCTCGTCGAGGTTCTTAATGACCGCGCCCATGCAGCCGCGCATGCGCCCGCGGACGTAAACCGTCACGTAGATCGAGTCCGCCTTGTCCGAAGGGAAGTCGCCCGAAAGGGGGGGCGTCGTTTCTTCGACGCCCGTCAGGTGAGCGACGAGAATATCGCGCGCCCGCTCGGCGAGCGGCCCGCAGATGTTCGGGTCCTTATGCCACGGGGCCTCGTCTTTGAGCGGGACCCCGGAGGGCTGCCACGCGGCCTCCGGCTCGACCGCCTTGGAAACCCCGTGACGGTAGATCAGGTACGGCTCGAACGAGAGCAGCTCGCCGTTCTTCTTCCGGGCATGTTGAAACTGCTGCCATTCATTGCCGATCCCCGGCATTCTCGGCAGGGCGCCGCCCATCCGCGAAATCCTCTCCCGGCTGCACACTACGATCCCGTACCGGTCGTTATCAAGCTGCCCGACCGTGCACTCTTCGAGGGCTGAAAAGAACGTGACGGCGATGTTGCTGCTTTCGATGATCTTTTTGCCCTCGTCGCCGCGCGGCAGGTCATGGGCCGTCCTCAGACAGGCCCGCACGACATCTTCCGCCGCGCCCCACCTCTGCTCGCCCGGAAAGTGCCAGAACCCGTCACGCGCATGCCGCAGGTATATGTTCTCGCGGGACCTGACGCTGACCCATGTGCCGCCTGCGCATTCGTAATCCTGATCGAGCAGCTTCGGCGGGCGCAGCAGCTCGCCCGACTCGACGTAGTTGAGCAGGACTTCGCGCGCGAGGCGAGCGGGGTGCAGTCGTTCGCGAGCGGACGCGGAACTCCACCGGAACTCCGGGAACCACTTCGACGGATTGCGCAGAGGCACCTGCTCCCCCTCCATCCGGGTCATGAAGTCTTCCCAGATGTCGTAGAGCGCCTGCATGTGATAGCCGCGCTCCTGCATCAGCGCGTAACCGCCGTACCAGCCGAACCGCACGAGCGCGACACCGCCCTCGACCCGGAGCCCGGCCTCCTCCAGAATCTTGCAGCCTTCCTCCATGGACATGCCCGAGCTTACAGAATCGTCGATGATGATCGTCGGCTCGTGAGGGTCGATGACGCCTTCGATCAGTTTCAGCGAGCCATGTTTTTTCCGCTCTTTGCGGACGAGCAGCCCGCTGTAGCGGCCCCCCGACTGAACGATACAGGACTGGAGGATCGGCACCCCCGTGAGCCCGTAGGCGGCTATCTGCCTCCCGTCGAACTGCTTCAGGAGCTCGAGCATGCACCGCCCGGCCAATTCGGCCCCCCTCGTGTTGAGCGTCACGGCCAGAGAGTTAAGCATCCACCTCGCGGACGTGCCGTCGCGGGAAAGGACCGGCTGAGTCTCGGTGCGGTAAAGGATGCCCTGTTTCAGGAGCATCTCCAGAAGCTCCTCCCTGTCGGACCTGAATCGCTCCGACAAAGAAGGGAATAGGCTGGACATGGATTCGCGCAATTCAGGCCCCCCGGTCAACAAGCAGGACGGTAGAATTTCAACAAGTGAGTTGACGATTAAAAGTATGGATTTTCAGGCAGTGCCAGGCTGAGATAGCGGCCGTCAAGAAAGATCATCAGGTCCTTCCCGACGAAATCGCTCAATGCGCCTTCCACCCATTCCTCGTCCCTGAAGCGCGCCGCTACGTCCGCGGGCTTGCGGGCGTCGGCGCAGTACTCGTAGAGCGACGCCGCGCCGTCGCTGTAAGTGAACGAGCGGGGCCGGGGGCCTCGGCCATCTTCGATGACGATGGTCGCCAGAGACTTCCGGTACCGAAGGTAGGGCTTCTCGCCGTCTTCCCAACTCTCCTGCCAGGCCGCCACGAGGCCGAAGATCTCCCTGTACTGCTCGTCCGTGACGGTGTTCTCCATCTGGTGGTCGAAGTAGTAGGAGACCCGCTCAAGGTTGAACCGGTCCTTCGGGAATATGAAGTCGTAGCAGGCGGCGGGGCGCAGGCTCGTGATCGACTGCGCCTCCGGCTCGAAGTACATCGGGGAGCCCCTGTCGGCGCGCGCCTTGACGATGGCGTAGGGCGGTTGCAGGTGAGATATCTTCGAGATCACTTCGGATTGCAGGCGGTAATCCTCGGCCGTCTCTCCGGGGAACCTTACGAGGATGTTGTAGAAATTATGGATGCCGTAGTAGGTGCACCACTTTATCAGTTCGAGGTTCCGCATGCCGGTCGTGTGCTTCCTCATGATCTTCAGGATGTTGGTGGAGAGGCTCTCCACCCCCGGCTGCACTGAGAAGAGCCCCCCCTTGCGCATCTCTTTCAGCTGCGCGCGAGAGATGCTCGGGCGGACCTCGTAATGGAGGCGTATGTCGGTGTTGGCCTCCGCGAGTCTCCCGAACAGCTTGCTCGAGTACTCGGGGGCCAGAATATTATCTATCGCGTTGAAGTGGAATATCCCGTACCGCCGCGTCAGGGCTTCGATCTGCTCGATGACGTTATCGGCGTCCTTCGCCCTGAACTCCATCCCCGAGCGGTTCAGCCCGCAAAACGTGCAGTGGTTCTTCTCGCCCCACCAGCACCCGCGCGCCGTCTCGATGGGCAGAAGGACCTGCCTCGCCCCCTCGTAGTCTATGTAAGAGGATTCTCTACGCGCGTAAAAATACTCGTCGAAGTCCGGGATCGGCGTGGAGTTCATGTCGGAGAAGTTGGGCGCGCGGCCCGCGTAGATCACCTCCCCGCCATCGCGCCACATGATACCCTTCAGGTCTCGCATCGACTCGCCCTTGTAGAGGCGGCGCACCATCTCCGGGAAAGAGAGTTCGGCGTCGCCGCAGTGCAGGTAATCGACCTGAGGGCAGTTGCGCATGATCTCGTCCGCTATATCGTCCTCAAAGCCGGCCCCGCCCATAACGATAGGTATGTCGGGGTAGCGGCTCTTGAGCGCCTTGGCGAGCGCCACGCTCGAGAGCAACTGCTGGAAGACGACCGAAAACCCTATGAGCCCGAAGCGGCTCCAGTCAATCGAGTTCACGCAGAAGTCTATGAACGAAATGGTCGACTCATTGCGGATGCGCCGGATGTCTTCAATCGTGCAGCCGGCCCGGTCGCAGATCGCCCTGAAGATCCGTTCGTACTGCCTGAAGTATTCGTCCCTGTCGGACTCCACCTCATCGCCGAAGGCGGCCTTCGTCCATATCCACTCGCCGACCATGCTCGGCCACACGTCCGCTATGGCTTCGTTGATCCTCCAGCCGATGTGCGTGCCGAAATACATGAAGAGCGAGAACGCCTGGGCGGGGATGCCGGCGCGCTCAAGGGTCGGCTTCAGCAGGGCGAGTTGAAAGGAGGGGAACCGCCCTGACAGCGTCGGCATGCTCACGAGGGCCACGGGCTTGAACCCGTTCGCCTTGTTGCCGCCGCTGATATTAACGAGACCAGCCCGATTAGTGGTGTCTGTCATAGCCGACTCGTGGGTCGCGCCTTGCCGAGTCCAGCTCGCAGAGCTTCAGCCTGAGGATCGGACCGCCCGCTCGAAGCGGTAACGCCCGACCTTCGCAAAAGGGTTGCGGCGGCACCCGGCAAGAGCGCTTCAATTCAATGAATGTCGATGGAAGTAAGAGCGTCCGCGGCGACACGGCGCATCATTATGATCCCGTCGGCTCCGCGCCGGCCCGCGGGCGGCATCACCCCCGCCTACTTCCTGGAAGTTTCAGGAGCCACTTCCGTGACGACTTCGGCACGAGGCTTCCGGTAAGGGTCGCTCTCAGGCGCGATCTCGGTAACAACTTCGGGCCGAGGCTTACTGGCGGGCTGGCTCTCGGGCGCGACTTCGGTGACGACTTCGGGCCGAGGCTTCTTGGAAGGCGAAGTCTCCGGCGCGACCTCGGTCACGACCTCCGGCCGAATCTCCGGCGCGACTTCGGTGATAACCTCAGGTTTCGGTTTCTTGTAGGGAGAAGTCTCGGGCGCGACTTCGGTGATGGTTTCAGGAGCGATCTCGGTTACTACTTCCGGCCGAACCTCCGGGGCGATCTCGGTCACGACCTCCGGCCGAGGCTTCTTGGCAGGGTCGGTCTCCGGCGCGACTTCGGTGACGACTTCGGGCCTTGGCTTATTGTAGGGGGAAGTCTCGGGCGCGACTTCGGTGATGGTTTCGGGACGGGCCTTATCCTTAAGGCTGATCTCACTCAGAGAGTTTAAAACTATCTCTGGACGCACATCAGGGAAAGTTGAAGGCTGCGATTGCCGGTCCGTGTAGTCTGGCTTCATTTGCTGGTCCTCCTAAAGGCGGAAGTTTTTGTAGTTTGTTTGATACGAAGTTGTTTAACCTTTTGAGGTAAACGACCGATCAACTTCTGGCCGAATCATGGATGGATAATTACTGCTTCATCAAACCCGGCTCTAAATATTATGTTTTTATCTTCAGGCGGTCAAGATTACACCGGAATTTATCCGCCGTTCGGCCGACAAATTCTTTGTATTAAGGTGCCAGAAACCACCCGCTGACGGTCAGCCTGGCCCTTCCGCCGGCGCACCGCTCGACCGGGTTTATGTAGTGCTCGGTCTTGGCGGAGACATCGAAGATTACGAGGCTGTTATAGTCCGGGTCGACTTCCGTGACATCCCCCTTGTGATCGATCATGTGGAGCAGGCCGCCGAAACGGCGCTCCCAGTGGGGCGAGAGGTAAAAGACGAAACTGAGGCGCTTACTCTTCACGTCGTCGGTGTGAAGGCTGAGGAAATCACCCGGCCCGTAAGAGTACGCATTGATGAGCGGGGCGGGCCCCAGTTCGAGCCCGGACACCCCTTCGAAAAAGAGCCTGAACCCGTCGCCCCTGAGCGCGGAAAAGAATTGCTGGAACAACGTGCGGTTGGGGCTGGACTGAAACTCGTCGAGAACGCCCGCGTAATCGCTGAACCTGTAAAACTTCTCCCCTTCCCCGGACTCAAGCCATGCCGAGGGGGACACGCCCGAGAGATTTCCGTCCCTGACATTCTTTGAGTAGAGCCCATACGCCGGTTCGAACCGCGCTTCGTGCGACAGGAAGCGGCTGAGCTTTTCGGCCACCTGGTCGGGTAAAAAATCTTTAAGGACCAGCATGCGGGCCGGGTGTGAATTGAAGGCCCGGCGACAGGATTCGACGGTGTCGGGCTGAAGGTAGCCGGGTTGGACCCAGTCTTTAAGCCACATCCGGTAAGACATAAGCCTGCCTCTCTTTTTGTACAGGCATATAGTACCACGTCCGTCATTCGGCTCAACGACGATTGCGCCCGAGGCCGCCGACTCCGAGGACGCGGGGACAAGCGCCGCGAATCGTCTCGCGACGCCTACTCATACCGCAGCGCGACCATCGGGTCGACCCTCATGGCTTTTCTCGCCGGGAGGTAGCAAGCCAGCACCGCCACGGCCCCCAGCAGGAGCGACGGCACCGCGAACGTCAGAGGGTCGGTCGCGCCAACCCCGAACAGCAGGCTCGACATCACGCGCGTGGCCCCGGCCGCGACGACCAGCCCGATGCTGACCCCGATGACAACCAGCAAAACCCCGTGCCCGATCACCAGCCTGAGCACGTCGCGCGTCTGCGCGCCCAGGGCCACGCGGATGCCGATCTCCCGCGTGCGCTCGGCCACGGCGTAGCTCATCAGGCCATAGATGCCGACCGCCGCCAGCAGCAACGCCACCGCCGCGAACAGGCCGAACGCGAGCATCGCGAACCGCCGCCGCGCCAGAGAGTCGGAGAGCCTCTGGTCCATTGTCTTGACATCGAAGACCGGCACGTTCGGGTCGATCCTCCTAGCCTCGTTCGTCACGGCCGAGACCCAGCCGTTCGGGTCCCCGGCCGTGCGGACCGTCACGAACATGTAGCTCGCGAGGTTCTGCTCGTGCGGGGTGTACAGAGTGACGCGCGAGTCGCTGTCGAGGGCGTACTGCTTGACGTTCGACACCACGCCCACGACGGTGAGCCACGGCGCTTCGGACGTTGCGTCGCCGCGCTTCAGGCGCTTGCCTATCGGGTCCGAGTCGGGCCAGTACGTGCGGGCGAGGTTCTCGTCGATGATCGCGACCTTCAACGAGTCTTTCATATCCTGCTCGCTGAAGAACCGCCCGCTGATGAGAGGTATCTTCATCGTCTCGAAGTAGCCCACGCTCGCGATGCGCTGGTCGGCCTGGATCGCGCTCTGCCCGGACGACGCCGCGTAGCCCTCGATTGTGATGCCGCCCCACCCTATGCCGCCGCTCAGGGGCAGGATCGTAGCGCCCCCGACCGATTCTACGCCCGGCAACTGCCTTATGCGCTCCCACAGTTGTTGATAAAAGGACCGGCGCCGCGACTCTTCCGCGTAGTCGGTGCCGACCACCGAAAGGCGTAGCGAGAGGACATTCCGGGGGTCGAACCCCGGCTCGACCTGCTGCACGCGCACGAAGCTGCGGATCAGCAGGCCCGCGCCGATGAGCAACACTAAAGATAAGGCCATCTCCGCGATGACCAGCAGGTTCCGCAAACGGTGGTGGCGGCCGCTCACGAGGCTGCGCCCGCCCTCCTTGAGCGACTCGTTCATGTTCACCTGCGAGCTGCGCAAGGCCGGGGCCAGCCCGAACAGGATGCCCGTGACCATGGTGACGGCGAACGTGAAGGCGAGCACCCGGCCATCGATGCGGATGTTTTGCAGGAGAGGGATGTTGCCGGGGTTGAGCGAGCGCAACCCGTCGAGGCCCCAGATGGCGATGAGCAGGCCGAGCGCCCCGCCGAGCAGGGCCAGCACCACGCTCTCGGTCAAAAGCTGGCGCACGACGCGGCGGCGGCCCGCGCCCAGCGCCGAGCGGATCGCCATCTCCTTCTCGCGCGTCGCCCCGCGCGCGAGCAGCAGGTTGGCTACGTTGGCGCAGGCGATGAGCAGCACGCAGCCGACAGCCCCGAGTAAGACCAGGAGGGCCGGGCGCACGTCCCCGACCACCTGCTCGATCAGAGGCTTGACGCTCATGCTGAAGCGGCGG
Source organism: Blastocatellia bacterium (assembly GCA_035634255.1). Classification (GTDB taxonomy): domain Bacteria; phylum Acidobacteriota; class Blastocatellia; order UBA7656; family UBA7656; genus DATLMR01. Next base: position 51,839 of record DASQDI010000064.1, read on the forward strand.
CTCGCCGGGTAGTAGTCCGGGAACTGCCGCTCAAGCGACCCGGCGGCGGCGTCCAGCTCCGCCTGCGCCTGCGCGACGGTCACTCCCGGCTTGAGACGAGCCAGCACGTTATAATTCTCGTCGCCCTGACTGCTCAGGGTCTCCGCGCTCAGGGGCAGGGGCAGCAGGATGTCCGCCTGGGCGACGGCCCCCACCGTCGGCATCACTTCGTAGCTGATCGAGAAGTCCGAGGGCATCACTCCCACCACCGTGTAGCTGCGAGAGTTGAGCGTGATAACCTGGTCGATTATTCCCGGATCACCGCCGAACCTCTGCTGCCACAACCCGTGGCTGAGTATGGCCGTCAGCGGCTTGCCCGGCGAGTCTTCTTCGGGCAGGAAGGTGCGCCCGAGCGCGGGCTGCGCGCCGAGGAGCGAAAACATGGCGGAAGAAGTAGACACGACGCCGATCCGCTCCGGCGTCCCGCGACCCGTGAGGATGAGATTAGTTCCCTGCGCGAGGGCCATCTCTTCAAACGAGTCGCTCTCCGACGCAATCGCGGCGTACTGCCCCGGAGACGGCCAGTCCTGAGCGACGTTCGCGCCCGGCGAGTGGGTCCAGATGATCACCAGCCGCTCGGAATCGCGGTAAGGCAGGGGGCGCAGCAACAGGCCGTTGACGACGCTGAATATCGTGCTGTTGGCTCCGATGCCGAGGGCCAGAGTGATGACGGCGACGATGGTGAAGCCCGGCTTTTTCGTGAGCATCCGCAGGGCGTAGCGCAGGTCTTGCCTGAGAGTGTCCATAATATGTTCCTCTGCGGAAACATAATCAAGTGTCGAGCCAGTAACACCGGCGGGCTAATTAGTGGATCTATAGGAATCGAGCGGTTATATCGGGCGACGCGGGTGTGCGGATATGGGATGACCTCATTCCGGATTCGGACGATGGCGCGCTTCTTGACATGGCTACCGTCACCAGGCCGCATGGCCCGAGCCTCGATTTATTCCCGCGAGGCCGATCATCCGCCGGACGGCATCCGAATCGGCCTCCCCACCGGCACGGGCCGCCCGAAGTCCGGCGTGCCGTCGGCCTTCCACGTAAAGCGTTGCGCCCTGGGCGAGCGGTACCTGCCGCAACCCTGATTCGGCTCGGAATTGGCGTGGTACAGAATCCAGTCTTCCTTGCCGTCCGGGGATTGGAAGAAAGAGTTGTGGCCCGCCCCGTACGCCCTCGCTTCGGGCGATGATTCGAAGACCGGATTCGGGGTCTTCTTCCATGAGTCGGGCGCGAGCAGGTCACTGTCGGCGGAAGCGGTCAGCATACCCAGCGAATAGTGCTCCGTCCAGCAGCCGCTCGCCGAGTAGACCAGAAAGATTTTGTCACCCCGCTTCAATATCTGAGGCCCTTCGTTCACGTCCACGTGGGGCGGGTTATCGGGGTCTCTCTTCACGTCTATGTCTCCGAATTTTTCCCACGGGTAAGTGGGAGTCGAAATCCTCACGCGGCTCCCCTCAATCGTCCAGGGGTCCTTCATCGCGGCTATGTAAATATTCTGCGTGCCGTTCTCGTCCCCTTCCCAGCCCGACCATATGAGGTAGAGCCGCCCCCCGTGCTCGAATACCGACCCATCGATGGCCCACTTGTCCGAAGGGTCGGCGAGTTTCCCCTTCATCACCCATTCGCCCCGCAGGGGGTCGGGCGAGGCGTTTTCAAGAACCCATAAGCGGTGGCTCTCATTCCTGCCCGCGTCGGCGGCGAAGTAGATGTACCACCTGCCCCGCAGGAAGTGGAGTTCGGGGGCCCAGATGTCTTTCGAATAAGGCCCCGTGGCAGGCGGCGTCCAGACGACCCTCTTCTCGGCCCTCTTCAAATCGGCCAGGTTGCGAGTCTTCCAGATGGTCAGGTTATCCCCGGTGGTGTGCATGTAAAAGTAAAAGCCGTCTTTAGTGATGGCCCACGGGTCGGCGCCCGAGCGCAGCAGGGGGTTGGTGAATGTTTTCGGCAGGGCGGCGCGGCTCGCTCTGCCGGAGGATTGGCCCCGCGCCCCCTGGCCGATTACCTGTACGTTCAGGCCGACTATCGAAGCGAAGACCATCAGCACGGACAGGGCGGGCTTCACCCAATGCGAGCGCCCCGCCCGCCTTTGGTACGGCGGATTGTTAGGCGGATCTTTTAGTCCCCGAATACCCATGGCTCTGAATGTACCCCAGACGTTCGTCGTTCACCACCTTTCAGGCGTAAAAATCATGAAGATCATAATAGGCTCCGGCCGCGTATCAAAGCCCGCGGCGGCCGCGGCCGTCACAGGCTCGCTTCGTACCTCTGCTCCGTCACCGTCGCGCCCCACATCTCGTGCGTGTGCTCCTCCGTCAGCCGGAACCCGGCGGAGCGGTAGAGGCCCGCCGCCGCGCCCAGCGTGCTGACAGTCCACAGGAAGATCGACGAGTACCCGCTGGCACGGCAGAAGGCCACCGCCTCTTCCACCAGCAGCCTGCCGACGCCGTGACCGCGAAGGCCGGGGTGCAGCAGCAGCCAGCGCAGTTGGGCGCTCTCTCCGGAAGCCTCAACGATGCCAACCGAGCCGGACACTACCTGATCTTTTTCGACAATCCATATGCGCTCCCGCTCACTGCGGGCTCTGGCAAACCGCGCCAGAGGGTCGGCAACGTACGCCTCGAAAGTGTAGTCCCACCCGCATTCTTCCGCGTACAGTTTGCCGTGAAGGTAAGTCAGATAGCCTATGTCGCCCGGCTTCAGATCGTTTCTTATTTTGATGTCGGCCGGTAGAGAGCCCCTATCGATTCTGCCCATTCGTTAAATCTCCGCCCCCGCCGGACTGCCCTGCTCGTCAAACTCCAGCAAACTCAGGAAGCGCCTGACGAACTGCTCGCGGCTGAAGAGCCCGGCGCGCGAGCGGGCGGCTTTCGCCATCCGCTCGCGCAGAGGCTCGTCGCTCATCAGAAGCTGGGAGTATTCCTTCAGTTCCTCGAGCCTGCTCCACACGAAGCCGCTCTCCCCGTGCCGAACGATTTCCGGCTGGCCTCCTTTGTTGATCGCCACCGGCACGCACCCTGCCGCCATCGCCTCGACGGTCGCAATCCCAAAGTGCTCCGAAAGCTCCGGGCGCTCGTCGCTCTCCCCGTAGCCCGCGGCATGCCAGAATATTTTGGCCTCTTCATAAAGTTGTTTCAGCCGGCCGCGCTCGACGTTGGCGAGCGCGGCCGCGCCGCACTCGCTCGCCCTGCGGCTCACGCTCCTGAAGTATTGCAGGTCGGCGTCGGCGTCGCTCACCCCTCCGACGCAGAAGTAGCCCCAGTCGGACCGGGCGTCATCTCGCAGCTCGTTAAAAACGGCCATCATTTCCAGCTGTTTTTTCGAGTGCCCCGTCGCGGTGAATCTCCCGACGCTCAGGATGGAGTTCGTCTTGGCTCCGGGTTGAAAGCGAGTGTCAACGGGAGGGTAGACGATCTGGCAGTCGATGCCCCATCGACGCCTCGTCCATTCCCGCGAGAACCGGGAGTTTGTCGCCCTGACCTGATAGGTGCCCATCCGTTTCCGCCATTCCCATTCGTGGTACGGGCCTTTGATCCGGTCCCACGAAAGCAGGCCGACGCCATCGGGGGCTTCGCCCTGAGCCTCCCGGTGCGGGCGCTCGTGAAATGGGAACAGGACGACGAGCACGCCCCTCGGGGCGTAGCAGAAAGGCGGATAGCCGTGAGTGAAATTTATGAACAGGTCATAGGGCTCGCTCAAAGACGCCCGCCACCCGCGCGCGTCCTTGTAACGCCGCCAGGGCGAGTGCGACCTGCCGAACGAGTAAGGCTCGGCCTCAACACAGCGCATCCTGACCGCGCTCAAATCGGTGCCGGAGATTTCGGCGAGCCGCTCCGAATTCATGTATGGCTTGTGATGAATGATCTCGACTTGGTGCCGGGGCGCGAGGGCTTCCGCCAGCACCGCCACGGAGACTTCCGACCCCCCTATTCCGCCGCCCGGCGGCTCGTTGTAGATGCCTACTCTCACGGGCAATCGCTCCACCTGCGCCGGCTCATGCGCTCAGCTCATCCGGCCTGCCTCTTCAACGCGAGGTCGATTCTATCGACCATGTCTTCAAACCTGAACCCCTCTTCGACCGTACGCCGCCCATTGCGCCTCACCCTCTCGAAAAGCTCGGGGTCTTCGACGAGCCGGACTATCTGCCCGGCCAGAGCCTCCGCGTCCTCTTTCGGGAAGATCAACGCATTCACTTCGTCTTCGAGAATCTCGGGGGTGCCGCCCGTGCTCGTCCCCACCACGGCGAGGCCGGATGACATCGCTTCGAGCAGAGTTATGCTGAAGGGCTCGTCCCAGACCGACGGGAACAGGAGCACGTCATGCTCGCGGTAAATGTCGGGGAGCCGGTCGCGGGAGACGAGGCCCGTGAACGAGACGTTGCGCTCAAGGCCGAGCGAAGAGACGAGCCCTCTGACGCGATCATCATAATCCGGCCCGCCGACGATGGTCAGCTTCGTCGATCGATGGCGCGGCGTCTCGACCAGCAGCCTTAGCGCCTCGACCGCCGTGTGGACGCCTTTGAGCGCGGTTATCTGGCCCACGTAAAGCAGCCGCCGGGGGTCGTGCGACGACTCGTTGAACGGGAAGCGGTCTGCATCGATCCCCCAGTGAATCACCTCCGCATTCGCGACGGGCCTGCCTGACTGTAAGGCGGCCTGCTTGAGGTAGCGGCTGGCGAACTGAACGCGGCTCAAATCCGGGGCCGGGGGCGGCAGAAGGCCCGATGCGTCGATCAGAAACCTGACCGGCCTCCACGCCAGCCGGCGAGAGGCCCTCCGCGGAGACCGGTGCCTGAGCGAGTACAAAGCGTCGCTCTCCCACTTGCTCAGCCAGTGGTCGGAGATGAAGTAGTGGACCGCGAGCCCCTTCTGTTGAGCTTTGATGGCGAGCGATATCGAGATGTGCGTCGCGTTCCAGACGTACACGGCATCCGGCGGGAACTCGCGGCAGACTACATCGAAGGCCCTGCGGTTGATCGACTCTTTCTTGATGACCCGGAGCAGGTCAGACGCGGAGCCGTCGATCTTCAACGAGAGGTCGGTCGCCAGCCACCGGTAGACATGGCCGGAATGCTCGGGGCGGTTTACGCCGAAGGTGCTGGTCAGGACGCGGACATCGTGCCCGCGAGATTTGAGCGCTTCAACGACATCTCTGCAACCAAGCTCGTAACCGCCGATGAAGTGCGGCGGGTAGAAGTTAGAGATGACCAGTATTCGCATCTAAGCACTCAGGGCCGCGCGGGTCCCGCTCAACCGCGGAGCTTTTCCGAGAGCAGGCGGGCGAACGCTTCTCCGTCCATGTCCTCCACCTGCACTCGCGGCAGCCGGAAGGGGTCCGCGCCTCGCCCGACCGTCCCGACCGAAGTGGTGCAGGCGCAGTCGAACCCCGCCCCGCGAACTAGCCCGACCGTTTCGAAAGAGTAGTCACATTCGCGCCCGTACGGGTAGGCGAAGCTGGTCACGGGCCTCCCGAGAATCTCTTCCAGGCGGGCCTTGCTCTCGTCAATCTCGCGCCTCTGCGAGTCGGCGTCTAAGGCCGAAAGCTGCGGGTGCGTCACCGTGTGGCAGCCGACTTCGACCAGCCCGCCCCGCGCGAGTTCGGGTATCTCGTCGAGCGTGAGCGAGCGGTGCGTCGGCCTCGCCGACCCTGTGGAGCCCGCCCACGCCAGCAGTTCGCTCCTGATCTGTCGCCGCTCACCGTCCGACATCGGGTGCATCAACTGCCAGAGCGAGCGGTAAACGGAGTGCCGGGGGGTGGGCTCTGCCTCCTGCCACGCCCTCCATCGAAGGTCGCGTCGATGCGAACCCTCATCGTAATCGGAAGTGTCGCCGAGTTCCCAGAAGTGCTCCTGCCCGTTCACTCTCAGCCGAAGCTCGGGGGGCAGTCGGCCGGGCTGAAGGAATAGTCTGTCGAGCTCATCCCACCAGAATTCGCGGTCCTGCCCGGAGTAGCCTGTCGCTACGAAAACGGTCGCCGGGACATCGTGTTTTTCCAGCAGAGGCTTCGCGTTCAGAAGATTGTCGGCGTACCCATCGTCGAAGGTCACTACCACCGCGCGATTGGGGACGCCGCCATCCCTAACTGCGCGGGATAGTTTCTGAAGAGGCGACGGGCGGCCATACTCTCTGAGGACCTGAAGGTGTTCTTCGAAGTGGCGCGGGGTCACGGCCAGCTGCCACGGGTCAGACCCCTCCTCGGCCACGCGATGATAGAGCAGTATGAGTGCCCTCGGCGTGAGCCGCCTCCTGATCTTTCCGCCCGCGCGTCTCAGGGTTCTCAAGCCCGGCACTCTCACGACACCGCCTCCTTGATGGCCCTGACCGTGATGATCACCTGATAATCCGGGTCGTTGTAATCAAGCTCGTCCTCGCGCAACTCTTCCAGAGCCACCCCGTGCAGGAACGAGATGGCCGCGAACACGTTCCCGCGCGTCTCGACCGTGAAGTTCGCTTCGGGGAAGAATTCGGCGAACATCCTCCGCGCCGACAGCGCCGTAAATGCCCAGTACCATGAGCCGCCCCAGTCGAAGTGGTCTATCTGAGTGATGCCGGGGAACGTCGTCAGCAGGACCCCGCCCGGCTTGAGGATGCGGCGGAGCGTCGCGAGGGCCGCGCGCACGTCGTAGATGAGATGGAGGGTCTGCGTCAGGATTATGCAGTCGAACGAGTCGGAGGGGATGTGGTCGGCGCTCGCGAGGTCCGCGATGATCGTGGCGCGCGGGTTCTCCTCGGAGACGTGCAGCACGTCCCTCTGGGTGACGCGGTCGCCGCCGAACCTCCGCGTGTACGAATCGTCTCCGACTTCCAGCGCGCGGCCCCGAATGTCGGAAGCGTTGCGGGCGAGGAAGTCTTCGATGTAGTAGCGGTCGACCGGCGTGCCGCGATCAAACCCGAACACCCGGCTGATGGGAGTCAGACGACGCAGGCTGCCGAAGCTCACCAGACCGACCGGCACCGGGTCTTCCTTCCCGCGCCGGCGTTCGCGAAGCCATCGGTAAACCGGGACGGGCAGTGCGCGCCGCGCAATCGATTTCAATCCTTCTTTCATAATCCTTCCGCGATAGCTCACATGGTCCGGCAGGCGCGATATTAACGGATGGCGGGATTTCCACCGCTCCTTTTTGATCACCCGCCGCAGTTCCGAATCTTCTACGCCCTGCTCGCCCGAATAGGCTTCGAGCCAGTTAAGAAAGGCTAGCCTCTGGGAGTGGTGTTGGCCCGCCCTCTCCGCCACGGAGCAGCACGAGTCGGGGTGCTTCCTGTATTTATACCAGCACCGGCTCGATACGAATACCGGGGCCTTCAAACAAATCTTCGAGTGGACTACCTGATCTTCAAACAGCCCGCGAAAGCTCTCTTCATAACCTCCCACTTCCAGAAGGATTTCGCGCCGCGCAAGACAGCCCGTCGCCGTGGCGACCTGATCCCGCAGGAGAACGCTCACAAGGCCCGGAGGTTTTACCAGAGTGTTGGGCCGCACTCCCAGCCCCTGCGAGAAATCACGGCCGGAGTCCTGGGGGTGGCCGGTCCAGCTGTACCAGTACCGGGTGGCCCCGTAGACCATCGCCGCCTCGGGGTGCGCGCCCAGTATCTCGACCTGCTCGCTCAGCTTCTCGCTCTCCCACACGTCGTCGGCGTCCAAGAACGCCACGTACTCCCCCCTCGCCTCCCTTATGCCGAGGTTGCGCGACGCGCTCATCCCCCTGTTGGCATGCCCCTGATGCTGAAGGTATCGGATTTTGTGAGGGTGGCTGCGCGCGTAGGCCAAAGCGATCTCTGTGCTGTTGTCGGTCGAGCCGTCGTCGACGAGCAGCAATTCCCACCGGCCGTAGGTCTGGGCCAGCACGCTCTCGACCGCCTCTTCGATGAACTTCTCCGCGTTCAGGAATATCGTTATCACCGACACCAGAGGCATGGCTTTGGCCGCCGGGCGGCTCTCAAGATCAAGGTCTGTTATTGCACCGGACATATTTCAGATTGAACAACGTGATCAGTTTTGGAGATTGAAACCGGGATGATTCAGCTTTCGGAAGGCGCGCCTCACGAAGCCCCCAGGGTAATACCGAAAGAGCGTCAGCAGCCCGGCCATCGCCTCGCCCCACCGATGCTTTCGGCACTGTTGCCTGACCTGCCTCATCAGCTTTACGCCATAATCCTCCTGCGCGACCCGGATCCCGGCTTGCAGAGCCTCTTCATATTCCCGGTTCCCTTTCACGTACTTTCGCTGCAACCGCCGCGCGGTCACCGCGGCTTTCAGCATCCGCGCAAAGTCGCGGCTCATGCTCTCGCCGTGCTGGCGGTATTCGAGGACCACTCTGTCGGTGCAGCAGACCGGGAAGAGCCTGCTTATCCGCGCGTTGAGATCGAAATCCGCGGAGCCGCTCACCAGAGCGTTGAAGCCCGCGACCGAATCGAAGACCTCCCGGCGATAGACGACCGCCCCGGTCGTCCAGATGTAGTTGTGGCGCAGCAGCTCTAAATAATGGTCGGACCGGATGGCCTCCTGCGGCGGGGAAGGCAGAGGCGAGCCATCCGACGCGATCAGCCTCACGTGCCCATACGCGAACATGCACGCGGGGTTGGAATCGAGGGCGGATATGCCGTCTTCCAGAGCGTTCGGGAGTAGCCTGTCGTCCGCGTCGAGAAAGACTAAGTAGCTCCCTTCGCTCGCGCCGAGCCCGGCGTTGCGCGACGAGGCGAGGCCGCGATTCTTCTGGCTCAGGCACCGCACCCGCTCGTAACTCGCCGCGACCCGCGCGGTCTCGTCCGACGAGCCGTCGTCGACCACTATGATTTCATAATGCTCGTAGGTCTGCGCGAAGACGCTCTCAATCGCTTCGCCCAGAAAACGGCCCTGGTTGTAGCAGGGGATGACGACTGACACCAGATGCGGCTTCCGCATGATCAACATGGCTCCGGATTCAACGGGGCTGCTCGACTCTGTCCCCGCGTTGCGCGCGCAGGAAGCGCACGGCAGGGGCGGGCAGCATCCGCCGCGCGATTGACCTCAAAGACTCCCGCGCGATCAGGGCGCGGTATTTGATGCGAGCCGCCTGTCGATAAAACCCCGGATGAAGGCATTTTCGGCGCGCGGCCCTGAGCGCGCGGCGGACCTCCATGTCAGCGACTCCGTGATCGTTTAAATAGCCTTCCACCCAGTTAAGATAAGTCAGACGCGCCGCCCGCATCCCTCCCCTCTCTTTAACAACGGAGACCGCCGATTCCGGGTGCTTGCGGTATTTGAACCAACACCGGCCCGCGACAAACACCGGCCATTTGAGGCACAGCTTCGCGTAGAAAGCCTGATCAGTGAATATGCGGCGGAAGCTCTCTTCAAATCCGCCCACGTCTATGACCGCCTCGCGCCGCGCGAGTACGTCCGAGGGACAGGGGATGGGTATCTCCTGCCGCAGGAATTGGACGAGCAGTCCCGGCGGTTTCACCAGACTGTCAGGCGGGACGCCGGGCGCGATGAATAGATCACGGCCGGAGTCCTGGGGGTGGCCGGTCCAGCTGTACCAGTACCGGGTGGCCCCGTAGACCATCGCCGCCTCAGGGTGCGCGCCCAGTATCTCGACCTGCTCGCTCAGCTTCTCGCTCTCCCACACGTCGTCGGCGTCCAAGAACGCCACGTACTCCCCCCTCGCCTCCCTTATGCCGAGGTTTTGTGACGCGCTTATACCCAGATTCTCGTGCCCGGGGTGCTGAAGGTATCGGATTTTGTGAGGGTGGCTGCGCGCGTAGGCCAAAGCGATCTCTGTGCTGTCGTCGGTCGAGCCGTCGTCGACGAGCAGCAATTCCCACCGGCCGTAGGTCTGAGCCAGCACGCTCTCGACCGCCTCTTCGATGAACTTCTCCGCGTTCAGGAATACCGTTATCACTGTAACCAGCGGCCTGTTATTCATCTCTTCTCCGCAGCTACTTCTCGCATAACAACAAGACACTCTGCTCTTCGACGGACGACACGACTTCCACGTCTCTGAACCGCTTCCCGAGCGAATCGATGAAATCATCGAGCGCGAGCGGTCGGCTAGCCCCACGACTTTCGTTCCGGGCAAATTCGACGACGAGCCATCGCTTCGAGAATGCCGACAGCCCTTCCGCGATCAGGTCGAAATTGAAGTGGTTCTCCCGCGCGACCTTATTCACGAGGCCCAGGGCCAAAACCATGTCGCACATCAACCGCTCGGTGGCGGCGATGGAGTAATGGCCGGAGTAGCCGACGGACGGAGTCGGCTTGATGAAATCGATTATTAAAGGGAGGACCGGCCGGTTATCATCACGGGCCATCTCATAGATTGCCGTGGCGCGCGAAGGGTCGGAGTTAAGAGACACCACTTTGCGCCCCGAGGCGGCGGCCAACACGGAAGGCCAGTCAGGGTCCCGGCTCAAATCCAGCACCGACGCGGGCCGCAACTCGGCGAGCGCTCCCGTCAAGGCCCGCAGCTTCGGCCGCGGGCTCGGCCCCGACCCGAGCGACGGTCGTGTTCCATCATTCGCTCCTACCTCGTAAGAGGGTAGCTGAATCTTTTCAATGTCCGCCCGCACCTTCCTCAGAAATGGCTGTGTCGCCTGCCCCCTGCCCGGCCCCTTCCCGAAGGCGGACCGTATCGACCCCAGGCCCCGGCCGAGCAGCTTGGAGAGCACGAACCGCGACGGGGCCGAGCCTCGCATCACGGTCAAAAGGTCTTTCCTCCGAACGCCCTCGTATTCCGGCAGAAGGGCCCGCGCGATGCGCTCCTGCCCGTGCGACATCAGGATCAGAGGGTAATAGCAGAACCGGCAAAACTCATCGTACGCCTGCCAGCCCGACTCGCCTCTCTGGGGCTCGATGGAAGTGAGGTCCACGTAGACCGGCTTGCAGGCGTCGAATACGAGGTTCCAGGGGTGAGCGTCTTTTAACGCGAGCCCGCGCCCGGCGAGCTCTATCATCAGGTCGATGATGGTGAGCGCGGCGTCCTTCAGCATGGCCGCGCACCATTCCTGCGGGTACGAGATGAAGGGGACGGTGCGGTGCTTCAGTACCATGCCGTAGCCTTCGACGGACAGGTCAGACGGCTCGGACTCTATGAGCAGCCCGCGCCCGACGAGGTGCTGGATAATCCCGTCGCGGAAGAGGCCCGAAAAGAACGGGGCCTTCTCGGCGTTGATGCCCCTGTACAGTTCGCCGTCCCGGAAGAATAGCCTCCCGGCGTCATCGGCGAACGAGTGCGGATGGAATTCAAGCTCCGCCGAAGGGATGGGCTCGGAAGGCGACTGTACTCTCTCCCCTGCCAGCATCATTACCTCAACCCGCTTATGATTTCCGACTTCCGCCCGGCCCATCAACTGCGGTCCGTGACGGCTTCGGGCTCCCGCCCGCCCCGATGCAGTTTCTTACGCAGTAATGCTTTCGCGAACGCCGCGACCTCCGCGAGGCCCGAATGCTTCCGCTGAGCCCTGTTCTGCTCGTACCGCATGCTTATATAGCCCATCAAGTACCAGACGTAATTCTCGCAGTGCAGGGCCGCGTCCCTCCGCCTCCGCAGCGTCGAGCTGAGCCAGCCGAGGCTGTTGGAGATGAGGTCGCGGTAGACGAAGCCGGGCACCCCGAACAGGGCCACCACGTCGGGTGGCTCGCCCACGATGCGGCCGTCCGGCCCCATGTTCTCGTTCAGGCGCATCAGCGAATTGAACCTGCCGGTCGTGGTATTCCACCTCCGGTGATAGCCCCGCGTCAACCGCTCGGGCTGCACGTCGGCCATGACGACTATGCTCGGGGCGTACAGCCCGCGCCTGCCAGCGCGCCACAACCGGAGGAGGAACTCGTGGTCCTCCCTCCCCGAAAAATCGGGGGAGAAGCGCCCGAGCCGCTCGAACACGTCGTAGCGGAACGAGGCGTTGGCGGTGGGCAGGCACAGGGGATTGTCGGCGCTCACGTAGAAAGGCTCGTCCCCGCAGTCGAGGAGCGCGAGCGCCCACCAGTGGTCGCGCGTGAGCCACGTGGGCGGGGCGGTGTTCCACCGGGGGAGAATCTTGCCGCCCAGAAAATCGATCTCCGGGTGCTGGTCGAATTCCCGTTTGATGTTGGCGACCCAGTCCCTGGTCACCCTCACGTCGTCGTCGGCGAACGCGATCACGGGCGACCGCGCGGCGGCCAGCCCCGCGTTGCGCGCGAACGACACGCCCTGCCTCTGTTCGAACAGGTACCTGAGGTTCGAGTGACCTTTAGCGATGTAGCCCTCCACGACTTCCCTCGTCCCGTCGGTAGAGTTGTTGTCGACGACTATAACTTCATAGCGCACGCCCTGGCTCTCCTGCGAGAGCGCGCTCTCGACCGCCGCCGCCAGCATACCACTGCGGTTGTAGCTGGTAATGATCACGGCTATGTCATATTCCTGGGGCATACTCCCTACTTCCTTTACAAGAATTACATCGGCTCACATCTGCTCGTATAATCGATTCCCCTCTCCCCCACTTTACCGCGACAGTCTGATTGAAAAGATTTTCGGTGCTCGCGCGGCCATTCGCGTGATTTTTTCGGTCGCTTTGTTTACGACGCCGCGCGGGTAGTAACGTAAGAGCGTGAGGGCTCCCATCAAAACCTGATCCCACTCGCGCGCTTTCGCCCGCGAGCGCAGGTCCTTCATCAATTTTTTACCGTAATACTTCTGCCAGTTTCTCACCCCCGCCTTGTACGCTTCGGCCGATTTTTTATTACCCCTGGCGTATTTTCGTTGCGCGCCCAAAACGGACAGAGATGTCTTTAACATGAGGCCGGGGTTCAGGCTCATGTTCTCGCCGTGCTGCCGGTACTCGGCCACCACGTCGTCATGGCGGCGGACCGGGAAATTTCTGGTGATCCGGAGGTACAGGTCGTAGTCCTCGCAGGCGGCCCTCGACGTGTCGAACCGCCCGACCGAGTCGAAGACCGTGCGGCGGTACATCACCGTCGCATGCATGCCGATGTAGTTGGAGCGAAGCATGTCGAGGTAAGGCTCCCCCCGCTCGCCCTCCCGCGGGGGCGACGCCATCGCGGAGCCGTCTTCGGCGATCAGGCGGTACCCGCCATAGACGAAGGCGCAGTCGGGGTGGTCCTCAAGGCACCTCGCCCCCGATTCGAGCGCGCGGGGGAGCAGCCTGTCGTCCGCGTCGAGGAAGACCAGATAATCCCCGGTGCTCGCGTCGATCCCCGCATTCCGCGCCGCCGACAGTCCCCGATTCTCCTGCCTTATCACCCTGACGCCCGCGTACCCGCCGGCCACCTGCCCGCTGTCGTCAAGGGAGCCGTCGTCCACGACGATGACCTCGGGCCGGCCGAGGCTCTGCCGCAGAGCGCTCTCTATCGCGTCGCCGAGGAAGCGCCCCTGGTTGTAGCAGGGTATTATCACTGACACTGAAGGCGATCTCTTCATAACCGCAACAGAACCGATCCAGACGAGTCGTCGATTACTGCCTTTCACTCCTCGCGACTGTGGTTTGATGTCATGAACTTGGAGAATGGCGAGGGCGTTACCGCGTTGTTGTATTGCATGATCCGCCATTCATGCGGCGCGTAGAAGTTGCCCGCGACGTTCTTGCCGGGGCCGACGCGAAGGACTGAGCACCGGTATTGCCAGTCAATCTCTTCGCCCTCCACGCGACGCTTGATCGTGGCGTCCGCGTAGTAGAGGCCGGGTAGCAGGCCGAGTTCCGGGCATGAAAAGACGACCGCGCCCGACCCCTGGTTGAGGTCGACCCGGTCGCAATTCAGGGCGGTCGAAAACTGGAAGTGAAGCTTACCGTCCTGGGAGTAATAAAATATCTCGAAGACCACGTCCGAGACGGGCTCGTTCGCCACGAACTCGACGCGGGCCATCAGAGGGCTGCCCGTGCAGACGTTCGACACCTGACGCCCTTCATAATCCTGGAACGTGAGCCCGGTTATCTCCACCGGCCGGGGCGAGCCATCGGCCCCCGCGCCCGGAGGGTAGGTCGGCAGGGTGCCATTGGCCGTGCGCTCGTACTCGGAGATGATGTCGCGGGGCCACCCCTCGGCCGCGACCTCCCCGTGGCTCAGCAGCAGGGCCCGGTCGCACAGCAGCTCGACCGCGTTCAGGTCGTGAGAGATGAAGACTATCGTCGTGCCGGCCTCCTTCAACTCGCTTATGCGCTTGAAGCACCTCGCCTGAAAGGCCGCGTCGCCCACGGCGAGCACTTCGTCGAGCAGCAATATGTCAGGATGCAGGTGGGCGGCGATGGAGAACCCGAGCCGCACGTACATCCCCGAGGAGTACCGCTTCACCGGGGTGTCGATGAACTGGCGAACGCCCGCGAAGTCGATTATGCTGTCGAGCTTTTCGGTGATCTCGCGGCGGCGCATGCCGAGGATCGAGCCGCTCAGGTAAACGTTCTCGCGCCCCGTGAGCTCGGGGTGGAATCCCGAGCCGACTTCGATGAGCGCCGAGAGCCTCCCCCTGATCCTGATCTCGCCGCTGGTCGGGGCGGTTATCTTCGACAGGAGCTTCAGGATCGTGCTCTTCCCCGCCCCGTTGTGGCCGATGATGCCGAGCGCCTCCCCGCGCCTGACCTCGAAGCTCACGTTCCTGAGCGCGAGGAACCGCTCCGAACGCCCGCGCAGGTTCATCAGCCTGCGCGCGATTCCCGGGCGCGCGTCCCCCCCGCCCGCCGCCCGGCGGATTCGGTACTCTTTGGATACGCCTTCGAATCTAAGGTCGATCATAAGCTAGCGCACCGCTCACAAACCGATGTCAAATGATGTCGGCCATCGTCGCTTCCACCCGCTTGAAGTATATGTAGGAAGCAGAGAGCAAAACAACGGAAGTCACGGCGGCAACCCCGAGGGAAGCCCCGTCCGGGGCCCCCCCGTGTAAGACCACCCGGCGGAAATTCTCGATTATACCCACCATCGGGTTCAGCAGGTAGAAGGGGCGCAGGGCGTCCGGCACGGCGCTGAGCGGGTAGGCGACGGGCGTCGCGAACATCCACACCTGTAGCAACAGGGGCATCGCCACCCCTATGTCGCGGAACCGCACCTGCATCGCCGACAGGAAGAGAGAGACGGCGGAGACGAAGACCGTCAGTATGACGATTATCGGGGCCGCGTAGAAGGCATTCAGGGTCAGGGGCACTCTGTAATAGACCATCAACGCCGCCAGCACGCTCGACGCTATGACGAGGTCGAACAGGGCGGCGACCACGTAGGTGAGCGGGAGAATCTCCCGCGGGAAATAGACCTTCGTGATCAGGGGTGAGTTGCTGACCAGCCCGTTCGCGCCGTTCGACAGGGCGGTCGAGAAGTAGGTCCAGGGCAGAAGCGCCGTGTAGACGAAAGCCGCGTAAGGGGTCCCCTCGCTCGGCATCCTGACTATCAGCGAAAAGACCAGCGTGAACAAAACCATGATGGAGAGCGGTTGCAGGATCGCCCACGATATGCCGAGCACGGTCTGTTTGTACCGGACCTTGATGCGGTGAACGCTCAGGGTGTAGAGCAAGTCTCTGTACTCGACAAACCGCGCGAGGTTGCGGGCGAGGTCCAGGCGCATGAGCGAGGGCGGGCGTATCACCGTCTCGCGCCTTGGGGCGCTGCGGCTCCGCGACTCGTTCTGCGCCGGACCGGGCGAATAGCTGATGCTCATTTTGCTCTATGACCCTCAGTCAATTTTTGCTCCCCGCCTCTTCGTCGCCTCCGGTAACAACAGTAAGCCCCTCGTCTCTTACGGGTCAATTGCAGGGGCGTTTCCTGGGCCTATTTCATTGAATTAATAGGGGACGACATAACTTATCCACGAGCAAACAGGCTAGTCTATGTGAAGATAAACAGATCGCGAGGTTTTGCATCTGACAGCTTATGGGCCTTTAATCCAGCAATTACTCCAACGATGTCAAATGCATAGTGTCACATCACTGCCATTAACACAGACTTCATCGGTCTTACATATACTTGGAACCGGCGGGGATTTTCAAAAAGCGCCCTCGCGAAAATCGGGCGGCGTAGTCTGTCTAAGACGCGGAATATAACAGTTTACAGCGATGTATATCACATATGAACCGGGCCGGCCGCTCGGGCAGGGACCGCCCCGTCCGCCATAGCGCATAAGCGACGCGAAGCTACGCTCTTTCGCTTTTCGGTTGATGCACGACTTGTCAGGATCGACGGAGTGGGAGGCCCGCATGGCCCTATGAAGGGCGGGCGATTACCTGCCGGGCACTTTGCCCGCGAGCAGCTGGTTAATCGCCTGGAGCAGAATGTCGAAACCTTCCAGTTTGTGTAGAGCTATGTCGGCCCCCGCGTCGAGCGCGGCCGACAGGTACTTTTTGCTGTGCGAGGACATGGCTATGATCGGCACGTGGGCGAACTCCGGCATTCTTCGCAGCCTGTGAATGAACTCCAACCCGGTCATCCCAGGCATGCCGAGGTCGGTCAGTATAACGTTCGGCTTAAACTGTGAGATCTGCTCAAGGGCCGTCGAGCAGTTGTCCACGGTGATGACATTAAGACCTTCAAGCTCTAAAAGACGGCGTAAGGAATCGAGCACGTCCGCGTTATCTTCGGCCACCAGAATCGAGGCTTTACTCATCATTAATCCACCTTGCCTCCCATAATCAGACAGTGAATGCATCAATTCATATGCCGGCAGGTGAAATGAGATAACTTGTTGATAATATTAAAGCCCCTGTTGGATTCAAGTATTAAATCATCTCGCGTCCAGGACAAGAAACGTTGCATTTCAGTTCATTTTCTCCCGTGTCTTCGCATGCCTGAAAGGGCCTTTCGCCCGCTCTGAAACCTGTGCCACGGTTTCGCCGGAAGCAAGGTTTTCAGGGCTTAAGTCGCGGCACTTTAATTGCCTGATTGCCTGCGTTTTCCTTCGAGAAGCAAAAAAAGTTTATGAATCCCGACAAAGATGGGACATAAGCGGGCACGGATGTACGACGGACCTTCGCAACCGGAGAATAGGTAATGGCCATGTTTATTAAAGTTCGTTTTGCGTATGCATTCATTTTGATTATGGGCTCTCTTTTCCTTCTGCCCCAGCAGTCGCGCGCGCAGGAGCGGCTCTGCGACCCTTCGTTCGAGTTCTGCTACTGGCCTCTGATCGACTCCGTCAACGCCGAGAATGTCGGGATAGACCTGGCGATTTACATGATAGAGCTGCCCGGACTGGCGAACGCGATAATCAGCAGGCACCAGGCGGGGGTGGCCGTCCGCATCATCGTCGAGCCTCGGGCCAACATAAAATTCCCCGGAAATCAGGCGCTCCTGGACCAGTTCAGGGCGGCGGGGATTCCCATGCGTTACAAGCTCGGCGATGGGATTCTGCACTCCAAGATGATGCTGCTCGCGGGGCAGAATAAAGTCGTCTTCAGCGGCTCCAATTTCGGGGACGCGGATGTCGGGCCATACGAGCCATTCGCCAATTACGTAGACGGAGCCTGGTACTTCAGCGACGACCCGGCCGTGGTCAACAGCTGCAAGACCCGCCTGGACGACATCTGGACCAACACGACTCTTTATGGGAACTATGCCAACATTAACGGCCCCCTGACGCGCAGGTACCCGACCTTCCCCATCGACCCCTCGATGAACTTCGTGCCGAATTCGAACCCCCTGGAAGATTACGGCAGGCGGGCGATGGACCGGATAGACCGGGAGAGCCAGAAGATCGACATCACCATGTACCGCATCACGGACACGGCCATCACCGACGCGGTCCTCAGGGCCGTGGGCCGCGGCGTTCAGGTCCGCCTGCTCGCCGAGCCTCTCGAATACCGATTCAACTCCGACAGGTTCAGCGCGCAGGTGACCGGCCCTTACAACATCGACCGCCTCTTCGCGGCGGGGGTGCAGATCAGGATGCGAAAGCACCGGGGGCTCAATCATCAGAAGTCCCTGCAACTGTACAGTCAGGGCATGACAATCTTCGGCTCCTCGAATTGGGGCGTGGAGTCTTACAACTCCGAGGAGGAGCACAACTACTTCACGACCAAGCCGTGGTTCTTCGACTGGTTCGTCAATCAATTCGACAGGAAGTGGAACTCGGCGACGGAGTACGAAGCGTTCGTGCCGCAGCCGCCCGACATTCCCTCTAATATATCTCCGACCAACGGGGCGGCTGCGCAACTGACTCCGGTCACTCTGTCCTGGGAAGGCGGGCGGTGGGCGCACAAGTATGACATCTACGTCGGGACGAATGCGAACAGCCTGCAACTCGTCGCGTCAGACGTGATCACGGGGCCTCCCGGCGCGGCAGGCCCGGAGAACTACACCCTGTCCGGGCTGCAATCCGGGACCACGTATCACTGGCGAGTGGTGGGAAAGACGATGGCAAACCGGACGGCCACCGGGCCGATCTGGAGCTTTACGACCGGGGGCGCTTCGCCTCCGCCTCAAGCCCCCACAGTGAGCGGCATATCTCCGGCGTCAGGGACGACTCTCGGAGGAACCACTGTGACAATCACCGGGGCTAATTTCGCGGCGGGCGCGACGGTGAGTTTCGGGGGCGCGGCGGCCACGAATGTAATCGTGACGAGCGGCACGTCGATTAGCGCCAGAACGCCGGCTCACGCGGCCGGAGCGGTCAACGTGGTGGTGACAAACAGCAATGGACAGAGCGGCACATTAACCGGCGGTTATACGTACGTATCGCCTCCTCCTCCTCCTCCTCCACCGCCGCCGTCCGGTACCGACGTCGTGCTCTACGCGGCCGAAGCCCCCGTCAAAGCTGGCGCCTGGGCCGTAGTCTCAGACCCGTCGGCTGCGGGAGCCGCCCGCCTTCACAACCCCGACGCCGGAGCGGCCAAGGTGTCTACC
>DASQDI010000065.1:0-22635 GCA_035634255.1 Blastocatellia bacterium
CACCCTGAAATAATTTCTTCAGGGTGAAATAATTCCTACACCCTGAAGATTTTTCTTCACCCAGAAGAAATCCCTTCACCCTGAAATATTTCTTTCATGATGAAGAAAAAACTTCAGGGTGAAGATTTTTTTTCAGGCTTCTCAAGAAAACAATTTCGATGTAAGACATGGCAGGGTTATTAAGCTGGGACGAAGGGAGAGTCCCGAAAACATAGACCTGAAGCGAAAAGTTTGGCGACCAGCGCTTCAGGTCAGGAGATTAACTCGCTTGGATAGCGAGCCAGTAGGTGTGTACCTCAATACGGCCCACATCTTAGTCGAGCTGGCCATCGCTGTCAAGAAGATAAGAAAGAGGTACCTGATTATGGCCATGCAAACTCTTTCAAACCAAAGATTCATTCGTAAAACCGAACTCGGTTCAAATGAATATCGCAAGAGGTTTCGCCAGATTGATGACGAAATTATCGCCGCAATCACATCACCCGAGGCTGACCGTGTGACCCCATTGATGAGCAAAATCTACCTACGCCTCGCAAACGCACCGGACAACTACTGGGAACGTCAGGGTGTCTTAAGGTTTGAGGCAGAGATCAGGGAAGGGAAGCGGCAGAAAGCATGGGCTGTATTATGCGAGGTGTTAAGTGTATCCAGCGCCACAGCGAGCAAGGCGTTAACCTGGATGCACAAAGAAGGGATTATCGGCTATTTTTCGGGAAAGAATGGGGTGGGCCTCAGAGTATTCCTCAACCGAGCTGTCTCTTCAATAGGCCTCAGACTGGTTCCCGCTGGCAAAAAAAATTTAGGATTTTTTCCTGCTTCATTTGGTGAGCCTCGTGCTTCACGGAATGAAGCACCCTTTAAGGAAACCTATGGTGGTTTAGAAAATTCAGACCTTGATATAAATTCCTTCGCGCCAAAAAACGGCGCGGATAAGGAGCCACTGGGAAAAGTATCTTCCGATCAAAGTTCTCAACCTACCGGAAGCAGGCAAGCTCCTGTGATGACAACCGGGACCGTCTCCGGGCATGCGCAGGAATATGGGCCACCTTCCTTGAATGAAATCGTCATACGCTTAAAAGCAGAGCTTGAACCTGTGTTGCGCGGTGCTGCGGTTCAAGCCGCGATGCGCGAGCATGAACGAACACGAGAATGGTTAGAAAATCGTGGTATTCCGAAAGCAGCGCGCGTTGCGCAACGCGAGGCTTTCAACGTGCTCAGACGGCAAGGTGTCATCAAAGATTCGGGACCGTGCGCGCGCGCGGAATTGATGGTAGGCCGGCACGACCACGCCCCATACAAACCCAAACAACTTACATCTGACCAAATCAACGAGGTCGCCGAGATCTGCGTTTCTATACTCGAAAGCCACGGTCAGGCAATAGACGTGACTCTGGCCGAGATCAGTGCCGAAGCGGGTGGATATCTTCTGGCTGAGGATGCTCCGAAGGTACGTGTACTGGCTGAGTCTCTTGCACATCTAAGGAGTGAACAGAGATGAAATCTTCGCAATCGGCTCATCTCATCGCGGGGTTGAAACCCGCGTCTTATAACGTCGCTCGGCTGGGAGTTTAGTTTGAGATTAGCTTAGGGAAGAGTTTCAGGAGGTTGGAATAATTAGCTTATCAGACCCACTTTTCCTCTATAGCTAATTGACTACAAGTTGGTAGTTCTGCTTCATTCTCAAGATGAGAATGTATGGCCTCTATCTTGACTCGGTTTCCACAAGCTTGCATGATATGGATAAAAGCGAATGGTGCCGAAGTGAAAGCACAGATTTAGCCCGATCAAACGGGAGTTCTGTTTACATACTCGGAGTTATGCTGTTAAGGAGAAGTATCGATGTCAAAAAATTTAAAGATATTACTCGCTGTGATTGCTGCTTTCTCGGCAATCAGCATCTTACATATCTGGCTAAATATCGGCTTCGATAAACTGGGATTCGGAGGGCAGTCGAACGGGCAAGCTATCCTTCAGGTAGGTTTTCTGCCTGTCACCTGACACCTCACCTGCCCGGTCACCGATTGGATCAATAAGAATATGAGCGGTGACGGGTTTTATGAACCGGTGCGGTTCAGTGGCTTCCCAGAGATAAAAGAGTCGATAGTATCAGGACACCTCCCGGCGACATTCATGCTAGCACCGCTGGCTATGTCTCTACGCCAGCAGGGCGTGCCAATTAAAATCGTGTACCTGGGCCACCGTGATGGCACGGCGCTGATGGTGCACAAAGACTCCAAGATTTACAGCATTAGAGACCTCAAAGGCAAAACCATCGCAGTTCCGAATCGATACTCCAATCAATATCTGGTCATTTTCAAGGGATTGCGTGATAGCGGGTTAACACTCAAAGACGTGAACATGGTGGAGATGCCGCCGCCTGACATGCCCTCGGCTCTTTACTCGAAATCGGTCGACGCGATTACTTCAGGTGAGCCCTTCATGGGGCAGACCGAGATAGAAGGGTATGGCCGGGTCCTCTATCAGGCAAAGGATATCTGGCCCAATTTCATCTCCTGCGTGCTTGTAGTTCATGAACGCACGATCAATGAACACCCGGAATGGGTGCAGAAGCTCGTGGACGGAATCGCCAGCAGCGGCAAGTGGCTCGAAGGCGGTATGGAGCATCGTATGCAAGCCGCGGATAATATTTCCAGGGATTATTACAACCAGCATCCGAGGCTGCTGCGGTACGTGCTTAGCGAGCCTCCGGACAGGGTTATTTACGAGAACCTTGCCCTGGCGAGAAAAGACTTCGAGTTAATAGAGGGCCTCGCGAAAGAATCAGGGATATTAAGCGGGGCGGTGACGTTCGAAGAGTATGCCGACACGAGGTTTTCGGATAAGACGGGGGGGGCGAAAGCTTACGATTTCGAGCCCGCAAAGTAAACCGGCCTCCTGACACTTAGGAGGGTTCTTCCCGCTGCACGGGTGGGTTTACAAAGAAAAGACCCCATGCTAGTATCGCAGGCGATTAATGTGGCATTGATAACTGTATCGCAAATTTCACTGATCTTATTAAATCCTATTCTACCGGGAAACGCATTGTTGACACGCTTAGGAGCCATGAGAAGTATGGGGCTGTCCTAATCGACCGAGCGTAAACGCGGCCCTCTTGCCTCTGATTGAGTATGGAGAGAAAGCTTCAGGTATACGGCCCCGAGAGCTTACCATCCTGGAGTTAGAAATGGCGCCGCTGCCATACGCCCGGCAAGTTGCCCCAAACTACATTGGGCATGGGGCGTCCGGCATGAGCCCTCTGCAAGCTAAGCTCAAAATTTAATGCTTTACAGGGTGCGGCCCAGGCAGCTTGAAGACTTACAGCGCGAGTTGCCGGGTAATCTGGAACGTCGAGGTCGCTGAGTTTTCTGCGGCCCGTTCGGGCAAATTATAGAATCCGCCGGATGGTAGATCGCTGAGCAAGGAGACAGTTGAATGGAGAACCTACTGCAAGATATCCGCTACGCTCTTCGAGTGTTGGCCAAGAAGCCGGGCTTCACTATCGTGGCGCTTCTCACTATAGCCATAGGGATCGGGGCAAACACCGCGATTTTCAGCGTATTAAACGCTATCCTGCTGCGCCCTCTGCCTTACGCAGACTCGGAGAGGCTGGTGGTGCTCTGGGATAATTTCATGGTGCTTGACATGGTGAGGATAGGGGCGAAACCTGCCGAGTTGCTCGATTACCAAAACGAGAACCAGGTCTTTGACAGCGTGGCGGGATTCAACAACGTCCAGTTCAGTCTTACCGGCACCGGCGCGGCGGAACATATTATAGGCTCTCGCGTCTCCCCGAATCTTTTCTCGATGCTCGGCGCAGTGCCGTCACTCGGCAGAGGCTTCGTAGGCGATGACACCCAACCGGGCCGCGATAGCATTGCCATCCTCTCCCACGAATTGTGGAAGCGGCGCTTCAGCTCCGACGAGGGCGTTATCGGCAAGTCGATCCTGCTCAACGGGGACTCTTACAATATCGTCGGCGTGATGCCCGAGGGTTTTCAATTCCCGCACCAAAGCTTCCCGTTCGGCGAGCGTGCGGATATATGGATGCCGCTCGCGCTCAACCCGGAGGAGGTGACCACGCGCGGCGGGTTCCACAACATACTCGTGCTGGCAAAACTCAAGCCGGGCGTGACGGTAGAGCAGGCCCAGCTCAACATGGACAGGGTCGCCCAGCAGCTTCAGGAGAAATACCCGAACTCCTACCTCGGGCCGGGCGGGGCAGACGGGGGGTGGAAGATCACCGTCTTCTCGCTCCACGAAGAGATAGTTGGGAAGATCAGGAAATCGCTGTTGATCCTGTTGGCCGCGGTAGGATTCGTGCTCCTGATCGTTTGCGTCAATATCGCAAACCTTCAGCTCGGCCGCCTGACGGCGCGCCAGAAAGAGATAGCCATCCGCCTGGCCGTCGGCGCAAACCGGGGCAGGCTCGTTAAACAACTCGTGGTCGAGAGCCTTGTGCTCGCCATACTCGGAGGCATGCTCGGCCTGGTCCTGGCGTACTGGGGCATCAGCATACTCGTGGCGATGAAGCCCGCGAACGTTCCTCGCATCACGGAAATCGGTATTGACTGGCGAATACTTTTATTCACGTTCGGAATATCGATACTGACGGGCCTGATTTTCGGCCTGGCTCCGTCTCTGCAAGCGTCGAAGCCACAGATTACCGAAACGCTGAGAGAAGGGGGCCGGACTTCTAACGCGGGCGTGGGACACCCGCAAATACGCAACCTGTTCGTGGTCGCCCAGATCGCGATTGCGCTCGTGTTGCTGATCGGCGCGGGCCTGATGATAAAGGGGTTCAACCGCCTGCGCAGCGTCGATCCGGGCTATAAGACGGAGCGCGTGCTACTCGCCGACGTGTCCCTGCGCGGGCCGAATTACGAAGAGGGCAGGCAGCGCGCGGCCTTCTATCAAAAGGTGCTTCAGCAGACGCAGGAGATCCCCGGCCTGCAATCGGCCGGCCTGGTCAGCATTCCCCCATTAAATAGGGACAGCTTCCAGGCCCCGTTCAGTGTGGAAGGTCGCCCGTTCGACCCGACGGGGGTGCCTACGCTGGCGGACTTCCGCGTCGTAAGCCCCGGATACTTTTCGACGATGAACATTCCGCTCATACAGGGCAGAGACATATCCGAGCAGGACACCGAAGACGCGCCGGGCGTCGCCATCATCTCTCAGATGACCGCCCAGAGCTTCTTCCAGAATGAAGACCCCATCGGCAAGCGCATCAAGATGGGCGCCCCCATGTCGCGAAGGCCGTGGCTCACCATCGTCGGAATCGTCGGCACCATAAGGCAGGACGGACTGAGCATCGAGCCGCGATCCGAAATCTATATGGCGTACCTTCAGAATCCGGGGCGCGACCTGTTCAGCGTTATGACGGTGGCGATGCGCTCAAGCACAAAAGACCCGACCGCGCTCACGCCTTATCTGAGGGACGCGGTCGGGTCCGTGGATAAAGACGTACCTCTTTCCAACGTGACCACGATGGAAGAAGTACTCACCAACTCGATCTCGCGCGAGCGGTTCAACACGCTCCTGATGACTATGCTCGCCATATCCGCCCTGGTGCTGGCGTCGGTGGGTATCTATGGCGTGATGGCTTTCCTCGTCACCCAGCGCACACACGAGATCGGCGTGAGAATGGCTCTGGGGGCCAATCCCAGGGATATATTCAAGCTGGTGGTGGTCAGGAGCATGCTCCTGGTCCTGTTGGGCCTGGCTATCGGCGTCGTCGCGGCGCTGGCGTTGACACAGGTGATGGTGAGCCTGCTCTACGGCGTGACGGCGACCGACCCCATGACCATTCTGAGCGCGGCGGTGCTGCTGGCGGTGGTCGCGTTCTTAGCCAGTTTCATCCCTGCCCTGAGAGCTACGAGGGTCGATCCCCTGATCGCTCTTCGGAACGAATAGGGATGAGAGGGGGGACCTGCCACCTCATCTCTTCCGGCGCGAGCAGGTTGATAAAAGGGCTGTTCGCCTTCGGGGTCGGCTTCCAGCTGATACTGCTCTCCGAAGTCGCGCTCCTGTGCTTCGGGTGCAGCAGCTCGGCGAGCAATGATCGATGGAGGACGAGCGGCCCGGAAGCCCAGAGCGGGGCGCGCGTCGAATACTGGCCGACTGAGGCGTGGCGTCCGTCCACTCCCGAGAGGGAGGGGATGGACCCCGCCCTGCTTCGCAAGGCGCATATACACATCGAGAAAGAACTTGCGAATTTCAGAAGCCTGCTCGTCATTCGCAACGGCTACATCGTCTACGAGGCTTATTATCACGGCCTCACGGAAGACGCCCTCCAGCCCACCCGGTCCGTGACCAAATCTTTCCTTTCGGCGCTGGTCGCAATAGCCATAGAGAAGAAGCACCTGCAAGGCCCGGATCAAAAGCTGTCGGACATTTTCCCCGAACACTTCACGAAAGAGAGTGACCCACTCAAAAAAGAGATCACGTTGCGTCACCTGCTGACGATGACCTCCGGCCTTTTCTCCGCCGAGACGGAGAGGAACTGGGGCTCGAATTCCGGGCGAAGCTGGGTTGAATCGATACTGAACCGGCCTATGGCCGGCAAGCCCGGAGAGCAGTTTTATTACGGAGTATACAGCTGGCCCGCTCACTTGCTGTCGGCAGGCATCACTAAAAAGACGGGGATGAGCGCGCGAGAATTCGCGGACCGCCACCTTTTCGGGCCGCTGGGGATCGGGCAGGTAGAATGGGCCACCGACCCGGAAGGCTTCAGCATCGGGCCGTACGGCTTAAATCTAACCTCGCGCGATATGGCCAAGTTCGGCTATCTGTTTTTGAAGAAGGGGAGGTGGGAAGGGAAGCAGATCATCCCCCCGAACTGGGTCGAAGAGGCGACCCGGAAGCACAACGACGGAGGGCTCCCGGAGCGGGCGGGGTATGGCTATTTATGGTGGGTGAGCGAAGAGACGGGCCACCCGGCCTATTTTGCCGCGGGCTACGGAGGCCAGTTCATCTACGTGATCCCCGCCCTCGACCTCGTGGTCGTCACAACCGGAGAGAGCCGCATCGGCCCGTCTCAGCTTACCGACCACAGGCATGTCATTCGGGAGTTCATCGCCCCGGCGGTCAAGGGCCGGTGAGTCTCGGAACGGCTTTATGCGGCGGGCTTGGCAGCAGGCTTGTAGGTCAACACTTTTTGCGCGGTCACGTGCTTCATTAATTCGGCCTTCTTCATGAAGTAAGTTGAAGTGACTCTGCTCCTGCTGAAGAGCTTTTCGGCCTGATCGTCCCAGTGCTTGCTCTCTTTCCTGTCGCTGACTCCCAGGGGGATGACCGAGTAAGATTGCGGCGGGTTGGTCAGAACGACGATTTGAGTCGCGGCCTGCCCTTGATAGCCTACCATCTCTTTCCCGACCGGCTCGAAAAAGATCGAGCGCGGGGTGTCCATGCCGACCTCGACGAGCGCGCCGCCGCTGACGGGCCACGTGCGGCTGCCACCCCTTCGGCCGATGCGGAAATACTGGCCGTAAGGGACACGCAGGGAGCCGAACGTCTGCTTGAGCCATTCGGACGCCTTCCGCAACGCGATCAAAATTTCATTATCAGTGAGGGCGGCGGGCGGGCTGTCCTGGGCCGCTATCTTCGCGTCGAGCGACTTTTTAAACGCATAGAACGCCAGAGCGCCCTCGGAATCCGAATCGAGACGCCGGTTCCATTTCTGGATCAACTCGTACACTTCGCCCGCGTCACGCGATTTGCCGAAGACGGTGGCCTTCTCCCATGCCCCCCTGATCCGGGCTTGCCACGCTTCGGCGCGCCACACCTGCGGGCTGAACGCTATTTCGAATGCCTGCTCAAGCGTCACACGGTCGGCCGCATCAAGCAGGTCTGTCACCATCTCCCCCCTCTGGTGGCGCATCGACGTACGGCTCGCGTTGTAGATGTAAGGGTGCTCGGAATACTTCTCGGGCGTGAGGGGGCTGTCTTTCATCATGGCGAACGGGGTCACGTTGCTGTTATGCATGTAGCCGCTCGCGGGGTTGGTTATCTGAACGAGGTCCGCGAAAGGGTGAATCCCCTGCCATTCGGTTTTCGAAGTACTGCCCGGTATCGGCTTGGCCGGGTCAACGCCCTTAGGGCGGACCGGCACGCGCCCATTGCGGACGTAGTAGATGTCTCCCTGAACCGTGCCGACCATGATGTTCTGCGGCATAAGTTGGAGACGGGAAAGCGCGACTTTCATCTCCTTGAGGTTCCGCGCAGTCATCATAGTGTAAACCTGATCCAACAGCCCGACCTCATCCGCGTATGGGATCGCCACCGTGTAAGCCTTGCTGCCTTTGCGCGCGACAACGAACCCGTGATGAGAGCTTTCGAAATCGACCTCCCGCCACTGCACCTTATCGCCGTTCTTCACCCCTATGCGCTCAGTGCGCACCTGCATGTCGCGCCACTTGCCATCGTAAAGATACTGGCGCGGGTTCTGGGGGTTGACCTCCTCCTCGAATGCGTCGGCGCAATCCGGCCCGCCCGTGGTCATCGCGATTGAGCAATGGAGGTTATGGCCGAGCACGGGGAGCGGCAGGCCTGGCACCACCACGCCGGCCGTCTTGAAATCGCCCGCGTACATTCTCACCGGATAGAAGCGGAATTCATCGTACCAGTTCAAATGCGGATCGATTATCGCAACCGGCGCTCCCATCGCGCTGCGTTTGGCCGATATCAGCATCTCGTTCGAGCCGCGATACGGAGGTAACTGTAGACGGACCCCCGAGAACTCAAGCTCGACCGCCGCTTGCGACACGGGCCACACGTAGATCAGTTGCCGCGACAGCGCCACCGCATCCCACGGGTGAATCTCCTGCGCCCACG
Organism: Blastocatellia bacterium; assembly: GCA_035634255.1. Classification (GTDB taxonomy): domain Bacteria; phylum Acidobacteriota; class Blastocatellia; order UBA7656; family UBA7656; genus DATLMR01. The sequence goes on from DASQDI010000065.1 coordinate 8,830, forward strand.
AAGGCACCTGCTCCGGGTGCTCTTTCATGAATTGCTTGATGCCGGCCTGAAAAGCTTCGATTATCGCCCTCATTTTAGGGCTGACATCCTTGTACCTGTCGCGCGACACCTGGGCGTGCCTCACCATGCGTTGAATCACGTCGAGCGTAAAATAATTGGGGCCGAATGCTTCGGCCATAGTGCCCGAGGCGAGGCGATAATTCCTCAGCAAGTCTTCCAGCCTGTCCTCCGCCTGCGCGTACCCGACCGCGAAGGCGGCGGCCTCAATGTTAGGCGCGAAAATGTGCGGGATGCCGTAATCATCCCTGTACAGAGTGGCCTTGTGAGACTGCGCGGCCTCGACCCGGCGTTGAAATCCCGGAGGCGTTGCAAACGAGACTATGAGCGCGACCAGAAATAATCGTTTACGCAAAGTGATGCTGCCTGTGTTCATCATATGAATGATCCTTGATGGTTCGTGCCGTACGGTCCGTTTTGAGCTGTTATTTCGGTCCGGCGTTCTTCAATTTGGAGCTTATCGTCTTGCTGATCTTATCAAGATCCTTTTGACTCCAGTTGAAATCGGCAAAATCTGAAGGCGTGTAACCGCTCGCCTGAGGGGATTGGCTGCTGGTGATCAGAGCCCGCAGCGATCCCGCGAAATCAACCGCCGCCTGCTCGATCCCGGAGCGGTGGAATCTAAACTCGTTATAGACCCACTTAAAGAGAAGGCGGCCTTCGATGACGCTTCCCGTGATCGCAAGCAGTTCCCCTGAGTCTAGCGATTGGACTCGCCGCGCGGATGCCGAGTCGCGCACGACCCTGAACAGGCCCCCGGGCTCGTCCTGCGTATCGAGTGGACCGAAAAACTTAAAGCTGACTTGAGGCCGGGGCACACTCTGCGCCCCGGCCTCAAGTCCGTCTATGCCTCGTGAGAGTTTCAGCAGCTCGTACCCGAGCCCTTTATTCGGGACCTGCCGCAACTGCTCCTTGATCGTTTTCAGCGCCTCTTCAACTTCAACGTCAGCGCCGCCATCCAATCTAAGCAGGGCGGGGAAGATAATGGAGAAACAACCGACGGTTCGCGAGAAATCCAGACCGGTAAGCGCCGCCTCGCGGCCATCGCTTTCAAGTGCGACCGTCAGACCTTCTTCCGCCGTAAAATTTCTCATCGCCAGAGCCAGCGCGGTCAGCATCAGATCGCGCGGCTGAGCGTGGTAAATTTCCGCGACCTCGCCCAATATTGCCTTCGTCTCTTCTTCGCTGAAGTCTACGTCCAGAACGCCGACGACTTCTCGCGCGGCGTCTTCGGCGGCGGAATTCGAGGGCGGCACGGTTGCCTGAAGGCTCCCCCGTTCGAGCCAGTAGCTCGTCTCGCTCCCGACCGCGTCGGATTTCGCGAGCTCTGCCAGCCGCTCGGCCCAAAGTTTGAATGGCGAGGTTTTAAACGCCGGGGCGGTCTTCTCTCTTCCGCTCATCTGCTCATACATCGACCGCAAATCTTCGACCAGGATTTTCCAGGAAGTCTCATCGACCGCAAACTGATGGGCGACCAGCAGCAACCTGCTTTGCCTGCCTGCCCCGAGATCAAACAGGAGCGCCTTGAAAGAAGGCCCGCCCTCTACACTCAAGCCCCTCTCCGCGTCTGCCGCCGCGTCGCGCATAAACGATTCCTGGTCGTGCCGCGACAGATGTCCGAGGTCTATCTGAGAGAAGTTCGCGATTCTATCCGCGGGCGCAATCGACTGCTCCCAGCCGGAAGGCGCCTTACTGTAGCGCAGTCGTAACGCTGCATGGCGATCTATCAGTGTCGCGACCGAGCGCGCAATCGCCTCGGCGCTGGCTTGCGCGGGAGCGTCTAGCAAAAGCGACCGCGTTAACGAAGCCCCTGCCGAATACTGGTCCAGCAGGTGAGATTGTGTCGGGGTGATGGGCACGGGGCCGGCGACTGTTCCCGAATCAGCCGAAGTCGTCGCATCACCGGCCGGTGCCGCGGCCCTAACGAGTTCGGCTATCGTCGGATGCTCCAACACCTGCTTGGCCGTCACGCGGAGCCCTGACTTGTTCGCCTGAGCGGCAATCTGAACGCTCATGATCGAGTCGCCGCCGAGCTCAAAAAAATTATCGTGAATGCCGATTCGCTCGAACCCGAAGACGTGTTTCCACGCGCGAGAAAGAGTCTCCTCGGCCTGACCCGCAGGCGCAACGTACGGAGTTCCCAGAGCCGGGCGCGGGTGTGCCTGCCTGAAAGAGGCCGCCTGCTCCAATTCCCGCAACAGCGCCGAAGCTTTCAAAGAATTGCTGCGCTCGATCAGCGCCCCGAGGTCGCGCGCGGAGACGACGACCTGCGGTAACCGGCTGTTCAAAATCCTGTTGAATGCGTCCGCGCCGTCTCCGGCGCGCATACCTTCCTGCCCTTGGTCCCAGTCTATGGCAATCGCGGGCGTGCCGTTCTCATATGCCTTGAGGTGAGCGTAGGCGTCAAGAAACGCATCCGCGGCGCAGGCGCTTGCCCGAGCGGGCTCCCCGAGAATGGATTTGAGACTTGAGCACAGGGCGAAGAAATCGAGCCGCGCATCTCCGAGCAGGCGATCAAGTATGAGCGTCCCCTCGACCTTCGGCGCGAGGACCTGCCGCGCTTTGCCTGCGGCGCCGACTTGAATCAAAGCCTCTTCGGTCGCCGACGCCGCGTGAACGACGCCATTGATCGCGCCGAATCGATTGACTACTCGCGCGATTGAATCCCGCACCTGTGATTGGTCGGTAACATCCGCTCGCAGGATGAGAAGCTCCGCGCCCGCATCCTCAAGCGCGCGCAGCTTCAATATTGCGCGGCCGGTGTAGTCGTCTGCGCCGCGGGAGGCGAGCCAGTCGTCCCACTGCTCGCGTTCGGGGAGAGAGATAATATCCAGCAGCGCCACCTTCGCCCGCGCGGCCGTCGCGATAACAGAGGCCAGCTCAAGCCCGACTTTCCCCAACCCTCCGGTAATCAGGTACACGCCTCCGCGACGCAGCGTCGGCGAGCCGTCGCCCTGACCGTCGAGCGTGATTTTTTCAAAGGATTGGGTGAGCCGGTGACTCCCACGGTACGCGATGTTTGAATCCTTGGAGCCCAAGGAAAACTCGGCTATAAGCTGATCGACGACCCGCTGCCGTGTTGGGCCGCCATTCCGGGCAATGGCTATATCGATGCTGCGGCAGGTGATGTTCGGGTTCTCCTTCGCGATCACCTTGCAGGGTCCCATTAACAGAGCCTTCATCGGGCAAAGCGTTTCGTCGCCGCTCACAGCTTGCGCGCCGTTGGAGATGGCCCAGAGGTCGAGCGTGCCCTCGACATTCTGATCCGCGACAGCCTGCATGAGAAAGAGCAGGCTGTAAAAGCTCAAGGTCTGAACTCGGACCGGAGCCACTTCTTCGGGGTCATCAGAGTCGTCGCGCGTGACACTCCACAGATGAATGATCCGGTCGGGGATGTGATCTATGGCGCGGAGTTCATCAAACAGACTCCTGTAATCTTCGACGCGCTCTGCGTTGATTCTGAAATCCGAATGGCCGAGCCTCTCGAAGCTCTCGCCCTGCGCGACCGTCGTGACGGCCTGCCCCTCAGACCTCAATCGCTCGATCAATCGATCACCGAGTCCGACCCGGTCATTGAAGACAAGCCACCGGGCTTTCGCGGCAAAAGACTCGCCCGCTTTCCGAGCGGGCCGGGGCGCGGAGTGCTTCCAGACGGGGAAGTAAAACCGGTCGGCAACATCATCAACATCCTGGCTCTGTTCGATTGGGCCTCGCGGCCCGAGGGCGGCCTGAGGCAGCAGGCGGGGCGCGATCCAGTAGCGGCGGCGCTCGAACGGATAAGTGGGCAAAGGTATATGACGGGGCCGCTCATGCGCGTAAAAGCCGCCCCATTTCAACTGAGCCCCCGCGAGCCACAGGGACCCGAGCACGTCCAATAAAAAGGCCGGGTCGGTGTGCCCGCCCCGCTTAACCGACGCGAACGGGGCGCGGCGCTTCGGCCGTGACTCCGCGAGAAAGCTCGACGCGCGCCCCGGCCCGACTTCGAGCAGTAAGAAGTCCTCATCACTCACCAACTCTCGCAAGCCCTGCTCGAAACGGTCAGGCTCGCCCGGCAGCCTGCTCCAATAGACGGGGTCGGATGCCTCCGTCGAGGTGATCCATTTTCCTGTCGCGCTCGATACGAAAGGGATTTGATGCGGTTCGAAAGCGATCCCTTCAAAAGCCTCGAACGCCTCTGACGAATCTTCCCCGGCCAGCATCTTTAGAGCGGCGTCAACCGACATTACCCCGGCCAGACATGCGGCGACGTATTCACCGGCCCCGCTCCCGAGCATCGCCTGCGGCTCGACGCCCCATTCGATCCACAGCTTCGCGAGCGAGTACTCGTTTACAAAGACGGCACACCTTTGAAGCGAGGGCCGCTTTAATTCCTGCTCTCTTCCGTGCAGCGCGGCGCGGATGCCCGGCCCCAGGATCGGCTCCAACAGATCGCAGCATAGATCGAAGTGCTCTTTGAAAGTAGGCTCGTCCCTGTAAAGCTCGTCCCCCAGACTCGCGTAATCGCCCAACGAGCCGGGGAACAGGAACGCGACGGGGCGGTCGGCGGCCCCTTCTACAGAGCCCCGGACGCGCGAGGGGTCACGTTCCTCAAGCGCGCTCAATGCGTCTTCGAGGTCTTCGCAAACGAGCATGCGCCGGTGGTTGAACGATCTTCGCCCCACCTGTAGCGTGTAAGCGATGTTGGCAAGCTCGGCCCGGTCTCTCGTCTTCCTGAGATGCTCGATAAGGTTTGCGGTGGCCCTCTCAAGGGCCGCCTCCGTCTTCGCCGAGAGTAAGAGTAAATGACACGGGCGCGCCGTTCGGGATTCCTCGGGCGGCGGCGCTTCCTCAAGAATGATGTGCGCGTTCGTGCCGCCTATCCCGAATGAGTTGACCCCCGCCCGTCTGGGAGCGTCTTTCGCGGGCCACTCGGAGAGCCGTTCACTCACATAAAAAGGGCTGTTATCAAAATCGATGTTGGGGTTGGGCTGCTCGAAGTTCAGGCTGGCGGGGATGGCTTTGTGTTGAAGGGCGAGGACGCACTTGATGAGGCTCGCGACCCCCGCCGCCGCATTCAGATGGCCGATGTTCGTCTTAACCGACCCGACGGCGCAGAAGCGTTTCTTCTCCGTGCTCGCGCGGAAGGCGCGGGTCATTGCCGCGACTTCGATTGAATCGCCGAGCGATGTGCCGCCGCCGTGCGCTTCCATGTAAGTGATCGTCTCCGCGTCGACTCCCGAAAGCGCGAGCGCCTCCTCGATGACGGCGGTCTGGCCTTCGACGCTCGGCGCGGCAAAGTTCGCCCTCGCCGCGCCGTCGTTGTTCACGGCCGAGCCTTTGATGACCGCCAGTATCGTATCCCCATCGGCGATTGCGTCCGCCAAACGTTTGAGTATTACAACGCCCGCCCCATTGCCCTCGACCGTACCCTGCCCGGCGGCATCGAAAGCCCTGCAATGGCCGTCCGGCGAGAAGAGCCCTCCCTCCTGATACATGTACCCCATCTTTTGCGGGAAGCTTATCGACACGCCGCCCGCCAGAGCCATGTCAGACTCGCCCGCCATCAAACTCTGGCAGGCGAGGTGGACCGCTACCAGAGAAGTTGAGCAGGCGGATTGGACATCCATGCTCGGCCCTTTCAGGTTCAGCCTGTGAGACACGCGCATCGGCAGGAAGTCCTTGTCGTTCCCGATGGTGGCCGGGAGGTCTCCGATAGACTCTATGGCCTCCGGGTTCGACAGTAGGTTGAACAGCAGGTAGGTGCTCATGCTCGCGCCGCAGTAGACCCCCACGCGGCCCGCGTACTTCCCCGAATCGTACCCCGCATGCTCAAGCGCCTGCCATGCGGTCTCAAGGAAGACCCGGTGCTGCGGGTCCATCACCTCGGCCTCCCTCGGCGTGAACCCGAAGAACGCCGCGTCGAAATACTCCGGGTCTTCCAGTAGGGCCCCCGCGTTGACGAGGCCGGATTTCCCGAGTAAGGCGGGCGGCAGGCCCGCCTCCAGCTGCTCCCGTTCGGAGAAGAAGGCTACAGACTCCAGCCCTTCTTTAAGAATGTGCCAGAACTCATGGATGTCTTTGGCCCCTGGGAACCGGCAGGCCATCCCTATTATCGCGGTCCCCTGACTCCCCTCCAGGTCGAACTCCACAGAATCGCTCATGTCCCTACTTCCCCGGCTTGCGCCGCCCCAACTGTCTCTGCCTCAATTGTTGTTGCAGCCGGCTCTTGCCCTCTTTCAGCTTTTCGATCCCAGCCTCGCTTCGCTTAATCGTAGGCTGAACGTCCTTATCCTTATTCAGCAACTTGGCGAGGGAACTGATCGTGGGGTGTTCCAGAAGCTCGACCATCGAGATGTTTCTGTCGACGATTTTTTGGAGCTTGCTGAACACCTGTCCCAGCAGTAACGAATGGCCGCCCAGGTCGAAGAAGTTGTCGTGCACTCCGACCTGCTCCAACCCGAGGACCTGCTCCCAGATCAAGGCTATGGATTTTTCCATGCTATTTCGCGGGGCCACGAAGGCGGCTTCAAGATCGGGACGGGCCCCCGCCATGCGGGTGAGCGCGCGCCGGTCTATTTTTCCGCCGGGCGTCAGAGGCATAGCATCGAGGACCACGAACGCGGAAGGCACCATGTAGTCGGGGAGTTTCTGCCTGAGGAATGCGCGAAACTCTTCCACCTTCGGCGAGACCTCTCCGGACGCTACGAGGTAAGCGACGAGCCGGCCATTGCCCGGTTTATCCGTCTCCGCCGTCACCGCGCACTCGCGCACCTGCGCGTGCATGTTTAGCATGGCCTCGATCTCGCCCAACTCTATGCGGTAGCCGCGGAGCTTGATCTGATTATCCATGCGACCTATGAACTCGATGTTACCATCAGGTCGGTAGCGGCCGAGGTCGCCCGTCCTGTACAGGCGCTCGCCCCCGGCTCTGCTCAAGGGGTGAGGCATGAATTTCTCGGCCGTCAGGTCGGGCCGCCCCACGTACTCGCGCCCAAGGTTGTCCCCCCCAATGTGTATCTGCCCCGCCACGCCGATTGGGGTCGGTTGCAGGTTCGAGTCCAGTATATAAATCTGAGTGTTTGCGATGGGCTTTCCTATCGGCACGTCGCGGCCATCACTTTCCGACTTGCAGGCCCAGTGCGTAACGTCCACCGCCGCCTCGGTCGGGCCGTAAAGGTTGTGCAGCTCCGCCGTGAGGCGCGACTGGAAGCGCCTTTGCAAGTCCAGCGAGAGCGCCTCTCCGCTGCAAATCACGCGCTTCAGGCTCGCGCAGGCTTGCAGATTGTCCTGTTCGAGAAACGCATGGAGCATCGAAGGGACGAAGTGTATCGTGGTGATATTTTCTTTCGAGATCACGTCGACAAGGTACGCGCCGTCCTGGTGCCCGCCCGGCCTCGCGATTGTGAGGCGGGCCCCGTTTAATAGGGGCCAGAAGAACTCCCACACCGACACGTCAAAGCTGAAAGGGGTCTTTTGCAGTACGTTGTCCGACCCCGTGAGCCCGTATGCATCCTGCATCCACAGCAGGCGGTTGCTGATCCCCCTGTGCGTGTTCATTGCCCCTTTAGGCTGCCCCGTAGAACCCGACGTGTAAATAACGTAGGCCGGGTTGTCGGCCATCACGACTCTCTCGGGGTTCTCCTCGCTCGCCCTGCTTATCAAATCCTGCTCCGCGTCGATCAAGACGGTCGAGGGCTTTTCCTCGGGCAAATTCGCAAGCTGCCGCTCATGAGTCAGCAGGAGCGCCGACCCGGAGTCCGCCAGCATGAAATTAAGACGATCCTTCGGGTACGCCGTGTCGAGAGGCACGTACGCGCCGCCCGCCTTCAGAATCCCGAGCAGCCCTACTATCAAATCAAGCGACCGATCCATGCAGATGCTCACCCGCACTTCCGGCCCCACGCCCTTTCCTCTGAGGTAATGAGCCAGTTGGTTCGCCCTGCGGTTTAATTCCTTATAAGTCAGGCTCTCGCCTTCGTAAGTCACCGCGATGGCGTCGGGATTAAGCCGCACCTGCTCCTCGAATAATTCATGGATGTATCGCTCGCCTTGATAACTCACCCTCGTGTCGTTCCACTCCGCGAGCGATTGCAGCTCCGACTCACTGAGCAGGGGGAGCAGGGACACGCGCTGGTTCGGGTTCGCGACGACGCCCGCGAGCAGTCTTTCAAAGTGGCCGATCAGACGCCTGATGGTGTCGGGGTCGAACAGGTCCCTGTTGTATTCGATTGAGCCCCTCAATCCTTCCGCCGATTCGTGCATGTCGAGGGTCAGGTCGAACTTCGACGCCACGCTGTCTATAGGCAGTGGCTTCAGGCTCAGCCCCGGCATGTCCCAATCAGACTGCGGGGCATTCTGAAGGACGAACAACACCTGGAAAAGCGCATGGCGGCTCCGGTCGCGCTTCACGTCCAGTTCTTCAACTAGTTTTTCAAAAGGCAGTTCCCCATGCGCGAACGCCCCGAGCGTCACTTCCTTCACGCTCCTGAGCAATTCGACGAAACTCGGGTCGCCCGACACCCGCGTTCTCAATACGAGCGTGTTGACGAAGAACCCTATCAGCCCTTCCAGCTCGCTGCGGTTGCGGCCCGCTATCGGCGAGCCGACCACGATGTCCTCCTGCCCCGTGTAGCGCGACAGCAAAACCTGGAAGCCCGCGAGCAGGGTCATAAAAAGCGTGGAGCCCTCTGCCTTGCTCAACGTCTTTAAGCCGTCGCTCAGTTGCTTTGAGAGCGTGAATCGCTCCTGCGCGCCGTCGAAGCTTTGGACCGGAGGGCGGGGCCGGTCGGTCGGCAGTTCGAGGGCCGAAGGCATCCCTTCGAGCTGCGCCTTCCAGTAATCGAGTTGCTCCTTTAAAACGTCCCCCTTCAGCCACTCCCTCTGCCACACGGCAAAATCCGCGTACTGGATGGGCAGCTCAGGGAGCGGCGACGGCTTTCCCGACACGAAGGCTTCGTAGAGCAATCCCAGTTCCCTGAAAAGCACTCCCATCGACCACCCGTCGCTAATGATGTGATGCATGGTCAGCATCAGGACGTGCTCCTGCCCGCTCAGGCGCAGCAGGCGGGCCCTCAGCAGAGGCCCCCCCGCCAGGTCGAACGGCCGCCGCGCCTCCTCGTTGAGGATCGTTTGGATCTCGGCTTCTTCGCTGTCTGCCGCGAGGCCGCTCAGGTCCTCGACTGCGAGGCTGAAGGGCCGCGGCGGTGAAACGACCTGCACGGGGTCCCCCTCTTCCGCGAGCAAAAAATGGGTGCGCAGCCCTTCGTGACGGCGGTTTATCTCGTCGAAACTTCGCTCAAGCGCCGCGACATCCAATGGCCCCTCGATCCTTCTGGAGAATGGCAGGTTGTAGGACGGGTTGCCGGGCTGAATCTTGTCCAGATACCAGAGGCGTTGCTGAGCGAACGAAAGCGGGAATGATTGCGATTCGCCGCCGCGCGGGGCGGGCTTTATTTGCGCGCGGGCCTGCTTTTGCTGCCTCTCCTTGAGAAGAAGTTCTAATAATTCGCGCTGTTTTGGCGACAGGTCATCGATGTTTTTGGTCATCTCTCTTACTCTTTACCTCCGAAATCATGGGCGTGCGGGACAGGTGTAAATCGCGTTTAAGCACTCAGCCGTGATCGTCCAACAGGAGCGTCACGTAATCCGGGGCTGGCTGGATTCGCGTCAGGTCGTTTTCGAGGACCAGCTTTTCGCCGACCTTTTGCGACTCCCTGAACCCCGCGAATTTGTACGTCACGTACATCAGCCTGTTGACCTCGTTCGGTATGAACTCCGCAAACAGGCGACAGCCCGCCCGCTTAGCCAGAGCCATGACGTGATTGAGCATGATCGTGCCCACGCCCCTCGACATAACGCGGCAAGACATCAGCAGCAGCTTCAAGGTCCACGACCGGTCGTCGCATTCAATCAGCGCGAGGCCGATCTTGCCGTAGCTCCCATACTTGTCCTCAAGGCCGGCTATCAGCAGCCTGTGCCGGTCGGACTCAAGGAAACCTTTAAGCTCGTCGTAGGAGTACGTGTACCCGGTGGTGTTCAACTGGTGAGTCCGCAGGGTCAGCTCTTCGGCCCTCCGCAAATCTTCTTCCCTCGCCCGCGATATGGAGAACTTCATGCCGAGCGTGGCAAGGAACTCGTCTTTCGGGCCGATAAACTCCTCCTCGGCTTTTTTGCGCTCGATGTCGTGGAAATAGAGCAGCCGCCTCTGCTTCGAATCCTCCGTGATGAAGCGCGGGTTCATCTCGGCCCGGTCGAGCAGCCCATCCAACTCCCCCGCGTCCACGCACAGCACGTCGGGCAGCTGGTGATTCACTTCCCCCCTCTCGAAAGGGTCGTCGTCGATAAAAGCTACCGTGTCGAGGCCGATGTTGATCAGTCTGGCGATCTCTTTAATCGAAGACGCCTTCGAGTTCCAATTCACCTGCGGGTAGAGGAAGTATTCCCCCAGCCCGAGCTCGTCGAGCTTCGCCATGGCTTTCGCCGGGTCGTTCTTACTGGCAATCGATTGCAGGATGCCCCGGCCGTCGAGTTCTTTAATCACCCTCGTGACGTTGTCTCTCAGTTCGACGCCCCGGTCTTCGAGCAGCACGCCACTCCACAAAGTGTTGTCCAGGTCCCAGACGAGGCATTTTACATACTTCGTTTCGTCTTTTTCGCTTGAGCGGCTTTTGGCTATTTTTGTCATGGTCAGGCCCGATCACCTCAGGACAGAATCTCCTGGCTGCCGTACCGCGCGATTGTGATCTGCTGCATCTGCGTGCTCCCCTCGATGATCTCCATGATCTTGGAGTCCCGGAGATATCGCTCTACGGGGTAATGGTTGCTGCAACCGTTCGCGCCGTGGATCTGGACCGCGTCGCCGGCCGCTTTCGTGGCCGTCCGCGACGCGAAATATTTTGCAATCGAAGTCTCGATGATGGCGCGCGGGTCGCCCGCGTCCCTCAGAAAGCCCGCGTGGTAGCATAGCAGTCTGGCGGCCTTCACGTTCGCGATCATCTCCGTCGTCATCGCCTGGATCAGTTGGAAATCCTTTATCGGAGAGCCGAATTGCGTCCTCTCATTCGAGTACCGGACGCAGGATTCGAGGCACGCCTGCGCGATGCCGACGCAACCGCATGCCACCGAATACCTGCCCAGGTCCAGAGCGGTCGACGCCACGTGGCTGAACCCGACGCCCGCGCGCCCGACCAGATTCTCCACGGGCACGCGGCAATCTTCGAACCGCAACTCCGCGACCATAGACGCTCTGACGCCCAGCAAGCCCGTGATCGGTGTGATTGAAAGGCCCGGACTGTCCCTCTCGACGACCAGCGCGGTCGGCCTGCCCTCCGACTGCGCGAAGACTAGGAAGAGGTCCGCAACCTGCCCGAAGGAGATCCACTTTTTCGACCCGTTCAAAATGTAAGAGTCGCCCGAAAGAGTGGCCGAGGTCTTTACGCTTTTGGCGTCAGAGCCGACATCGGGCTCGGTCAAAGCGAACGCCGTGACCGTCTCGCCCGAAGCCATCCTCGGAATAAATCTCTCTTTCAGGTGCTTACTGCCCCACCTGTAAACCGCGTGCGTGGACATGCAGTGGACCGTCAGCAGGCTCCTCAGGGAAGAGCATGCGCGCCCGATCTCCTCGTTGAGCAGGCCGAAGGTGATCGAATCAACCTGTCTGCCGCCCGACGCTTCCGGCACTGTCGCGCCAAGGTACCCTTGCGCCGCGACCTTCTTTATCAGCTCCGCGGGAAGGCTCTCTTGCTGGTCGAATTCGCCCGCGTGTGGCGCGACGTTGGTTCGGGCAAACTCCCTGAACGCCGCCTGAGCCTTCTTTTGCTGATCAGTCAGTTCGATTCTCACCGGTTCACCTTGACACGCGACGGGGCGATCAATAAGCCGAATAGTTGTAAAAGCCGCGCCCGCTCTTTTTGCCATACAGTCCGGCGTCGACCATCTTTCTCAACAGGGGGCACGGCCTGTACTTGCTGTCGTTGAAACTCTCCTGAAGGACTTCGATGGACAGAAGTATCGTATCCAGCCCGATCAGGTCGGCCGTTTCGAGCGGCCCCATCTTGTGTCCGAAGCAGGTCTTGAAGATTCTATCAACCTCTTCGGCGGTCGCCACCTGCTCGTGCAGCAAAAAGATGGCCTCGTTGATCGTCAGCATCAGGACGCGGTTCGAGACGAAACCGGGCGAGTCATTGACGACTATGCTATCTTTGCCCATCTGCGATAACAGAGTGGTGGCGGTCGCGAGAGTCTCGTCCGAGGTGTAATAACCGCGAATGACTTCGACCGTCGGCTTGACCGGAACGGGATTCATAAAGTGCATGCCCAGGACCTTCGCGGGCCGCCGGGTGGCCGACCCGATGCGCGTGATCGGGATGGCCGAAGTGTTCGCGGCGAACACGCAATGCTCGGGGCAGATCGCGTCGATCTGCGTGTACACCTGTTTTTTAAGCTCCCACTTTTCGGTGACGTTTTCCACGACGAAGTCCGCGTCTTTCAACAGAGCGTAGTCGGTAGAAAACCGGACGTTTTTCAAGGCGTCCTGCGCGCCCTCCGGCTTCGGGGCTTTTTTAAAAAGGCCCTGAAACCGAATGCCGTTCCTGATCTCTTTCCTGGCGCGCTCAAGGATTTGATCCGAGACATCGAGAAGAATAACTTCATGCCCCGTCTGCGCGAGGGCCTGCGCTACGCCCGCCCCCATCACGCCGGCTCCGACAACGCCCACCACTCGAATGCCCATTGCGTCTCCTTTATTCTATCGTTTCGGTCCTCTTCCGTATCTCGGCCTCTATCTCTTCCTCCGATAGTTGCGCCACGATGTTCAGAATTTCGGCATGGTCTTCGGTCCGCTGCTCGTCCTTAAGATCGGCTATCGCCTGAGCAAGCCCAGCCACCGTCGGCGAGGAGAAAAGCCTCCCGAGCGGTATGTCCATCTTAAAGGCGTCATTCAACCGCCCGACCATCCTGATGGCTAGAAGCGAATGCCCTCCCAGGTCGAAGAAGTTGTCGTGAATGCCGACCCGATCCGTCCCTAATAATTCCTGCCAGATGTTCGCAATTATCCTCTCACTCTCGTTGCTCGGAGGGACGTAGAGGGTTGGCAGATTCGCCCTGTCATGCGCTGGCGCAGCCGAATGATCGCCTGACGGACCGCTCGCGGCCTCGGGTGACTCGCGCCTGATCCACAGGTCGAGTCTGGCAAATAGATCCCCGGTCGAGACTATCACCTGCCCGCCCGGAGCCATGCATGCGACGCGGCGGAAAGCCTCCTGGCTCTCTTCAACCGTCATGGTGTACTGGTCCATACTGGTCTGGAATCCCGTGTAGCGCTTTGTCTCTTCGGGCCAATGATCCCAGTTCGCGCTTATCCATGTCGTCCGGCTGTTGTTGTTTCGGTTATAAGCAAAGGCATCCATGAATGCGTTGGCCGCGGAGTATGCGGCGAATCCCAGCCCGCCGAGCACCGCAGCATTCGACGAAAACAGCATTACAAAATCCACGTCTTTGTCGCGCAGTACTCTTTCCAGCACGTAAGTGCCATAAACTTTCGGCCGAAACTGTGCCTCGGATTCGGCGGGGCCTATATCGGTGATCAGGTTGAAAACGGAAGTGCCGCTGGTAATACCGGCAGCGTGAAGCACTCCGTTAAGCTGGCCGTACCGGGCGTAGACCCGTCCCACCACCGACCTCATCTCCTCCTCATCCGTCACGTCCGCGCTCACCACCTCCACCTCCGCCCCTCGCGCTTCTATCTCCCGCACCTTCATCAGCTTCCTGCTC
>DASQDI010000066.1:0-1850 GCA_035634255.1 Blastocatellia bacterium
AGAGTTCGCGAAGAGCCCCGAGTTCTGCCGGCAGGCGGCCGAGGCGGGATTGAGGTACGCCTACCTGCAGTTCGACGGGATAGGGAATGCGGCCAACGAGCACAGGAAGGTCGGCAACCTCTTCGACGTTAAGCTCCGCGCGATTGAGAACCTGCACTCGGCGGGCGTTGACATAGTCCCGGTGACTACCATCGTGAACGGAGTCAATAACGAGCAGGTGGGCCGCATCATCAAGTTCGCACTCGACAACCCGAAGAAGATTCCCTTCCTCTCGTTCCAGCCGGTGTCGTTCACGGGTAGGGACGAGGAGGTGAGCGACGAGCGGCGCAACGCCCAGCGCTACACGCTCTCGCACATGGCGCACGACGTTAAGAACCAGACGGGGCTCGGTGAGCCGACGCGGGACTGGTTCCCGATCTCTTTCATGAGCACGTTCTCCGACTGGGCCGATCTGGTCCACGGGCCGACGGCCGACTGGGGGCAGTTGAGTTGCGGGTGCCACCCGAATTGCGGCATCGGCATGGCCGTCATGGTCGACAAGGAGACCAAGGAATCGGCCCCGGTCACGGCCTTCCTCAACGGGGACCAGCTCGCGCGCGACGTGATGAAGATCAACGACGCGGCGCGGGGCAAGTCCCTCTCGGTCTTCGGCATGGCGCTGGCGCTGATGAAGAACTACGACCCCTTCCAGGCTCCCACGCACTTCAAGCTGACCGACCTGCTGAAGAAGTTCGACAAGTCGTTCGGAGCGACGGGCCGCGATTACGGGAAGGTCGGCGGGGACCGCACGCGCGAAGACATCGAGCTCCGCCGGCAGGACCGCTGGAACTTCCTGTTCATAGCAGGTATGTGGTTCCAGGACCTGTTCAACTACGACTTCCGCCGTACCGAGCAGTGCATCATCCCCTACGCTACGCAGGAGGGGGAGATATCCTTCTGCGCCTACAACACCGGGGTGGGCTGGAGGAACATCATCGAGAAGATGCACATGACGGCGACGCTGACGAAGTGGTACGAGGAGCACGGCAGGCACGAGATATTCGCCGGCGGCAAGTCCGTAGACCTCGACAGCGTAGAGCACTCGCTCAAGCTGGATAAGGACATCATCACGAATGAAGTCCAGCACGACCTCGATAACCTTGGCATCGCCAAGACCGCGCGGGAAGAGAAGCTGAGGGCGCAGCGCGAGAAGCTTCGGAGGGATCAGGAGAATGCCCGCATGGCCAAGCTGTACCGCGAGCAGATTCTCAAAGAGCCTGCCGAGCCCGCCGCCCCTCTGGTCCAGATCAAGCTCGGCTCGAACAAGCCGAAGCCCGAAACGACCGGGGCCGGATTCGGCGATTAATTACGGCTCGGCTCGGAAACCGAAGGCCGCCGGTACTCACCCGGCGGCCTTTCTTTTTGCCCCCAGCACGAAGGCCCACAGGGCCCCTCCCGCGACCTTCGCGACGAACTGCCCCGCGACGATCCACGGCAAAATCGCTCCGAACGCAAGGGTGGGAAAGACCAGGCTGTCGACCGCCGAGCTGACCACGTTCGAGCCGTTGACCTTCCAGACCCACGGCCTGTCTCTCAGCGAGTGGTAGACCAATGCGTCGGCCGCGCCCGAGGCCGCGAACGCGACTAAAGACGCCGCGGCAATCGGGCCGGCGCGCGCGTTGAGCAGCCACGAGAGTAGAGAGCCCGACGCGATCAACGCGGCCATCCTCAGCCACAGGCGTTTCCCCTTCCAGATTTCATGCAGGCGGTCGCGCGTCGTGATGTCCAGCCCGATGAAGAGGAAAGCCGTGATCAAAGTCGCCGGAGGGCCGAACCTCGCGATGGTCAGGTTGGCGGCGACTATGGCAGCG
>DASQDI010000067.1:0-33825 GCA_035634255.1 Blastocatellia bacterium
AAGAACGCTAGGCGGGTGCTCGTCGATGGGAACGTCTTCGAGAACAACTGGGTGGACGGGCAGAACGGGACGGCCATCCTGTTCACGGTCAGGAACCAGGAGGGGACGGCCCCCTGGTCGGCGGTCGAGGACGTCACCTTCACCAACAACATACTCCGCCACACGGCCGCGGGCTTTCTGATACTGGGCCACGATTACAACGGCACCAGTCAGGAGGCCAGGCGCATTCTGATAAGGAACAACGTGATGGAAGATGTCGGGGGCTCCAGGTGGGGCACGAACGGGAGGCTCTTCGACATCGAAAGCGGCACGACCTTCCCAGGCCCCTCGGAACTCCGGATAGATCACAACACCGCCTTCCACTCGGGGAACCTGATCGTCGCGGGAGAGTACGATTCGGCGACTTCTTCTTACCCCATCAAGCCGGGTTTCATCTACACGAACAATCTCACGCGGCATAACGACTACGGGGTCATCGGCTCGAACAGCGGCACGGGGCTTTCCACGCTCAACAACTATTTCCCCGGCCACGTCTTTCAGGGAAATGTTATGATCGGCGGGCCGCCGGCCCTTTACCCGGCGAATAATTATTTCCCCGCGTCGGTCGAAGCCGTGGGCTTCGCCGATTACGCGGGGGGCAACTACAGGCTCGCGCTCAACAGCCCTTACAGGAATGCGGGCACGGACGGCCGCGACGTAGGCGCGGACATAGACGCCATAATCACGGCTATGGGGGCCGACGCCACCCAGCCTCCGAACCGGCCGCCTCTGGTCTCGCTCACGGCAACTCCGACTCAGGGAGTCGCCCCGCTCCCGGTGAGCATTAGCGTAAACGCTTCCGATTCGGACGGGCAGGTGGTCGCTTACAGGCTCGAATGCGGCGACGGCCATGTCTCTTCGGGATCCACATGCAGTCACACATACTCAGCGCCGGGCACGTACACCATTCGCGTGATGGTGACGGATAACGGGGGCGCGACGGCGACGGCTTCGTTGCCCGTGTCGGTGTCGGAGCCTGTGAACCCGTCGCCCACAAACAGCGTCGTGCTGTACGCGGCGGAGGCGAGCGTGAAGGCCGGGGCCTGGTCCGTGGTCGCCGACCAGTCGGCCGCCGGCGGCTCACGCATCCACAACGCCGACTCCGCCTCGCCCAAACTCCCATTCCCCCTGGCCAACCCGGCCCACTACTTCGAGATGAGCTTCCAGGCCGAGGCGGGGCGCCCTTACCGGCTCTGGGTCCGGGGCAAGGCTCAGAACGACCACTGGGGCAACGACTCGGTGTTCGTGCAGTTCTCAGACAGCGTCACGTCGGGCGGGGCCGCCGTCTACAGGATAGGGAGCGCGTCGGGTACGGAGGTAAACCTCGAGGACTGCTCCGGGTGCGGGCTGAGCGGTTGGGGCTGGCAGGACAACGGGTGGGGCGTAGGGGCGCTTGGCCCGGTGATCTACTTCCAGAGCAGCGGGGAGCACCGGGTGAGGGTGCAGACCAGGGAGGACGGATTGTCGATAGACCAGATAGTGCTGTCTTCGACCACATACCTGAGCGCGTCGCCCGGAGGTGTGAGGAACGACACGACCATCCTTCCTAAGAGCGGGGGCGGAAACCCCATTCCCGTCGTGACACCGACCATCACCTCCGTACTGCCTAACACGAGCCCGACGCTGGGGGGAGTGCCCTTCGTTATAACGGGAACGAACTTCGCGGCGGGCGCGACGGTGAAGGTGGGTGGCACGCCCGCGTCCAACGTGATCGTGAACGGCGGCACTTCGATCTCGGCCGTCGCTCCGGCGCACGCGGCGGGCGTGGTAGATGTGGTCGTGACCAACCCGAGCGGCCAGAGCGCGACGCTCACGCGCGGATTCACTTACGTATCATTGCAGCCGCCGACGGTTGCGATCACGGCCTCGCCCCTGTCCGGAGTCTATCCGCTGACTGTCAACTTCACTTCCACGGCTTCGGACCCGGATGGGTTCATCGCGTCTTACCTCTGGGACTTCGGCAATGGGCAGACCTCGACCCAGCCTTTAGCGAGTACTGTCTACAGGTCGGCGGGGAGCTACACGGCGCGGCTGACGGTCAGGGACAACTCGGGGATGACGGCGAGCGCCTCGGTCGTGATAAACGTGACCACGGGCACCTCCCCCGTGGTCAGGGTCCTGACTCCGAATACGCGCGTCACGGTCAGGATCAATTCTCTTTACAACATAACCTGGTCGGTCACGGGCGCCAGCGAGGTCAGGCGGCAGGAGATTTACCTCTCGCTCGACAATGGCGCGACCTGGCGCGTCGTGAATCAGGAACTTCCCGCGAACGTCACGAGCTACATGTGGAAAGTTCCCAAGTCCACGACCCAGAACGCGCGCATAAAAGTGGTCGTGCGCTGCTACAACGGGATGAGCAGCGAAGACACGAGCGACGTGTCGTTCATAATCGCGAAGTGACGTAACGAGACTCGTGGGGACCTTTAGGCCCGGCGGGGCGGTATGCGGTGAGAGATCATCCGCGTATCGCCTCCGCCGGGCTTTAATTTTTTTGTTAGGCCCCTTGCGCGGGCTGACGATCTTGCTCATCCTAAAGGCATGATTGAGATCGGAGACGCATACGACCCCGCGTCCGTCGGAGCGGCGCGCGAGCTCTTCAAGGAGTACCAGCAAGCGCTCGGCATTGACCTCAGCTTTCAAGGCTTTGAGACCGAGCTTGAGACGCTGCCGGGGGAGTACGCGCCTCCGCGCGGACGGCTCCTGTTAGCGCGAGACGGCGGCGCCGTCATCGGGTGCGTCGCGGTGCGCCCTTTGACGGGCCATACGTGTGAAATGAAGCGGCTATACGTTAAGCCGCGGTACCGGGCAGAGGGTGCGGGGCGGCAACTCGCCGAGCGGGTGATCGCAGAGGCGCGGGCAATGGGCTACCGTCGTATCTACCTGGACACTCTGCCCGTGATGTCGGGGGCGCAACGGCTTTACGAGAGCCTCGGATTTAAGGACATACCGGCCTATCGTCACAACCCTATCGAGGGCACGCGGTTTCTCGGCCTCGATCTGTGACGGTGCCGAACAGGCGGTTTGCGGCGGAGGCCGCGAGTCCAGTTTAGAATAATTTTTTTGAGCGCCCGGTGCGGCCCCGCTCGCCCGGAGGGATCGGACCCTTCCCGCCCGCGCCCCGCTAACACCAGCATTTCTCAGAATCCCGCCCTAAAACCGGCTCCGGGAGCCTATCTTATAAGATAAACCCGTTTAGTGTACGGAAGGGAGGCGCTACCGATTCGGGGAAAAATATTATTTTTAAAGAATAATTTTTGAAAAGATCGCCCTGTTTCGACTCTCGATAAGATGAGAGCAGGTTAGGTGATAACGGTCGTGACAACGACGGGACGAATAAAGGGGAAAGTTATTGATGAGTCTACGAGCTCTTGTCCTGCCACACGGATAGCTGATCCGGTTGCTGAGCCCGCCGATCTCTGAATTCGGCAGTTGAAAATATAATCACCCGTGGGGCGCTAGACAGCCCCGGTTAACACATTATCTCTTCCGGTTTCGCAGGCCGGTGCAGGAGAGGTTCATTTCGTGCGCAATAGAAATACCAGGCCGAAAGGCACAATCGCAGTCCTCACGCTCTTCTTTTTGAGCATAGCCTTCACCCTAATTAATTCTCAGCCGTCGTCCGTCGCGCAGACGAGCGCGGAGGGCCAGCCTGCCGCGTCCGAGTTGATAGCCGACTCGGGCGGCGTGAGGTCGCGCGCGGATGGCCCTGATGTCACACCGATGAGCGACGTGGCTCACGCCCAGATGCCCGCCTCTCCGCAGTCCGAGTTTTTCGCGCTGCTCCTGCTGGGCTCGTCCCTTCTATTGGTCGCTACCGGCATCCAGTTGCTGGCGTCGCGAAAGAACAAACCAAAATCAAAGCCTGCTTAGACCCGTCGGCGTGGCCTCGCTCGCGCCGGCCTTTCGAGGTGAAAAATGGGAACGTTCAGACCCCGATCTGTTACCGAATACCTGCAAATCGTTTGGCGAAGGAAGCTGCTGATTTTTTTAGTGGCCGCTGTTTTGTTGATTTCAACATTTTTCGTGATCTCGAAGATACCCGACGTCTACGAGTCGCGCGCCTCCGTCGTGGTCGCCGCGCAGCAGGATAACCGCGAGGCCATATCGTCCCGCGTCGCCGCGATCACCGAGCGCCTTACGAGCCGCTCTTTCCTGGAGACGGTCATCGACCGCCACAACCTCTACCCTTCCGCCGTCGCCAATGGCGCTATGGACTCGGCGGTCGGCCGCCTGCGGAAGAACATCAACGTCGAGACTCGCTATCGCGGGGACCGGCCGGAGACGCTCGTCATAACCTACCGCAACAGCGACCCCGTGATCGCCAGGGCCGTCAACGAGGACCTGGTCTCCCTGTTCGGTAATATGAATGAGGCGATAGAGAAGCAGAGGGCCAAGGAGGCCGAAGAGCTCGCGGCCGAGATCGCCGACGTGGAGAACCAGCTCAACCAGAAAGGGCAGCAGCGCGCCATCGCCGCCGCGCGCAGGAGCTACGGGGGCGGGTCCTCCGCGAACACGAGCGAGATCCGCGCCCGCCGGCAGAGCGCCATCGCCTCCCTCGAATCTCTGAGCGACAAACAGTTCGCCCTCGAAAGACAGATAGCCGAGCAGAAGCAGCAGATAGCCGAGCAGCAGAAGATCGTCAAGTCCGCCCCGAGCGACGCGCGCGCGGGCAGCTCTTACGGCGTCCTGCTCGTCCGCAAGGCGGAGCTCGAAGCGCAGATCCAGGACTTCACCGCGCAGTACACGGACAAGAACCCCAAGGTCATACAGGCCAAGACCCAGCTTTCCGAGATCAACCGCCAGATCGCCCAGCTGAGCGCGGGCGGGGAGGGCGCTGCGGCCAACTCGGCGGAGGCCCGCGAGCTCCGCGCCATGCAGAGGGAGCTTTCGAGGCTTGAGACCGAGCTCGAGATCACGCGCCGCGACATGGGGCGGAAGAACGAGACGCTCTCCACCACGCCCAGCGTCCCGGCCTTCGGGTCCGTCTCCTCGTCCGCTCCGTCGGCCCCGGCCGTAGTCGAGCCCGCCACGGACGTCGACCGGCTCCGCAACCGCTACACTTCCCTGCTGAACAGGCAGGACGCGCTCGCCCGCATGCAGAATGCGTCGGTGGGGCTCGACCCCGGCCTCTTTCAGATAGTCGATCAGCCCACGCAGCCGCAGACCCCCGCGGGGCCGGACCGCACGAAGCTGAGGATGCTCGCCTTCCTTCTGGCTCTGGGAGCCGGTTTGGCGGCGGCCATCGCGGTCGAAGCGCCCAGGCTCTTCGCCATCCGGGACGACCGCGACGTGCAGTACTACCTCGGCGCGCCGGTCATCGCCCAGATACCCGAGACGCTCACCCCCGAGGAGCGGGGGCGCTCTCGCAAACTGCTCGCCGCGCGTGGGGTGGTCGTGCTGCTTCTGGCCGCCGTCACCGTGCCGCTCCTGATATTCCTGCTCAATCAGCTGCAGGTATTTCAGATACTGGCGAGCCGATGGTAAGCGGGCCGCGACGGGGCCTTTAAACGAGAGGTTTATTCCGATGGGAAAAGTATACGAAGCTCTGAAGAAAGCTGAGAGCGACCGCACGCGCGCCGCCGTGGCCCTGGCCGCGGCGAGGGCGAATTCCGCCCACCCCGTGGCGGACAAGGCGCGGTCGGACGAATTCGATTTCATGGACTACTCTCTCAGCGCTCCCCCCGCGGCCGATACGAAGCAGGCCGTTCAGGAGGAGGCTCTGGAGACCGCCGCGCGCGAAGCGGCGACGCAGCCCGCGCGCGCGCTTCAGGTGGACGTCGCGCGCATCGACCCGCACCTGGTCGCCTTTTACGACTGCGACCCGCGCGCGTCCGAGCAGTACAACAAGCTCGCCATCTCGCTCATCGCGGGGACGGCCGAGCGGCGACTGAAGCGCCTGATGATCGCGTCGGCGCAGAACGGGGAGGGGCGAACCTGCGTCACGCTCAACCTGGCCTGCGCGCTGGCACACGCGAAGCAGAAGGTTCTGGTCGTCGACACCGACCTGAACCGCCCTTCGATGTTGAGGCTGCTCGGCCTCGAATCCGAGACCGGGCTCGCGGAGGCGGTCGCGAACTCACTCCACGCCGGCCCCGCGTCGGTCACCGTCCAGCCGTATGGCTTCGCCCTGTTGCCCACCCGCTCGCGCGTGGAGAACCCGGCGGAGCTGCTCGCCTCCGCGCACTTCCGCGAGATGCTCGACGCGGCGGCGCTCGAGTACGACTTCATCCTGTTCGACTCTTCCCCGCTCAGCATGGCGTCGGATTCCAACCTGCTGCTGCGGCACACGGACGCGACGATTCTGGTCATCCGCGCGGGCAAGACCAGCTCCATTCAGATGGCCAGGGCCATCACGCCTTTGACCGAAGACGACATCTTCGGGGTGGTGCTCAACCGGGCCGTGCAGTAGGGAAGGTCCCTGGCCGGAAACGGGTAGAGGGTTGGTGAACGTTGATCAAGAAAAGATGGCTGGATGATGTCTAGAAACCGAGCGCGCACATTATGCCTACTGCTCTTCGAAAGCATGCTCACATGCCTGTGCGGCGTGGCGGCGATCTTCATCCGGTTCAACGAGTACAGGGGCGAGGCGTTCCAGGTGTTGATGGACGAGAGGGGGTGGCTGAAGACCCTCCTGCTGATGCTCGTCGTGCAGGGGGCCTTCTACCTCTTCGACCTCTACGACCTGGGGATGATCCGGAAGCGAGTCGTGCTTTACGTCCGCATCTGTCAGGCGCTCGGGCTCGCCGCGTTCGCGCTCGCGGCCCTCTTCTACGCGCTGCCGGAGGTGATGCTGGGCCGGGGCGTCCTGCTGATAAGCCTGCTGCTGATGCTCTCGGTGATGACCTGCTGGCGCGTCTTCGCGATGTGGCTGCTGGGCCACCCCAGGCTGGCCGAGCGGGTGGTGATCCTGGGCACGGAGCAGACGGCCATAGAGATCGCGCGCGAAGTGCTCGACCGGCGCGAGTACGGCTACAAGGTGCTCGGCTTCGTCGGGGACGACCCGAAGCTGGTCGGGCAGAGCCTGATCAACCCGCGCGTGATCGGCCTGACCTCGGACCTCGAAGAGCTGGTCCGGCTTCACAGGGTGGACCGGATCATAGTCGCGATCAACGACAGGCGCGGGAAGCTGCCGCTCAGCCTCCTGCTCAAGATCAGGCTGCGCGACGAGGTGGCGGTCGAAGAGTCGGCGTCGTTCTACGAGAGGCTCACGGGGAAGATAAGCCTTGAGATGCTCAGGCCGAGCTGGGTCATCTTCTCCGGCAGCCTCCGCAAGACGCGCTTCTACAAGCACTGGCGCAGGCTGCTCGACGCCGTGCTCTCGACCATCGGCTTCGTGCTCGCCTCGCCGATAATGCTCGTCACCGCCATAGCCATCAAGCTCGACTCGCGCGGCCCGGTCTTCTACACGCAGGAGCGGGTCGGCATGCACAACCGGACTTTCAGGATCGTCAAGTTCCGCTCCATGAGAATAGACGCGGAGGCCAACGGCCCGGTCTGGGCGGAGGAGTTCGACCCGAGGGTCACCCGCGTCGGGCGGGTCATCCGCAAGCTCCGCATAGACGAGCTGCCGCAGTTCATCAACGTGATCCGCGGCGACATGACGTTCATCGGGCCGCGGCCCGAGCGCCCGGTCTTCGTCGAACAGCTGGAGCGCGACATTCCCTATTATTCGCAGAGGCACCTGGTCAAGCCCGGACTGACGGGCTGGGCGCAGATACGCTACCCGTACGGAGCCTCGATTGAGGACGCCATCGAAAAGCTTCAATACGACCTCTACTACATCAAGAACCAGTCGGTGGTGCTCGACGCGATCATCATCTTCGAGACCATCAGGATAGTGCTCTTCGGCAGAGGGGCGCGATGAGGCCGGAGGCTGAAGCAGGAGGAAATATGAAGAGATACCAGGCCCGCAGAATCATCAACCTTTCACTCGCCGCCGCGCTCTGCTGCGTCTTCGCCAGCTCGGCGTCGGCGCAGACCGCCTCGAAGACGTTCGGCGATTCGCCGCGCGACAAGCCGGGCGCGCAGGCCACGGGGGCGTCCGCGACGCCCGCGCTCGCCTACAACGAGGCCGAGGACCAGATGTTCAGGGACATCTACCGGGGGTTCTACGAGACCTACAAGATCGGCCCCTCGGACGAGATCGCCATCCGCATCGTCAACCAGCCGGACTACTCTCTGGAGAGGGTCGAGGTCTCGCCCGTCGGCCGCATATTCCACCCGCTGCTGGGCGAGGTCGAGGTCGTCGGGCTGACCGTGCCGCGCCTGAAGCAGAAGCTCCTGACGGACCTCAGCCAGTACATAATCGACCCGAACATCAGCGTCTCGCTGATCAAGGCCAACAGCGCCAAGATCGGCGTGCTCGGCGACATCAACCGGCCCGGAATACTGGTGATGTCGGGGCCGATGACCGTGCTCGACGCGATCTCGGCCTCGGGCGGGGTCTCCAGCCTCGGCAGCCAGTCGAACATCACGCTCGTGCGGCAGGTCGGGGGCGGCCAGATGCGGACGATGAAGGTCAACGTCAAGCGCATACTCGAAGGCAAGGCTAGCCCCGAGGAGAACGTGAGGCTTCAGGCCGGGGACACTCTGATCGTGCACGGCAACCTGAAGAAGAAGATTGGCAGCATAACTTCCATAGTGGGATTCGGTCGCTTTATGGATTTCATACTCAGGTGAGGGCGCGCAAGCCCACTCCGGAATTCAGGGGTAACAATGTTCGAAGTCGGTCAACGGGTGAACACGAAATACGGGGATGGGACGGTCATCTGCGTGGGCGCGGTCAAGCCACACGTCTACGTCCGAATGCACACGCGGTCGAACGCCATCTACATCATGAACATAGGAGACATAAACAGGGTTGACACAACCGACTTTAATTCGCAAGCCCCCGATGCGGCGGGCGAATCAAAGCACCCTTAGAGGAATCTCATGGGAAAGAGTGTGATAGTCGAACAAACGCCTCTATCGATCTTCGTGCGGGAGAGACTGGCGGAGCTGGGCATAAGGCAGTCGGAGTTCTGCCGCCTGACCGGATTCGACCAGGGCTTGCTCTCGAAGATTCAAAGCTCGATGGTGACGAACCTGAGCCTTGAAAGCGTCCTCAGGCTTTCGATGGGGCTGGGCGTATCTCCGAAACGTGTCATAAACCTGATCGGGCGGTCGGACCTGCACGAGCTGATCATGCGGTCGTACGCGAACGAGCTGCCCGCTCAGGCTCAACTCGATGGGGCCGACCTGCCCGAGCCGGTCCTCGAAATCAGCCGCCTCGCCTACCGCGCGCACATGATGGGCCGGAACCTCACCCCCGTGCTCAGGATTCTCTGCTCGATGGCGGCCCTGTCGCGGGATCAGGTCCAGAGGCACGCTTCCGGGAAGTTCATTTGAGGTCAGGCCGTGATGATCGATAAGAAGCTACGGGTGATAGTGCTCACGCACGGCGGCTCCGAAAAGGCCATCGAGCACCTGCTCGCCCTGAACAACATCGAGATGAGAGGCATCTTCATCGAGACGGAGACCGAGCCCCGCCGCTCCCTGCGCGAGAAGGTCCGGCGCTCGCTCCGCTACGACGGCTACCGCGCGACCGCGGGCAAGCTCCTGGGCAAGGCCGCCCGCGCGCTCGCCCACAAGCTCGCGCGCTCCGCCCGCGAAGACGCCGCCGCTCCGGGCAGGTACGAGCGCCTGTGCGAGATCGCGCAGGCCGGTGGCGTGCCGGTCCAGTTCGTCGCCAGCTACCACTCCCCGCAGGCGGCGGAGTCGATGCGCGCGGCCGCGGCGGACCTCGGCGTCGTGCTCGGCACCAACATACTCAAGGAGTCGGTCTTCAACATCCCGCGCCTCGGCTCGATCAACCTGCACCAGGGCCTCGCCCCCTTCTACAGGGGCGGGCCGCCCGTCTTCTGGGAACTCTTCAACGGCGAGAGCGAAGTCGGCCTCACGGTCCACTTCGTCGCCTCCAAAGTCGACACCGGGGAGATAGTCCTGCAGGAGAGCGTGCCGCTCGCTTACGACTATTCGTACGGCCTCGACTTCGAAGCCTTCATAGAGGATTACCGCAGGCAGCTCGCGGACCGCTCGGCGAGCCTCGTGGCGGAGGCCGTGCGCCAGATTTCGGAAGGGAGTTACGTCACGCGCCCGCAGGACACCAGCCTCGGCAAGAGGTACCGCCTGCCGGTCAAGGGAGAGAAGGACGAGTTGCGCCGCCGCCTGAGCAAACGCCGCGCGGGCGCGCGCCTGTTTCGGGAGAGGGCGTCGGCGGAGAATTGATGAAGCGAACAGTGCTCAATCTGATGCAGATGACGGGAGCGTTTGCGCCCTTCCGCAGGGCCAACCGCGACAAGGCCCTGATTCTGACCTACCACCGCTTCAGCGAGGGCGACTCGGAGGCGGCCACCTCCGCGCGCGCATTCTCCGCGCAGCTCAGGTACCTGCGCTCGCATTACACGATCCTGCCGCTCTCCGCGATGTGCAGGGCGCTCGCGGAAGGCTCGCCGCTCCCGCCCTCTCCGGCCGCCATCACGATAGACGACGGGTACCGCGATGCGTACGAGATCGCATTCCCCCTGCTCAGGAAGTACGAAGCCCCGGCCACGCTCTTCGTGGTCACCGACTTCATCGACCGCAGGACGTGGCTGTGGACGGACAAGCTCCGCTTCCTCACCTTCAACGCGCCGGAGGGCAGGCGCGAAGTCGCGCTCCCCGGCCTCACGGTCTCCGTCGACCTGGGCGGCAGGTCGTCGCGCCTGGCCGCGGCGGACCGCGTGAACTCCGCGCTCAAAGCCCTGCCCGACGATACGAAAGAGGACGCTTTGAAGCGAGTGGCGGGGCAGTTCCGGGTCGAGCTTCCTGCGGCCCCGCCTGAAGAGTTCGGCCCCGTCACGTGGGACGAGGCGCGCGAGATGGACGCGGCCGGGGTCGAGATAGGCTCGCACACGGTGACGCACCCGATACTGACCCGAGTCGAGGGGGACCGCCTCTCGTTCGAGCTGAGGCAATCGCGCGCGCGGCTCGGAGAGGTGCTCGGGCGCGAAGTCGATCTCTTCTGCTACCCGAACGGCGATTGCGATCCGGGCGTGCGGGCGGAGGTCGCGCGGGCGGGCTACCTGTCGGCGGTGACGACCGAGCCGGGGTTGAACGAGACGAGATCGAATGGGGGGAGCCTCGACCTCTTCGCCCTAAAGCGCGTCCACACGGCCCCGGACCTCGCGCACTTCGTCCAGAGCACGAGCGGCTTCGAGCAGGTGAAGGACAGGTTGAGGCGCGCGCGCCGGGCCGAGGAGAACGCAAAGGACGCGAGGGCCGCCGGGTTGTCGAATGCCTGAGACATCAAAGCCGAGAGATTAAATCGATGAACGACACGGACAGGAAAGAGAAAGCCGGAATTTTGCTCAAGCCTCGCGCGCCGCGAGAGCCCGAGCCCGTGGTGATCGAGCCGGTGCGCCGCGCGGAAGCGGCCCGCGAACCGGGCCTGACCCTGCGCGGCAGGCACGGGCTCGCCTTCGCCGGGCTGTTCGTCTTCACGTTCCTGCTCTACGCCCGCCCTAACGAGATGTTCCAGGACTTCTTCGGCGCGTTCCCCGTGGTGAAGGTCGTCGCCATAGGTACTCTGCTGGCGTATTTCGTGTCGAAGCTGGGCTCGGGCGAGCGCCTGACGGTGTGGCCTCTGGAACTGAAGATGTTCGCCGTCATCACGTTCCTCGGAGTATTCTTCATGCCGCTCGCCGCCGCGCCCGGCGACAGCAAGGCCCTCCTGCTCGATATGTGGCTCAAGGTCGGGGCCATATTCGTCCTGATGATAAACCTGATCGACACCCGGCAGAGGTTGCGCGCCCTGCTGAAGCTGGTCGTCATCTGCGGCACGCTGGTCGCCATCGCCGGAATCAGCAGTTACCTCGCGGGCAACTTCAAGATAGTAGACAAGGGCGCGGGGATCAGAATAGCCGGGGTCGTCGGGGGGCTGTTCGGCAACCCGAACGACATGGCGACTACGCTCGACCTTCTGCTGCCGCTCGCGGTCGCGCTCGCCCTGACGAGCCGGGGCCTGGGCCGGTTGATCTACTTCGTCTGCGCGGGCGTGCTGGCCGCGGGCGTGGTCGTCACCTTCTCGCGCGGGGGGTTCCTGGGGCTGATATCGGTCGGCTGCGTGCTGCTGTGGAAAGCGGGCAAGGGCCACCGGGCCATCACCGCCATGATCGGAGTCGTGATGCTGGGCGTGTTCATCGCCGCGATGCCCGGAAGCTACGCGAACCGAATCTCTTCGATCTTCAACTTCGAGCAGGACCTGACGGGCTCCGCGCAGGCGCGGCGCGCTCTGCTCGAACGCGCGATCCAGGTCGCGGCGAATCACATCATCTTCGGCGTCGGCATGGGCAACTACCACATCTACTCGCTCCACGAGCAGGTGGCGCACAACTCTTACCTCGAAATCTCGGCGGAGCTAGGGGTGGCCGGGCTGATAGCATACCTGGTCCTGATCTTCTCGCCGCTGAAGCGGATGCGCAGGATCAAGAAGGGGATCGAGGCCCGCTACGAGGTGCCGGCCGGTCGACAGGGCAGGGGGAATCTGTCCCCGCTCGCGCGGGCGCGCGAGTGGTCCCGGAGCGACCACGAGATGTATCACCTGAGCGTCGCGTTTCAGGCCGCGATCATAGGCTACATAGTTTGCAGCTCGTTCGGGTCGATTCAATACCTCTGGTACCTCTATTACCCCGTGGCCTACGCCATCGCGCTCAGCCGGATACGCGCGGCCGAACTACGCGAGGAGGCGGCGGACGAGACCGATGCGGTGCGCGCGCGGAAGGCGAAGCCGGTGGCGGCGCGCGAAGAGGCGGGCGCGCCCAGGGGCGCGTACGAGCCCGCGCCCGCGATCACGCGCGGGGTGGGGATGGTCGAAAAGCAGCGCGGAGTTCTCTGGAGATGATTGCGGGGAATTCGGGAAATGGAAGCGGTGAAAGCATTGGCTGAAGCGATCTTCATATCGAGCCTGATACTCGCGGCCTACACGTACGTCGGCTACCCGGTGGTCCTCTTCGCGCTGAGCCGCCTGCTCGGGCGCGAGGCGCGCAAGGGCGACATAACGCCCAGAGTGAGCGTGATCATCGCGGCCTACAACGAGGAGGCGGACATAGCCGAGAAGCTTGAGAACACTCTGGCCCTCGACTACCCGAAGGACCGGCTCGAAATCATCGTCGCGTCCGACTGCTCCTCCGACGGCACGGACGAGATAGTCCGAAGCTTCCGGGACCGCGGGGTGATCCTCCACCGCCGGCCCGAGCGGCTCGGCAAGACCTCCGCGCAGAACCACGCGGTCAATATCTCGACGGGCGAAGTGCTTCTCTTCTCGGACGCGACCACGATGTACGAGCCGGACACCGCGCGCAAGATCGTGCGCAGCTTCGCCGACACGGACGTCGGCTGCGTCACCGGCAACGTCGTTTACGTGGACCGCGCGAGCACGGCGGTCGGCCGCGGCCTCCGCTCGTACTGGGGCTACGAGTTCTTCCTGAAACAGAACGAGAGCAATCTCTGCTCGCTCATAGGGGTCTGCGGGTGCCTCTACGCCGTGCGCCGCAGCGCGTACGTGCGGCTGGCGCGTGACATGAGCAGCGACTTCGTGATCGCTTCGGAAATCTACCTGCAAGGGCTCAGGAGCGTCTACGACCCGGAGGCCGTTTCGAGCGAAGACACGAACAACCGCGCGAAGGACGAGTTCCGCATGCGCGTGCGCATCATCGAGCAGACGATGACCGCGCTCCACCGCTACCGCGAGGTGCTGAACCCCATGCGGCATGGGCTCTACGCCTTCCAGATGATCTCGCATAAAGTGATGCGGTACGCGGTGCCGGTTTTGATGGCGCTCATCTTCGCGTCTAATCTTTTTCTGATCGATTCGGGCGCGCTCTACTACTGCGCCTTCGTCGCCCAGGCGGCGTTCTACGCGGCGGCGCTCGCGGGGTGGGCGGGCGACAGCTTGGGGCTCAGGCTCGGGCCGCTCGCGATCCCTTACTATTTCGTGCTGTCGAACGTGGCGGTCGTCGTCGCCTTCGTGAAGTTCGTTCGCGGCGAATCGCACGTCGTCTGGCAGCCCTTGCGCGAGACGGTCGGCGACGACGCGGCGGCGGGGGCGGCGACGGAGGGGGCCGCGGGATGAGCACCACCCTGACCGACCCGAAAGAACGGCTGTCCCGAGCGCCATCGCCCGCAGTCGTGAATGAGGCCGCGGGAGCCGGTTCCAAGCCGCGCGTGCTCCACCTGATCACGAAGTTCGAGGTGGGGGGGACGGAGCGGCAGGCGGTCGAGCTGCTCAAGCGCCTCGACCCCGAGCGGTACGACGTGCGGCTCGCGGCGATCCGCAACGAGGGGCCATTCTACCAGGAGATTGCGGACCGCTACCCGGAGGTGCCGGAGTTCCCGCTCACCAGCTTCTACAACGCGAACGCGGTCAGGCAGCTGTCGCGGCTCGCGCGCATGATGAGGCGGCAGCGGATCGACATCCTTCACGCGCACGATTTTTATGCCGGAATAATCGGGGCCGCCGCCGCGCGACTGGCCGGAGTGCGCGTGATCGCCTGCCAGCGCCACCTGAGATTGTCGGACCGCCGCTCTCACGATTTCGGGACGCGGCTAATTCACAGGCTCGCCCACCGCGTGCTCGTCAACTCCGAAGCGATTCGCGACTACATACTCGAACACGGCAGCGCGTCGGCGGATAAGATCGTCGTCATCAGGAACGGCCTGCACGTCGATCCCGAGAGCGATTCGGAGGCCCGCGCGCGGCGCGAGGGGGCCCGCCGGGGGCTCCGCCGCGAGCTGGGGCTTGAGCCCGGAGCGGTGATCGCCGGCATGGTCGCGCGCCTCCAACCGGTCAAAGGGCACCGCTATTTCGTCGAGGCCGCGTCGCTCGTGAATGTCCCCGGAGCCCACTTCGTTCTGGTGGGAGACGGCGCTCTCAAGTCCGAAATCCTTCAACAGGCCGCGGCGCTCGGCATCCGCGACCGCCTGCACCTGCTCGGGGAGCGCGAGGACGCGCGGCGGCTCGTCTCGGCCTTCGACGTGTCGGTGCTCTCGTCGCTTCACGAAGGGTTGCCGAACACGGTCATGGAGGCGCAGGCCGAGGGCGTGCCCGTCGTGGCGACGGCGGTCGGGGGGACCAGGGAGCTTATCTCTGACGGGGAGACCGGCTACCTCGTGCCGCCGGAGGACGCGCTCTCTCTCGCAAATAGGATCGAGTTTTGCCTATCGAATAGAGAGGAGAGCGAGCGCGTCGGCGCGCGTGGCCGCGCGTTCGTCTCGGACAAATTCAGCATGGAGCGGATGGTCGAATCGGTCGAGCGATTATATTCGGAACTGTCGCGCGGGGTGAGGGCGGCTCATTAGAACTCCGAAACGGGGCCGGAAGTCGAGGAAGATGAAAGAGTCTGAAAAAATTCGAGTCTGCATCGTGGTCGCGTCGCTCGACATAATCGGCGGGCAGTCCATCCAGGCCGTGCGCCTGCTCGAAGGGCTGCGCCGCGAGCCGGGGGTCGAAGCCGAACTGCTCCCGATAAACCCGCGCCTGCCGGGCCTCCTGCGCTACCTCCAGCGCGTCAAGTACGTGCGGACCGTAGTGACTTCCATCGCCTACGTCGGCCTGCTGCTCGCGCGCCTGCCCCGCTTCGACGTGGTGCATGTCTTCTCGGCTTCTCACTTATCTTTTCTTATCGCGCCGGCCCCGGCCATCCTGATCGCCAGAATGTACGGCAAGCCCGTGGTCCTGAATTATCACAGCGGGGAGGCCGACGAACACCTGCGCAGGTGGAGGCGTACGGCCATCCCGATCATGAAGCTCGCTGACCGCCTGATAGTGCAGTCGCGGTACCTGGTCGAGGTCTTCGGCAGGCACGGGCTGCGGGCCGAGGCGATCTTCAACACGGTCGACTTCTCGTGCTTCCAGTTTCGCAGGCGCTCGCCGCTCGCGCCCGTGCTGCTGTCGAACCGGAATTTCGAGAAGCATTACAACGTCGCGGCGGTCCTCCGGGCCTTCGCACTCGTCGAGCGGAGCGTGCCCGGCGCCCGCCTCATAGTCGCGGGCGACGGGAGCGAGGGCGCGAGCCTGCACTCGCTGGCGCGCGAGCTCGGGCTGCGCAACGTCGAGTTTATGGGCGCGGTCGCGCCCGACGAGATGCCGCCGCTTTACGACCGGGCCGACATATTCGTCAACGCCTCGAACGTGGACAACATGCCGCTTTCGATCATCGAGGCTTTCGCCTGCGGGCTCCCGGTCGTCACCACCGGCGCGGGCGGCATACCTCACATTGTGAGCGACGGGGTGAACGGCATCCTTGTTGCCTGTGGAGATCACGAAGGGCTCGCTCGTAACGTCGTTAATCTCCTTCAAAACGACCGCCGGGCCGCCTCGATTGTCGAAGCGGCGCGCGCCGATTGTCAGAAATATACGTGGGAGGCTGTGCGCCTTGAATGGCTTACGGCATACGCGGAACTTGCCGGGCGCGATTGCATAAGGATCGCGCGAGTGAACGAACCATCGCCGGTCACGGAGTCGGCTCTGGGAGCCTCTGTCTCGGAGTAATACGCGGGTGTGTGCTTGGTCTCGAAAACAGGACAGTAAAAACAAAATGATCATAGAGATTGCACAACTCAAGAAGATCAAGGGCCGCAGCCTTCGAGAACTGCGCGTACGTGGGAAGCAGGAAGTGACGAAGCTCGG
Source organism: Blastocatellia bacterium (assembly GCA_035634255.1). Classification (GTDB taxonomy): domain Bacteria; phylum Acidobacteriota; class Blastocatellia; order UBA7656; family UBA7656; genus DATLMR01. Next base: position 16,748 of record DASQDI010000067.1, read on the forward strand.
AGAGCGCGTGCTCGGGTGGTCCACGAGCGAGATGAGCGACTCGGATTTCTATAACGAGATTCGGCCGGGCAGGCGCAACGGGTCGGGCGCGGGGACGGCCCGCGATGTCCTGGGGCGCATCCGCGAGTCGGTATCGCCGCAAACGCGGGCCGGGACGCTCATTCCCGCGCTCGCGCACCGCGAGCAGATAGTCGCCCTGATGAATGCCCGCTTCGCCGGGCAGAGGGACGCCCTGATAGAGCGCGCCGACCGCGCGGCCCGAGGGGAGTTCGACCTGCTCGGGTTTAAAGACCTGAGCTTCGGAAACCCCATCGACTGGCACCTTGAGCCGGTCTCCGGCAAGCGCTCGCCGCTCAACCACTGGAGCACAATCGAATACCTCAACCCGGCCAGGTCGGGCGACAAGAAAGTGACGTGGGAGCTGAACAGGCATCAGCATTTCGTCACGCTCGGGCAGGCGTATTGGCTCACGAACGACGAGCGGTACGCCGAGAGCTTCGTCGCGCAGGCGACTTCGTGGATGGACGACAACCCTCCCGAGCAGGGCATCAATTGGACGAGCAGCCTTGAGGTGGCGTTCCGCTCCATCTCGTGGCTGTGGGCCCTGCACCTGTTCGCGGGCTCGCCTTACGTCACGGCCGACTTCGCCGCGCGCATGTTGAAGTTTCTGATAGCGCACGGCCGCCACATCAACGCCTACCTCTCGCACTACTTCAGCCCGAACACTCACCTGACGGGCGAAGCGCTCGGCCTCTTCTACCTCGGCTCGGCCCTGCCCGAGTTCAGCCGCGCGAAGGGCTGGCGCGAGACCGGGCTCAGGATACTGCTCGAACAGCTGCCGGTGCAGGTCCGCGCGGACGGGGTCTACTTCGAGCAGGCCACCTATTACCACCGCTACACGGCAGACTTTTACCTGCACCTGCTGGTGCTCTCGCGCGCGAGCGACACGGCCCTGCCTGCGGAGGTCGGGCGAAGGCTGTCCCTGATGCTGGACCACCTGATGTGGATAACGAGGCCGGACCGCACGTCCCCGGTCATCGGTGACGATGACGGCGGAAGGCTGATCCTGCTGGGCGTGCGCGATTCTTCGGATTTCAGCGACACCCTGGCGGCGGGCGCGGCGGTCTTCGAGCGGGGAGACTGGAAGTTCGTCGCGGGCGAGGCGGCCTGCGAGACTCTGTGGCTGCTCGGGCCGGAGGCCGTGGAGCGCTACGACCGGATCGCGCCAGAGCCGCCCTCGGATCACGAGCGCGCCTTCACGGAGGGCGGCTATTACGTCATGCGCGACGGCTGGTCCAGGGATTCGAGCTACGCGCTTATCGATTGCGGGCCGCACGGGTCCGCCGGGTGCGGGCACGCGCACGCGGACTCGCTCTCGTTCGAGTTCGCCTCGCGCGGGACGACCTGGCTCATCGACCCGGGGACGTTCACCTACACCCTGAACCTCGACATGCGGAACGAGTTCCGGGTCACGTCCGCGCACAACACGACCATGGTCGATGGCGAGTCGCAATCTATCCCGGCGGGGCCTTTCTCGTGGAGCCACGTCGCGCGGTCCAGCGCGCGGGCGTTCACGACCGGCCCAAGCTTCGCGTACTTCGAAGGCTCGCACGACGGCTACGAGCGGCTCGAAGACCGGGTCACGCACTCCCGCGGGGTGATGATGGTGAAGGCGGGGGACGAGCACCCTCTCCCCACCTACCTCGTGCTGCGCGACAGGTTCTCGGCGCGCGACTCTCACCGCTACGAGATGACTTATCACTTCCCGTCCTACTGCTCCACCGTGGCGATTGAGAACCGCCTGAAGGTCGCGGAGCCGCGCGGCGGGAGGTTGTTGCTCACCGCGTTCGGCACCGCCCCGACGAAGGCGGAAATCCGGCGCGGCTGGGTCTCCCGGTGCCACAGGCACAGAGAGCAGGCCCCGGTAGGGGTCATCGAAGCGACGGGGCGCGGCTCTCAGGAGTTCGTCACTTTCATCATCCCCGGACAGGCTTCCGTCTCGCGGGCGGCGAACGGGTTCGCCATCACGGCCGGCCGCGCGCGGGACTTCATAATGACGGGCGACGGGGCCGCCCAAGAGTGCGGCCCCGTCCGCGCTCGCGCCGAGCTTGCGTGGGCGCGACTGGACGCGGGCGAGACGGCGGACGGATTTACGGGCGCGGGCTTCGTCTTCGGGGACGCGCTTGAGGTCTGCGGGGTGGGCTTCGCTTCCGAAGCGATTGCCGAATCTTTCTCGATGCGAAAAGAGAAAGCTCAGGACGAGCTGAGCCTGTCGGTTTCGGGCGTGTCTCGTTTCCGCCTGAGCTTCGACCGGCCCCCGGCCAGGATCAGGATCGGCCGGACGGCCTTCAGCCTGAAGCCGGGATTGAGCAGCGCCGTATTCGTGATGGAGGGGGCGGGCTGGAAGGTCGTGGACAGTATCAACAGGGTGACTAACTAATGTGTGGAATCTGCGGAATCGCCGCGCCCGGACACCTGGGCCGAAGAATAGATGAGGGACTGCTCGCGCGCATGCGCGACTCGATGGAGCACCGCGGGCCGGACGGGGCGGCGAGCTACATCGATGGCAACGTCGGGCTGGGCCACCGCCGCCTCTCCATCGTCGACATCAACGGGGGCCATCAGCCGATGTCGAACGAGGACGGATCGGTCTGGCTCACCTTCAACGGGGAGATATACAACCACCGCGACATCCGGCCGGGGCTGGAGGCGCGCGGTCACGTCTACCGGAGCGCGTGCGACACGGAGACGATCATCCACCTTTACGAGGAGCGGGGGCCGCGCGTGGTCGAGGAGCTCCGCGGGATGTTCGCCTTCGCGATCTGGGACCGGAACCGGAACCGGCTGCTGCTCGCGCGCGACCGCGTGGGGATCAAGCCGCTTTATTATGCGCTGCTGGAAGACGGGCGCATCTACTTCGCGTCCGAGATCAAGGCGATCATCGAGGCGGGGGCCGTGCGGCCCGAGCTTAATTACGCGGCGCTCTCCGACTACGCGGCGAACCGCGCGCCCTCGGGCGAAGAGACCCTCTTCCGCGGGATCAAGCGGCTGATGCCGGGCCACACGCTCGTGTGGAGCGACGGCCGCGTCGAGATCAACCGCTACTGGGACGTGAGCTTCGCCAAGTCGGAGGACTCGCTCTCCGACCGGGAGTACGTCGGGCGGTTCACCGAGCTGTTCGAAGAGTCGGTGCGGCTGCGCCTGATGGCGGACGTGCCGCTCGGGATGTTCCTGTCGGGCGGGATCGATTCGAGCGCCATCGCCTCCGTGATGAGCCGGATGGTCCACGACCCCATCAAGACCTTCTCCGTCGCCTTCGCCGAGCGCGAGGCGAACGAGTTGGAGTTCGCGCGGCAGGTCGCCTACGCCTACGGGACCGACCACCACGAGGTGGTCGTGAGCCCCGAGCAGTTCTTCGAGGCCCTGCCCGCCCTCGTGTATCAGGAAGACGAGCCCATCGCCCACCCGTCGAGCGTGCCGCTCTATTTCGTCTCCCGGCTCGCCTCAGATCACGTCAAGGTGGTGCTGACGGGCGAGGGCAGCGACGAACTGCTGGCGGGGTACGGCAAGTACTTCACGACCGTCTACAACCTCGCGTTCGGGCGGGCGTACGAGCGCACCCTGCCGGATGGCGTGCGCTCGTGGGTCAGGCGGAAGATCGAAAGCATGGGCACGGCCTCGCGCACGCGGCAGAGGCTGTCGCGCACCTTCCTCTGCGTGAAGCCGGACATCGAGAGCATCTACTTCGATAACTTCTCCGTCTTCTCGCTCGGGATGCAGGAGCGCCTCTTCAGCGCCGAGGCGCGCGCGCGGATGGGCGAAAGCTACGCATACAGCGCCCCGCTCGGGCACCTGAGGGAGTCGGACGCCGTCGCCTTCGTCGACCAGCTCCTGGCGTCGGACCTCAAGACCTACCTGCACGAGCTTCTGATGAAGCAGGACCAGATGAGCATGGCGGCTTCGATAGAGAGCCGCGTGCCGTTCCTCGATCACAAGCTGGTCGAGTTCGCCTCGGCCCTGCCCGTGCGGATGAAGCTGAGGGGGATGACCACCAAGCACATCCTCCGCGAGTCCATGCGGGACCGCCTGCCGAAATCGATCCTCACGCGCAAGAAGATGGGCTTCCCGGTGCCGGTGGGCCAGTGGATGCGGGGCCGGTTCAGGCACGTCCTCGACGAGTACGTGACGGGCGCGCGGGCGCGGGCGCGCGGCATCTTCGACGGGGCATTCGTGGGCGAGCTGATCGCGCGCCACGAGGCGGGCGAGGACCACTCGGAGCGTCTGTGGTCCCTCGTGAATTTCGAGATGTGGCAGCGCCAGTTCATCGACGGGGAGCGGGTGCCGGACCTCGACGAGAGGCTCGGCCGGAGCGGCGGCCCCGTGATGAGGATGGAGAGGGTAAAGACCGTGGCGTGAGTGTTCCGACATTAACCGGAACTGACAGGGAGTGGGCAATTATGCAAAACGCGATGTCGATAGACCTGGAGGAGTGGTTCTGCGTTCACAACTTCAGCCGGGTCATTCAGAACAAGGACTGGGACAAGTGCGAGTCGAGGGTTTACAACAGCACCCGCCGCATACTCGATCTGCTGGAGCGGCACAACACGCGCGCGACCTTCTTCGTGCTCGGGTGGGTGGCCGAGAGGCTGCCCGAGCTCATCCGCGAGATCGAGCAGAGGGATCACGAGATAGCCGTCCACGGCTACAACCACCTGCTGCTGACCGAGATCACCCCGAGCGAGTTCGACGAGGACCTGTCGAGGGCGCTCGAAGCGATAGACCGGTGCGGGGTCAAGCAGACCGTGATCGGGTTCAGAGCGCCGTCATTCACGGTGGTCGAGAAGACCTGGAAGTGGGCCTTGAAGATACTCGAAAAGTACAACATCAAGTACGACTCCTCGATCTTCCCGGTCGGCTTCCACCCGGACTATGGGATGCCGGACGCGCCCCTGAGCCCGTACAGGATCACGGACCGCCTCATCGAGTTCCCGATGAGCTGCATAGAGATGTTCGGGAAGAGGCTGCCTTTCAGCGGCGGCGGCTACTTCAGGCTCTTCCCTTACGCCTACACCAAGTACTGCATCAAGCAGTGCAACAGGCTGGGGCGGCCAGCCGTCTTCTATCTCCACCCGTGGGAGATCGACTTCGAACAGCCGAAGATGGACCTGCCGGCGTCGAAGAGGTTCCGTCACTATCACAACCTGGATAAGACCGAGCAGAGGCTCGACAAGCTTTTAAGCGACTTTCAATTTACGACCATGAAGGAGGTACTGGGGCTTTGAATAACGAAATCGTATCGCAAAGGAATTTCTGGAACAGCGAGGCGGATGCCTTCCAGAGGATATACACGCACCAGAAGCCGGGCCTGTCGAACGTTTTGGACAGGGTCTTCCGCAAGGACATGTACGAGCGGTTCGTCTTCACCATCGAGAACTGCGCGCCCATACAGGGCCGCAGCTTCCTCGACGTGGGCTGCGGGAGCGGGCTTTACAGCATGGAGCTGGCGAAGAAGGGCGCGGGCCACGTCACCGGGCTCGACATCGCGGAAGTCATGATAGGCCTCTGCGAGAATGCCGCCAAAAACGAAGGGGTCGAGGACCGCTGCACCTTCCTGCACACGGACCTGCTCGAATACAGGCCCGACCGGGACTTCGACGTGACGATAGGCATCGGGCTTTTCGACTACATCCGCGACCCGCTCCCGGTGCTGAAGAAGATGCGCGAGGTGACGACCGACAAGGCCATCCTCGCCTTCCCGAGGTTCTGGACGTGGCGCGCGCCCATCAGGAAGGCCCGGCTCAACCTTAAGGGCTGCGACGTCTTCTTCTACACGCGCGAGCGGATAGACCAGCTGTTGAAGGGCGCGGGGTTCGCGCGCCATGAGGTTACGCGGGTCGGCAAGCTGCACTGCGTCATCGCTTACTCGAATAAGGCCTGAAGGTTTGCGCTATGGACATACTCTGGTTGAAAGGTGATCTGCTGCACCCCGTCGACAAGGGCGGGAAGATTCGGACTTACCAGATGCTCAGGCAGCTGAGGCGGGATCACAAGGTCACTTTTCTCACGCTCGCCAACAGGGACGACCCGCCGGAGGCTCTGGGGCTGGCGCACGAATACTGCGACCGGCTGGTCAGCGTGCCGTACGAGGAGCCGAGGAAGTTCAGCCCCAGGTTCTACCGCGACCTGCTCCTGAACCTCAGCTCGCCCCTGCCGTACGCGCTCGAAAAGTACCAGTCGGAGGCGATGAGGCGCGAGATATCCCGCGAGATGCGCGAGCATCATTACGACGTGATCGTCTGCGACTTCCTCGTCCCGAGCGTGAACATCCCCGAGCCGAACGACTGGACGACCGTGCTCTTCCAGCACAACGTCGAGTCGATGATATGGCGGAGGCACTTCGAGACGCAGTCGCACAGGCTGAAGAAGACCTACCTCTACAACCAGTGGCGCAAGATGGACCGGTACGAGCGCGCCGCCTGCCACCGGTTCGACGCGGTCGTGGCCGTGTCGGAGGCCGACCGCGACCTGATGCGCGAAGAGTTCGGGCTGCGCGAAGTCTACGACGTGCCCACGGGGGTTGACACGGAATTCTTCCGGCCGGCCGGCGCGGCCGTCAACCCCCGCGAGCTGGTCTTCACGGGCTCAATGGACTGGATGCCCAACGAAGACGGGATGCTTTACTTCGTCGAGAAGATACTGCCGATAGTCAGGCGGTCGATGCCCGACGTGGAGCTGACGGTCGTGGGGCGCAACCCGACGCGGCAGCTCGTGGCGATGGCGGAGGCCGACCCGAGGATCAAAGTGACGGGGCGCGTGGACGACATACGGCCTTACCTCGACCGCGCGGCGGCGTCCATAGTGCCCCTGCGCGTCGGCGGGGGCACGCGCCTCAAGATATACGAGGCGATGGCGATGGCGCGGCCCGTCATCTCGACCACGGTGGGGGCGGAGGGGCTGCCCCTATCGGACGGCGAGGAGATATTCATCGCGGACGCGCCGGAGGAGTTCGCCGAGAGGGTCGTCCGCGTCCTGTCGGACGAGGCGCTCGCGTCCCGCATGGGCGCGCGCGGGCGCGAGGTCGTCTGCTCGCGCTTCGGGTGGGACCGCGCCGCCGACAGGTTCTCGGAGATATGCGAGCGCGTGGTCAGGAATAATTCGCGCAAACGCGCGGCATGAAGAAGAGGATCATTATATGAGATTGAGCATATTCGGACTGGGGTACGTCGGCTGCGTCTCCGCGGCGTGCTTCGCGAACGCGGGCCACGATGTCATCGGCGCGGACATAAATCAGTTGAAGGTCGACATCATAAACGGCGGCCGGAGCCCCATAGTCGAGCCGGGCGTCGAGGAACTCATATCGCAGGCGGTGAATGACGGCAAGCTGCTGGCCACGACCGACGCGGACGTGGCGGTCGCCAACTCCGACGTGTCGCTCGTCTGCGTGGGCACGCCCTCGAATCACAATGGTAGCCTCGACCTCACCTACGTTAAGCGTCTGTGCCAGCAGATCGGCGCGGCGCTCGAATCGAAGGACCGCTACCACGTGGTCGCCATGCGGAGCACGATGCTGCCGGGGACGATCAACGAGATGGTCATCCCCACGCTCGAAGTCTACTCCGGCAAGCGCGCGGGCCGCGACTTCGGGGTCGCGATCAACCCCGAGTTCCTGCGCGAAGGGACGTCGATCCACGACTTCAACAACCCCCCGTTCACGCTCATCGGGGCGGACGACGAAGACACGGCGGGCCTGCTGCGCCGGCTCTACTCGAACATAGACGCGCCCGTGCTCACGGTCGGGATCAAGGAAGCGGAGATGGTCAAGTACGCCTGCAACTGCTTCCACGCCCTCAAGGTCACGTTCGCCAACGAGATCGGGAACCTCTGCAAGGGCCTCGGGGTGGACAGCCATCAGGTGATGGACATATTCTGCAAGGACACCAAGCTCAACCTGTCGCCCTACTACCTCAAGCCAGGGTTCGCCTTCGGCGGCTCGTGCCTGCCGAAGGACCTGCACGCGATCACCTACAAGGCGAAGGAGCTGGACGTTGAGGTCCCCATGCTCAACTCGATCCTCGTGAGCAACCGCAAGCAGGTCGAGCGCGCGGTCGACATGGTGCTCCGCACGGGGCGCAAGAACGTCGGGGTGCTCGGGCTGAGCTTCAAGTCGGGCACGGACGACCTGCGCGAGAGCCCGATGGTGACGCTGATCGAGACGCTCATCGGCAAGGGCCTGAAGCTCGCGATCTACGACAAGGACGTGGAGCTCGCGCGCCTGTTCGGGGCGAATAAGCAGTACATCGAGCGCGAGATCCCCCACATCTCTTCGCTGATGTATTCGGAGCTGAACGAGGTCATAGACCGCTCCGAAGTCATCATCATCGGGAAGAAGGAGGACGAGTTCCGCGTGCTTTCCGACAAGCTGAACAACGGGCGCGTGATAATCGACCTCGTCCGCCTGCTCGAAGTGGAAGACAACCGCAAGAGCTATCAGGGCGTGAGTTGGTGAGGGAGGAGTCGGTCATGAAGTTATGGAAGAGCACTCTGGCCTTCTACCTGTGCGCCGCCGTCGTGTCGTGCGCCGCGAGGCCGGGACACGCACCTGACCCGTCCGGCCCGAATGCGGGGGAGGCGGCCGCGGCGCGCACGGAACAGGGCGCGCGCGCGCAGGGCCGGGAGCCCGCGCCGCCGGCGGCCCTGCTCGATACGACCTACGCGCGGCCCTCGGGGCGAAAGATCAACGTGGCGGGCGGCGCGGATGGCGCGCGCAACTTACAGGCGGCGCTCGAACAGGCGGCCGCCGGCGACGTGGTGCTGCTCGAAGCGGGCGCGACTTTCACCGGGAATTTCGTGCTCCCTAAGAAGGCGGGCGCGGGGTTCATAACGGTCCGCTCTTCGGCGGCGGACGCGGAGCTCCCGCCTCCCGGCACGCGGGCGACCCCCGCCCACGCGGCCCGCATGCCGAAGGTCGTGACGCCGAACGCCGACCCCGTTTTGAAGACGGCCCCCGGCGCGCACCACTTTCGCTTTATAGCGGTCGAGTTCGCCGTCTCGCCCACGGCTTCCATGACCTACGACCTCATCCAGCTCGGCTCTGGCAGCCAGACCTCTATGGCGGACGTGCCGCACGACTTGATCATCGACCGCTGCTACATTCACGGCAACGCGACGGCGAACCTCAGGCGCGGGGTCGCTCTGAACAGCGCGCGCACGAGTGTGATCGATTCCTACATCTCGGACTGCCACGAGCAGGGCGCGGACTCGCAGGCGATATGCGGGTGGAGCGGGCCGGGGCCGTTCAAGATCGTGAATAACTACCTGGAAGGCGCGGGCGAGAACGTGATGTTCGGGGGGGCCGACCCGCGCATAGACAAGCTGGTGCCGTCGGACATAGAGTTCCGCCGCAACCACTGCTTCAAGCCCCTCTCGTGGAAGAAGGGGCACCCGAGTTTCGCCGGGCGCGGCTGGTCGGTCAAGAACATATTCGAGCTGAAGAACGCTAGGCGGGTGCTGGTGGATGGCAACCTCTTCGAGAACAACTGGGTGGACGCGCAGAACGGTTTCGCCATCCTCCTCACGGTCAGGAACCAGGAGGGGACGGCCCCCTGGTCGGTGGTCGAGGACGTCACCTTCACCAACAACATCCTGCGTCATACGTCAGCGGCCATAAATATATTGGGCAGGGATAACAATCACCCGAGCGAGCAGGCCAAGCGCATCAAGATCCAGAACAACCTCGTGTACGACGTGGGCGGGAAGCAGTGGGGCGGGAACGGCGCTTTCCTACAGATCACCGAGACGCGCGACATCTCCGTCGACCACAACACGGTGATGCACAGGGGCAACGTCATCATCGGCCATGGCATGGCGAACGAAGGCTTCGTCTTCACGAATAACCTGATGGCGCACAACGAGTACGGGGTCATAGGGGACGGGACCGGTCCGGGCAACGCGACCCTGAGCAAGTACTTCCCCGAGATCATCTTCAAAAAGAATGCCCTCGCGGGCGGGCGGTCTTCGCTCTACCCGCCCGACAACTTCTTCCCCGCGGCGCTCGACGGCCTGGGCGAGCGCAATTTCACCCTGGCCGAGGGCAGCTCTTTGAGGAAGGCCGGGACGGACGGGCGCGACATCGGCTGCGACCTGACCGCGCTCGGGGCGGCCGCGGGCGGCCTTCAAGCCCTCACCTCTTCGCCCGCGACGGGGAAGGCTTCGGGCGAACCGGGGCACGTTTTATGGAGGCGCGCGTGATGAGCCAGGAGCGGACCCCCTGCGTCAGCATAATCATGCCCTCCTACCGAGTGAGCCAGTACATCGGCGAGGCGGTGGAGTCGGCCCTCGCCCAGACGTTCAAGGATTTCGAGATCGTCGTCGTAAACGATGGCTCGCCGGACACGCCGGAGCTTGAGCGCGTGCTCGCGCCTTACATGGACCGCATCGTCTACATCAAACAGGAGAACCGCGGGTGCAGCGGCGCGCGCAACACCGCGATCAGAGCGGCGCGCGGGCGCTACCTCGCGCTGCTGGACCCGGACGACATCTGGGAGCCCAACTACCTCGAAGTGCAGGTCGGCATGCTTGAGCGCCACCCTTCGGTAGACCTGGTCTACCCGAACGCGACCATCTTCGGGGACCTGCCCGACTCCGGGCGGTTGTTCATGGACCTCTCGCCGTCGAAGGGGGAGGTGACTTTCGAGAGCCTCGTCTCTCAAAAGTGCAACGTGATGATAAGCGTCACGGCCCGGCGCGATGCGCTAATCCGCGCGGGGCTGTTCGACGAGTCTTTACTGAGCGCCGAAGATTTCGACATGTGGCTGCGCCTGGTCCATAGTGGCGGCCGAATCTCTTACCACCGCCAGCCCCTCGTGCGCTACCGCCGCCGGCGCGGGAGCCTCTCTTCGGACCCCGCGTGGATGTGCCGCAACGTGCTCAAGGTGTTTCAGAAGATGGAGGAGACTTTAGACCTCTCGCCGCGCGAGCGGGAGGCCGTGGCGCGGCAGCGCGTTCGCTTCCGAGCCCTGCTCAGCCTCTACGAAGGCAAGAAGGCTTTCTTCAAAGGGGAGGTGAAGGCGGCGCTCGAAAACCTCACGAGGGCGAACGAGTTTTTCAAGAGCGGGAAGCTCCGTCTGGCCTGCTTTCTCTTGCGCGCATCGCCGCAGTTGCTCCTGCGCGCTTACCACATACGCGACCGGTTCATCATAGGAGCTGACACTAAATACTGATGCGCAGGAAGAGGCGAAAGGAAAAAGCGCAGCGGCGGGTCGCTGCGACAGGCTGCTCCACGAAAGACGGGTCGCAGGCGCGGGAGGGGCTCGAAACCGACCGCGGGTCAGGCTCGCTCACGTCGCGCGCGGCGTGGATACTGTTCGCGAAGACCGTGGCCTTCGGGCTCAGCTTCGCCCTGCCCCTACTGCTGGTGCGCCGGCTCAGCCTGCGCGAATTCGGCCTGTATAAGCAGGTCGTGCTCGTGCTCGGCACCGCGCTCACGATGCTGCCGCTCGGGTTCGGGATGAGCGCCTACTATTTCCTGCCCCGCGAGCGCGAGCGGCAGGGGTCGATAGTCTGGAACGTTCTGCTCTTCTACATGCTCACGGCGGGGGCCGCCTGCCTCGCCCTGTGGCTGCTCCCCGGATCGCTCGGCCTCGTCTTCCAGAGCGCGGAGTTGATCGACTACGCGCCCCTGATCGGCGTCGCGATAATGTTCTGGGTCTTCTCCTCGTTCCTTGAGGTGGTGGCGGTCGCGCACCAGGAGGCGAGGCTCGCGACGATCTTCATCATCGCCTCTCAGTTCTCCAAGGGGCTGCTGCTGCTGTCGTCCGCGCTCGCGTTCGGGACGGTGCGCGCGCTCATCTGGGCGGCGATCATTCAGGGCGCGCTGCAAACCGTTGTCATGTTCTTTTACCTGCGGTCGCGCTTCCCCCGCTTCTGGCGCGCCTTCGACTGGCCGGTCATGCGGAGCCAGTTGTCTTACGCCGTCCCGCTAGGGCTGGCGGGGGTGCTCTTTTCGGTCCAGCTCGACCTGCACAATTACTTCGTCGCGAACCGCTTCGACGCGGCCACGTACGCGGTCTACGCCATCGGCTGTTTTCAGCTGCCGCTGATCGGCATCCTGAGCGAGTCCATCTGCTCCGTCATGATCCCCCGCGTGAGCCTGCTGCAGAAGCAAGACCGGCGGCGCGAGATCATCGAGCTCACGGCGAGAATCATGCGAAAGCTCGCGGCCATATACTTTCCGCTTTACGCCTTCCTCCTGGTCACGGGGCGCGAGTTCATCGTGCTGCTCTTCACGGAAAACTACCTCGCGAGCTGGCCGATATTCGCGGTCAACCTGACCCTGTTGCCGCTCAGCATACTGGTGCTCGACCCCATCCTGCGCGCGTACGCGGAGCAGAGGTACTTCCTGCTGAGGCTGCGCGTCGGGCTGATCGCCCTGCTGGTCGTGGCCCTCTGGCTCGCCTCGACCTACCTCAGCCTCGTCGGGATAATCTCGGTCGTCGTCTTTGCGTCGGTCGTGGAGCGGGTGGCGACGGCGGTCAGGATGGGCCGCATAGTCGGGGTCACCAGGCACGACTACGTGCTGCTCAAGGACGTGGGCAAGACGGCGATGGCTTCGGCCGCCGCGGGGCTCCTGGCGCTCGCGGCCCGGATGTACATGTCGAACGCGCGGCCGCTGGCCCTGCTGATCTCGTGCGGGGCGGTCTTCTGCGCCGTGTACGTTACGCTCTTCCTGCTGTCGGGCATCCTCACCAGAGAGGAACGGGAGACGGTGCGCCGCCAGCTCGGGCGGCTCAGGCGGGCGCCCCGGCGGCGGCCCGCGAGCCTGCTCGCGGAAGGAGATTATTAAGGAGTCTCGTCACCGAACTCCGGAACCAAGATCATGCGCCATTTAACGACTAAAGCTCACGACGTTTTTTCGATGAAGCTCTACCCTTCGCTCTCCGTCCTTCATCAACTCGCCCGCCCTTCGCGCAGGCCCTTCGCGCTAGCCTACTTCGAGGGGATGAGATTCAGGGCCGCCGCGGCCGACTGGAGTGAAGACCGCAAGGTCGACTGGATGCTCGGGCGTCTGCGCTACTCGGTGCGCCGCGCCTACGACGAGACGGCCTACTATCGAAACCTCTTCAGGCGGGTCGGGTTCGACCCGTGGACCGATTTCTCGTTCGATGATTACGCGCGCCTGCCCGTGCTTGAGCGGCAGGACATTGTCGACGCGGGCGCGGGCCTGATATCGAGGGCCGTACCCGCGGGACTCCTGCGGAAGGACGCGACGGGCGGCTCCACGGGGCAGCCGACCGAGCTGTGGCTCGGGCCGGAAGAGATAGGCTGGCGCGACAGCGCGGCGGATTTCTTCCGGCAGTCCATCGGCGCGCCGGCCGGGTCACGCACGGCCTTCTTCTGGGGCCATCACCTCGACCCGGTGGCGAACGACAGCTTGCGCGACCGCTACTACTCGTTCGTCACCAACGTCCGCTGGTTCGATTGCTTCCGCCTGTCGCCCGAAGTGCTAGAACGCTACCACCGCGAGTTCGAGCGGTGGAGGCCCGCCTGCATAGTCGCTTACGCGAGCGCGCTCGGGGCGCTCGCCGAATACATTGAGCAGAAGGGCTACCGCCCGAAGTACCCCTCGCGCTGCTTCATCACGGGCGGCGAGAAGCTCCTGCCCCACCACCGGCAGGCGGTCGAGTCCGTCTTCGAGAGCCCCGTCTACGAAAGGTACGGGAGCCGGGACGCGGGCTACATCGCCTTTCAAAAGTTCCCCGCCCGCGACTTCGAGGTGGACTGGTCGAACATCTTCGTCGAGCCGGAGTCGGGCGAGGCTTCGTCGAGCGTGCTCGTCACCAAGCTGCACGCCGACGGGTTCCCCATGCTCCGCTACCGCATCGGGGACCTCGCGCGCTTCCCGGAAGGGGCGCGGCCCGGACACCCCGCCCTCGCGCTCCGCGAGGTCGTGGGCCGGGACGTGGACCGGATATGGCTGCCCGACGGGCGGTGGATTCACGGGCTGGAGATGCCGCACCTCATCAAGGATTACCCGGTCCGCGCATTCAACGTGGTCCAGCGCGCCGACTACTCCATCGAAGTCAACATAGTCCCGCGGAACACCTTCGGGGACGAGAGCCGCAGGAGGCTGCTCGCGATCATGTCGATTAACTTTCAGGGCCTGCCGGTTAAGATCGAGATGGTCGACGAGATACCGCGCACGAAGGCGAACAAGTGGAGGCCCGTCATAAGCGAAGTCAAGTTGAGTCAGGGAAGGCCCGCATGAAGAGCATGAGAAAAGAGCCGGAAGAAGTCTCCTTAGAGTCCCAGTTGTCGGACGCGGTTGTGGCGGCGGCGAGCCTCCCGAGCGCGTCATACTCGGGAGAGGCCGTCAGCGCGGCGCTCGAACGCGCCACGCGCGCGCTCGGCTGGGCGGACGACGGGCGGGGCCCCTTCGCCTCGACGATACCGGAGGGCGCGCGCGTCCTCATAAAGCCTAACTTCGTGATGCACCAGAACGAGGGGCCGTGGGGGATGGACCCGCTCGTCACTCACCCGTCCCTCATTCGCGCGGTGGCCGAAGCCGTGCTCCGCGCGGGGCCGTCGGAAGTGCTGGTGGGGGACGCGCCCGTCCAGGGTTGCGACTTCGACCAGTTGCTCAGGAGCACGGGGCTCGACCTCTGGGCCTCGGATCTGATGGGGCGCGACCCGCGCTTCAAGGGGATACGCGACTTCAGGCGCACGACCTGCGTCTTCGTGGACGGCGTGCGGGTCCCTTCCGAAAATCTCGTCTCGGAAGACCAGTTCGTCCTCTTCGACCTCGGGGGCGACAGCCTGCTTGAGCCGATAAGCGATGACCGCGGCTCGTTCCGCGTGACCTGCTACGACCCGCGTTTGATGGCGAAGACGCACTCCTCCGGGCGGCACCAGTACCTCGTGGCCAGGGACGTGATCGACGCGGACGTGATAATAAACCTGCCCAAGCTGAAGACCCACAAGAAGGCCGGGGTCACCTGCGCCCTCAAGAACCTTATCGGGATCAACGGCAACAAAGAGTACCTACCGCACCACCGCGTCGGCGGCTCGGAGAGCGGGGGCGATTGCTACCCCGGCGGGAGCCTGGTCAAGCGCGCGCTCGAATACACGCTCGACCGGCAGAACCAGTCGTCCTCGTTCGCCATCGGCAAGCTCTGGAGCACGGCCTCCACGCAGCTTCACCGCGTCTCGCACCTGATGGGGGACCCGCACGACGTTGAAGGGTCATGGTCGGGCAACGACACTATCTGGAGGACGTGCCTCGACCTGAATCGAATCCTTCTGTATGGCCGCGCGGACGCTACCCTGGCGCATGCGCTACAGCGCCGCGTGCTCCACGTGGTCGACGCGGTGGTGGCCGGCCACGGCGACGGGCCTCTGCGCCCGCAGCCTCTTCCGCTCGGCGTGATCCTCGTCGGGGGCAACGCCTCCGCAATTGACTGGATAGGGGCCGAGCTACTCGGATACAATGCCCGTCTGATTTCGGTCGCGCGCGAAGCGTTCGGACGGTTCACGCACCCTCTCGCCTCATTCGCCCCCTCGGATATTTCGATGGTCGGCGACATGGGATCGGGGGGATTCGCCGAAGTGCTCAAGCACGCGCCACCGCCCGCGCGGGTCGTCTATCCCGTCGGATGGCGCGACGCCGCCCGAAGCTCTGAATAAATGAAGCTCTGAATGAATCGGACGAGCGAGCAAGGCTTTTGAAGGGATGGTAGATCATGAGTTTTATAAAAATCTCCGCCGCGGTCTGCGGCTGTCTGTTGTTCATTTCCGGTCTGGCAATTCCGTCCGCCTCCTCCGCCGCGGCCCTTATGGTGCGCGCGGGCGAAGACCTTCAGGCGGCGATTGATCAGGCGAAGCCGGGCGATACGATCCTGCTCGAAGCGGGCGCGACCTTCGTCGGCAATTTCGTGCTCCCCGCCAAGCCCGGCGCCAGCGCCGACAACCTGATCACCATCCGATCTTCGGCGGCGGACACGGACCTGCCCGCGTCGGGCGTGCGCGCGCACCCGGCCATGTCCCACCTCTTCCCGAAGCTGGTCAGCCCGAACTCCGAGGCCGCGCTCAGGACCGCGAATGGGGCGAACCATTACCGCCTCTTCGCCCTTGAGATGACCATCTCCGACGACGTGAGAATCAATTTCGGGATCGTGAAGGTCGGGCTGGGGAGCGAGAACGAAATCTCCATGCTGCCCCGCGGCATCGTGCTCGACCGCTGCTACGTTCACGGCCACAGGACGGCGGACGTGGCCCGCGGGGTCGCGCTCAACGGCATCGACTCGTCGGTCCTCAACTCTTACATATCGGATTGTCACGGCATCGGGTTCGACACGCAGGCGATAGCGGGGTGGAACGGGCCGGGGCCGTTCAAGATCGTGAATAACTACCTGGAAGGCGCGGGCGAAAACGTGATATTCGGCGGAGTCGATCCGAAGATTCCGGGGCTGGTCCCTTCCGACATCGAGTTTCAGCACAACTATTGCTCTAAGCCCCTCGCCTGGAAAGACGGGATTGTCGCGCGGCCCTCGTCGGTCGCCGCGCGCGGGCTAGCCTCGACCGACGGCTTCTCTCCGGCGGGTAATCTTCAGGCGGGAGTGACTTATTACTACCGCGTCTCCGCGCGCGCGCGCGCCGGGCAGAGCGTGACGGCGACCTCGGTCGCGTCGGAAGAACTGAGCGTGACTCTCACCTTCCCCGAATCCGCCGTCGATTTGACGTGGAGCCCTTCGGAGGTCGCGAAGCAGTACCGCGTCTATCGGACGACGGACGAGCCGGCGGCGCAGACGCGGAGATGGGTCTTCTTCGAGGTGGACGCATCCAACTGCGCGGCCTCG
Organism: Blastocatellia bacterium; assembly: GCA_035634255.1. Taxonomy (GTDB): domain Bacteria; phylum Acidobacteriota; class Blastocatellia; order UBA7656; family UBA7656; genus DATLMR01. Next base: position 33,598 of record DASQDI010000067.1, read on the forward strand.
GGCGGGGTCTGCCCGTTCGTCGACACGGGCATGCTTACGGCCGCGGGAGAGGGCGCGCCCCCGGTTAGCGCGACGAGATGGTCGGTGAAGAACATATTCGAGTTGAAGAACGCTAGGCGGGTGCTCGTCGATGGGAACGTCTTCGAGAACAACTGGGTGGACGGGCAGAACGGGACGGCCATCCTGTTCACGGTCAGGAACCAGGAGGGGACGGCCCCCTGGTCGGCG
>DASQDI010000068.1:0-104470 GCA_035634255.1 Blastocatellia bacterium
ATGAGTATTTCATCAAGGCGGCCGGGAGCCGGATACATCCTGGCCGCGGTCCTGCTTGCATTCGCCATCATACCTTCAATCTTAATTTCAAAGACTCAAGCATCACAAAGCACAGGAGAGATCGTGCTGTACGCGGCGGAGGCGAGCGTGAAGGCCGGGGCCTGGTCCGTGGTCGCCGACCAGTCGGCCGCCGGCGGCTCACGCATCCACAACGCCGACTCCGCCTCGCCCAAACTCCCGGCCCCCCTGGCCAACCCGGCCCACTACTTCGAGATGAGCTTCCAGGCCGAGGCGGGGCGCCCTTACCGGCTCTGGGTCCGGGGCAAGGCTCAGAACGACCACTGGGGCAACGACTCGGTCTACGTGCAGTTCTCAGGCAGCGTCAATTCGAGCGGGGGAGCGGTCTATCGAATAGGGACCACGGCGGGCACGGAGGTAAACCTCGAGGACTGCTCCGGGTGCGGGCTGAGCGGTTGGGGGTGGCAGGACAACGGGTGGGGCGTGGGCGTGCTAGGCCCCGTGATCTACTTCCAGACCACGGGCACTCAGACCCTCCGCGTGCAGCCTCGCGAGGACGGGCTGTCTATCGATCAGATCGTACTCTCGACCAGCACCTACCTGAATTCATCACCGGGAGCTTTGAAGAATGACACGACCATCATTCCTAAGAGCGGAGGCGGAGGCTCCCAGCCGGTCACTCTCGTCAGGCAGCCTTACCTCCAGCAGGTTTCGTCGAACAGCGCGATCATCGTGTGGGCTACCAGAGAGCCGGGTCCCGCTGACGCTCGCTACAGACTCAACGGAGGCCCCGAGACCGTCGTGCCCGCCGCGACGACTCTCTTCTCTTCTGCCACGACCGGCCTGCCATTCGATTATTATCAACACGAGGCGCGGCTCGCGCACCTGAGCCCCGCGACCCGGTACGCTTACGACATCTTCGTTCGCGGAGCCGATGCGACGCCTGGGATAACGGATTCGCTCGCGACGGCTCCGGCTAACGCTACGGGTGCGGTGCGATTCATCGCGTTCGGGGACAGCGGCATCGGCTCGATAGAACAGCGCCAGCTCGCCACGCGCATGGCGGCGGATAGCTTCGACCTCGCCCTGCATACCGGCGACGTGGTCTACGGGTCGAGCGATACGTCCGGGGCGGCCGACTACCTGCAATATCACAACTGGTTCTTCGATGTTTATAAAGACTGGCTGCGGTCCCGGCCCATGTTCCCTTCGATAGGCAATCACGATGATCGCATATTAGGCGCGCGCGCTTACCGCGACCTCTTCGTGCTGCCCGAGAATGGCGCGAGCGCCGCACGGCCCGACCATGCCGAAAGGTATTACAGCTTTGACTATGGCCCCGCGCATTTCGTGGTTCTAGACACCGAGCTTGCTTTTCAGGATGCGGGCCGCAGGCAGGAGCAACTCAACTGGCTCGCCTCCGACCTCGCCGCGACCAGCCAGCCGTGGCGAATCGTCTACTTCCACCGTGCGCCTTACAGCTCGGGCGAGGAGCACGGCTCAGACCTCGCCGTGCGGCAGGCTTTCTCCCCCATCCTCGAACAGGGCGGAGTCCAACTCGCGCTCACCGCGCACGAGCACATATACGAAAGAACGGTCCCGCTGAGGGAAGGCCCGCAGGGAAATCAGGCCGTGACATATCTCGTCACGGGCGGAGGGGGCGCGCGACTTTATCCCGTGGGCCGGAACTTCTGGACCGCAGCAGCGAGGTCGGCTTACCACTACGTGCGCGGGACGCTGTCCGGCTGCCAGTTGACCATCGAAGCCGTGGGACTCGACGGCGCGGTCCTTGATAGCTACTCCCTCGACAGGTGCAGGCAGGAAGAAGATGGCGCGGCTCCCCTCGCGTCGATCACTTCCCCTTCACCGGGCGCGGCCGTCTCCGCGACGGTCGCTGTAAATGTCCAGGCCACGGACGACGTGCGCGTCGAGAAAGTCGATCTCTATATCGATGGCGCGCTCAGCGACATCGACGCGACGGCCCCCTATCAATTTTCCTGGGACACTCGCGCGATGTCCGACGGCAACCACACTCTACAGGCGCGTGCCTATGACATAGCGGGAAACAGAGTCTCTTCGGAGACTATCACCGTGCGGGTCGCAAACTCGGCCCCGCCCGCCGCCGACACGATAGTGCTGTACGCATCGGAAGCGCCCTTGAAGGCAGGAGGCTGGACGGCGGTCGCTGATTCATCGGCTGCGGGAGGCTCTCGCATTCACCTGGCCGACGCAGGCAGAGCGAAGGTATCGACCCCGCTCGCCAATCCGCCGAGCTACTTCGAGATGACGTTCAGCGCCGTAGCGGGCAGACCTTACCGCTTATGGATACGAGGCAAGGCTCAGAGCGATTTCTGGGGCAACGACTCGGTCTACGTGCAGTTCTCGGGCAGCGTGAACTCGGGCGGGGCGGCGGTCTATCGCATCGGCACCACTTCGGGGACGGAGATGAATCTCGAAGACTGCTCCGGGTGCGGGCTGAGCGGTTGGGGGTGGCAGGACAACGGGTGGGGAGTAGGAGTGCTAGGCCCCGTGATCTACTTCCAGACTACGGGCACGCAGACGATCAGGGTACAGAACCGGGAGGACGGCTTATCGATAGATCAGATAGTGCTTTCGCCTTCGGATTATCTGAATACGTCGCCGGGCGCGTTGAAGTACGACAACACCATTCTCCCGAGATAATTCAGAGGCTAAAAGAAAAGCCGCGCGCCATTGATTTTTATTCAATGGCGCGCGGCTCATTTATCCGGCGAGTTATCTCCAGTTGAAAGTCACAATCATATGATTGTGATCGGACGGCCTGACTCCCCGGTCATCGGCAGTGCCGAGGAAGACGGTGACGTTCCTGTTATTCAGGTCGCGGCTATCCGGCACCTGCGCGGAGGTGACGGCTAAAGCGGACGCGCCCCTTGAGAGATAGACGTAATCTATCCGGCCCCTGCGGGTCCTCGTGTGCATGCCCACCGGGTTGTCTGGATAGCCGGTCGCGGTGGCGCGAGCCATTGACTCCGCCCATCCGTCGAAATAAGCGGACGCCATGTTCGCCATCTCGCCCGTGTCGGGTCCCGCGTTGAAATCGCCCACGACTATGCGCGACTCGGCGAACCCGGCCATGAAACTCTTCAGCTCGTTGACCTGCGTGTTTCGAATGGAAGACGAGTTGGGATCGAGGTGAGTAGCGAAGAAGTTGACGGTCCTTCCGTTTATATTGATCGTGGCCTGCGCGACCGAGCGGGCGGTGCTGAGGTACCGGTGGCTCGTGCTCACGAGCGGGTACTTGGAGAGGATGAGGTTGCCCTCGTAATCGGTCGGAGTCTTACCGATCCACGTCCAGTACCACGTCCTGCCGGTCCTCTGATTCAGAGCATTCACGAGCTGAACGACCCGGTCGTCCGCGCCCCCGTAGCGCGGAATCTCGCACAAGCCCGCGAGATCAGGATTGAGGTTCGCGATGTATGTGGCCGTGCGGTCGATGTTGTACACCCCGTCGGTGCCCTGCCCGAAGGCAACGTTCCAGCTCAGCACTTTGAGCTGGCCCCCGGCCGGAGGCGCGGGAGAGTTGACCGTTATGACCACCGAAGCGCTCGCGGTCGCGCCCGCGTTGTCGGTGACCGTCAGGCGCGCCGTGAAGGTGCCGGGCGACAGGTACACGTTCGAGGGGAACAACTGCGTTGAATTATTGCCGTCCCCGAATGTCCAGCTGTACGACGATATGCTTCCGTCGGGGTCGCTGGCATTCGAAGTGAAATTGACCGGGAGCGGCGCAAGGCCGTTCGTAGACGAGGCCGAGATCGTCACCTGCGGCGGCTGATTCACAGGCGGAGGCGGAGGCGGAGGCGTCGGGTCTCCTCCACCATCTATCGTGCTCGGCAGGATCGTGCCGTCGTTTCGCTGCGAGCCCGGAGCCGAGTTGAGATAATTTTGGGCGGAGAGAACGATCTGGTCGATGGAGAGCCCGTCTTCGCGGGTCTGCACTCGGATGGTCTGAGGGCCGCTCGACGCGAAGTAGATCACGGGACCCATCACACCTACTCCCCAACCGTTGTCCTGCCAGCCCCAGCCACTCAGCCCGCCGCCGGAGCACTCTTCGAGATTGATCTCCGTCCCCGAAGTGGTGCCGATGCGATAGACGGGCGAGCCCGTGGCATTGACGCTGCCGGAGAACTGCACGAAGACCGAGTCGTTATAAGGGGAGTCGCCCTGAGCCTTGCCGCGAATCCAGAGGCGGTAGGCGCGGCCCGCCTCGGCGTCGAAGGTCATATGGAAATAGTTCGAAGGGTTCGCGGACGGAGTGGATATTTTCCCCCCTCCCAAGTCGGGGCTGCGCACGACGGTCTGACCCGCGGCGCTCGCCTCGTACGCGCGCGTCCAGTTGCCGAAAAGATTTGAGAGTGGAATATCATTCGCCCATATAACAACGTCTGATGCCGCGGGAGGAGCGGGCGGAGGGGGAGGCGGGGGAGCGACCGGCTTGGGAATGATGGTGCGGTCGTTCTTCGCCAGCCCCGGAGAGAGGATCAGATAATTCAGAGGAGAGAGGACGATCTGGTCGATACGGTAGCCATCTTCGCGAGCCTGTATGCGGATGGTCTGCGCGCCGCTCGACCCGAACGTGATGAGCGGCCCGAGCGTGCCAATGCCCCAACCGTTGTCCTGCCATCCCCACCCGCTCAGCCCGCAGCCGGAGCACTCTTCGAGATTTATGTCCGCCCCCGAAGTGGTGCCGATGCGGTAAACGGGCGAGCCGAGGGCCGTGACGCTGTTTGAAAATTGTGCCCAGATGGAGTCATTGCCGTAGAAATCGTCTTGGGCTTTGCCCCGGACCCAGAGGCGGTAAGGGATGCCCGCCTGCGCGGTGAAGGTCATCTCGAAGTAGCTCGACGGACTGGCTAGCGGCGCGGATTGCTTGGGCGCTCCTAGGTCCGTGTTGGAGATTCTCGCCCCGCCCGCCGCCTCCGGGTCGGCCGTCACACTCCAGTTGCCCACCCTCACAGGCGCTTCCGATGCGTACAGGACGACGTCCGTGGTTTGCGCCGAAGCTACGCCCAGCGACAGCCAGGCAAGAATAATAAACGTAGTCAATGATCTGAATCCGAAACTTCTTAGCAATCTTTCCATACCTCTCCCTGATCGGAGATTCGAGCGATCTCCTACACAAATTTAATTAAGACAACAGTTCAAGTTGTTCAGTGAGCAAGCACTACTAAGGGCAAAAATAAAGCTATCCGACAGAAAGAAAATCTTCCTGCTGGTCCTCATTCCGCGAAATTTTGCGAGGGGGCGGGTCTCTTCGGCCTAGGGAAGAACTTAACCTGAGAATCCCTTGGGGCCTTCGAGGTTCCGTGCAAAGCGGATAAGACGCTTTAGATCAATAGCACTCGTCCGGTGCCATTAGTACTCTGGGCAAGAGTCAAACAAATTTGTGAGGAGGCGTTCGTACAATCTAACTTACAAACCATCTTGTAAAAGACCGGCAGCAGCCCATCAGTATCAAATTTTTCTATGCTGCGTTTTTATCCCCTGAAAACCAGGTGGATTTATATCACGCGACCGTAAGAGCGTCAATAATTCATTTACGACCGCAACATTTTTGAAATATTCTGTAATGTGCTCGAACTAAAGACCATTCTTCCCGCCTTCCTCACGGCCTTAAGAAAAACTCTTTTGAAGATCCTGCCGGGTTGGAAGTATGTATAAAGAAGAGGACTCGTTTCGCGACTCGATCAAGTTCATTATGAGAGAAACATACCGACGGGATTGTGACCCATTAAATCGGCACCAGGTTTAATCAAACTGGCCTAAAGTAATGTTAGGTACAAAACCGGCCCGGTAGTCTTTTCATCAGTCGCAAAGATTCGGAATGAGATTAGATGTCATAATACCGACCTATAACCGCCACGAAATGCTCAACCGCACCCTCGACAGCCTGCTCGCGGCTGAGGTGCCTCGGGGCTTGAGCGTTCGAGTCACCGTGGTAGACAACAACTCGAAGGACCGGACGCGGGATGTAGTCGAGGGCCGCATGGGAGATTTCGGCGGCAGGCTCGATTACATGTTCGAGCCGCGTCAGGGCAGGTCGCACGCTTTGAATGCCGGGATAGAGGCAACGAAGGGCGACCTCGTCGGCATGATCGATGACGATGAGGAGATCGACCCCCGGTGGTACGCGCGCGCTTACTCCGCCTTCACCGAGGAGGGGGTGGATTTCGTGGGGGGGCCGTACCATCCCAACTGGGGCGCGCCCCGTCCCGCGTGGCTCCCGAGGAAGTACGCTGGAGTGATCGGATGGGTCGACGGGGGCGACCGCGTGGTCCCCTACGGCGAGGACTATCCGGGCATCCTGATGGGGGGCAACGCCGTAGTCGCGCGCGCGATGTTCGAGAAGGTCGGGCTCTATTCCACCTCGCTCGGGCGCACGGACAAGCACCTGTTTTCGGGCGAAGACGAGGACATGTACATCAGGCTCCTGGCCGCGGGCGCGCGAGGGCTCTACCTGCCGGACCTGATCATATACCACTACATACCCCCCGAGAGGCTGACCAAACATTATTTCCGCCGGTGGTGCTTCTGGCGCGGGGTCTCGGTGGCCGCGATGGATAAAGACCGCCGCCACCCGGTGGCCTACCTCGCCGGCGTGCCCCGGTACCTTTACGGCGAGGCGGCGCGCGGCCTGCTCAGGATGGTGAAATTTACCATGAGCCCGGCCAGAGACCCGGAGCGCAGCTTCTCGTCCGAGCTCGCCTTCTGGGATTTCGCGGGCTTCTTCTACGGCAAGTATTTCTACAGGCAGGGGTGAGCATGCAGGGAAACCCGGACGTTTCGATCATAATCAGCACTTATAACCGGTGCGAAGTCCTGCGCGGCGCGCTCGAAAGGATGCTCGCGCAGGAGGCCGGAGGGGTCAGGTACGAGATCATCGCGGTCGATAACAACTCGCCCGACGACACGCGGCGCGTGATCGAGTCCCTGATCGAGCGCGGCCACGAAAATCTCAAGTACATCTTCGAGCCGAGGCAGGGGGTCTCTTACGGCCGCAACTCCGGGATGCTCGCCGCGCGCGCCCCCATCTTCGCCTTCACTGACGACGACGTGCGCGTGTCGCCCGACTGGGTCGCGACGGTCAAGCGCACGTTTGACGAGAGGCCGGAGGTCGATTTCATCGGCGGCAAAGTCCTCCCTTACGATGACCTTCAAATGCCCGCGTGGCTGACCCGCAAGCAATGGGCCCCCCTGGCCATAGTCGATTATGGCGACGACCCCTTCTACGTCGATTCGCGCAACGCCCTCTGTCTGGTCGGCGCGAACTTGGCTTTTCGCCGCCGCGCGGTCGAGGCGCTCGGCCCGTTCGTGATCGACCTACAGCGCGTCAAAGACGGGATCGGCTCGCTCGAGGATGTCGAATTGCAGGTGCGCGCGTGGAAGGCCGGAAGGAGAGGGTTGTACGTGCCCGGTCTGGTCACCCATGCCGAGGTCGCCGAAGAGAGGCTAGTCAAGAGCTACCACCGGAGGTGGCACACGGGCCACGGCCACTTCTACGCGATCATGCGGCTCGAAGAGGTCGAGCGGTCCAACAGGCGGCCCCTGTTCGAGGTGCCCGCGCACCTTTACAAGCAGGCGTTGCTGGACCTGTGCGCGTGGGCGAAACACTCCTGCATGCGGCGCGAGGCGGAAGCCTTCGAGTTCGAGAACAAGGTGCGGTTCTTCCTCGGTTTCTTCCGGAAACGCCGTAAAGACTTCCTAGCCGGGCGGAATGAAAGCAACGTGCGCGAGCTCGTGAAATTCGCCCGCTCGCTCGCGCAGGGGAGAAGCGCCGAGTCCTGATTTCTAACCGCTCTGAGCCGTTCGCACGACTTCCACCGAGCAGGGCGCGCGCGCGGCTATCGATGACGCGACACTGCCGAGCAGAAACCTCTCTATACCCCGGAGCCCTTTCGCCCCGACGAAGATGCAGTCGGCCTCCCACCCTTGGGCCTCTTCCAGTATCAGGTGTTTGGGGTCGCCGCGTTTGACCTCCGTGGATACGGCCAGCCCGGCGTCGGTCAGCTGGCGCACGGGGCCGCTCATCACCCTCTTGCCCCAGGACTCCTCGTCCTCCGCGAAGTCTTCGACCCATTCCCACGTGGACATTATCGCCTGATCGAGTACGGAGATCAGGCGCACCTCGGTCCCTTCGGCCCACTCGCGCCGGGCCGCGAAGCTCACGGCCGCTTCGGAGTACGCAGACCCATCAAGGCCGATGATTATGCGGATCGGGCCTTCGGCGCGCGCGCCCCCGCGCGCGACCCGCACGGAGCAGACGGCCTCGGTGACGACTTTTCGCGAGACGCTTCCGAAGAGCATTCTGCTGATCGCCGACCGCCCCTGCGAGCCGACCACCAGGAGGTCCGGGCTCCACTCGTCGCTCTTTTTTATGAGGGCCCAGGCGGGAGAGTCGGCCTGCGCTTCGGGCGTCACGGTCCAGTCGGGGAACATTTCGCGGAGGCTCTCGCTCGCTTTTTGCGCGAGCCTCCGCGCCTCCTCCAGAGCGTGCGTGGCCGCTTTTTGCGCCTCGGACAAATGAACCACATCCATTTTGGGCGAAGGTGCGCCCGCGCGCTCTTCATCGGCCGGAGGCAAAAACACATCGGCCGCCGTAAGAATTGTCGCTTCAACTTGGCGGGGCAACCCCGCTCGGTGCAGGTCTTCGAGCGCCCGGTCCGCGCATTCCGAGCCGTCGTATCCGATCAATATCTTCATTACGGGTTTCATCTCGTTTTTGAACCTCCTTTTGCTGCGTCGGTCACTCTTCCCTGCCCCTTCCCCTTCTCCTGCGCCTGCCCGACTCGTCCTCTTCTTCGCCTCCCGGCTCGGCCTCAACGCCGATGGCCGCCCCGTGCGCTTCGGGGTGGCGAATCTTGCCCCCGAGCAACGCCGCCCACGAGGCCAGCAGCAGGCAGACGAGGGATAGGGCGAGCACGCCCAGGGCGAGATTCCGCGGAATCTGCGCGGCCTTTCTGAACATGACCAGCCCCGCGAGCGCGCCGACCCCCAGAACCTCCATGCCGATGAAGACCATCAGCCCCGACCCCTCGTGTCCCTCGATCAGGTCGTGCGAGACGCCCGGCAGGCGCTCGACGATCTCTTCGGCCCCCTCGCCGGAGAAATAGACTGCGATTGTGACGAGGGCCAGAAAGATGAAAGCCGCGAAAGAGAGTCTTTGAAATTCGGCGTTCCGGTAGTAAATGGCCGCGGCCAGAAAGGCGGCGACGAAGGCCGTCCCGATTATCGGGAGGTGATTCAATATGAGATGAAGGTGTGCAGAGTTCATTCGGTTTTCCCAGGGCAGAATGTCTCGGACCCGGAGGAAGCGCTCCCGCCCGTCTGGCCCGCCTCCGGCGCGGGCGATTCCAGTATCCTGCTTTTCCTTCCGCGCGGCAATACGAGCGCCGACCGCTCGGCGCTCCCTACATCAGGCTGACGGGGTCGACTTCGATGGTGATGGACCGGGGGCTGTGGCCCGCCGCGATGGCGCGGTCCATCGCGAAGTCTAGGGCCTCGCGCGCGCGCTTGCGGCTGCGCGCCTTTATCAGTATTTGAAACCGGTGCTCGTTCTTGAGCCTCGCGATGGGCGCGGGCGCGGGGCCGAGTATTCTGAGCGACGAGTCCTTGGCCGCGTTGCGCAGCTCGCGCGCGAGGTGATCGCTCGTGCCCGCGGCGCGGTCGAACTCTTTATCGTGAACGCAGATGTTGATGAGCGCGCTGAACGGCGGGTAGTGCATGGAGCGGCGGAAGCTGATCTCGCGCCGGTAGAACTCGTCGTAGTCCTGGGCCTTCGCGCAGACCAGGGAGTAGTGCTCGGGGTGGTAGGTCTGGATCACCACCCGCCCGCGGAGGTCCCCGCGGCCCGACCGGCCCGCGACCTGCGTGAGGAGTTGAAACGTGCGCTCGGCCGCGCGAAAGTCCGGCAGAGACAACCCCGCGTCGACCGAGATCACGCCGACCAGCGTGACGTTGTGAAAGTCGTGCCCCTTGGCGAGCATCTGCGTGCCCACGAGCAGGTCTATGGTCCCCGCCGCGAATTCCATCAGGAGGTGTTCGAGGCTCCCCCGCCTCCGCGTCGTGTCGCGGTCCACGCGCGCTATGTTCATTCCGGGGAACATGTCTTTGAGCTTCGCTTCGAGCTGCTCGGTGCCTTCGCCCACGTAATGCATGTACTGCCCGTCGCAGGCCGGGCATGCGCGCGGGGCGGGGCGGATGTAGTTGCAGTAGTGGCATTGCAGGCTCGAATTGTACCGGTGGTAGGTGAGCGTCACGTCGCAGTTCGTGCAGCGTATCGCCTCCCCGCAGGAGCGGCAGAGCGCGAACGAAGAGAAGCCCCGGCGGTTGAGCAGTATGATCGACTGCTGCCCGCGCTCGTGCGTGTCGGTGATCGCCGCCTTCAGCTCGTCGGAGAAGGTCTGCTGTTTGCCGTGCCGCTTGAAGACCTCGCGCATGTCTATGGTCTGCACGTCCGCCAGCGAGCGGTTGCCGTAGCGCGCCTCCATCCTGAGGTAGGTGTACTTGCCGGAGATCGCGTTGTGGAACGATTCGAGCGAGGGGGTGGCCGACCCCAGGACGACGATAGCGCCCGCGCCGACCGCGCGCATTATGGCCGTATCGCGGCCGTGGTAGCGCGGCGTGTCGTCCTGCTTGTAAGAGGTCTCGTGCTCTTCGTCCACGATGATGAGGCCGAGGTTCTCAAGCGGGGCGAAGACCGCCGAGCGCGTGCCTATCACCAGACGGGCCGCGCCCTCCTTGACCCGCCTCCACTCGTCCGTCCGCTCGCCGTCCGAGAGGCTGGAGTGGAGTATCGCGACCGCGTCCCCGAAGTGCGCGCGCAGGCGGCGGGAGAACATGGGCGTGAGGGATATTTCGGGCACGAGCATCAGCGCGGACATGCCGCGCCGCGTGGCCTCGCGCATCGCGCGGATGTAGATCTCGGTCTTGCCGCTGCCCGTGACCCCGTGGAGAAGGAAGGTCGCGTACTTACCCTCGTTCATCTTCTCCAATATGCTGTCGAGCGCGGCCTGCTGCTCTTCGTTGAGCATGACCAGGTCCATCTGCCGCTGCTCCATGTGCGCGAGCGGGTCGCGCCTGACTTCGCGCGCGAACACTTCGCACAGGCCGCGTTTTTCCAGGGTGCGGATCACGGAGGCGGAGACATCGGCGGCCTCGATCAGCTCGCCGAGCCCGACCGCGTCGGCCGAAGAGGCCAGGATTTCGATCACGCGCTTCTGCTGCTCGTTCAGAGGCCTGTCCGACTGCGGCGCGCGCGCTTTCGCCCGGCCTTTTTTCGGGTTATGCCCGTTGGTCCCTTGCGCCTCGCCCGGCCCGTTCCCTTCTTCGGCGGCGGGCGGCGAAACCAGAAGCCTCACGGCGTTCTGGAGCCTCGGCTTCATCCGGCTCTCGCCCACGCGGTGCGAAGTGTTTATGAAGCCCGACCGCTCAAGCTGCTTTATCAGAGCGAGGGCGCGCGGCTTCGTAAGCTGGCGCTCAAGCTCCGACGAGCTGATCGTGCCCGCGCCCGCGACCATTTCGAGCGCCTGGAACTTGGAGGACGACCAGCCGAAGCCCGCGGACACGTGCGAGAGCGCCGACCTGCCCGCCTCCGTGATCGTGAGCATCTGCTCCGTGGCGACGGTTGCCGCCGCCGGGAGCGCGGTCCGCAGGCACTCCCCCCACGGCGCGTAGTAGTAATCGCTCATCCACCGGGTCAGGTCGAGTATGTCGCGCGCGACGATGGGAGACTCGTCGACCAGCTCTTCGACCTCTTTTATTTCAGCCTCCGAAATTTCGTCGTCCAGCCGCTCGTGCAGGGCGACTATGAAAGCGGTCAGCAATTTCCTGCCGAAAGGCACGAGCACGCGGCAGCCGACGCGCGCCCTGGCCGCTAGCTCTCCCGGCAGGTGATACGTGAAGGTTTGTCTGACGTAGACTGGAACGGCGACCTCGGCGAACATGGGCGCATTTTACACGAAGACCGGTCGCGCGGAAACCTGAGAGCGCGAACCGCTTGATTTCTCCGATGGCTTTCGCTAGTTATGCCATATGGAAAACGTCGAACACCCGCGCGCGAAGGTGGAGGAAGCCGCACGCGCGACCACCCTCATCGAATCGGCGCGGCTGTCGGCGCGGCTCGGGGCCCGTCTGGTGATCGCCAGCGAAACCTTTCAGCACACCGGGAGCTTCAAGTTCCGCGCCGCCTACAACCTCGCCGCGGGCGTGAGCGAGCGGAAGATCATCACCGCTTCGTCCGGCAACTTCGGGCAGGCGATGGCCTACGCCTGCAAGCTGCTCGGCAAGTCCTGCATAGTCGTGATGCCCGAGACTTCGGCCAGGGTGAAGGTCGAAGCCGTGCGCGAGTACGGGGGCGCGGTCGACCTGCTCGACGTGAAGGCCCGGAGCCGCGCCGAACGTGTGGCCGACCTCGCGGGGCTCCACCCGGACGCTTACGTCGCGAGCGCCTACGACGACCCCCTAGTGATCGAAGGCAACGCGAGCCTTGGCTCCGAGCTCGCCGCGCTCGAGGCCGAGTTCGATTTCGTGATCGCTCCCGTGGGCGGGGGCGGTCTCACGTCGGGGTTGGTTCGGGGATTTCAGAGGGCGGGCAGGGAGGCCCGCATCTGGGGGGCCGAGCCGCTGATGGCGAACGACGCGGCGCGGTCTTTAAAAGCGGGCCGCATCGTCGTGAATGACGGCGAGCCGCAGACGATAGCCGACGGCGCGCGCACGGTCAGCATCGGCCGCCACAACTGGGAAGTGCTGCGCGAGGGGCTCGCGGGGATAGTCGAGGTGCCCGAAGAGAATATCAAAGAGGGCGTGCGATTGCTCTTCCGGCTCGCGAACCTGAAGGCCGAGCCGACGGGCGCTTTAGCCATCGGCGCTCTGCTCACGGAGCCCGAGCGGTTCCGCGGCCGCTCAGTCTGCGCGGTCGTGAGCGGCGGAAACGTCGATGGGGAAGTCTACAGAGGGATAATTGCTTGAGCAGGGGTCAGGGGCCAGGGGCCGGGGGCCGGTGCTGCCCCGGAGGGTTTCGATTTACTCGAAAGGGATTCTTTCAGAGGACCGATTCTATAAAGAGAGTCTGAAATCTTCCTTCCTTAGCCCCCGAATCCTGACCCCTGCCCCCTGCCCCCTAAAAGATCCTCCTTCTGGTCGTCCTGTTTTTGTAGAGCCAGAGGGCGGTCGCGCTGCCTCCGCCTATCAGGGCTCCGACCACGGCTCCCTTCTTGCCTTTGATTACTCCGCCTGTGATTGCGCCCGCGCCCGCGCCCGCGCCGATGACGGCGGCGGCCCCGGCCGGGCTGTCCATCCACCTGTGCCGCCGCTCATAGTTGACTATGCCCGGCCCGTCGAAGAGGTTGATGCCGTGATCGCCGATCCTGTACCCGTTCTTGCCGCGCTTGATGATCCTGCGGCCCTCCCCCTGCGCGAAAGACGGCTCGGGCATCAGGGCCCCCAGCAGACCTATCGCCAGGAAGAGAATTACCAGCTTTCTTCTCATTACAAGTCCTCCTGAATATTGGTGGGCGGTTCGTGCAAGGCGGTGATGCGCGAGCGGTCGGCCCGCGTTGCCCGGCCCGATTTTTATTTTCGGGCTTATGGTCGCGGCAATGAGCCGGGCTTATCTTTAGGATGAATGCTTTTAATTTTACTATGGGAGCGTTCCGGTCTAATATAAGCCCGTAATCATCCGTCGTGCGCGCCCGGTCTGCAATGGCGAGATGGTCAGAGAGCAATCATAGTGCTAAATGATACTCCGACTCCAACCGATCTGCTCGCATAAAAATTCTCTCCGGGCGCGCAGTTACTTCGGATTTCAAATCTCGAATCTCTCATAATCAAAAAGAAGCCGACGCAATTTTTATTTGCGTCGGCTTCTTCCGTTTGAGAGGGTGGGCGGGCTCACTTGCCGCGCTTTATCAGTGCCTTCGCGTACTCGCGGTTCATCTGGCTTATGAAGTCGAGGTGAATCTCCTTCGGGCATACGGCCTCGCAGGAGCCGATGTTGGTGCAGTTGCCGAAACCCTCTTCGTCCATGGCCGTGACCATGTTCACCACGCGGCGCTCTTTCTCGACTTTGCCCTGCGGCAGGTTGTTGAGGTGGGCCACTTTCGCCGAGACGAAGAGCATGGCCGAGGCGTTCTTGCAGGCGGCCACGCACGCGCCGCAGGCGATGCAGGCCGCCGCGTCCATCGCCACGTCCGCCTGCGTCTTCGGCACCGGGATGGCGTTGGCGTCGGGCGTCCCGCCCGTGTTGACGGAGATGTAGCCCCCGGCCTGGATGATCCGGTCGAACGAGCCCCGGTCCACGACCAGGTCTTTGATCACGGGGAAGGGGCGCGCGCGCCACGGCTCGATGACGATTGTGTCCCCGTCTTTGAAGCTCCTCATGTGAAGCTGGCAGGTCGTCGTCGCGCTCAGAGGCCCGTGGGCCACGCCATTGATGACGAGGCCGCACATGCCGCAAATCCCCTCCCGGCAGTCATGGTCGAAGGCGATGGGCTCTTCGCCGCGCTGGGTCAGCTCTTCGTTCACGACGTCTAGCATCTCCAGAAAAGACATGTCGGGAACGGCGTTGGCAGTCTGGTACTCGACAAACCTGCCGGGAGTCGAGGCGTTCTTTTGTCGCCAGACACGTAGCTTCAGATTCATTACTTGTAACTCCTTTGCGACATCTTGACCTCGTCGTAGACCAGGGGCTCTTTGTGCAGGGCGGGCAGCTTGTCCGGCCCCTGGTACTCCCACGCGGAGACGTAGGCGAATTGCTCGTCGTTGCGCAGGGCTTCCCCGTCCTCGGTCTGGTACTCTTCGCGGAAGTGCCCCCCGCAGGACTCCTCGCGCGTGAGCGCGTCATAGCAGAGCAGCTCGGCGAACTCCATGAAGTCGGCCACCCGGCCCGCGTTTTCGAGGGCCGAATTCAGCTCAAGGTCCCCGCCCAGGACGTTGAGGTTCTCCCAGAACTCCTGCCTGAGCTGCGGGATCCGCGCGAGGGCTTCTTTGAGGCCTGCCTCGTTACGCGCCATGCCGCACTTGTCCCACATCAGCTTCCCGAGCTCGCGGTGGAAGTCCGCGACCGTGCGCTTGCCCTTGATCGAGAGCAGCCTCTTCGTGCGCGAGGCGACCTCCCCCTCGGCCTTCCTGAACTCCGCGTGTGAGGTCGAAGGCTTCGGCTGTTTCGCCGTGACGAAGTAATCGCTGATCGTGTAGGGCAGGATGAAGTAGCCGTCGGCGAGCCCCTGCATCAGGGCGCTCGCGCCGAGCCGGTTGGCCCCGTGGTCGGAGAAGTTCGCCTCGCCGATCACGTAGAGGCCGGGGATGTTGCTCATCAGGTTGTAGTCGACCCAGAGCCCGCCCATCGTGTAGTGGATCGCGGGGTATATCCGCATCGGCTGCTTGTAGGCGTCCTCGCCCGTTATGCGCTCGTACATCTCGAAGAGGTTGCCGTACCGCTCGCGGATCCTGGCCTCGCCGAGGCGGCTGATCGCGTCCGCGAAATCGAGGTAGACGCCGCGCCCGCCGGGGCCGACGCCCAGCCCTGCGTCGCAGGCTTCCTTGGCCGCGCGCGAGGATATGTCGCGCGGGGCGAGGTTGCCATAGCTCGGGTACTTGCGCTCAAGGTAATAGTCACGCTCGGAGTCGGGGATCTCGTGGGGCTTGCGCGCGTCGCCTTCCTTCTTCGGCACCCAGACGCGCCCGTCGTTGCGCAACGACTCCGACATCAGCGTGAGCTTCGACTGGTGGTCGCCGCTGACGGGGATGCAGGTCGGGTGAATCTGCGTGTAGCAGGGGTTGGCGAACGCCGCGCCCTTCTTGTACGCGCGGAACGTCGCGGTGACGTTGCAGCCTTTGGCGTTTGTCGAAAGGTAGAAGACGTTGCCGTACCCGCCCGTGGCGAGCACGACCGCGTCGCCCGCATGCGAGGCTATCTCCCCCGTCACGAGGTCGCGCGTGACGATGCCCTTGGCGTGCCCGTCGATGAGGACGAGTTCGAGCATCTCCGTCCGCGTGTACATCTTCACGGTGCCGAGGTGCACCTGCCGTTCGAGGGCCTGGTAGGCCCCGAGCAGTAACTGCTGCCCCGTCTGCCCCCTCGCGTAGAAGGTGCGCGACACCTGCGCGCCCCCGAACGAGCGGTTGGCGAGCATCCCCCCGTACTCGCGCGCGAAGGGGACGCCCTGCGCCACGCACTGGTCGATGATGTTCACGCTGACTTCGGCCAGCCGGTAAACGTTCGACTCGCGCGCGCGGAAGTCCCCGCCCTTGATCGTGTCGTAGAAGAGGCGGTATACGCTGTCGCCGTCGTTCTGGTAATTCTTCGCGGCGTTGATGCCGCCCTGCGCGGCTATGCTGTGCGCGCGGCGCGGGCTGTCCTGAAAGCAGAAGCACTTGACGTTGTAGCCGAGTTCGGCGAGCGTGGCCGCGGCCGAGGCCCCCGCGAGGCCCGAGCCCACGACGAGTATGTCGAACTTCCGCTTGTTCGCCGGGTTGACCAGCTTCGCCTCCTGGCGGTACTTCGTCCACCTGTCGGCGAGCGGCCCGGATGGGGTTTTAGCATCGAGTTTCATGGTCATTATTGATTCAGTCTATTTCACCAACCCTGTCAAAACGGCGGCGACGATGGCGACGTTGCCGACGAAGATCACGAGCGCCATGGTCCTGGCAAAGAGGTTGATCGAGCGCGTGATGGCCCGCCGCCTCAGGCCGAGCGACTGGAACATGCTGCTTACGCCGTGGCTCAGGTGCAGGCAGAGCAGCCCCATGGCGATGATGTAGAAGGCGGACACCCAGACGTTCGAGAAGCCCGCGATCATCATCCCGTAAACGTCGTGCTGGCCATCCCTCGTCAGGCGGAGGTACTCGGGGTTGGTCACCCCGAACGTGAAATGGAGCAGGTGGTAAACGACGAAGGCCAGGATTATCAGCCCGCTCATGAGGATCGTCCTCTGGGCGAGGGTGGACGCCACGACCTTGTAGTCGTTGTAACCGACGGGTCGCGCCCTGCGGTTGATGCGCGCCAGCTGGATGGCGGCCGTGATGTGCAGTATCACTACCGCGAGCAGCCCGAGCCGAGCCGCCCACAGAATCCCAGGCTTCGATTTCAGGAAGGCCGCGTAGTCGTTGATCGCGTCCGGGCCCAGGAAGATTTGCAAATTGCCCGCCATGTGCGCGATCACGAATGCGAACAGCGCGAAGCCCGTGAGCGCCATGACATACTTTTTGCCGAGAGAAGATTTATAGAATCTGATTACGTTACTCATGAGAGATCAGCTAGACCCGCCTTCAAGCATTATGGACCAGGCCGGAGGCGCGGGGTGGCAGAACTCGCCCGGTCGCGCCGCCCGTTTAACACCACGTAATGCGTCGGTGAACCGGCAATATAATGATCGCCTCGGGCCGCAGTCAAGGAAAGGGCCGGAAGCCTGCAACGAACAGGATTCATGGTTGAAGAAATCCCTCTTAATACATCTATAAAATTAGCAGCCGTGTGACGTTAAGTAAAATTCAAAAGAATAATGCCGAGTATAAGGAGTGCTTCAGGCCGGCCGGCGGCCGGTCGCGCCACTCTCGCGAGCACGCTCCCGGCCCCCGCCCCGAGCCGCATCGACATGCAGGTCATTCCTGCCGGGCATGGAAAAGACCGGCGAGCTTTACATACCTTACGGGTTGATTTATCTTCACTGCATTGAATCTGGAGGAAACGTCATGCCCGGACAAGAGATCCTGCGTTTTGTGCAACTCGTCGCTCCCAAAAAGAAGAGCAAAATACTCAAACTGAATCTGCAACTGACCTCTTTCGGCGAGGGCGTCGTCAACGCTCGCGGTCAGGAGGGCGGCTCGAAGAGGGTCTTCGAATTGGCCGACGACTTCCTCGGGAGTGAAAGGTTTGAACTGGACGCGACGAAGATAGAGCTGGCCCCCAAAGCATTCGATTTCGTGGCCGCGCTTCGCGAAAAATCGGCCCAGCCGCTGTCCGGGTATGAGGAGTTGATAGAGTACGTATTCGGCGAAGCCCCGGCCGACCTGGTGGAAGGCTCCCCCTTCAAGGGGCTCAGGAACAAAGTCTTCGACGGTTTGATCGCCCTGAAGATGCTGCCGGAAAAACACCCTCGCCTGCTCGCGGAGTACGCCGATTTGCAGCGCGCGATCAGCATCATCGAGCGGGCCGCCGAGAAAGACGAGCGGCTGGCCGAACTGAACCCGCAGGCTTTGCTCGCGGCCACGATCTCGCTGCCGGAAGAGATATTCCCCCTGCCAAGCGCGGCGGCCGAGCGCGGCGACCCGGCCCCGGCGGATGACCGTCAGGGCGAGATTGCCAGTCTGACTCAGGAGATCGCCGACCTCGAACGGACGACGGACGAGATACTCTCGCTCGGCGCGCGGGATTTAGAGGTCGTCGGGCCATCGTCCGAAACCAAGATAGGCTTCGTGACGGAGGCTCCGGCGTCGAGCGTCTCGTTCTCACTCCCGGCCGAGCGGGCGAGCCTGTTTGCCGCGCCCACACAGGACATTGCCAGGGATTCTTCCGTCGTTTTCAAGAGGTCCAGCGTCGAGGGGCTTACGGAAAATACGAGGACGCTGCTCTCCTCCCTTGGAATCGATCCGGAGAATAGTTCTCTGAGCACGGTCCTGGACAAGTTGGAGAGCCGGTCTTTCAAGCTGCAAAAAGAATTGAACCTCATCGACGCTCCCCCGGCCCCGCCGCAGTTCTTCAAGCTCGGGACCACGACGATCCCTGATAATTTCCCCGCCTTTCCTGGGCCTGGGGGGCTCGCACAGCCGGAAGCGCCGGGGGTTCCGACGAGCGTCGGCCAGATCAGACCGTCGCATGTCGGACGCCTGCTGAGGACTTTGCAGAATATCGTCCGGTACGAAGCCGAAGAGATCGCGCACGTGGAGAATGTCGTTATCGGCGAGTCGAAAAACCGGGAGACGCGCCGCCTCCGCCGCACGGAAGAGTCGTTCACCCGCGAGGAAGAGACCACCCGCGAAGAAGAGCGCGACTTGCAGACCACGGAGCGGATGGAGCTACAGCGCGAGGTGCAAAACACGGTCAAAGACAGCCAGCAATTTAAGATCGGGGCGTCCATCTCCGCGGGGTATGGGCCGGTAGAGGTCTCGGTCAGCACGGAGTTCTCCACCGAGAGTTCGAGCGAGTCGATTGACCGGACCGCTTCGAGCTACGCGCGCGAGATTACGGAAAAGACCGCTTCACGGATCACCGAACGCATCAGAGAAGAGCGGACGACCCGCACCATCGAGGAGTTTGAAGAGACTAACCAGCACGGGTTCGCGAATAACACCGACGAGCATATCTCGGCCATCTTCCAATGGCTGGTCAAGGTCTACCGGGCGCAGGTGTATGACTACGGCGTCCGCCTCTTTTTCAACATCACCGTTCCCGAGCCGCAGTATTTTCTGCTGAACACTCTCGCCAAACAAAAGGCCCCCGTCGAGGGGCTGAAACAGCCCGACCCGATTGATTTCAAGCCGGGCGACATAAAGACCTCGACCTACCAAAAGTACGTCAGGAAATATCAGGTCGAAGGCGTGAGGCCGCCGCCCAAGCAAAAAAAGATCATCTCCAAAGTGTTCCGGTACCCGGAAACGGCCGCGCCGCAGAATGAGCCTCCGCCTGAGGAGATGACCGACAGTCTGGAAGTTCCGATTGAGGACGGCTACAAAGCGGTCGAGGCGTATGTCATATGCCTGAGGGGCCGCGCCAAGCACGGCGCGGGGCCGCACCCCAACGACGTACTGACCGGCCTGTCGGTCTTCATCGGAGAGGCCACGCTGAGCTTCATCTCCGACCAGGCCCACGTCATCAAGGGTAACTATCACACAAGTCTTGCCGATGAGGTCGGGTCGATCATGATAGGTCTGCACGCCCGCAACATCATGTCCTACGTGCTGGGTATCGAGATCACGATTGTGCGCACCGAGCGGGCGCTCGCCCAGTGGCAGCACGAGACGTACGACGCGATTCTGGCCCGCTACCAAACCCTCGAAGCCGAGTACCGCGAGCGCAAAGCGGAGCTTGAGACTCAGGAAGGTATAAAAATAGAAGGCCGGAACCCGCTGGAGAATCGCCTCCTCGAACGGAACGAGCTCAAGCGCTCCGCGATCACGATGCTCACCGGGCAGTACTTCGAAGAGTTCGACGCTATCCTGGGGTTTTCCGAAGGGAGGATTGACTTCGACGAAGCGGTGCCGGAAGGGCGCTACGCGCGCTTTTTCGAGAATGCCTTCGAGTGGGAGAACATGGTCTATCAGTTCTACCCCTACTTCTGGGGCAGAAAATCGACGTGGCAAAAGAAGCTGTTGTTGCAGGACGTTGACGCGACCCACGCGGAGTTCCTCAAATGCGGCTACGCCGACATGGAGATACCGGTCCGTCCGGGATTTGAAGCCGCCCTCATGCATTACCTGGACACGGGGAAGGTCTGGCAGGGGGCCGAACCGCCCGACATCACCACCTCCAAATACGTAGCTTTTCTGGAGGAGATAAAAGAGCGGCGCGAGCAGGAAGAGCCGCACCAGGAGTTCCCGGTCGGGGAGCCGTGGGAGATTCGCCTCCCGACAACCCTCGTCCGCATTCGCCCCGGCAACAGCCTGCCCGAGTGGCAGCAGGATGAAGAAACGGGCGAGTGGGTGCCCGTGGCCGAGGAAGAGTGACCGCTCAGGTCGGATGCCTGCGCCGAGTGAAATCCTTATGTCGGAATTAAAAGTCCATGCCGACTTCGATCATGACGGGCGGATTTCAAAGAGGGCGGCGGAACGGGAACTGAAGCAGGAGTTGCCGGGACTAATCATCCTGCCTAACATCGATGCCGATGGCAAAAAACTGCCGGCAGCCGTCAAGAAGCGCTCGCCCATCACCCTCGACCATCGCCGGTCCAGGAGCGGCATCGACCGCGAGCTTTCAAGGATCATCGTTGAGGTCGCCGACGCCTCGGCGGCCAAGCTCAGTTTTAATCTAGTGGGCTCGACCGCCGACAGGTTCGCCATTTTTGATCGAAAGTATAAAAAGCTTTCGCAGATAGGAACGCGGTTTGACTTCGCCGTCCCGTCGGCCGGAACGCATGAGTTCTTCATCGAAGTAAACAGCCTGCCCGGCACCCCTCTGGTCCCTAAGCAGGAAGACGAAGGCCCGACAAACGTCGCCGTAAACATCGACCTGTTCGACGCCGGGGGCGTCGAGCTCGCGGCGGACCAGATAACCGTTTCGCCCGCGCCCGTGATTTTTATCGACAACACCCGGCCCGCCGAACGACTTTACATGTGCGAGATAGCCGAACAGGACAATATCGACCGCGGGAACCTGCCGTCGGTCGTCGAGGTCTCGGAGATTATAAAGAAGATCAGGGGCGTCGATTTTGTCCTCATCCCTACGGATGTCAACAACCGCGACGCGTGGATTCAGGATCAGTTCCAAACGGGGTATTCCCGGTCGGCGTCGGGCACCGTCCGCGTGGTCGTCCACCTGCCGAGGTTGAGCTCCAACATCATCCGGTCCGAGTTCCAGTCGAATCTGGCGACTTTCGTCCCTGAACATTTCCCGAGCACCGACCTGGGCGTCTTCCAGGATTTTTACGAGCGCGAGGTAGGCTCGGGCACGGACAGACAGGGCAAGGTGCGAAAAATAACATTCGTGAACAGCTACGAATTGGTGCTCCTGTTTGGCCGCGTCAAGAGCGTGTGGGGCTTGATCCGGACCCTGTACCCGGTCCACCTCACGAAGCGTTCGAGGGACGCCGCCCTGGAAGGGTTGCTGGCCCGTCTGCCCATCATGTCGTTCTACGAAGCCCGAATGTGGTTGAAGACGGGCGTCGGCATAATGAGAAAGCTGTTACTGCGACGCCAAAGCGACCCCGCTCTGAAAGAAGGGCAGGAAGAGCGGCTCTCTCAGGAGGAGAGAAACCTTAGCAAACAATTCGGGCTGGTGGAGAGAACGGTCGTACTTGATCTGGGGAGGAGTCCGGGGAAACTGGTCGTCGCTACCAAGACGTTCGGGGACATCGTCTTCACTAAAGCGCAGGCGAACGAACTCGGCGAGCGGCTGCCGGTCCTGCACTCGTCGATAAATTATGGCGGCAACCTTGAGGTTTCGGGGCCGGTTAAAAATGCCCCCCTCGGTAAGCTCGTGCTGGGGGCGCATAAATTCGCCGACCCGGACCTGCTTCATTTCCTCAAGCAGCAGAAGGTGCAGCCGCTCGTGGACGTGGACACGTCCTGGCTCCACGTGTCCCACGTGGATGAAGTCATGGCGTTCTTGCCGGCCCCGAAATCTGCCGACCGGTCGTTCGTGATAGCCCTCGCTTCCCCACGACTGGCGATGCAGATAATTGATACGGCCTGGGCCACGCATGTCGAGCAAGGCGGGACCAAGGCGACCACGGCCGGCGACGACATCGACGCCTTGAATGCAGGGTCCAGAGACCTGACTACCGACGGCGACGCCCCGCTCACCCGACTGCTGCGCGGGCGGTACTGGCTGCATCACAACCCCGTCGGGGTGTTCGAAGAACACAAACCCCCGCAGATTTACCTCGACATGCTGGAGCACTACCCTTTGCTCCATAACGTCATAGCCTACGAGCCGGAGCCGGGGCCGGACCGTTATTACGAGGCCGCCATGTCGGTGCGCGAGTTCAGGCATTTCGGCAGGTTCACCAACGACTGGCTCGGCAAAAATCAGTTCGGCGAAGATCAGGAGTTGAGTATTCCGAAAGTGCTGGCGCGAGAATTTCCGCTCGCCGCTCGGATTTCGATTCCGGTCCTTTATGATGAAGTACAGTGGACGACGGACCCGGATACCCGCGAAGATAAGCCCGACTTTGACAGCCACCAGACCTCGGCGTTCCTGCCTAACGGCGTGAACATGCAGGTCGTCAACGATCACCTGCTGATCCCAAAACCGTTCGGGCCGCGCGCGAGCCCCGCGGTCGCGGCTCGGATATTGAAGAAAATACTGCCGGGCACATTACACGGCAATCTCAACCCCGGGTACTTCGCCAAAAAAAATCTGGACAAGGTCTATCACTGGGTAAAACGGCCGCTGATACCGGGGTCGGATTACTCCGACCTCAATCGCATGGCGGACCAGTTCAGGGATGGGTTTCCCGACCTCGAAGAAGAAGAGGTCAGGGAGTTGATTCACAAGGCGAACCGCACTCACTTCAAGACCTCGCGCAACCCTTCGGACGATGGGTTCAACCTGACCGAAGGCTGGCATAAGCTGCACATCCCGGAATCGACGGTCGATCTGTTCGAAGCCTGCATACAGGTCCAGCTTGAGGCGCTGGGGCTGACGGTCCATTTCGTCGACACATGGTACTACCACATCCGCCTGGGCGAAATTCACTGCGGGACGAATGTGCTCAGGCAAGCGCCGGGTTCCGGCGCGAAATGGTGGGAGCAGGTTCAGTTCGACGCGGGTTAGCGCCGGGACGGCCGGGGCCGCCTGAGCGGACAGGCGAGGTGGAAGGTCGTCGATAATATTTACGAAGCCCTTGATCGCGCCATAGCAGTTTTATAAGCTTCTTCCGGCATGAGGCTTCTTCCCGCCGCTCCGGGGTAATGGCACTGTGATTGCCTCTGTTAGCCTTCGGGGCAATCCGTGTCCGATATGGGGCGGAAATGCCTATTTTAACGAGTCGGACGGTCAAAAAGCACTCAGGGAGGAGCCCTCATGGACAAGGAAAAGAGAAGGGATGATCGGGACGCGGAGAAGGCCGAGGACAAGGGGTTGAACGAAGAGGTGGACGAGAGCCAGCAGGCGGCCGAGCTTCAGGTGGGGGAAGAGGACGAGCTCTCCAACCCATCGCGCTTCAGGCCCGACAGGTAGACTCTCAGGAGCCTTTCATATGTCGATTGATATATCTCGTCACTTCGTGCTCCGGAAGCTGCACCAGTTGACGGGCATATTACCTCTGGGCGTCTTCCTGCTCGAACACTTCTACACGAACTCGAAGGCGCTCGGCCCGGATGGGGAGCGGCTCTTCAACGAAGCCGTGGCCGATTTGCAGAGCATCCCATACATAATCTTCGTCGAGGTCTTCGGCATATTCATCCCCCTGATTTACCACGCGGTCTACGGCCTCGTCATCACGTACGAGGCGAGGCCGAACGTCGGGGCCTACGGGTACGGGCGCAACTGGATGTACTTCCTTCAGCGCGTCACCGGAATAATCCTCTTCGTCTTCATCACTTTTCACGTCCTCAACTTCCGGTTCGGGATGATCCCCGGCCTGAACAACACCTCCGTCGCCGAGCGGCCCGACCTCGCTTACAGCATAGTGCGCGGGGAGTTCCTCAACCCGATGATCTTTCTCATCTACGTGCTCGGGATAAGCTCGACCACGTTCCACTTCGCGAACGGCCTGTGGCTCTTCCTGCTCGACTGGGGGGTAGCCGTCGGGCAGCGCGCCCAGAGGGTCGTCGGTTACGCCTGCGCCGCGCTCGGCGTCGCGCTCACGATAGTCGGGATAAACGCGGCGCTCGCGTTCAGGTAGCCTCGGACTGACATGGCAAAAGCTGACATAAGAATCGCGGTCGTGGGCGGAGGGCTGGCCGGCCTGATGACGGCCATCAAGGTCGCCGAGCTGGGGCACAAAGTGGACCTCTTTTCGCTGGTCCCGGTCCGCCGGTCGCACTCGGTATGCGCGCAGGGCGGGATCAACGGCGCGGTCAACACCAAAGGCGAGGGCGACTCCCCCCTGGTCCATTTCGAGGACACGGTCTACGGGGGGGATTTTCTGGCCAACCAGACTCAGGTCAAAATGATGTGCGAGATGGCGCCGGCCATCATCTACATGTTCGACCGCATGGGCGTGCCCTTCT
Source organism: Blastocatellia bacterium (assembly GCA_035634255.1). Classification (GTDB taxonomy): domain Bacteria; phylum Acidobacteriota; class Blastocatellia; order UBA7656; family UBA7656; genus DATLMR01. Next base: position 24,880 of record DASQDI010000068.1, read on the forward strand.
CGCGGACGCCCGAAGGGCTCATAGACTTTCGCAGGTTCGGGGGGACCAGGTTTCACCGCACGGCTTTCGCGGGCGCTTCGACCGGCCAGCAGTTGCTCTACGCTCTGGACGAGCAGGTGCGGCGCTTCGAGGCCGAGGGGCTGGTCACGAAGTACGAATTCTGGGAATTCCTCTCGCCGGTGATCGACGACAATCAGGTCTGCCGGGGGCTGACGGCGATGAACCTGCGCACTCTGGAGGTGCAGGCTTTCCCCTGCGACGCGGTGGTGATGGCCACGGGCGGCGTCGGCCTGATCTTCGGCAAATCGACGAACTCGGTCATATGCACCGGGTCGGCGCAGTCGGCGCTCTACCAGCAGGGCGTGAAGTACGCGAACGGCGAGTTCATTCAGGTGCACCCGACGGCGATACCGGGGGAAGACAAGCTCCGCCTGATGTCGGAGTCGGCGCGGGGGGAGGGGGGGCGTGTGTGGGTCCCGCGCAGGGGCGGGGACGAGCGCGACCCGGAGTCGATCCCGGAAGATGAGCGCTGGTACTTCCTCGAAGAGAAGTACCCGGCCTACGGCAATCTGGTGCCGCGCGACATCGCCACGCGCGAGATATTTCAGGTCTGTCAGGACGGCTTCGGGATCGGCGGCGGCAACATGGTCTACCTCGACCTGACGCACATCCCCGCCGAGGCGCTCGACCGGAAGCTCGGCGCGATCCTCGAAATTTATGAGAAGTTCGTCGGCGAAGACCCGCGCCACACGCCGATGAAGATCTTCCCCGGAGTCCACTACACGATGGGCGGCATCTGGGTCGACGCCGACCAGATGACGAACGTGCCCGGCATATTCGCGACCGGCGAGTGCGACTACTCGATTCATGGGGCCAACCGCCTCGGCGCGAATTCGCTCGTCAGCTGCATCTACGCGGGCGCGGTGGCCGGCCCGGCGGCGGTCGGGTACGCGACCGGCGACCGGCACGGGGAGACCTACAATGGCCTGCACGAGGGCGAAGCGCGGCGGCAGGCGGAGATCAACGAGCGGCTCAAGAACCAGCGCGGCCCGGAGAACGCTTACCTCCTGCACGAAGAGATGGGCGAGTGGATGACCGACAACGTCACCGTGATCCGCTACAACGGCAAGCTGGAAGAGACCGACGCGAAGTTGCAGGAGTTGATCGAGCGGTACGGCCGCGTAGACATTAACGAATCGGTCTACTGGTCCACGCAGGCGCTCCCCCACGCCCGCCACCTCTACAACATGCTCCAGCTGGCCCGCGTCATCACGCTCGGCGCGCTCAGGCGCAACGAGTCGCGTGGGGCGCACTACAAGCCCGAGTTCCCCGAGCGCAACGACGCGGAGTTCCTCAAGACTACGATAGCCGTCTACACGCCCGAGGGGCCGGAGTTCAGCTACGAAGACGTGGACATCTCCCTAATCCCTCCGCGCCGGCGCGTGTACGACATCGTGAAAGAGGCGCCGAAGGTGGCCGGGGATCAGCCCCCGCCCGACGAGTTCCATGTCGAGGCGCACCTTGAGCGCGAGCGTAAAGATAAGCAGCACCCGTTCGAGGATTCGAGCAAGAACGTCACCTGACGGGCGCCGCTCAAAGGGAGGCGATATGGCAGACACGATCAGGCTGAGGATCAGGAGGCAGGACTCACCCGACGCCCCGACCAGGTGGGAAGAGTTCGACGTTCCTTACCGCAAGGGCGAAAACGTTCTGACCTGCCTGATGGACATTCAGAAGAGCCCCGTCACCTCCGGCGGGCGCAGGACCACCCCCGTCGTCTGGGAGTCGAACTGCCTGGAGGAAGTGTGCGGGTCGTGCTCGATGATAATAAATGGTCGCGCGCGGATGGGCTGCACGACTCTGGTCGATAAGATCGAAAAGCCGATCACGGTCGAGCCGCTGACGAAATTCCCGGTCGTCCGCGACCTCATGGTGGACCGCTCGCGCCTGTTCGACGGGTTCAGGAAGGTGCATGCCTGGATAGAGATCGACGGCACGCACGACCTCGGGCCGGGGCCGCGGGTGGCCCCGGAGGTTCAGGCGGCGCGCTACGACATGTCGCGCTGCATGGCTTGCGCCATCTGCCTCGAAGTCTGCCCGCAGGTGAATTCTCACTCGAAGTTCATAGGCCCGGCCGCCCTGAATCAGGTCCGGCTCTTCAACACGCACCCCACCGGGAAGATGCAGAGGGACGCGCGGCTGACCGCCATCATGGGGCCGGGCGGCATAACCGACTGCGGCAACGCGCAAAATTGCGTCAAATCCTGTCCGAAAGAGATACCTCTGACGGACTCAATCGCCGGCCTCTACCGCGAGACGACCTGGTACGGGCTGCTGGGCTGGCTGAAGAAATGACGGCCGCCCCGTTTACTGCCGTCTACTGGCATTCATGTTGCTTTATTTCCAGTGTGGCTCGATCTTGATGCAGTAATTTCGAACGAGGTCGCCAAATGCAAGAAAAGATGCTCGGGGGACTCTCAATCAAAGAGCTTGCCGCCAGGACATGGCGGGAGGCGAACGAGGACAACATATTCGGGCGGGCGGCGGAATTGGCCTATTACTTTCTGCTCGCGCTCTTCCCGATGCTGATCTTCCTGACCAGCCTGGTGGGCTTCCTGCCCGGCGCGCAGGAAGGAATCCTGGACGCGGTCGCCAAGGCCGCGCCCTCCGACGCCATGACGCTCGTGCGAGAGACGCTCAACGATGTCGTGAGCAATCGCAGCGGCGGGCTGATCTCTTTCGGTATTCTGGGGACCATCTGGGCGGCTTCGAGCGGGACGGCCGCGGTGATGGAAGCCCTCAATGACGCTTACGAGGCCGAAGAGGGGCGCGGGTTCATAAAGGTTCGGCTATTAGCCATCGGCATGACGGTGGCGCTGGCTCTGCTCATCGTCGGCGGCACGGCCCTGATCATGTTCGGGGACCGGTTCGCGCACTGGATCGCCGTCGCCTCGGGGCTCGGCCCGACCTTCGAGACCGTCTGGCATTACGTCGATTACGTCCTCGGGCTGGCCCTCATATCCCTGGGCTTGCAGGTGATCTATTACTTCGGGCCGAACCTTAAGCAGGATTGGGAATGGGTAACCCCCGGCGCGATTGTCGCCGTGGTCGCTCTCATAATCGTCTCGTTACTCTTCTCGCTTTACCTGAGGTTCGCCCCGAGCTACAGCGCGACGTACGGGAGCCTGGGCGCGGTCATCATATTGATGCTCTACCTTTACCTCATCGGGCTTGTCGTGCTCGTGGGGGCCGAGATCAACTCGGAGATAAGGAAGGCCAACCACATACCGACGGTCGAAAAAGAGCCGAGCAATGATTTGAAAGCGGCCTGAGCGGTCCGAGGGATTTGAAGACAAGCATTGAGCAGGCGGCCGTCGCCGCCCGGAGATTTCTGTTGGACGCGCACAAAAGCAAGGGGGTACTTAAATAAAATGGCGGTAAGGACAATTATCTATTTCTCACGGCTTAAGGACGGAGCTGAAGATGGCTTGATTAAAGATTTGAAGTCGTTCTTCCCGGCGGACGCGCTTCGCGACATGGAGGGGATCGAAAAGGTCACGATCTGCCAGGGTCACGGCACGTTCGCCGCCGTGGTCGAGTACGACGGGGATTTTGAGAAGATATACTACAGCTACATCTCGAACCCCGCGGTCCAGGCATTTCACAGGCAGATGGCCAACTACCTCGAAGATATTCCCGACTCTACGAAACCGGCGGACCTTCCGATAGTAGGGGACGTGCTTTACTGGGAAGGCTCGAAGGTAAGGGAAGCCGTGGGCTGAAGTCTGAAGTCACCTGAAACCACTCATCCTGGGAGCGCGCATTCATCGCGCTCCCAGGCCGCATTCATCGACCGGTCACCTGGCGGTCGTCTCCCTGAATCTCATCTTTTCGGGCTCGTAAAACTGCCCTCGGCGCACGCCCGAGTTCGACGGCCCGGCCTCGATCATCTGCTTGAACCGGCGGAGGTCCTGCCTCACCATCGCCTTGGGGTCGCTTCGGGTCAGCCGGGCGACCAGAGCGCCGATGGGTCCCGCGGGCAATCCGTAGCGCATCGTCACAAAGACGCGGGCGCCGTGTCGGGTCTCCTCGAAGCGCACCTCGCCGCTGTTGGAGACCTCGGCGGTGACCGACTTCCACGCGATCAACCGGCCGGGCAGGTCGTGCGTCACTTCGGCCTCCCATTCGATGCGCTGGCCGAGCGGCCCTTCCACGGACCAATGGTACGTGCGGTCGCCCGTCTTCCGCACCTCGCACACGTTGGGCATGAACCTCGGGAAATCCTCCATGCGGGACCACGTCGCATAAGCCTGCTCGCGCGAGGCCGCGACCTCGATCACATCCCGCACTTCGCGGGGTGCCGATGCGGATATAATGGGCACGCCCGCTACCGAGGCGAGGGTCTGCGTGGCGATGCCCGCCCCCATGACCCCCACTATGGCTCCGGTGACGCCGCCCTTCCTGAACCCATAAAAGGCCAGGGCAGCCCCGGCCGCGGCGGTCGCCACCTGCGCTGCTTTCTCGTTTTTGCTCATCGTTCACACTCCCTGTTGACCGAAATAGCGGCCACCTGCCTGATAATTTAGATGATAAAAAAGGCCGCTCCCCACACAAAAAATGATAAAGAGCAACGATTATGCCAGCAAAGGCCGGCCCCAAATGAATAATACCGGGCCAGCGCCGCCGGGTGATTCACGCCGTATGACTTTTATTGAGACACCCTCCGTCAGAGGGCTTACGGGCCTGAGGCGGGAAGGGCTTTCAACCGGCGACTCGTGTGAGGCGGCGGGCGGGGGCCGCCGTGGCACTTTCCCGGTAAAGCTCGTATACGGCCTTCAGATCATCGCTCATAGCGAAGAGCCAGAGCGGGTAGAGGTCGAACAGTATGCCCCGCGCGCAGTCGAGGAACGCGCGGTTGGAGACGACCGGCTCCGAGGAGGCGAAATACTCTCCGACCGTGAAGCTCTCCAGCTTCATCCACCGGCGCGCGGTCTTCGGCAACGGCCACTTCATCACTGGGCCGTCTTCCCCTCGGGTCAGCTCCCAGTACCGCCCCGTTATGTCTTGCTCGTCGAGGTACCTCTGGAATAGTCTCTGGTTCCTCTTTATGCCCTGCTGAATCCGCCCGACCCGCACCCTGTTGAAGAGGCCGGGGTAGAAGCCGACCGATACTCCGTGCTTATAGACTCCCACGGCGAGCAGGGGCTCGCTCGACACCCTGCGACCGCGCCGAGGGAAGCAGGAATAAAGGAATGGATTACAGGCGGGCAGGCTCTTATGAAGTTTCATGTCGTTGGTTATTCGGCTGACGGTTCGCCCGACGCGGGGCTCCGCCTCGAAATCCTGATTGAGGCCGCGCAGAAGGGTCCCCAGGTCCGACACGAGCGCCTTCACGGGCCGAAGCACGAGAGTTTCATACTCGCGGCGGTGTTCTTCGATCCATTCTTTGCTGTTGTTTTCAGACAGGCGATTGAGGAAGCGAAACAGCTCCGCCGAGAATCCTTCGAAATGAACGTGCCCCATCGCCTTCCTCTTGAGTATCAAAACTTACCCCGTGGTATGGGCGAGCTTAAAGGCTCCGCGTGCCGGATGTCAACCGCGGGCAGTCCGCTCGAATGTGCGTAGAAATCGGCCCCATTATTGAAATCGACGGAGCCGCGTGTATCGTTCGATGCGCCCGCCGCTCTGATGAGACGGGCGCGGGACGGCGGCAGCCCGCCGAGTTGATTAGGGAGATTAATTCCGGAAGGGAGAATTTTATGAGAGAGCGATTCGTTGGATTGTTAGGATGTGGGCCATAGCCTCACGAAAGGGTGCCTTGTCTCGCGCCTCCCTTCCGCTTTTAATCAATGATTTGAATCGTGCCCGAGCAACCTGTAGAATTCAGACGTGAACGAACCTTCTTACGTCAAGCTGCTTGAATCGGGAGAGCTGGCCGGGCGCGTCGACCTGCTGATGGGTATGCTCGCCAAGTGCCGGGTCTGCCCTCGCGATTGCGACATCGACCGCCTGAAGAACGAGGTGGCCGCGTGTTATTCGGGGCTGCTTCCCATAGTCTCCACGTACACCCCGCACTTCGGGGAAGAGCCGGCTCTGGTGGGGACCGGGGGGGCCGGCAATGTCTTTCTGGGCCTTTGCAACCTCCGATGCGTCTATTGCCAGAACTACCAGATCAGTCAGACCTTCAAGGAACAGCGCAAAAACGAAGTCTCGTTTGAGCGGCTGGCGGAGATGTACCTTGAGCTTCAGGGGAGGGGATGCCACAACGTCAACTGGGTCTCGCCCACGCACTTCGCTCCGCAACTCGCCAAATCCCTTTTGATCGCGGCGGAGCGCGGGTTACGCTTGCCCGTGGTTTATAACACCAACGCCTATGATTCGGTCGAAGTCCTCAAGCTGCTCGATGGCGTGGTCGACATTTATCTGCCCGACCTCAAGTACAGCGAGGACGAGGCGGGTAGAGAGTACTCGAAGGTCACCGAGTATGTGCGCCATTCGCGCGCGAGCATCAAGGAGATGTACCGGCAGGTCGGAGACACGCTCGTTTACGGGGAAGATGGGCTGCTCAAGCGCGGGCTGATTATCCGCCTGCTCGTGCTGCCCAACGACATCGCGGGCGTCCGGGAATCACTTGCCTGGATACGTGAGGAGTTGTCCCCGAAGGTCGCCGTAAGCCTCATGGCGCAGTACTTCCCGACGAACAAGGTGGGCGCGGAGAGGTACCCGCTCATCTCTCGGAAGATAAGGTGGTCCGAATGGCTCACGGCCATCGAGCAGATGGAATCGCTCGGCCTCGAAGAAGGGTGGATGCAGGATTTCGATTCCGCCTCCGAATACTACCGGCCCGACTTCGGCGACTCTAAGACCCCTTTCAAAGACATTGTCGATTTTCAATCTTGACGTAACGGGCTCCGGTGTACGATTTTGACTCGCAGGGGTCAGGCGAATATGAGCTAATCCTACCGTGTCGTCAGATTTGATGGCTGGCGGCAAAAAAATCTCTAAAGTCCAAGAAAAAAGGCACAAATTGGGAAAGTTATGCTAGAATACAAGCTATGAAATGCCCAAAGTGCTTCAACCCCCTCCGACGTGTAAGTAGTACAGAGGATTCTGTATGGTTTACTTGCCCGTTGGGTCATAGGTTCCACTCAGAGACAGGTAGCGGTATCAGTGATTCAGAAGGTCATCGTTACGCTGTATCGGAGTGAGATTTAGCGGCTGCCTTCGTTCAAAAACGGAGGCAGCCGTAGGGATTCATCCTCGAATTGATCACCCCGGACAATTAATCTCTTAAGTTCAGGCTTCAATCGGAAGTAAGGCCGCCAGGACTGCCTTTCTTGTCGCCCACGTGTGTGGACCGCTTGCCGCCTCCCTTTACTCCGCCCTCCTGTTGGCCGCCCATTCCGCCGCCGCCTTTACCGCCTTTGCTGCTTCTGTCCGCGGCTTCGCCCCCGGCCACATTCTTATCCTGCAAAGTGTCCTGCTCCGATTTCATCTTTGTTGCTTTCGGCATTGTAATCTCCTCCCTCTTAAACTCCGCTCGATCAATTATCTGTTCACCCGCCTTTGTGAAGTGCAAGTAATATTCCAGAGTGAAAGACATTGCCAGGTGCTAAAAAGTTAACATTAAGCCCCCGGAGGCCGTCCGAAACTGATTCATAGTCGCGGCCTCATGTGTAAATGAATTGTAAAACTCCGTGGCAATTGAAAAAGTTAGAAAAATGTATGATTAATATTGATAGTTAGTCTTGCCTCGATTGCTCAACAAAGCTAAAACATAATTGCTTGAGTCTGGTAGGCTGGCGAATGGGGATACATGTATCGTCTGGCCTACTCAAAACAGGTTAAGAATCGGGAACAAAGGGAAAAATCAGCCACCATGTCCAGGGCAGGGAGTGCTTAAGTGTATCCATGCCGAGGTCGTTGTTCGAGGCTTTGGCTCCAGCTTACGATTAAAGGAGTAGTTACGATGGAAAGGCGAGCTACACAGGAGAGTCCGGTTGACCTTATAGACAGCGGTCAATTTCTAACGGCTGAGGAGATTTTTTCCGAGCGCAGGACCGACGACCCGATGGAGATGGTAGTCCGGTCCGAGGTCGCGATCTATTTCGACAGACTGGATGATGGTGCGGACCTTCTGCAACAAGTGGCATCCCGGATCGGCGATATTGATGTGGCCGCGCGTTTCTCTCTGGCCAGAGGCCGCCTCGCGCTCTGGCAGGACGACGAGTCTCAGGCTAATACGCAGTTTCAGACGGCTTATCATTTTTACCTTTTTCGGAGCGATAATTTCGGCCTGAGCCAGGCCCTTCTCGGTCTGGCCAATCTGGCCAGGCGTCACGGCAATTATGAAGATGCGAAGTCGATGCTGGGCACGGCGCAGGAGGGCGTCAAAGGCCGCAGCAGCAGGAAGATGGAATTCCTGCGCGGGATGATCACGGCGGAACAGGCCTCCCTGGCCGCCGACCGGGGCGAAGTCGATAACGCGGCCGAGTATTTTACCGAGGCCGCGCGAATGCTGAAGGGGGCCGAGCGGGGGCGCTTTTACGCGAGGGCTCTCGTCGGCGCGGCCGACCTCAAATGCTCTCTGGGGGATTTTCAGGACTCTCTCGAACTTTATAAGGAAGCGAACACTATTTTCGAGCGCTATGATGTGAAACGGGACAGGGCCGAGTGCCAGCTCAAGCTCGCCGAAGCTTTGATACGATTGAAGCGGTACGAGCGGGCCGAAAAACTCTCGGAAGAGAGCCGCGAACTGGTCACGGGCAACGATAAAGGCGAAAGCAGGGCCCTCTCCCTGCTCGCCCAGGTCGCGCTCCAGCAGAACGAGATAGACGAGGCCGCGAGCCGCGCGGTACTGGCGGTGGAGCTGGCCGACAAATCGGACTCTACCGGCACCCGCGCCTGCGCACGCATCGCTCTGGGGCAGGTCAGGCTGGCCGAGCGCGATTTCAAACAGGCGACCGAAACTTTAAGGGAGGCCCTGGACCTCGCTCGCGCCTCGACCAATTTATCCGAGAATCGGCGGCTGGAGCTTGCGTCCATAATCTACCTTGCCGAGGCGTACCATAACGTCGATACGAGGGCGGGCCGGACCGAGCTTGTACGAGCCAGCGAAATACTCAACACTTTCGAAGACGCCTGGCTGGGAGATGAGTTCACCCGCGTGGCGGCAAAGTACGAGGAGCAGATCGTCTTCACCGACGATAACAGACTCGTGTTCGATGGCAACCAGCTGCCGAGGTGGCAGGAGGCCAAGCGGACCCTTGAGGGCTTCCTCCTTCGCAACGCCCTGAGGCAGACCAACAACAGCCTCACGCGCGCCGCGCGAAAACTCGGGGTCTCGAAGGTGCACGTGCACAACCTGAAGAAGAAGCACGGCATTTAGACCGCGCGGAGCGGGGATCAATAGGGGTAAAAAAAGAGGCCGCAATTCATCGCGGCCTCTAACCGTTTCTAAGGAGTTGAAACTGAGAAAATTCGGAAGCGGATGAAATACGCCGCCACCCGCCTCCCTTCCTTACCCTTGAAAATATCAGGTCGAAACTATAACTCAGAAGCAGTAATGCGTCTAATTCATTGTTATAATCCACATCATTAGAAATGCTGATGTCAGGGCGGCGTAAGGGGGAGATTATGGAGTTGACGCATCTCAGGACCTTCCGGGAAGTGGCTGACACGTTGAATTTCACGCGGGCGGCCGAGCGCCTGCACCTCACGCAGTCGGCGGTGAGCCATCAGATCAAGTCTCTGGAATCCGAGCTTGACGAGCCGCTGTTCATAAGGGCGAAGCGCGGCGTGAAGCTAACGCAGGCCGGTAAGATCGCCCTCGAATACGCGGAGCGCATACTCGGCGACGCGGAGGCGTTGCGCGAGAGGCTCTCCGGGCGCGAGCACTCCCCGGTCGGGCGCGTGCGCGCGGCCGCCGCGACTCAGGCTTTCGTGCACCTGTTCGCCCCCCTCTTCGAGTAGTTCATGCGCATGCACACGGGGATCGAGGTCTCGTTTCGCACGACGGTCAGCACGGAGCAGACCGTCTCCGACATCCTGAACGGGAAGGCCGACCTCGGCTTCGCCTCCCTGCCCGTTTATTCGCCCGCCCTTCAGGTCACCGAGTTATTCGAAGATGAGATCGTGCTCGTGGTGGGCCATAAGCATCAGCTCGCCTCCCGGTCCGAGGCGAGCATCGCCGACATCGAGCGCGACAGGCTGATACTGTTCGAGCGCGGGGCCTCGATCCGCCACGCGACGGATGATTTCTTCAAGCAGGTCGGCATACGCCCGGACCTCGCCCTCGAATCCAACGACACCTACTTCATAAAGCTTATGGTCGAGCATGGGATGGGGATTTCTCTGCTGCCCGTCTGGGCCGTCCGCGACGAGGTGAGGGCCGGCAAGCTCGCGCGGTTGAGGATCGACGGGCACAGGCTCCGCAGGTCGGTAGCCATGGTCTCTCTCGGAAAATTTCAGCCCTCCCCCACGCGCGCCTTCCACGGTTTCATCATCGAGCACAGGGAGAGGTTGCAGGCGATGGCGAAGGGCGAGGACTCGCAGTAGCCGCAGCCGACCGCCGGTTAAAGCAGGTACCTGCGGCGGACCATTTCGAGCGCCGCGGTCGAGGCGCGCCAGCGAATCAGGTGCCGGTCCCCGAGCAGGATCAGCCGCTTGTTCGACGACCCCACGTCGTCCGCGAGGCCGACGTAGACCGTCCCGACGGGCACCGCCTCGGAGCCCCCGCCCGGCCCGGCCACGCCCGTCACGCTCAGGCCGATGGTCGCCCCCGAGCGCCCTTTGACCCCGCGCGCCATCGCTTCGGCGACTTCTCCGCTCACCGTGCCGTGGCGTTCGAGCGATTCCGCCTCGACGCCTAGCAGGCTCATCTTCGCTTCGCTCGTGTAGCTCACCACCGAGCCGATGAAGTAATCGCTCGATCCCGGCACGCGGGTTATCCGCTCCGCGATCAGCCCCCCGGTGAGGCTTTCGGCCGTCGCGATTGTGTACTGCCTGAGCCTGAGTCTCTGGCCCACGACCTCTTCGAGCGACTCGCCTCGGGTGGAGTAGAGGTTGATCCCGATCTTATCTTCGAGCTTTCCCGACAATTCTTCGACGATCTCTTCGGCGCGCAGGAAAGTCTCGGCCGTCGCCTCAAGGTGTATCTCGATCTCCGAATCGGTGAAGAGAATCGTGGTAGTCGGGTTCGTGTACTCCCCGTAAATGGGCGCGATCACGTCGTCGAGCTGGGACTCGCCCATGCCCGTCACCTTGAGCACGCGCTTCGCGATCCGAACGCCCCGCGACATCCGCTCAAGCTGGGGCATTACGTAATCGTCGAACATCGGGCGGTTTTCGCGCGGGGGGCCGGGCAGGAGCACGACGAGCCTGCCGTTCTGCTCCATCTTCATCCCCACCGCAGTGCCGTTGGGGTTCGGCAGGATCGCCGCGTCTCGGGGGATGAGCGCCTGCCGCTCGTTGTTGGGAGTCATCTGGTAACCCCTGCTAGTGATCCGCTCGCGTATCCCCGCGAGCACCTCATAGTCGAGCGTGAGCTGCCGCCCGCACACGCGCGCGAAGACCTTGCGAGTGATGTCGTCCTCGGTCGGCCCCAGCCCCCCGGTCGAGATGATCACGTCGGAGCGGTTGAGCGCGTCGCGCACGACCTCTTCGAGTCTGGCCTCCTCGTCGCCGACGACAGTTTTCAGGTGCAGGCTCACCCCGATGGAATTCAACCGCTCCGTCAGCCACAGTGAATTCGTGTCCACCCGGTGGGGCGTCAGCAGCTCCGAGCCGATGGCTATAATCTCCGCTTTCAGCATAGCTATTTGTAAAGTCCTCGCTCTCGAATGTATTGGGCGACGGCGGGCGGAACGAGCTTCTCGACCGACCCGCCCGCCCGCGCAAGCTCCCTGACTTCCGTGGCCGAGCGCTCGCCGAGGTCGGCGGGGAAGTCGAGGTAGAGAATCCTATCGGCAAAGCGCACCGGCTCGCCTGCAAGGAGGGCGCGGACCTCTGCCTCGCCCGCCCCCTTGCGGCCCGCCACGATCAGCCGACTGTGCGCAAGCAGGTGGCCGAGGGCCTGCTCGCGGCCCGCGAAATTTCTGTGGTACCGCCCCGTGTACCTGCCTTCCGGGTCGAGCACGCGCTCGAATGTATCGAACCCCACGATGAAGTGCAAATCGGTTCCCTCGGGATAGATCAGGGCGAGGGCGTCGAGCAGGTCGACGAAGTAGGCGTGCGACGAAAGGCCCACGGACGTGCTCCGGTCATGTTCGAACGCGAGGTCGAGCATACTCAACCGATCTTCAAGAGAAGACTCATACCTGTCTTTGTCGGCATTCGCAACGCCCGCGAGCGCGACCGTCTCGTCGAGCGAAAAGGCGAGGGAGGCTCGCCGCATAAGCTCGGCGTGCGCGAGCGTGGGCGGGTTGAAGGAAGAGGCGAATATTCCGGGCCTTGAGCCCTTCGCATCCGCGCCGCGGATGAATTCGATCACGGGCCTCCGGCTGGCCTTCACCTTTTCGATGGCGGTTATAATCCTGGGGGTCTCCATTTCAAAGCAAGCCGTATCGGGTGGCTGCCCAGAGCAGCAGGGCGGAGTAAACGCCCGCGAGCGCGTCGTCCGCCATAACGCCCCAGCCCCCGTGCATGGCTTCGAGCCTGCGGATCGGGTATGGCTTGAAGATGTCGAAGAGGCGGAAGAGGGCGAAGCCCGCGACCACCCCCGCTATCGAATGGGCGAAGGCCAGGGGCGTGAGGGCGATCAACTGGCCGCTTATCTCGTCGATCACCACCTGACTCGGGTCATCGAGCCCGCTCATCCTACAGGTACGGCCCGAAGCCCAAACGCCGAGCGCGAAGATCCCGACGTTCAGCAGGAGCAGTAAGACTAAACGCCCTGTCGCGCCGGGCACGAGCGCCGCGATGACAAAATATATCGCGACCCCTTCGACCGCCCCGAGGGTGCCGGGGGCGAAAGGAGAAAAGCCCGCGCCAGCGCCCGTAGCCATCAGGTGCGCCAGTCGGTCGGCAGAAGTGGCTGAGCTTTTTTCGATTCCGCGCTCTCCTGCTGCGAGGGCCTAGTCTCGGACTATGCGGCCGAGAAGGTCGTAATCGTGCGCCTCGGTTATCTCCACGTTGACGAAATCGCCGGGCCGCACGTCGAGCCCTTCGGGGACGTCGTTGATGAGGATCGAGCCGTCGACCTCCGGCGCCTGCGTCTCCATGCGCCCTTCGAGCAGGAGGTCGCTCTCCTTCGACCGGCCTTCGAGCAGGACCCTCACCCTCCGCCCGACCATCCGGCGGTTCCTGCGGCGGGACAATCGCGCCTGCTCCTTCATCAGCCTCTTGCCCCGTCGCTCGGCCACGCGCGGGTCTATCTTCTCATCCAGACGGAACGCGGCGGAGTTCTCTTCGTCCGAATAGGTGAAGACGCCGACCCGGTCGAACTCGGCCGTGCGGACGAAGTCGATGAGCTCGTCGAAGTCCTCCTCGCGCTCGCCGGGGAACCCGACGATGAAGGTCGTGCGGATGGCCACGCCGGGCACGCGCCGGCGGATGCGCTCGATCAGCCTCTCGTACGACGAGCGGCTCCCGCCCCGCCTCATGCGGGCGAGCATCCTGCGGCTCGCGTGCTGGAGCGGGATGTCGAAGTACTTGCAGACGTTCGGGCGCTCGGCCATCACGCGCAGCAGTCCGTCGGTGATCGCGGTCGGGTAGCAGTACATGAACCTCACCCATTCGACTCCGGGCACCGCGGCTATGGAATCGACCAGGCGCGCGAGGCCGTCCGCGAGATTCAGGTCGGCCCCGTAGGTGGTCGTGTCCTGCGAGATGAGCACGAACTCCCTGACGCCCTGAGCCGACAGTATCTCCACTTCCCTGATGATCGACTCGGGCGAGCGGCTGCGAAAGCTGCCGCGAAGCTTCGGGATGATGCAGAAAGCGCACGTGTGGTCGCACCCTTCGGCTATCTTCACGTAGGCCGTGTAGGGGGCGGTGGCGCGCAGGCGCGGCGTGGTCTCGTCGTAAAGGTAGAGCTCGGGCGCGGACGCGCCTTCGCTGTAGATGGGGAGCGCCCTGCGCCCATTCGGCTCCGCGGCCGACAGTATCTCTTCGAGCTGGTTCACGCCGACGCACGCGTCGATCTCCGGGATCTCGCGCTGAAGCTCGTCCCTGTACCGCTCGACGAGGCAGCCGGCGACGACCAGCCGCTTGAGGTTGCCCGACTCCTTCAGCCCGGCCATCTCTATGATGGTGTCGACGGACTCCTGCCGCGCGGAGTCGATGAACCCGCACGTGTTGACCACGAGCAGGTCCGCCGCCTTCGCGTCCGCCGTCAGCTCGTAGCCCTGGCGCGAAAGGAGCCCCATCATCACCTCGCTGTCAACGAGGTTCTTCGGGCACCCCAGACTTATCATCCCCACTTTCTTCTTGTCGCTCATTCGCCTCTCTCGTCCCGACAGAGCCAGCCCGGCCCGGTCGCGGAAACGATTATGTTACCCGATTTCTACGTCTTAAATAAAGGTGAATTAAATCAGAGGGCGGACGGGCACTCTATGGAGATGTCAGAAATAGGCCAGTTGATAGCAATATTAAGCGTCGGGTTGATTAAACTGGTCTGGATATGGATGCTGATCGACTGCGCCATGAATGAGCCGCCGGGGAGCGATAAGGTACTCTGGATACTACTAATGGTCTTCACCGGCTGCATCGGCGGGCTCATCTATTTTTACGTGCGGCGGCCCCGGCGTATAAAGAAGTTCGACAGGTAGCCGCGGGCCGCTCACTCCTGGTAGGTGCTGCGGCTGGCGCGCACGATGGCACCCTCCCTTTTCACTTCGACGCGGAGCTGGCGCGGGCGATTGTCGCGCTTAGCGCGCTCTTTAGGGTAGTAAGCCAGGGTGTAGCTCGACCTGATCTCTTCGGCGATGGCCTTGAAGACCGGGGTGAAGTTGCTCGTGTCGGCCGAAAAGTCGGCCCCGCCCGTGAGCGGCACGATCCGCGAGACATCCAGCAAAGTCATGATCCGCTCCGTCGAGCCGTACCCGTACGACGGTATGGTGATCGAGTAGACCGTCACCCCCTGCTCGTTCGCGCGCTGGATCAGGTCGCGCTGGTCGACCGTGTCCACCGAGTCGATGCCGTCCGTGATCACGACGACTATGCGGCGCAGCCGGCGGTTGCTCCGGTAACGCGGCGCGCGCTTGAGCATCGCGATCGCGCGGTCAATCGACGCGAACAGCCTCGTGGACCCATTGCTCCCCGCCACTTTCTGGAAAGCCTGCCCGATCTTTTTCGAGTCGCTCGTGAAGTCTTGAAGGACGCGCAGCTCGTTGTTGAACGTGAGGACCGCGAAGACCGACTCGGGCCGCACGAGCTGCGTGAAGCTCAGGGCCGCCTCGCGCTGCTTGACCAGCTCCTCGGGCTTCATGCTGCCGGAGTTGTCCAGGGCGAAGACCACGGCGAGGGGCCGCGTGAGGGCCGCCGCCTCGCTCGCCTCGAAGAAGTCGAGCTTTTGCGGCTCGTTGTCCTCGTAGACCACGAAGTCTTCCTGCTTCAGGTTCCGGATGAAGTTCCCATCCCTGTCCATCACCGTCGCGTCGACGGTGACCAGATCGGTCCGGAGCTTGATAGGCTCGTCGGACTGGCGGGCCAGGGAGGGCGAAGAGGTGAGGCCGGGCGCGACCAGCAGCGCTCCCGCCACAAGCAGTGCGATAAAACTTCTAATCATAAACAGCTATTCCCGGACGTGGTTCGCTAATATACTTCGTCAGACTCGCATACGGTGCCCGCGCGCCTTCAGTTCCGGACCGGCATGAAGACCGGTAAAAGGTTAGCACGCGCTCATTCGAGATTCAATATTGGCCGCCCGGCGCGGCGGGGGCGAAAATTGACGGCGTGATGGCGCGGTGATAGACTTGACCGCTCGAATACAGGAGGTCCGAAGTGCCGGTAAGCGAAAGATTGCTTGAGATTCTCGCCTGCCCCGTCTGCAAGGTGAAGGTCGAGCTGAAGCCGGACGGGAGCGGCTTGAAGTGCGGCGAGTGCAGGCGCGTCTACCCCATACGCGACGACATACCCGTGATGCTCATCGACGAGGCAGTGATTGAAGAGTGACCGTACCCGCGCAGCACTCGGCAGAAGTTGATTCACGGCCCGACTGGTCGCTTATTCAGCGTGCCCTCTTCATCCGCCTGCGGTCCATCGGCGATACAGTGCTTATGACCCCCTGCCTCGCGGCCCTGAAATCCTGGAGGCCCGACATCAGAATAGCCGTCGTCGCCGAGCCCCTGGCCGCGCCCCTGCTCGAAGACCACCCGCTCGTGGATGAGCTGATCACGGCGGGCCCGGACCTCTCTTCGCGGGCGCGGCTGATCTCGGGGCTGCGGCGCGGGCGCTTCGACATCACGTTCAACCTGCACGGGGGGACGACGGCGACCATCATCTCGGCGCTTTCCGGGGCCCGGCACACGGTGGGCTATCGCGGGTACCGCTGCTCCTTCCTGCTCTCGCGCAGAGCCCCGCCGCCCGACAGCCTGCTCGGGCGCTCGCGCGTGCACAGCGTCGAGCAGCAGCTCGCTTTATTGCGGTGGGCCGGAGTGCCGTGGCCTCAGGGCGGCCCGCGCCTCAGCCTGAAGGTGTCGCCCGAGGCCGAAGCGTCCGTGCGGGAGCGGCTCTCCGCCTGCCGCGCGAGCGAGATGGGGGACGGCCCGGCGCTCGCGCCTTTCGCCTGCCTCGCGCCCTCGGCCGCGATGAAGTCCAAGCAGTGGTCCCCGCAAGGGTTCGCTGAAGTCGCTGACCACCTGCGCGAGAGGTGGCACCTGCCGTCCGTCGTCATAGAAGGCCCCGGGCAGGAGCACGTGGCCGGCGAAGTGGTGCGAAGCTCGCGGACGAAGCCTCCGATCATTTCCGGGTTGAGCCTGAAAGAGCTGATCGCCCTGACGAATCGGGCCGCCATCTTCGTCGGCAACGACAGCGGCCCGATGCACATCGCGGCGGCCCTTGAGCGGCCCATCGTAGCGGTCTTCGGGTCCTCCAATTCGGACGTCTGGCACCCCTGGGCGCGGTCCCCTTACCGGGTCGTGAAAGCCCGCCCGTCGGGCCCGGCGTCCGGGGAAGAAGGCGATCCGATAGATTCCATTCCGCCCGGAGAGGTCCTCGCCCGCGTCGACGAGGTGATGCGAGAGCGGGCCGAAGCGCGCGCCGGGAAGGGGGAGGCTTTCAAAGAAGCTTAGAGATTAGAAAGGGAGAGGCCGGGCCGGGAGCCGATCAGGTTGAGCATTTATTTAAGCGGGTAGCTCCCCGGCCATTTATTCTTATGATTACCCTGACTGGCGAGCGGGCCAGAGCTCTGACCGACAATTTTTCGGGCAAACGGATCGCGGTGCTCGGGGACCTGATGCTGGACGAGTTCATCTGGGGGCGCGTGCGCCGGATATCGCCCGAAGCTCCGGTGCCCGTGGTCGAGGTGGACCGCCAGACGATTGCCCTGGGCGGAGCGGGCAACGTCGTCTCGAATCTGGTCGCGCTCGGGGCGAGCCCGCGCCCTTTAGGGGTGATAGGCGCGGACCTCGAAGCGGAGAAGCTGGCGATGGCTTTTCGCTCCCTCGGGGTCGGCACCGATGGCCTCGTGTCGGATCAGGGCCGCCCGACCACGCTCAAGACCCGCATCATCGCGCACAACCAGCAGGTGGTCCGCGCCGACCGCGAGAGCCGCTCCCCCATCTCCCCCCAGATCGAGGACAGAATTCTTGAGGCCCTGCACAAGGAGATGGAGGCCATCGACGCCATCGTCATCTCGGATTACAACAAGGGGCTGCTCACGCCCCGCTTGCTATCAAGGGTGCTCGACGCGGCGCGCGCGCGCGACCTCATAGTCTGCCTCGACCCGAAGCTGCGCAGCTTCGTTCATTACCAGCCCCTCACAATCATCACCCCCAACAACCAGGAGGCCGCGGAGGCCGCGGGCGTGGCTATCGAGGACGAGGAGAGCCTCGTCGAGGCCGGCCGGAAGATACTCGCCTCGGTAGACTGTCGCGCGCTGCTTGTGACGCGCGGGGAAGAGGGCATGACCCTGTTCACCGACCGGGGGGATGTCACGCACATACCGACCGTCGCGCGCGAGGTCTACGACGTGACGGGCGCGGGCGATACGGTGATCGCCACGCTCGCGCTCGCGCTCGCCGCCGGCGCGACGCTCGCGGAGTCGGCCGTGATGGCCAACCACGCCGCGGGCGTCGTGGTGGGCAAGCTCGGCACGGCCACGGTCGACCGAGAAGAGCTGCTGGCGACCATCGGGGGGTGAATAGTCTTGACGCGCGCCTCCGCCGCGTAGTTTCATTAATGACTTGAGCCGGATGTTGTAGTCCAACGGAGTTATAAAATGAGTGCTGAGTTATTGAGCAAAATCATCGAGCGTCGCGCGGTCGTCGGCGTGATCGGCCTCGGGTACGTCGGCTTGCCTCTCGCGGTCGAGTTCGGGCGCGGCGGCTTCACGGTGATCGGGTTCGAGGTGGACGAGCCGCGCATCGAGATCATCAACTCCGGCAGGTCCTACATCCCCGACGTGCCGACCGACATGGTCAGAGCGCTCGTCGGGCGCGGTAAGTTCTCCGCGACCACCGATTTTTCGAGGCTCAAAGAGACCGACGCCGTGATCATCTGCGTGCCGACGCCGCTCCGCAAAACCAAAGAGCCCGACATCTCTTACATACTGGCCGCCTCCGAGCAGTTGCGCTCCACCCTGCACTCGCCCCAGCTGATCGTGCTGGAATCGACCACCTACCCGGGCACGACCGACGAGGTGCTGCGCCCGATGCTCGAAGAGACGGGCCTCGCCCTCGACAAGGATTTTTACCTCGCTTTCTCACCCGAGCGCGTCGACCCCGGCAACAAGAACTTCCAGACCAACAACATCCCGAAAGTCGTGGGCGGGGTGTCGGCCATGTCGACGGAGATCGCGGCGGCCCTTTATCAAACGATAGTCGAGCGGGTCCACAAGGTTTCGAGCGCGCGCGTGGCGGAGACGGCGAAGCTGCTCGAAAACACTTTCCGCTCGGTGAACATCGCCCTCGTGAACGAGATGGCGCAGCTCTGCTACCACCTCGGGATAGACTCGTGGGACGTGATCCAGGCGGCGGCGACCAAGCCGTTCGGCTTCATGCCCTTCTACCCCGGCCCAGGCATCGGCGGCCACTGCATCCCGCTCGACCCGCACTACCTCTCATGGAAGGCGCGGCTCCACGGATTCGAGGCCCGCTTCATAGGGCTGGCCGAGGAGGTCAACTCGCACATGCCGCGCCACGTCGTGCAGCTGATACAGGACGGGCTCAACGAGGCGGGGAAGCCCGTCAAGGGCTCGCGCCTGCTCGTGCTGGGCGCGGCCTACAAGCGAGACATAAACGACGTGCGCGAGTCGCCCGCGCTCGGCATAGTGGATCAGCTCATCCACAAGGGCGCGCTCGTCAGCTATCACGACCCGTTCATCCCGGAGATGAATCTGGACGGCAAGGGCGTGCTCGCGAGCGTCCCGCTCACGGACGAGGCCCTGTCCGAGTGCGACTGCGTCTGCATAGTCACGGACCATTCCTCGGTGGATTACTCGCGCGTCGTGCGGCTGGCCCCGTTCATCGTCGACACGCGCAACGTCACGCGCAAGCTCGGGATGCCCGAGCACGAGTCTAAAATAATCAGACTGTGAGAATGGCGCGCGCGTCTAACCCCTGAGGCCATCTCCCGAAGTCATGAGAGGCTCGCCCGCGCCCGCCGGTCATTTATTATATTTTGCTTATAAAGCGGGGCGGGAATCGCGACATAATACTCAACCTGTGTTAGATTTTATGGCGGCCCGAAACCACCGTCTCTTCCATATGAAGTGAGTGGATCGTGAACTTTGCATAGATCGAAATTTTTACTAATGGTTCTCCTGCTGGCAGCCGGCTCGTGCAAAGGGGAATCGGGTTCACCACAGCTTAACGCGCGCTGGGCCCAGGGGGCGAACGTGACGAACCTGGACCTGCTCGGGGTCGATTTCATCGACGAACGGCTCGGGTGGGCCGTCGGGGACATAGAGCCCGGGGGGAGCACGAGCGGCTCGGTCCATCACACATCCGACGGCGGCCGGACGTGGGGGAAGGTAGCCAACACGACGGAGATATTTGAAGCGGTGCAGTTCGTGAGCCCCACCCGCGGCTGGATCGCAGGGTACGGCGGCACGATCCAGAGGACCGACGACGGGGGACGGACCTGGGCGAGGCAGAGGGTCGAGCGCGAGGGCGAGGTGCTCAACTCCGTCTTCTTCCTCGACAACCAGCGCGGGTGGGTCGTGGGCGGGAGCGGGCTCGTCTTCCGCACGGCCGACGGAGGCGAGACGTGGGAGGTCCTCCCGACCGGGCGGCTCGAAGACCTCTGGGACATAAAGTTCTCGTCCGCCGACCGCGGCTGGATCGTCGGCGAAGAGGGTTTGATACTCGGCACCGCAGACGGCGGCAGGAGTTGGGAGGTCCAGTCTTCGGGCACCCAGAATGCCCTCTTCGGCCTCGCGGCCACGCCCGGGGGGCTTGTGATCGCGGTCGGGGACAAAGGGACGGTCCTTCGCAGCGAGGACGGGAAGAGCTGGTCCCCGGCGGACTCGAAGACCGGGGCGACCCTCAACGCGGTGGCGGCGGCCGGCGGTAACGTTTTCTGGGCCGTGGGCGCGAAGGGCGCGACGACCGGCTCGGCCGACGGCGGGCGCACCTGGACCCCGATCTCTCCGGTGACCGGGCGCGACCTGATCTCGGTAGATTTGACGGGGCCCTCGCACGGAGTTGCGGTGGGCGCGCGCGGGTCGACGCAGAGGCTTGAGCCCTGAGGCTGATCTTAATCTCAAATCGAAATTTTAAGTCCGAGTACATTAGGGAGTCTGTTTATGTTTACAAGAAGTGTCCGAACCTTTCTTGCGCTCGCGGTCGTGGCTTTCGCCGTCTTCAGCGGAGTACGCACGACGGACGCGCACCACGCGGTGCTGCGTTTCAATCTGGAAGAGATGGCGGTGACGGCGGAGCGCATCTTCGTCGGCCGCTGCGTCTCCGTCGAAGAGACCGAAGAGATGATCGCTCAGGGCATGATGCCCGTCACGCGCTACACGTTCGAGGTCGAGCGCGCGATCAAGGGGCGCTTGCCCCGGGTCGTCACCTTCACGCAGCTGGGCCACCCCGCGCGCCGCTCCGTCGGCAAGGGCGGCGTCCCGAGCAAAGGGAGGGTCAACCCCGGCCCGAAATCATTCTTCCACGCGACGCGAGAGTACAAGGTCGGGGAGCGGTCCGTACTCTTTCTCATCAAGGAGTACACGGACGGCAAAGTCACGCGCCCGGTCGGACTCTACCAGGGGGTGTTCGAGGTGTCGCGCATGCCTTCGGGCAAAGAGGTCGTGCGCAACAGCATAAACAACAGCGGCCTGTTCACGGCTCCTTACAACGGCACGAGGATGAAGGAATCGGACGCCCGCGTAATCTTTCCCGAACGCGACTCCGCGGGCGACGGGCGCTCGAACGTCGGCCCCGAAGCCGAGTCGCTCAGGAGCAAGCGCGGGGCCCTGCCGCTCGACGAATTCCTGGGGCTCGTGGAGAGGGTCGTCGAGGTCCACGGGGGTGAGAAGGGCGTCATAGTCAGAGGACCCGACAAAGGAGCAGTACAGCAATGATCAGCCGTCTATTAAATATTCGCGTAAATATTCGCGCAGCTTTTTCAGTGTCGGTCCCGGCCCTGGCCCTCGCCCTCATCATGGGCACGGCGGACGCCGGCGGGCCTAACAGCATCAATGAAGAGACCGGGCGGCCCGTGCTCTGGGCCCGCTCGGAAGTCAGGGGCGGCGCGCTCAACTCGCGGACGGTCGACGCGGATGGCCGCGTCCTCTACCGCGTCGACTCCGGGCCGCTCGGCACCATCCCGAACGCGGAGGCGGTCGCGCTCGCCGATCACATATTCGGCCTCTATAGCAACATACCGGGCTCGACGCTCGACTTCGTGAACGCGGGGCCGATCCTCGACCCCGCGACGGGGCAGCCGGTCGATGTCAACGGGAGCAACTTCGGGAAATTCCTCAGCTCCAACAACCCGACCTTTCAGAACCCGATCATATTCGACACGAACGGCGACCTCACCAGATCGATCACGGGCGACAGAGACGTGCTCGGGCTCGCGGGCGTCATAGCGCTCAGCGAAGATGAGAGCGAAGTCTACGAGGCCGTCGTCATACTGAACGGGGCCGTGGTCGGGGCGCTCGGCGGGAAGGTACCGTTTCAAGGCATATTCACCCACGAGTTCGGCCACTTCGCCGGGCCGCTCGACCACTCACAGATCAACGGCAACATCGCCTCCGACGGCGACGGCGTGACGATGCCCGCGGGGTTCGACCGGGTGTCGGCCTTCGACCTCTACACGCCTTTCACGGAGACCATGTACCCGTTCTTCTTCCCGCCCGGATCGAGCCCGGTCCCCGGCAACTCGGCGCTCGTCTCCAAGGGCTTCAGCAACTCCGGCTTCTTCATCGCCTCGCTCGACATGGACACGAGCAACGCCATGTCGAACCTGTACCCGACGCCCGAGTACCTCGCGCAGCACGGGGCCATCGAGGGGCGCGTGCTGATTCGGACCGCGAGCGGCGACTTCCCCGTCACGGGGATCAACGTCGTCGCGCGCCGCATAGACCGGGCGGGCGCTTATCCGCCCTCGCCCACCACGCTCGCCTTCCCCGGCAACCAGATCCCGGTCACGGAAGGGGTGCCCGACATCCCCGTCGGGCAGGACGCCACCGACCCGCTCGCGACCGCCGCGAGCACGGTCACGGGGTACGAGCTTCCGGGAGGCGCTTACCGGATACAGGGGCTCCCGCCGGGCCAGTACATCGTCGAGGTCCAGCGGATCAACCCGCAGGCGCTCGACGGGTCGGGCATCGGGCCTCTGGCCAGCTTATTCCAGTTCCCGCTCGCCATCGAAGAGTTCTACAACGGCGCTCTCGAATCGGGCAGGTCGACCGACGTGGCGAGCGCGTTCACGGCCGTCACGGTGAACGCGAACGACACGACGCCGAACATCGACATAGTCCTCAACATCAGCGACGCGCCCGGATCGAATCTGGCCGAAAGAGAGTCGAACGATAAGACGAAGAAGGCGCAAAAACTGGGCAACCTCCCGGGAGAGCTGGCGGGCGCGGCCAGCGCTCTGGACTCCTCGTTGCTGAGGATGACCTTCCCCGACGGCTCGACGGACAACATAGAGGACCTGTACAGCTTCACCCTGACGGCTCCGCGCGTCGTTTACATAATACTTGAGCCGACATCAGGCTCGGGCGACCTCGATCTTTACCTCTTCAACTCGGCGGTGAGCAAGAAGAAGACCAGCATCAATGATCCTAACCTGATCGATTTCAGCCTCAGCTTCGCTTCAACCGAGTTCATCCCGATAGAGCTCCCGCCGGGCACTTACATAATCGGGGTGACCGCCTTCGACGGCAGCCAGAATTACAGGCTGCGCGTGCTCCCGTCGCCTTAAAGAGCCGGCGCGATGGAACTGAAGAGGCGGCTACTACGGCCGCCTCTTCAGTCGCTCCCTCACGCTCAGGGCTTCCGCCGCTTCTGCTTCTCTTTCTCTTCCTTCTCCATCTGCCGCCGCTTTTCCGCCTCTTCCTGAAGCTCCAATAAAGTAGGCAGCCTGTCCGCGAAAGTGACCTCTTCGCGGTAGGTCGAGTGGACCGGCCTGCCGTTGAGGAGCGCGGGCGTGAAGACGTACTGGCGGAAGGCGTCCACCGCGCGGTCATCTATGGAAGGGTCGAGCGAGCGGAGCACGCGGATGTTCGTCACCCTACCTTCGGGAGTTATTACTCCCCCGAGCAGCACGGCCCCCTTGACCCCGCGCCCCGTCTCGAACTTCGGCGTGACGCGCTCGGTCACGGACGGGGGGGTGAAGCGGTCGCCTTCCTTCAACTCGACGGGGCTCCCGAACTTATCGACGGGGCGCGCCAGTTCTTCGGGCCTGTCGCGGAGGCTTGAGACGGGCACGATCTCCGGCGTGACCGATATCAGGATCACCCTCTCCGACGGGACGCCCTCCTGCCGGCCGCTCGCCCCGGTGCGGTAATCGACGCCGAACATCCCGCGCCCGCCCCGGAGCAACACGGTCTCGAAGTTCCCGAACTCGACCTCACGCGCGTCGAGCAGTGGGCCGTTATCGAAGGCCGCTTTCACGTCCAGCTTGAGATACCCGCGCGCCACTTTTCGCGGGATTATCGAAAGCTCCAAATACTTGTCGCCGACCCTCACCGCGTCGTCGAACCTCTCGTCGCCGCGGAGCCCGACCGAGCGCACATGCCGGACCTCTACGCCTTCGAGCTTGTTGTTCTCCCTGAGGTGCGCCATCTCTTCTTTCGCGCTCGAAAAAGTCGAAGAGAGCCGCACGACCTCTTCCAGAGATGGCGAACGCGCCGGGTCGTACTGGTAGACCGCGTAAGTCAGGTTGACCCCGAACGCGCGCCCCGAAGGGCGGCCGCCCGCCGCCCCGCTCTGCGCGAGGCCGACGCTTCCCAGCGCCGCGAGCAGGCAGGCGGAGAGGGCGATTATTTGAATGGCCCTTCGGAGAATCGCTAATCTTACCGACGGTGCCGGGCTCTTGCCGCAATCGATCATGTCGTCTCCTCTTCACTCACCTTCCGGGCGGGCCTGCTCTCGTTCGGACATCAGCTGCCTGTAGGCTTCGCTCTTGGAGATGCCCCGCCCGCGCGCGGCCCGCTTGAGCGCGGTCATCTGGTCTATTTTATCGCGCTCCATCAGGGATTCTACTTCCGACAATAGAGAGATCGGCCCGGACTCGGCTTTTTGCGCCTGCGCGCCGTCGGGCGGGGGGCCGACGATCAGGACAAGCTCGCCCCTGACCGTCGCCTCGCCGAGGGCGGAGAGCAAGTCCGAAAGCCTGCCCCGCATGAATTGCTCGTGCAGCTTGGTCAACTCGCGCGCGAGCACCGACTCCCGGTCGCCGAGCAGGTCGAGCGCGTCTTTGACCGTCTCCTTTATTCTGTGGGGAGATTCGTAAAAGATCAGGGTCGATCTTACCCGCGCGAGGTCAGACAGCCGCGCGCGGCGAGCGCCCCCGCGGGCGGGCAGGAAACCCGCGAAGAAGAAGTCGGAGACCGCGAGCCCCGACGCCGAGAGCGCCGTTATGAGCGCCGAAGCCCCCGGCAGGGGGACCACCGCGACGCCCCGGTCAATCGACTCTCTAACGATTCGATAGCCGGGGTCGGATATCAGAGGGGTGCCCGCGTCCGAGACGAGAGCGATGTTCGCGCCCGCCAGCAGTTTCCCGACCAGCTCTTCGGCCCGCTCGCGCTCGTTGTGCTCGTGATAGCTCACGGTCGGCCTGTTGATCTGAAAATGCGACAGGAGCTTCCTCGTGTGCCGCGTGTCTTCGCACGCCACCAGATCAACCTCCCTGAGCACGCGCAGGGCTCTGAGCGAGATGTCTTCGAGGTTGCCTATAGGCGTCGCGATCAGGTAGAGAGTGCCCGGCATATTGAGCATCCTGAGGGCCGCTCCGGGCCGGTCATACCACTTCGAGCGCGGAGGTGCATTGCGGGCAGCGCCTTGCCTGGACCGGGATGCTTGAGAAGCAGTACTCGCACGCCTTGACCGTGGGCGGCAGGTCTTCCGGGCGGCGCTTCATTCGGTTTATCGCCTTGATGATGAGGAAGATGACGAAGGCGATTATGAGAAACTCAATGGCGGCCTGAATGAACTGCCCGTAGTTGATGGTGGGGAGGCTCGCCGCCTTCGCCTCCGCGAGCGTCGCGGGGTTGCCCCGCAGGGCGACGAAGAGGCCCGCGAAATCTATCCCGCCCATGAGCAGCCCGATTGGCGGCATCAGTATGTCGTTGACCAGAGAGGTGACGATCCTGCCGAACGCCGCGCCGATGATGACCGCGACCGCAAGGTCTATCACGTTCCCCCTTGCGATGAACTCCTTGAATTCTCTCAGCATCGTGAGATTCTCCTTTCATGTCGAAGTCCGCGGGTAGAGTTCTCTGGAACGGATTCTAGCTGATCGGGAAGCCGTGTAGAAGCTTGATACCTGCAATCGGCGCGACGCCGGAAAAGGTCGGCTTCAACCCACGGGCGGGGAGGCGGTACACGAAGTCGAGGACATGCGCGCGGCGGTTAAGAAAAATGCCGGGCGGAGTCCGTCGCGGGTGCCCCTTATATTTTGCGCTTAAGATTGCGCCACAAATGCAAATCTGGTCTAATAATCGCGGTCCATATCTCGTAGTAGTTTGGGTGCCCTTTGGCTCAGGTTGTTATTCGTTCCTTCAAGTCTCGCTCTGGTGACTCAGATCGACCCTTTATAAGTGACGATAGCCGCTGCCTCTGAAATTACGCTGTGTGAGGAAAGCTGTGCGAAATACTCTCTCCGGTAGTAAGGCGGTTGTCTGCCTCGCGGTATCTTTTTTCGCCCTCATGGGCCTGCTCCCCTCCCGGCCCGGATCGACGGGCGCGCGAGTCGCGGCTTCGGCCGCGGGAGATTCAAGGGTCGGCCCCGGCCGCTCCGGGGAGGAGATCGAAGACCGGGTCAGGGATTCGTATGGGAAGCTGCCTCTCATGTTCGAGGCGAACGTCGGGCAGGCCGATTCGAAGGTGGACTTCCTCTCGCGGGGCGCGGGCTACAGCGTGTTCATAAGCTCGACCGAAGCCGTCTTCGCTATGTCGCACTCGTCTGCTTCCGACGACTCCGACGCCGGAAAGAAGGCCTCTCTGCTCCGCATGAGACTCGTGGGGGCGAGCCCGCACGCCCGGCCCGAGGGGCTTGAGCTGATGGAGGGCACGAGCAACTACTTCGTGGGCGGGGACGAAAAGAAGTGGCGCACGGCCATCCCCAACTATGGCAGAGTGCTCTACAGGCAGGTCTACGCGGGAATAGACGTGTCTTATTACGGCAACCAGAGGGAGCTTGAATACGACTTCATAGTGGCTCCGGGAGCCAGTTCCAAGGCGATCAGGCTGGAATTCAAGGGGGCGCGGCGGATGCGCGTCGACGAGGCCGGCGACCTGCTGCTGGGCACGGCCGCGGGCGAGATGAGGCAGCGCAGGCCCGTCGCCTATCAGGAGGTTGACGGCGCGAGGCGGAGCGTCGAGGCGCGGTACGTGATCAGGGGCAGGAATAAGGTCAGCCTGAAGGTCGGCGCGTACGACGCGAGCAGGCCGCTCGTCATCGACCCGGTATTCAGCTATTCGACCTTCCTCGGCGGGGTCGCCGAAGAGACGGCCAGAGGCATCAGATTAGATTCGGAC
Organism: Blastocatellia bacterium; assembly: GCA_035634255.1. Lineage (GTDB taxonomy): Bacteria > Acidobacteriota > Blastocatellia > UBA7656 > UBA7656 > DATLMR01. Next base: position 52,188 of record DASQDI010000068.1, read on the forward strand.
GGCAACGCCTACGTCACCGGGCGCACCCGGTCCGCCGGCTTTCCAAAGACTGTTGGCTCTTTCGACCCGACGTACAATGAAGGGGCCGACATATTCGTCACCAAATTAAATGCGGACGGCTCGGGCCTGATCTACTCGACTTTCATCGGCGGGGCGCGCGACGAGGAAGGGTTCGGCATCGCCCTCGACCCGTCGAACAACGCTTACGTGACCGGGTTCACGAGGTCGAACGATTTCCCCACCACGCCGGGGGCGTTCCAGCCGCAGCCCTCTTTAAATGTCGACACTGAAGCCTTCGCGATCAAGTTGAACTCCGCGGGCTCGGCCCTTGTTTACTCAACCTATTTAGGGGGCGACGGGACCGATCAGGGGAACGGCATCGCCGTGGACGCGGAGGGCTTCGCTTACGTGACGGGGGCGACCGCCTCCCTGAATTTCGACACGACTCCGGGCGCGTTTCAAAACACGATTGAGGGTAACGTGGCCTTCGGCGACGCCTTCATCACCCGGCTGAATCAAGGCGGCACGGGCCTCATGTATTCGACCTACCTCGGGGGCACGAATTTCGATACGGCCTTAGGCATTGACGTGGACGCGGCGGGCCTCGCTTACGTCGCCGGCACGACGCGCTCGGTGGACTTCGACACGACTCCGGGTGCGTTCCAGACCACATTCATCACCGACGGCGGGTTCAACTTCAGCGACGCTTTCGTAACGAAGGTGAACAGCAACGGCACGGGGCTGATCTATTCCACCTACGTCGGAGACATCGGCGAGGAGACGGCGCGAGGCATCCATGTCAACTCGGCGGGGGAAGCGTACGTGGTCGGGAACAGCGATTCGCAGAGGTTCCCCACGACTCCGGGAGCCCTGCGGGTGGCCAACAAAGGCGTGGTCGGGTCCGCGAACGGGGGGGCCGGCTGGTCCTCTCTGAATGCTGAAATGCCTGACCTTTCAATCCAGACTACGTTCATTAACACCGTAGTCATCGACCCGTCCACGCCCTCGACGATCTACGCCGCCACGTCCGAAACGGGCGTCTTCAAGAGCACGAATGGCGGCGGAAGCTGGGCCGCGATGAACTCGGGCCTGCCGGAAGAGGATCTGAGGACCCTCTCCCTCGCCATAGACCCGTCCGCCCCGTCCACTCTATATGTCGGCACGCACTTCAGGGGCGTTTTTAAGACCACGGACGGCGGGGCATCCTGGCAGGAGATCAACAACGGTCAGACCGATCCGAGGATATTCGAAGTCGCGGTGGACCCGAGCACGCCTTCGACGATTTATAACGGGAGCGAATTCGGCGTCTTCAAGAGCACAGACGCAGGCGCGCACTGGGCGCGCATTAATTCGGGGCTCTCGATCAGCTTGAGCGTGTCGGTGTTCATAGACCCATCCAACCCCTCAACCGTTTATGGCGGGGCGGGCTCCAACGGCATCATCAAGAGCACGGACGGCGGAGCCACGTGGCGGGAGACGGGGATACCTGATGACTTCCTCGACTCTATGGCTATACATCCGGTGACGGGCACCCTGTTCGCGAGTAATGGCGCGGGGCTTATAAAAAGCACGGATGGCGCGGCCACGTGGAGCGCGGTCGACTCGGACCTTACCCGCAGAACCATCAGCCACCTGGCGATCCAGCCGAGCGACCCTTCCATAATGTACGCGGGGACGATCAACGGGGTCATCAAATCGACCGACGGAGGGGATACGTGGAGCGAGGCAAATGCCGGGCTCATAGGGTCCTGGGTCAGGACCGTTTCCATCGACCCGGTCAATAGCTCGACGGTCTATGCGGGCTTGAACGATGGCAACGTAGACGCATTCGCATTGAAGCTGAACGCGGGAGGCACGGCCCTGGTCTATTCAACGTTGCTCGGCGGCGCGGGCAATGAACAGGCTCATGCCGTGGACGTGGACTCATCCGGAAACGCCTACGTCGCCGGCGCGGCATTTTCCAGTACATTTCCCGTCACCCGCGGGCTCAGCCCTTTTAGAGGCGGCTTCACCGACGCATTCGTATCGAAGCTGAACCCGTCGGCCTCGGCTCTGGTCTACTCGACGTGCGTCGGCGGCCCGAGGCAGGATACGGCTTTCGCCGTGGCCGTAGACTCCGCCGAAAGCTGCCACGTCGTGGGGACATCCTCTTCCCCGGAATTTCCTACGACCCCGGGAGCATTCCAGCCCGTGATAGCCGGCACCCCGCCCGGAGGTTCCGCCGACGCCTTCATATCAAAGCTTCAGCCCGAGCCCGTGCTGCGAACCGACCTCAGCGTCACGATGACCGGGCCGGCAGAGAGCATCGCGGGCCACGGAGTGGTTCACACCATCAAGGTGACCAACGACGGCGACGAAGATGCGGTATCCATCGTGGTCTCGACCGACATGCCCCCATCCCTGATATTGAGTTCGTGTGAAGGCGATTCGTGCACAGAGGTGCTAAACGATGTCAGGTTCGACATACCGTTCCTCGCCCCCGGCCAGAGCGCAGACTTCTCCTTCACCTCCTCCATAGCGTGTAACGTCCAGTTCCCGGCGACTATCACCTCGACGGCCAGGGTCAGCTCTCTGTCCATCGACCCGAACGCGGCGAATGATTCCGCCTCGTTCACTTTTACGGCCACGACTCCCCCAGGCTTTATCGACCCGTCCGAATTCACCATCCCATCGGAAGGCGGCTCGTCGGGCTTCGTCGTCATCAATGGGTCAGGCTGCGCCTGGAATGCCGTGAGCAACGTCGATTGGATCACCATAATCGATGGCACCGGTTGCTGCGACAGCGGCGGCGTCTCTTACAGAGTGGACCTCAACCCCGGCCCCCCTCGCGTCGGCACGATCAGCGTCGTGGGGCGGACCTTCACCGTCCATCAGGAGGCCGGATTCAGCGCGGGGGGCTTTATAGGCGTCCCGGTCAACATCGGAATCCTCGGGATTCCGGGCGTGACTGTGACTTTTACCAGAGTTAGCGGCACGGGGGCCCTCCCCGCGCCCGTCACCACCAACGCCTTCGGCAACTGGTCCCAGACCGGTTTCGAATTCGGCACCACCTATCGCGCCACCCCGGCGAAACGCCGCTTCACCTTCGCCCCGACTTCCACGGACTTCAGCGCGAGGGAGATGGGGATCGACTTCACCGGATCGAAGAACGCCGATACGGCCGGCGTGTTCCGCCCGTCGGACGGGTCCCTCTTCCTCAAAAACACGAACGGCACCGGCTTCGCGGATACCTTCCTCACCTATGGCATCCCCGGCGACTATCCCGTGACCGGAGACTGGGACGGCGACGGCATAGATACAATCGGCGTGTACCGTGGCGGCACCTTCTTCCTGAGGAACTCCAACACCAATGGCTTCGCCGATGTGGTCGCCGCCTTCGGCCTGCCCGGAGACCAGCCGGTGGTGGGCGACTGGGATGGTGACGGCATAGACACAATCGGGGTCTTCCGCGAGGGAGTATTTCTGCTCCGCAACTCTAACACGACGGGCGACCCGGAGACCGTCTTCGTACTCGGGAACCCCGGAGACGTGGGCATAGCGGGAGACTGGGACGGCGACGACATCGTGACGACGGGCGTATTCCGCCCCTCTAACGGAGCCTTGTTCTTGAAGAACACGAACTCAACTGGATTCGCTGACATCGTGTTGACGTACGGGCTGCCGGGAGACAAGCCCGTGGTCGGAGACTGGAACCGAGATGGGAGGGACACGATAGGCGTCTACCGTCAGGGCACGTTCTTCCTGAGGAATTCGAATACCAACGGCTTTGCGGACATCGTGTTTACTCTCGGTGTTCCCGAGGACCACCCGATAGCGGGCGACTGGAACGGGCTGCCCTGAGGCGAAAAGCCGCGCCGGCAAAGCGCCCCTCCCGCTCGATTAATAAGTTGCGGGAGGGCGATGAGACGGGCTAAAATTACAGGCTCATCTGGCTAGCCGGGTCAATAATATTAGATATATCCCCAGTAAATCAGCCTGGATAAAAGTTTGACTAGAGCCACGGAGCTACTTTATAGTGTGCCAGATTTTAAATAATGCTCAATAAGTTGTGGTCCTGACCGTCTGCTTCTGCCACGAGGTACCGAATGTTTAGATTGGAAAAGTTAGAGATCAGCGGCTTCAAATCGTTCGCCGACCGCACCTCGCTCGTCTTCGGGGAGGGGATAACCGGCGTCGTCGGCCCGAACGGCTGCGGGAAGAGCAACATCGCGGAGGCCATCTCGTGGGTGCTCGGCGAGCAGTCGGCCAAGAACCTGCGCGGCGGCAAGATGGAAGACGTGATTTTCAACGGCACGCGCGACCGCAAGCCCGTGGGGCTGGCCGAAGTCACGCTCACTCTCGTCGCCATCGAAGACATAGCCGCGCGCGACTCCGACGACGGGAAGGACGCCCAGGACGAATACGAAGACGTGGTCGAAAAGGCCGAGCGCGCCGCCCAATCCGCCCGCGACCTCGTTCAGGGGATAACGCGGGAGGCGTCTCAGGAGGCCGCGCGCGAAGGCGAGGGTTCGGAGCCCTCCGCGTCGGCCGCGGTCGAGTCGGATCAAACGGCCCCGCTCGCGGGCGGGCCGGACGCGGAGCAACCCCAGGCGGCTCAGACGGAACCGCAGACTAAGGCGGCCGACCGCAGCCGCGCGAAGACGCCCCGCAGGCGAAAGGCGGTCGCCGTCTCCGCGGGCGAGCGCATCAGCGTGGGCCGCAGGCTCTACCGCACGGGGGACAGCGACTACCTGATGAATGGCCGCCCGTGCCTCCTCAGGGACATTCAGGATTTATTCGCGGGCACGGGGCTGGGCGGCTCGCATTACGCGATCATCGAGCAGGGGCGGATAGGGCAGATACTCTCGTCCAAGCCGCTCGACCGCCGCGCGCTCATCGAGGAAGCAGCGGGCATAACCAAATTCAAAACGCGAAAGCGCTCCGCGGAATTGAAGCTCGAATCCGCGAAGCAGAACCTATCGCGGCTCAACGACATCATCTCCGAGGTGGAGCGGCAGGTGAACAGCCTCAAGCGGCAGGCGCAGAAGGCGCGCCGCTACAGGCGCTTGCGCGAAGAGATGCGCAGCCTGCAAAAGCTCACCTTCACCGCCGACTACTACAGGCTCAACGCGGCCATCGAGCGGATCGCCGGGGAGTTCGAGTCGGCGGGGGCGAATCAGAGGGAACTGGACGCGCGGCTCGTCGAGCGCGAGACCGAGTACCGCGCGGTCTCCGCCGAGGCGCGGGCGGCCGAGGACGGTCTTTCGGCCCTCCGCGAGCAGGCCGCAGCCATCGAGCTTGAGGCCGACCGCGCGCGCAATCGCAGGGCTTTCGAAGAGCAGCAGCTTAAAGAATTGTCCGCCCGCATCGAGGAGCTCGAACGCGACCAGCAGGCCTTGTCGGAGCGGCTCTCCATGCTCGAAGCCGAGGCCGAACGCCGGGCGTCGGACCTGAAATCGCTTGAGACGGAGGTCTCTTTCGAGCAGGTCGATCTGCTGAATCGCGAGGGCGAGTACCAGGCCGAGCTCGCCCGGCTCAGGGAGGCCGAGAGCGAAATCGAGCAACTGCGCCAGCGGCTCGTTTCGGAGATCGGCATGACCGAGCGCCTGCGGAACACCGGCGCGAGCCTCGAAGACACGCTCCGCCGCGTCGTGCTCAAGCAGACCAACCTCCACTCCGAGATGGAGCGCGCGGAGGCCCGGCAGTCCGAGGCCGCGAGCGAATACGCGCGCGTGGGCTCGGAAGTCGAAGACAACCGCGTGAGGCTGCTCGACCTGTCGGCGCGCATCTCGGAGCGCTCGACGCAACTCTCCGCGCTCAGGGAGCAGGAGGAGGATTACCGCTCGCGGCTCTCGGCCATTCACGGCGAGCGCACCTCGGCGGAGCACAGGCTCCTGTCACTCGAAGAGGTGGACGCGCACCGCTCTTACTACTCCGACGCGGTCCAGCAGGTGCTCTCGCCCGAGCAGGCGGCTCGCATAAACGGGCTCGGCACCCTCGCCGACTTCGTCGAGGTCGAGGCGCAGTACGAGCGCCTGATTGAGAGCCTTTTCGGGCGGGAGCTTCAGTGCGTGCTCGTGCCGACCATAGACGACGCGCTCGCGGGCGTGGAGTACATAAAGGCTTCGGAGCTTGGGCGGGGCGCGTTCCTTGTCGTCGGGCTGCACGGGGGCGAAGGCGAGCCCTCCGATTTCCTCGTGGAGTCTCCCGCCGGCGACGGCGCGGTCACGGAGATGATCTCGATTGACCGCCAGCTGCCGCCCGCGCGAAGCCTCGACGCCGACGTAGGGACGGAACTTTACTCGGAGAACCGGAGCTTCGCCGAAGAGATATTTGATGAAAAGATTCTCGGCGGGGACGCCGAAACGGAGGGCGACGAGCCGGCCGAGAGCTTCGACGAGGCGGTGCGGGTCTCGTACGACGAGGCGTCCGCGCCCGCCGAAGGGAACCTCGCCGAAGACCGCGCGCGGCGCGAGCAGTTCGACCGCGAGGCTGCCGTGAGCGCGGGCAGGTTTCAGCTCGACGTGTTGCGCGCCATAGACCTGCTCAGGCTGCGGCCGGAGATTAAGACGGTAGTCGAGCGCGCTTTTCCTGAAAAATGCGCCGCCTACGTCGTTCCTGATATCGAGGCCGCGCTCCAACTCTCCATCGAGAACGCCTCGCGCGTCTACGTCACGTACGAAGGGGAGCAGGTCGTCAACGGCCGCCTGATAGTGACCGGCGCGCAGGCGGGGCAGAAGGGCACGTCCCTGCTCGGCCTCAAGCGCGAGATCAAAGAGCTGAGGGTGAGGACCGTTGAGCTGCGGGCCGAAGAGGGGCGGCTTTCGGAGCAGCTCTCGGGGGCGCGTCAGCAGTTTCAGGAGGTCGAAGGCGAGACCTCTTCGCTCGACCTCGAATTGCGCGAGCACGAGAAGGCCGTGGCCGCGCGCGACTCGCAACTGGAGGGGCTCGCCCGCGACCTGGAGCGCGCGCGGCAGCACGTGCGCGTGGTCGAGGCGGAGCTTGAGCAGACGGCCGACGAGCGGGCTGATCTCGAATCGCGGATCCTGCGACTGGGCGAGGAGCTGAAGGCGGCCGAAGCCTCCCGCGACATCGTGCAGCAGTCGCTCACGTCCGCGCAGTCCGCATTCCTCGAAATGCGCGGCAAGGTCGAGCAGATGTCGGAGCAGCTCTCAAGCGCGCGCGCTTCGGTCGCCGCCCGCGTCGAGCGGTTGCAGGCCGCGCGCTCCGAGGTGCGGAGGATAGAGAACGAGTCGGAAGAGCTTCGCGGGCGGATCAACCGCAACCGGCTTGAGCTTTACGAGAGCCACGGCCGCGCGGAGCAGTTGACCGAGTCGCGCGCGGAAGCCGAGACGACCGCCGCGCGCTTCGAGGCCGAGCAGGCGGGGCTCGCGCAGGAGATCGGCGTCGCCGGGGAGGCCATGGCTTCCGCCCGCGCGCGCGCGGACGAGCTCGAAAAGATGCTCACGGAGCTGAGGCAGGCGGCGGGCGCGGCGCACGAGCGGCGCGGGCAGATCGAGGTCGAGCGCGCGCGCATAGAGTCGGAAGCCGAGCACCTGACCCGCTCCTGTTTTTCGGAGCTCGCCATGTCGCTCGAAGACGTGGTCACGAGCGTCGAGCTGGGGCAGGCCGCGCGGCAGTTCTCCGCCGACGACGAGCCGGAGCCCGCGCAGGCCGAAGCGCCGGAGGGCGAGCCTCAGGCGGCCTCAGACTCCGGCATCGACATCGACGCGGCGAAGGCGCGGCTCGACGAGCTGAGGGTGAAGATCGACGAGATGGGGCCCGTGAACATGATGGCGCTCGAAGAGCTTGAGGAGTCGGACCAGCGATTCACTTTCCTCTCCGAGCAGCGGCGCGATATCCTTGACTCGATCAAGCTGACGGAAGAGGCCCTGTCGGAGATCAAGCGCCGGTCGCGCGAGCGGTTCCGCCACGCCTTCATGCACGTCAACCGGAACTTCCAGGAGATGTTCGTGGAGCTGTTCGGGGGCGGGCGCGGCGAGATGATCCTCATCGACGAGGAAGACGTTCTCGAATCGGGGATCGACCTGATCGCGCAGCCGCCCGGAAAGAGGTTGCAGAACGTCCTGCTCCTGAGCGGCGGCGAGAAAGCGATGGCGGCAATCGCCCTCGTGCTCGCGATATTCCAGTACCGGCCGTCGCCCTTCTGCATACTCGACGAGGTCGACGCGCCGCTCGACGAGATGAACGTGGGCCGCTTCTCGAATAAAGTTATCGAGATGAGCGAGGGCACGCAGTTCCTCGTCATCACTCACAACAAGCGCACGATGGAAGCGGCGCGCGCCCTGTACGGCGTCACGATGGAAGAGCCCGGCGTTTCCAAGCTGGTCTCTGTAAAGTTCGAGTAGGGAAGCACCGGGGAATTCTTTATGGGTGTACACAGTGAAGCGCAAAAGGCGCGCCCTTCGGGGCGCGGGGGCCGGGGCCCGGAGCCGAAAGCGGCGCGCGTGCCGGCCGCGATCTCGGCCCTGATGGCCTGCCTCTTCTCCCTCTCCTTTGTTCCGGGTCCGGGCCCGCACGCGCGGGCCGGGGCTCAAGGATTGGATAAACCTGTCGCGGCCGAGACTCGGGCGTCTTCCGATTCGAGCTTCAGTTACAGGTTCGAGAACCCGCGCTTTGTCATCCCCCTGCTGGAGGTCGACGTGTCGGCCGACGGCAGCGGGCAGGTCCGGTTCAAGCGCGGCGAGTCCGACGAGATAATCGATTTCAATCTCAAGCTCAGCCCCCCGACCCTCGCGCGCATCCGCGAGCTTCTCGACAGCTCGCACTTTTTCGACTCGACCGAAGAGTACCAGAGCAAGAGGGACTTCTCTTACCTCGGGTGGATGACGATCTCCGCGCGGCAGGGCGGGCGCGAGCGCACGGTCCGGTTCAATCACACGGCCAACCTTGAGATGAAGGAGCTGGCGGACATCTTCCGCGCCATCGGCACTCAGGGCATGCACCTGTTCAACATCGAGACGAGCCAGGAGTACCAGCCGCTCGATCTGCCGGGCCAGCTTCAGGCGCTAGAAAACGACCTGCGCCTTCAGAGGGTGGCGGAGCCGGACCGGATGCTCTCCGTGCTGCGCGAGATAGCCGGGAACGACACCGCGCCCCTGATCGCCCGCAACCATGCTTCGCGCATCGTCTCCGCGATTGAAAAGAAGAAGTTCAAATCGATGCTGGATAAGTGACTTCGGGGAGGGGTTGACGAGCGCGCGATAAAATCTCCGGGGCGGTTCCTGCGTTGACCGCCCCGGAGAAATCCCACATCGGTTTCATTATGTTCATCCCACGCGGCAAGGCCATACATGAAAATCTTGCGACGAGCTTCGTGCTGCTCGAGGCCCTCGTCGAGGACCTGTGCGAAGGCGGCTTTTCGGGGGCGGTCGAGATAACCCTGCGCGATACCGACGGCCACGTGATAATAGACCGGGGGAAGCTGGCGGCCGCCATCGAAAGGCGGGAAGGCGGCGGCTACTCGCGAACGTCCGTGGCCGAGCTCGCGGCCATGTCGCGCCGCGAGCGGGGCCGCGTGTCGGTCTACGGGTTCTCGGAAGGCGTCGCCTCCGCCATCGCGAGTCGCTTCCTCGCGCAGCCCCTCTACACCAACCTGAGCACCGATTTCGCCGACCTCGAAAAGATGCTTATGAAGCTCAGCCGCGAGCGGGACCGCCAGTGGTTCGTCGAAATCACCGTCGCCGGCGGCAAGGTCACGTTGATTCACCTGATGGATGATCGTTGCCGGATCGTGACGGAAGAGGCGGAATCGCCGGGCTCCGACCGCGACGGCCTGGACCCGTCTGAGAACAGGGCGCTCGGAGACCTGCTCTCCGAAGTCAACCGTCAGGGCGGTATGTTCGATGTCTACTTCGCGCGACTGGACGCGGCGGCTGACTCCGCGGAGACGCTCGGGCCGGAAGAAAAACTTCCCGAGCTGCGGGCCGACGAGCCGGAGCCTTCGACCACTCAACACGCTGCGCCTGCCATGCCCGTCACGGAAGACCCGCCCCGAGCCCCGTTTGACGAGGACGCTCACACTCCTTTTCAAACGCCCGAGCCCGCTTCGACCGCGGGCGAGCCGGATAAACCGGATGAAATAGAACTGGGCGCGGACGCGAGCGAGAGCGCGCCCGACCCGACCCCCCCCGCGAGTGCGGGGCGGGCCGCCTCCCTGCCGCGCTCCGGCGCTCTGAAAGACGCGGAAGCGATGGTTGAGATCAAGCGGCTGATGGGAGAGATCGCCCGCACCATCGAGGTCTCCACGCAGGCAATCGAGCAGCGCGACAGCTTCTCGATGTACCTCCGCACGGGGCAATTGAAGATCGCGGACCGCTACCCGTTCCTCGACCCGTTCGGGGCGGAGTTCGAATACCTCGGGGGCGAGATCGCCTTCGTCGGGCGGGCGAAACCCGAGGAGTTTATCGCGGGGCTCACGGAAGCTCTCAGGCTCGCCGTGGTCGGCGTGGCCGAATCGAGCCTCCAGACTTCGCGGCTCCGGGCGCGAATCGCGGAAGACCTGCGCGGCCTCCTGGATCGCAACCGGGCCGAGCTGGAACGCTACGGCCTTGATGGCTCCATACAGGAGATTGTTGGGTAGGGGCCGGTGGTCAGTAGTCGGGGGCCAGAGCGGGGGACGGCGGCCCTCAGTCCCGTTAATGATTCGAGACTCTCTTTATTGAATCCCTTTCGATTTAATCAAAATCCTCGGGAGCATCACCGGCTCCTGACCCCCGACCACTGACCACTGCCACCGCTTCCGCGAAGGCTTCGGGCTCATTCCCGAATCTGTTGATCCACGTCACGCCGGGCCAGGCCCGCCACCAACTCAACTGGCGCTTGGCGTAGTGCCGCGTATCCAGCTTCATCTGATTGAGCGCGTCTTCGCGCGTGCGCACGCCGCGAAGGTGCTCGACGACGCGGCGGTAGCCGTGGGCCTGAAACGCCTTCGCATTCCACGGGACCCCCGACCCGATGAGCGACTCGACCTCCTCGACCAGCCCGGCTTCAAACATATGATCGGCCCGCTCGTTTATGCGGGCGTAGAGCAGGTTTCGCGGAGGGTTGAGGGCGATCACCCGGATTCGCGGGGCGAAGTCGGGCGGCTCGGGCGTGACGGGCTGCGCCTCCGACAACCGCTCGCCCGTTTGAAAATAGACTTCGACCGCGCGCATGGTGCGCGACCAGTCGCGCGGGCTCAGGCGCGAGGCCGACTGCGGGTCCACGCGTCGAAGCAGGTCGTGCAGGTGGGTCGCGCCGCGCCGGTCGCGCAGCCGGATTAAACGGTCCCGAAGGCGCGGGTCGGTCTTCGGGCCTTCGAAAAGAGGCTGCACTATCGCCCTCAAGTAAAAGCCCGTGCCGCCCGCGAGCAGGGGGACGCGCCCGCGAGATTCGATCTCGCGGATGAGCTCCGTGGCCTCGCGCGCGTAATCGCCCGCGGTGAAATTCTCGACCGGCTCGACTATGTCGATCAGGTGGTGGGGGATCCCCTGCCGCTCCGCGGGGGGGACTTTCGCCGTGGCGATCTGAATCCCGCGGTAGACCTGGACCGAGTCGAGATTGATGATCTCGCCGCCGAGGGCGCGCGCCAATTTTATGGCGAGCTCGCTCTTGCCGGAAGCCGTCGGGCCTACGATCACCGGTATTGGTCCGGGTCTTTTTTGATCTTCCATCAATCAGAGATTGCGTCGCCCGTCGAGAGGCGCGCCCCGTTGAGAAAGTCGCGCGCCGGTGTCCTCCGCTTCCCTTCGATCTGCAACTCCTCGATCAGGAGCGCGGAGCCTCCCGCGCAGGCGACCGTAAAGCCGGACTTGCCGGTCGCGGTTATCGTCGCGGGCGCGGCCGAGGCGGGGAGGGCTTCGTCTTCGCGCGCGCGCCAGATGATAAGCCTCCCGCCGCGAAAGGTCGTGAAAGTTCCGGGCCACGGCTGGAAGGCCCGCACGCGGTTGACTATCTCTCGCGCGGGCATCCGCCAGTCTATCAACCCATCCTCACGTTTCAGGATGGGGGCATAGGTGGCGCGGGCGTCGTCCTGCGCTTCGGGGACCACCCCGCCGTCCGCGATGACCGGCAGCGTCTCCGACAGCAGGTCGGCCCCGACCCCCGCGAGTCTCGACAGGAGTTCGGGCGCGGTCTCTTCGGGGCCGATGGCGACGGAGCGCTTTGCGAACATCGGCCCGGTGTCGAGGCCCGCCTCCATCTGCATTATGGTGACGCCCGTCTCGCTCTCGCCGCGCGCGATGGCCCAGTTCACGGGGGCCGCGCCCCTGTACTTCGGCAGGAGAGATGCGTGGACGTTGATGCAGCCGAGCCTCGGGATCGCGAGCATCCACTCGGGCAGTATCTTCCCGTAAGCGGCGACGACGCAGGCGTCGGGCGCGACCTCGGCGAAGACGGCGCGCACCTCTTCGTTCGTTTTGATCCTGGCCGGCTGGTGGACCGCGAGGTTGTGTTCGAGCGCGAATGTCTTGACGGGGGGCGGCTGCAACTTATTGCCCCGGCCCGCGGGCTTGTCGGGCTGGGTGAATACGGCCTCGACTTGGTGCCCCCCTTCGACGAGCCGCGCGAGCGACGGCACTGCGAATTCCGGGGTGCCCATGAAGATCAGTCTCATACTCTATGTCATACCAGATAAAGGGGGCAGGGGCCAGTGGCCGGGGGTCAGGAGTCAGGGGCTAAAGGAGGAGCATTCCAGATCCTATTTACGGAATTCCGTTCGAGTAAATCGAAATCTCGGGTGGCGTCCCCGGCTCCCGACTCCTGACCACTGGCCCCTGATCCTTGATCCCTCTATAATCTCAATTTACTGTCTTGGCTGAAACCATGCGGTGGGGCAAGGCGTAAAGTAGAGCGACGCATATGAAAAACATTCACCTGAACGGAATACTGCCGCCGCTGACCACGCCGTTCGATGACCGCGGAGACCTCGATTCAGAAGGGCTATCGGAGAACGTCTCGCGGTACAACGAGGCGGGGCTGGCGGGGTACGTGGCCCTCGGCTCGAACGGGGAGGCCGTACACCTTTCGGCGGACGAGCGGATGAAAGTCGTGGAGACGATCAGGCGCGCGGCCGCCCCTAATATGACTCTGGTGGTTGGAATCAACGAGAGCTCCGCCCGCGCGGCCATCGAGGCGTCGAAGGCGGCGGCGGGCCTCGGCGCGGACGCGCTTCTGGTCATCACTCCGTATTTTTACAAATCTTTGATGACTCAGGAGACTCTGCTGAGATACTTTACCGAGGTTGCCGATAGTGTGCCCGTGCCTGTGTTGGTCTACAACGTGCCGCAGAATACGGGCGTCGTCATCGACCCCGCGACGATAGCGGCGCTGGGCGAGCACGAGCGGATCATCGGAGTGAAGGACAGCGCGGGCAATATGGGGGCCATCTCCAACACCATTCGTCTCACCCCTTCCGGGTTCGCCGTGATGACAGGGAACGGGGGCATCCTTTACCCCTCGCTTATGATGGGAGCGACCGGGGCTATCCTGGCCGTCGCGTGCGCCGCGCCGCGCGCCTGCGTGGACCTGTATGACGCGACCCGCTCGGGCGACCACGCGAGGGCGCGCGAGCTTCAGAATCGTCTCGCGCCTCTATCGCACATAGTGACGGCGGGGCTGGGCGTCCCCGGGTTGAAGGCGGCCCTTGAGATGGCGGGGCTCGTCGGCGGGGCCCCCCGCTCTCCGCTAACTCCACTGGCCCCCGAGGGCAGGGAGAAGGTCAGGGCCATAATGCGACAGACGGGGCTGTTCCCCGGTATGGAATGACGTAGGTCGATTGGAATTCTAATGAACGATCCCGAATGTAAAGACCTGGAAGCCGCAGCCGACAGGCTCGCGGACGCCCTGCGATTCACGAGCATACCGCGCACGAGTCGCCTCTTTAATGACTTCCTTTACGACTATGAAAAGGTCGCGCGTTTTTACGCGAGCTGCGGGCGGTCCGTCTCGCCCCTGGCCGAGCACGCGCGCAAGGTGGGCGCGCAGGAGTTCGACCGCGCGCGCGTGCCCGACGCGCTTGAGCGGATAAACCGCCGCGCCGGCTCGTCCGAGCTCACCTTCAGGCACATAGAGATGCTCCGCCATCCGGGGTCGGTCGCCATCGTCACGGGCCAGCAGGCGGGGTTGTTCACCGGCCCGCTCTACACGATTCACAAGGCCCTGACCGTGATCAAGCTGGCCTCGTGTTTACGCGGGCAGGGGGTGGAAGCGGTGCCGGTGTTCTGGGTCGCGAGCGAAGACCACGACTACGAAGAGGTGAATCACGTCCGACTCGTCGATCAGGAAGGCAGGCTGAAAGAGATTCGTTACGAGCCGTCTGACCGTCCGCCCGACGTTCCGGTGGGCCGCGTACTCCTGACCGACAACATCTCCGAGGCCATCGACGAGTTCGTCTCGCAGCTCCCGCCGTCGGAGTTCATGCCCGAGATCGAGCGGGACCTGCGGGAAGCCTACGCTCCGGGCACGGGGTTCGCGGACGCCTTCGCCAAATTGATGGCCCGCATGTTCAGGGACTACGGGGTGGTGCTGATCGACCCTCTCGATGAGGGGCTCAAGCAGGTGGCCGCGCCGCTCTACTCGCGCGCCATCGAGAAGTCGGGCGAGATCGCGCGCGCCCTGGTCGGGCGGAGCCGCGAGCTCGAAGAGGCGGGCTATCACGCGCAGGTCAAGGTGTCGGAAGACATGGTCCCGCTCTTCATCCTGGACGAAGGGCGGCGCGTGGCCCTGGTCGAGCACGAGGGCCGCTTCTGGGTGAAGGGGTCGAACCGCTCGTTCGACAGCCAGGAACTCGCGGACCTGGCGCGGCGCTGCCCGAACTGCTTCAGCCCGAACGTGACTATGAGGCCGGTCGTGCAGGACTACCTGCTGCCCGTCGCCTCATACGTCGGGGGGCCGGCCGAGGTCGCCTACTTCGCGCAACTGCGCGCGGTCTACGAGACGCTTGAGAGGCAGGAGCCGTGCGTGCTGCCGCGCGCGAGCTTCACCATAATCGAGGGGCGGCATCAGAAGACTTTGCAGAAGTACAACCTTAAGGTCGAAGACTTCTTCGAGGGCCTCCACCCCGCGATAACTAAGGTGGTCGAGGAGAGCCTCGACCGCGGCACCTCGCAAACTTTCGACGAGACGGAGCGCGTCTTCAACGAGCAGCTCGACAGGCTCGATGAGTCGCTGCGCCAGGCCGACTCCACGCTCGCCGACTCCGTGAAGCGCGCGAAGGAGAAAGTGCTTTACCAGATAGAGCACCTCCGCACGCGCTTCGTGCACGCGAGCGCGCGGCGCGAAGAGGCCGCCTTCCGGCAGGTCGAGCGGGCCTACACGACCCTCTTCCCTAACAAGAACCTTCAGGAGCGCGAGCTTAACGCTTACTACCTCCTCTCGCGCTACGGCCATAACCTGATCGAGGAGCTTTACGAGGCGGCCGACATCGGCTACTCGAACCACCGCCTGCTCTACGCGGGCGGCGTAGCCTCGCAGGTGGTGAATCAGGACCGCCGCTAGGCGGAAGGAAGGGGCATTTCAGATTCCCTTTATGGGATCCGTTTCGAGTAAATCGAAATCTCGGGTTCCACCACTGGTCCCTGGCTCCTGACTCCTGGCCGCTGAGGCCGGCCACTGATGCCTTGCCCTCTCCGTCCCGCGAAGATAAACTTTGCGACATGGGGACTACCGAAAGCAGACTGCCTTACTTCAAGCAGGTAAATACGCTCGCGCCGGTTGTTTCCAACCCGCCTGTCTGCCTTTATCTGGAGACGACGAATCGTTGCAATCTGCTTTGCCAGCATTGCCCGCGAACCTTCGCGTCGGTCGAGCGGCCCGCCGACCTCTCTTTCGAAAAGATGAAGATGATCGTCGAGCAGGTCCCGAACCTGAAGCAGGCCGTGCTGCACGGGATCGGGGAGCCTCTGATAAATAAAGAATTGCCGCAGATCATCCGCTACCTCAAGGACCGCGGAGTCTACGTCCTCTTCAACTCCAACGGCACGATGCTCTACCCCCACATCCAGAAGGAGCTGATCGAGAGCGGCCTCGACGAGTACCGCGTGTCGCTCGACGCCGCCGACGCCGAGACGTTCGCGAAAGTGCGGGGGCTCCCGCGCTTCAATCTCATCGTCAAGAACGTGCGCGAATTCGTCGCGCTCAAGAAAGAGCGGGGCGTCGAAAACCCGAAGCTCTCGCTCTGGCTCGTCGGTATGAAGGAGACGCTCGAAGAGTTGAACGCCTTCGTCCGGCTCGCGCGCGACATGGGCGTGGGGGAAGTCTACCTCCAGCGGCTCGTCTTCTTCGAGGATGGGCAGCACGGTCAGGGCCTCGCCCGCTCGGACCAGGCGTTGTTCGGCGCGGTGAGCGACGAGGAGGCCGGGCTCATCGCCGGGGCGCACGCCCTGGCCGACGAGATAGGGGTCGCTTTCCACGCGTCGGGGGCGGCCTCGCCCGAGCAGAGCTTGATGCCGCGCGACTCGGGGCAGCCGTGGAGCCTGTGCCGGCGGCCGTGGACTCTTATGTACATCACGGCGAACGGCAACGTCCTGCCCTGCTGCATCTCCCCATTCGCCGAGCGCGATTACGACTCGCTCATCTTGGGCAACGTCTTCGAGCGGCCCCTGATGGACATCTGGAACGATCACCTTTATCGGAAATTCAGGGACGACCTGCAAAGCGATCACCCTCCGAGCGCATGCAGGAACTGCGGCGTGCGATGGAGCCTGTGAGTCATCTCGATCATCAGGGAGTGAAAGGAGCCGGATTCATGAAGCGAATCCTCATAACCGGGCTGTTGCTGGCAGCTTTGCCGCTCGGAGCTTTCGGGCAGGCGAAGGGGAGGAGGGCAGCGAGGGTTAACAGGGCCGGGCAGGCGTCCGCCGAGGCCGAGTTGAGAACGGCGCAACGCCAGTGGCTCGATGCGTACCTCAAGGGAGACGCCGTTCAGCTCGCGCGGCTCACAAGTGACGACTTCGTCTCGACCGGCCACGACGGGAAGGTCTCGGGTAAGGAAGAGGCGCTGGCCGTGGTGAAGGCGGGCAACGCCACGCCCGACGCGATTGAGGCGGACGACATTCGCGTGCGCCTTTACGGCAACACGGCCGTCGTGACCGGGACCACCGCTTACAAAAAAGGCGGCAGCGTGGTGGGCCGGGTCAGGTACACGCAGGTCTGGGTTAAGCGCGCGCCCGGCCGCTGGCAGACGGTTTCATGGCATGGGACCGCGTACAGGCCCTCCTTGGCGGACGTGAAGGGGACGGTGACAACTCCGTCCGGCCTGAAGTATTTCGACCATGTGGTCGGCACGGGCGAGAGCCCGAAGCAGGGCCAGCAAGTCATCGTCCATTACACCGGCACGCTCGAAGACGGGACTAAGTTCGACAGCTCGCTCGACAGGGGCCAGCCGTTCCAGTTCAACATCGGCATGGGGCAGGTAATAAGAGGGTGGGACGAAGGCTTGATGACGATGAAGGTCGGGGGCAAGCGCAGGCTCATCATCCCGCCCGACCTGGGTTACGGCGCGCGCGGCGCGGGGGGCGTAATTCCGCCCAACGCCACTCTCATATTCGAAGTGGAGTTGTTGGGCGTCAAGTGATCCGGCGAGCGGATTAACAGGGGATTAACGGCGGCTAATTTTCATGTCTAAGGGTCATCACGAGCATCCTCATCACCACCACCACCACGGCTCCGGCAGCAACCGGAAGCGCCTGGCCATCGTGCTCGCCCTGACATTCACTTACATGCTGGCCGAGATCGCCGGGGGGCTCATCACCAACTCGCTCGCCCTGCTCTCGGACGCGGGCCACATGTTTACGGACGTGGCGGCGCTCGCCCTCGCGATGTTCGCCCTATGGTTCGCCGCGCGGCCCGTCAACCCCAAGAAGACCTACGGCTACTACCGGATGGAGATACTGGCGGCCCTGGCGAATGGGGTCGCGCTCGTCGTCATCTCGCTCCTGATTTTTTACGAGGCGGTGCGGCGCATCAAGGAGCCCCAGGAAGTCGAAGGCTTCGAGATGACGCTCATCGCCGCCGGGGGGCTCGCGATAAACGGGATCAGCGCGTGGCTGCTTCGCGCGGCCTCCGAAGAGAACCTGAACATACGGGGGGCCTTCCTGCACGTCGTAAGCGACGCTCTGGGGTCGGTGGGGGCGATAGCCGCGGGGCTCTCAATCTGGCTCTGGGGCTGGACGATGGCCGACCCCGTCATAAGCGTCGCGATGTGCCTGCTGATAATCTATAGCGCGTGGCAATTGATACGCGAGTCGGTCAACATACTGCTCGAAGGCACCCCCTCGCACATAAACATCCGCGCGGTGATCGACTCCATGCACGAAGTCGCGGGCGTCGCGGACGTTCACGACCTCCACGTCTGGACGATCAGCTCGGGCAAGGAGGCCCTGTCGGCCCACGTGACGGTAGCGGCGGGCGCGTCGCACAGGGAGACGCTCGAAGCTTTGCAGAAGAGGCTGCAATCGGTATTTAATATCGGGCACGTGACGCTTCAACTGGAATTGCCGGACGAGACCGGCGAAGAGAACGTAAAGCTCTATCAAATCGTCAGCAGGAGTCAGTCGGAGGTTGATGCGACAAGCACTCGCGGTAGCCGCTAAAGCGCCTCTGTCAGGGAAGGTGAAGACCAGGCTGCACTCTTTTCTTTCCTCGGATGACGCGACCGAACTTTACAGGTGCTTCCTCAAGGACACGCTCGCTCTGATGGAAAGCGTCCCCGGAACCGACATCGTCATCTCTTACACCCCGGAGGGGGCGGAGCACCTCTTCGAGGGGATAGCGGGCGCGCGCCATCGGCTGCTGCTCCAACGGGGCGAGAGCTTCGGGGACAAGCTCTTTCACGCGCTCGCGGACCTGCTCTCTGAAGGCTTCGCGAGCGCGGCCATCATGGACGCGGACAGCCCGACGCTCCCGCGCGAGTTCCTCGCCCGCGCCTTCGAAGAGCTGGCCCGGCCCGGCGACCGGGTGGTGCTCGGCCCGGCGGCCGATGGCGGGTATTACCTGATCGGAATCAAGCACCCTCACCGGCAGTTGTTCGAGCGGATAACCTGGTCGTCCGAGCTCGTGCTCGGGGAGACCGTCGCGCGCGCGCGGGAGGTCGGGCTCGAAGTGACGCTCCTGCCCGAGTGGTACGATGTAGACAGCGCGGGCGAGTTCGAGCGGTTGAAAGCCGACATATTCGAAAGCTCTAGCCCGCGCCCAGGCGTCCGGGCCGGGGGTGCCGCGGGAGATCACGCCCCGGCGTTTCATACGCGCCGTTTCATAATGTCGCGGTGGCCCGAAGGCGGCAACCACTCGAAATGAGTCAGACCCTCGAAAAAAATAAGGCCGCGAATGCTGCCCGGAATGATGAGTCGGGCGATGGGCCGAGCAGGGCGCGGCCCTTTCTCCCCATCGGCCTCCTGCCCTTCGCCCTGACCGCGCTCGGATCGGTGAGCGCATGGCTTTACGATTTCGCGGGGTTCCTTCAGAGCTTCGGGCAGGGGGTCGCCGTTTACACCGCCACCTTCATCGCGCAGTTCGCGCTCTACCTCGGGGCCTGCTACCTTGTGCTGAGGAGGGAGAATTCCGGGCGGTCATTCTCGCATGGGTGGGTCGCGCTCGTCGTGATCCTGGCCTTCGCGACGGTTTTCCGGGCGCAGCTTATCGACCAGCCCCCTTATCTTTCGACCGACGTTTACCGCTACGTCTGGGACGGGCGCGTGCAGTCGGAAGGCATAAACCCTTACCGCTACCTCCCCGTCGCCGAAGAGCTGGCCCACCTGAGAGACGACCACATATACCCTCAGATCAATCGCCGCGAGTTCGCGCACACGATCTATCCGCCCGCCGCGCAGGCCATCTTTCTGGCCGCAAACCTCGCGCGGCCTTCGAGCGTCTCGGGATTCAAAGCCGCCATGTCTCTGTTCGACGCTCTGGCGGCGCTCGCTCTCGCTCTGGCCCTCGCGCGCGCGGGCCTCGACCCCGCGCGCGTCGTGATCTTCGCGTGGCACCCGCTCGTCATCTGGGAGTCCGCGCACAGTGGTCACATAGAATCGGCCGCCATGGCCTTCCTGGCGCTCGCGCTCCTCGCGTGGACGTATGACAGGCGCGCGCTCGCGGGCGTGGCCCTCGCCATCGCGACGCTCGTGAAGCTGTACCCGGCGCTGCTGCTCCCGCTCTTCATAACCAGGCGTGACGCGAGCGATCCCCGAGAGCAAAACGTCCCTCCGGTGCGCGGGCCATTTCGACTGTCCGGGCTATTTCAGCGGCTCAGCTATTGGGCCGTCTTCGCGTTCGCCGCGACCGTCGCGCTAGCTTACGTCCCATACATCGGCGCGGGGTGGGGGGTCCTGGGGTACCTGCCGGAGTACTTTAAAGAGGAAGGTTTCGTGCACGCGGGAAACCGTTACCTGCTGCTGGCGCTCGCGAGAAAGGCGCTCCCTCTGCCCACCCTGGCCTATTCGATCACCGCCGCGCTCGCGCTCGCGGGCTTCGCGGCGTGGCTGCTCTTCGGCAAGCGACGCGACGTGATCGACGTGGCGCGCGGGGCCTCGGCGATGATCGGGCTCTTTTTGATTTTGAGCAGCCCGCGCTATGGATGGTACATCGCCTGGATAATCCCTTTTCTGGTCTTCGCGCCGTCGGCCGGGTGGCTTTACCTTACGGGCGCGTCGGTGTTGTTGTATCTTTTATGGCTGACGGGCGATTACCCGAACGTCCCGCTGTGGCTCGGGGCGGCGATATACCTGCCCGCGCTGGTCCTGCTCGCGTGGGAGCGCGTGCGCGTGCGGTTTTCCATGTGACTCTTATGACAACGGACGGTTTCGAATTCGATTTCAATGAGCGCGCGCTCGAGGGCCGGGTGGTCCTGGTGGCGGGCGGCACGGGCGGGCTCGGCAGCGCCACGGTCGCTCTGCTGGCGCGCGAGGGCGCGACCGTCGTGGCCGGATACCTGAAGGGGCGGGAGCGCGCCGAAGCCCTGAAACAGGCCGTGGAAGCCAGATACGGGAAGGCTATACATCTGGTCGAGGGCGACATATCCGACCCCGAGGCGCGCGCGCGGTACGTTGAGACGGCGGACGCGCTAGGCGACGGGCTTTACGCGATGGTCTGCTTCACCGGAGACCCGGCCAGAGTTAAGTTCGACGACGTGACCGACGCGGACCTTCACGCCTCGATGCAGGAGAATTACATAGCGCCCATACTGCTCGCGCGCGAGGCGGGCCTTGCGGTCCGGGCGCGGGGGACCGGGGGCGCGATAGTGCTACTGTCGACGATGCAGGCGGTGGCGGTCTTCGAATCGAGCGTCAACTACGCGGGGCCGAAGACGGCCCTGATACAGGCCGCGCGCATAATGGCGAAGCAGTGGGGCGGCCCGCGGGGCGTTCGCGTCAACGTCATCGCGCCGGGCGTGAACCGCGCGGGGATGGCCCTGAAGTCCATCGAGTCGGGCAAGTACGATTTCTACATCGAGCAGCAGATCATCCCGCGTTTCGGGAGGCCGGAGGACGTGGCCCGCGTGGCCCGCCTGCTCGTCGAGCCCGACAATTACATCACGGGGCAGGTCATCACCGTCGATGGCGGCCTGACCCTTCGCCGCGACCGTAGCTGAAAAGAGGAGACCATCAGGGTAATGAAATTCGCTTCTCGCATCTCCCGGCAAAGCGCGCGGGTCGTCGCAGTGCTCCTCCTCGCCCTCCCATTCTCGGGGGCGCAGACAGCCCGCACGCAAAAGCCCGCCTTAAGTAAGGAAGTCAAAGCCGCCCTCGACCGGGTCTCGGCGGAGTCTTTGAAAGGCCACCTCTCTTTCATCGCGTCCGATTTGCTCGAAGGGCGCAACACGCCTTCGCCGGGGCTCGACATAGCCGCGAGCTACATCGCGGCGCAGTTCCGCCGCGCGGGGCTTGAGCCGGTGGGGGACGACGGGTACTACCAGACGGCGAACTGGCTCCTGATGGAGCGCGATGTAAAAGCATTCAACCTCGTCTTCGAGGATTCCGGTAAGGCCACTAGCGTCGGCATTGATCGCGTGAGCCTTCCCAACTCCGTCTCCGCGACGGTGTCGGGCGCGAGCCTCTTTAAGGTCGACTACAAAGACGCGGCCCTGCTCGCCGTGCTCCAGCCCTCTGACATCGAAGGGAAGGCCGTGATTACGGACATACCGGACTTTCAGAGCGAGACGGGCGCGCGCCGCTCGGAGATTTTTCGAACCATGGGCGAGTTCGTCAATAAGATTTCCGGTTTGAAGCCCGCGCTCGTGCTCTCCGTCAATCGGAGTAACCCGACTGGCACCGGGGCCGGCGCGGGCCGTCTGATCGATCCTGAAAACCGCCCGGCTGCCCCCCCCGCTTCCCGCATGGGCATCGTCTCCGTGCACGACCCTGAAGTCGTCAGGCTGTACGACTCTCTGAAGCCGGGCCTTTCAACCGCGACTGTTTCGGCCCGGCTCGGCGGGTTCGTCGAAAAGGGCGTCAAGCTGCGGAACGTGGTCGGCTTACTTCGGGGCTCCGACCCGGTCTTGAAGGACACCTATGTGCTCCTCACGGCCCACTACGACCACATAGGCGTGCGGCCTTTCGGGGAAGGGGACCGCATAAACAACGGGGCCAACGATGACGGCAGCGGCACCGTCTCCCTGATCGAGATCGCGTCGGCGCTCTCCCGGCTCAACCCTCGCCCGCGGCGCAGCATCCTGTTTATGGCCTTCTTCGGCGAAGAGAAAGGGCTGCTCGGGTCGCGTTACTATGGCCGCCACCCGGTATTCCCTATAGAGAAGACCGTGGCCGACGTAAACCTTGAGCAGGTGGGCCGCACCGACGACAGCGAGGGGCCGCAGGTCGGGACCGCCGCGCTCACGGGCTTCGATTACTCTGACGTGGGAACCATCTTCAAGACGGCGGGCGAGATGGTCGGAGTCAGGGTCTACAAGCACGAGCGCAACAGCGACGCCTTTTTCAGCCGCAGCGATAATCAGGCGCTCGCGGACCAGGGGGTCCCCGCGCACACTCTGAGCGTCTCTTATAATTTCCCCGATTATCACGGCGTCGGCGACCACTGGGAGAAGATCGATTACGTCAACATGGAAAAGATCAACCGGTTGATCGCGCTCGGGCTGCTGATGATCGCGAATAATAAAGAAGAGCCGAAGTGGAACGAGGCCAACCCCTCAGCGGCCCGTTACCTCAAGGCCTGGAGGGACCGCCGCGCGCAATAGAGACGCGGCCCGCGCTCACGTTAATCATCCCAAACTATCTGCACAGATTGCTCCCGGACCTGCAATCGAAGCACATGGAGCCAGCGCCCCTGTCCTGTAATCCACACAGCCGGGCCTCGGACCCTATTTGAATTTCATACACAGCGATGCGTAACTGAAGCTGCCGCAACCGCGAGCGCCCGCCGGCAGGGAGTCGGGCGGCCCGATCCCATAGCGGCGCGCCAGTTGCTCTAGTGTCGAAGGGAATACGTGTGAAGTCGAAAGGCTGTAATATTAATAGAGCGCGGGTGAGGCACTAAAGCAGTATGCAATTGAACTTTATTCTTTTATGGGAAATCTGGCGCACTCTGAGGCGTCTGGGCGGGCTGGGTCTTATTCTGATGGGTCTGGTCGATAGCTCCGTGATCCCGACTCCGGGAGGTCAGGACGCTCTGACTATAATGCTGGCGGCGGGAGAGAAGGACTGGTGGCCTTACTATGGCTTGATGGCCGCGCTAGGCTCGGTGCTCGGCGGGTACGTGACGTATCGGCTCGGGCGCAAAGGCGGGGAGGAAGCTCTGGAGCAGCGCCTCTCCAAGCGCAAGCGCGAGCGCGTCAAACGGATATTCGAGAAGTGGGGATTCGGGGCGGTCTTTGTTCCGGCAATAATGCCGCCGCCCGTACCTATAAGCCCCTTCCTGCTGAGCGCGGGGGCGATGGACTACCCGATAAAGAAATACCTGCTCGCTCTGTCGGCGGGGCGGGTCCTCAGGTTCGGTCTGGTCGCGTATTTTGCTTCGATATATGGGCGGCGGGTGCTGAGGTTCTTCGCCGATAATTACATGACGGTCATCGTCGTGACGGTGAGCCTCGCCGTGATCGGGGTGGTGGTCTTCCTCGCTTATCGCGCGCGGCGCAAGAAGGCCGAGGACCATTCCCCCTCTCCGAGCCCAGGTTGATGCGTGAGATTGATGGCGGAGGGGACAGGGCTCGAACACTCTTAGAATTTCGAGCCCTTTGCTATACTGCGCCGGTGAATCCAAAGAGCTTGGAGATAAGAGAACGGTACATCGCGAACCCCAACAAATGTCTCACCTGTAATAAGCCGATTCTTCCTCAACCGGGGCAACGCCTTTTTAATGTACGTCAGAAAAAATTCTGTAATAGCTCCTGCGCGGCCTCCTTCAATAACCGTCTTTTTCCTAAGAAGAGATTGGCGAGAAAAATCTGTATAACGTGCCTTCAGGGATTCTCTCCTCACAACCACCGAATCAAAACCTGTACCGCGTGCCGACCAGCCCGCTCCAGGCCACGCAGGTTAGGTGATTTGACTAGGAAGGAGGTGAGTCGCGTAATCCTCGGTAGGCATGTGCTACGAGCTATGGTTAATCGACCTAAAGTCTGTGCCATCTGCGGGTATGACAAGTTTGTCGATGTTTGTCACATTAAGCCCGTGGCCTCTTTCCCGACACAAGCTAAGTTGAGAGAAATCAACGCGCCTGAGAATCTCGTTTATATGTGTCCGAATCATCACCGAGAATATGATCGTGGGCTCTTAAATCTCAACGGAGGGTGAGGGATTCGAACCCCCAAATCCTTTCGGACGCCGGTTTTCAAGACCGGTGCAATAGCCATTCTGCCAACCCTCCCTATTTACTGAGTTGCAGACAAGAGAGTATAGGCGATGCCGCGTCGAGTTATCAAGATGAGCCTGGATCAATATTGGGCGGTTATCCTGACCTCCGCGGTTGGGTAAACAGGAAGACGCGGGCAAAAAAATAACGGAAGAGGCACTCGGGCGAGTTTCCCTTCCGTTTTCTGCGTCCCTTCAATGGTTGTGTCCCTCAACCAGAGAAGAAGAGGAGGTTATTTGACAGCCACAATCCAAATTCCCTCATGGTTGCCGAGTTGACGGGACAATACCATAACTATTAGTTCCAATAATACCGTCGTCTCTCTAAAAGCAAAGAAAAGTATCACCGCGACCCGCCCGTAAACTTCGGTTTTCAATACAGTAAGCTGGAATACCAATATATTGGGCATGAGCCGGTACTAGTGCGACGAACGTTACCCCATGATGGGTTTGGGGCGGGAATCCTGTTTCAGGGGCGAAAAAGAGACGCCTTCAGGGGTCGCGCGAAGGGCGAGATGGCGGGCAGGGCAGCCATAAAAAGATTGCGGAGCCGCGGATTTTTTGAAAAAGCAAGAGCAGGCAAGGGTAGAGAATCGCCCGGCCCTCAATTTTCCGCGCCCGCGAACGGGCAACGCTTTTCGCGCGGGAACATCAAAGTCGTCGCGCGAACTGTCAGCCTCGGGCCCTCTGGAAAGGCGGGCGGCCATTATGTAATTACTTTTTACAACAGGCGGGTTGTGTTATTATGCGCGCGATAGCGGAACTGATTAACCGTCCCTTACCGGAGCCCGTCGCTGCTGGCCTTACCTGATCGGGACCGCGTTTCAGATAAGAACCGCGCCGGGAATATGTCTAAACTCTCTGTCGGAACAAGCGGGTGAGCACCTGAACCCTGAGTCGTAGAGGTAATATGAGCATGAAATCATCGCACCGCGTGAGGGAGGGCCTTTCGCTGGCCATTCTCTTCATACTGATAGCGCCCGTCCTCATACCCTATCAGGTGATAGCAGCCCCTCGGGTCCCGGAGCATGCTCGGGGCTCCGTCGCGCAACAGGGTGATCCCGAAGAAGAGTCGGCGACTTTGGACAGCCTGCTCCCGGCCGAGAGCTACGCCCTTTACGGCGAAGTGCGAAACGTGGGGCAGCAGATCATGTCGGGCGGTTTCAGAAGCGTATTCGAGACTCTGCTGCCGCTGATGGGCGAAGTGCCGAAGGAGTTGTCCCGGACCATAATGTTCGCCTCGGCGCATGCGAAGGAGCTGTCGCAGTCCCGCATGGTCCTGGCCACCATGCCCACCCGCCGGGATATTCCTCCGGCGTTCATAGCTATCGAACTCTCTTCTTCGGAAGTCGCCAGGGAGTTCGAGCCTGATTTCAAAGAGTTCTTGACATCTCTGCTTATGCCCGTGCCGTCGCCTGCTCCGGCGGGCTCAGGCAAAGGCTCTGACACTGCCGACGCGCAACAGTCCGGGCCCGCGCCTTTCTTCATCAAGAGAATGGGCCGGGTCGTGGCCTTCTCGAATATGCCCTTCACCCTCAAGCAACTCAGGCCGGAGGGTCAAAAGCTTCTCTCCGACGACCAGTACTTTCGGGACGCGCGCGCTCATTTTGCTTCGGAAGACCTGTTCGTCTATTATGACAGCGCCCAGTACGCGCGGGCATCGAAGCGGGCGTATGAAGAAGTCACGAAGGCGGAAGCAACAGAAGTGACGCCGGACCTGGGCCGCCCCCGCATCCCGGCGCAGGCCTCTCCGGGAACTCCCCTGATAACCGGCGAGTTCGTCGTGGAGGAAGAAGCGCCCGCCCCTCCGACTCCTGAAGAGGAGAAGCCGGAGAAGAAAGAAGAGTCTGAAAAGAAAGATGGGGCCGAGAAGAAACAGGAGCCCGCGAAAGCTGCTGCGACGCCTGCCGCCGCGCCCGCGACGAAAGGCGAGCCTCATGCTACGGCTCCTGCCGATCACAAAAAGATAGAGGAAGAGGCGGCCTTGATCGTCAGGCAATCGCTGCCACCGGACCTGCCGACTCCGCCCCCGCCGCCGGCCGACTCGGGCCCTTCGAACGGCATGCAGATCTTCGACATGATGATGAACACGATCTTCAGCGGAATGTCGAGCCAGCAGGTCGAATCCTACGAGTCGATAGGGCTCGGGCTCGCGTTCGAAGGAGATACTTTTGCCGTTCGCGCCCTCTTCCTAAGTTCTCCGGGCGCGCAGGTCGCCGCAATTCCTTTCCTGCCGTTCCTCGTCTCCGGCCCGCCCATCTCGCTCGCGGCGGCCAATTATATGCCGTCGGACGCGGAGATATTCGTGAGCGGCTCTCTGGACATTCCGCGAATTTTCGGCGAGTTTTATCCGGCTCTCGGCAATGTGAGCCCCTCTCAGGGTGGCCCTAAAACGGCGTCCGGAGCGAGGGGCCGGAGGAGACAGCCGGAAGTGAGCAACACCTTTGAAGCGCGGGTCGCCGCCTTTGAAAAGAAGCGCCGCGTTAAGATAAGAGAAGAGTTGCTCCCGGCTGTCGGCAACGAAGTGGCCCTGGCCTTGCCCGCGCGCGCTTTCTCCGGCCAGGGCGCGCCCGCCGCGCCCGAGCAGGCGACCGCGCAGATCGGGCCTATGTTAGTTATATCGATTCAAAATAAGCCGCTCTTGCGGCCGCACATCCCGGCCGTGCTCGAACTGTTCGATATCATTAAACCCGGAGAGAAGGTCGCGATTGAGAAGCGGGGCGAGATCGAGATCAATCGTTACGCGAGCGCGTCGTTCGCGCTGGTGGATGATTTCCTGATAGCCGCGCAGGACGTGAGGGACGTTCGCCGTGCGCTCGACGCTCGCTCGCGCGGCGAAACGCTCGGGGCCAGCAAAGAGTTCCGCGACTACGCGCGGTGGCAGCCGCGCCACCTGCTGAACCAGCTTCACGTTTCAAGCTCGATCATGAAAGGCGTGCTCGACGACGCGAGGAAGGCGGCCGCCAAAGGGGATGACCGCACGAAAGACTTTTTCGCCCAGCTCAACTTCGCGCCCGAGCCGATCTCTTACGCGGCGTCCATGGAAGTGCTCGGCGCTCAGCATGAGATTCGCTTGCCGAAAAACCTGATCGTCACCTTAATCGCTTCCATGCTCGTCTCGGCGAATCAGTCTATCGTGCCGAGAAACGAGATGAACGCGAAGAGCATGCTGTCAATGGTGAATGCATTTCAGGAGATGCATTACATGGAGCACGGGCGCTACGCGACGCCGGAGGAGCTTAAGAAAGTAGGGCCGGATATAGAGGCGAGTTCAGAAAGTTCAGGGTACCGGTTCGAGCTCGTGGTCGGGGGAGGAAAGTACCATGCCACGGCGACGCCGATAGAGTATGGCAAGACCGGCAGGCTCTCTTTTTATACCGACGAGACGGGCGTGGTCAGAGAAGGCGACCACGGCGGAGGCCGGGCCTCCGCGCAGGACAAGGCCGTGGAGGGCTTTCCGAATAACTCGAATCGGCGATGAGAGAAGGGGCATGCGGGGAGAACTTCGAAGGCTTCGCGGGCGCGCGGAGTCTGTCCCCCGACCGCCGGCTCGCCCCGGCTCACGCTATCTTTCTCAGGCCCCATCGGTAGAGCACTTTCGCGAGTGTCCTGAAGCGGTTCTGCCATTTTTCGGTGTACGGGTACCACCACCAGTCGCTTTTCAGAGGCAGCATGTCCCAGTTGATGTGCTTCATTTTGACGAACTCGAAAAGGCCGGCGCTGCCGTGCGTCACTCCCGTGCCGCTCTCTTTCACGCCGAACCACGGGGTCCGCGCGGCCCCATGGGTGTAGAGCGCGTCGTTTATGATGACGGTGCCCGCTTCGATCTTTCTAGCGATGCGCCTCCCGCGCTCGTTATCTCCGGTCCAGACTGAAGCGAGCAGGCCGTAGCGCGTGCTGTTGGCTTCGCGTATCGCTTCCGCCTCGTCCTTGACCACCATGATCGGCAGCACCGGCCCGAAGGTCTCTTCCGTCATCACGCTCATCGAGCTGTTCACGTCCACTAGCACCGTGGGCTCGAAGAAATACCCGCCCAGGTCCTCGCGGCGGCGCGCGCCGACGAGCACCCGCGCGCCCTTCGCCACCGCGTCCGCGACCTGCTCGCTCACGACGTTCAACTGGTTCTCGTTGGCGAGCGGCCCAACGTCCACCGAGCAATCCGACGTGGGCGGGCCGAGCCGCAGCTTCTTCACCTCTTCGACCACGGCCGATATGAACTTCTCCGCGATGGGCTCCATCACGTAGAGCCTCTCGACCGACGCGCAGACCTGCCCGCAGTTGACGAACGCGCCCCAGACCGCGCCCTTCACCGTGCGCTCGAACAGGGCGTCCTCGCAGACGATCATCGGGTCCTTCCCCCCGAGCTCAAGGACCACGGGCTTCAGCCGCTTCGCGGCGCTTTCGGCGATCTTCTTCCCGGTGCGGATCGAGCCCGTGAAGAATACCTTGTCCACGGAGGATTCGACCAAGGCCGCGCCCGTCGTCCCGTCGCCCTGCACGACTTCGAGCACCCCCTCCGGGAACCCGGCGGCGGCGAACAGCCTCCTGATCGCGTCCCCGACCAGGGGCGTGAACTCCGACGGCTTGAGCACGACCGCGTTGCCCGCCATCACCGCCATGACCACCTCCCCCACGGGGATCGAGAAGGGGAAGTTCCAGGGGCTTATGACCCCGACCACCCCGAGCGGCTCGTAGGTTATCATCGAGCGCTTGTTGCGGAAGACGGCGAGGGTGAACCTCTCGTCGCGCAGTATCCGCTCCGACTTCGCGGCGTAGTGGCTCATCAGGTCCATCACCATGAACACTTCGGTCGTGAGCGCCTCGAACTTCGGCTTGCCCGTCTCGTCGGAGATTATGTTGATGATCTCGTTCTGCCTCTCGTAAAGCATCCGCCGCAGCTTCAAAACGTACCGCGCGCGGTTCCGGAACGAGAGCGCGGCCCACGCGGGCTGGGCCGCGCGGGCGCGGGCCACCGCCGCCTCCACGTCCGGACCTGTGCCGAGGCGGAAGCGCCCGAGCTCTTCGAGCGTTGCGGGATTGAGGGAGACTACCTCGCTATGACGTGCGTCGGCGACTGACACCTTTGCATTCATGGACCACTCCTTATTGCTTCTTCCATTCTGTTAAATCAGCAACTGTCGGCGCGGCGGAGGTGCTCGGCCCCCGCTTCGGTGACTAACCTCAACCGTCCCCTGTTTTTTTATGTTGTGCGAGCACTTTAACTAAATCCACGGGTAAGTCAAGCGCAAGATGAGGGGATTCGGCCATGAGCCTCTCGCGGCTGGCCCCGCCCCACATCGCGGCGGCGGTGTAGGTCCCGGCCCGGTGGCCCATCAAAATGTCGGCGGGGCTGTCGCCGATCACGAGAGTGTTTCGCGGGTCCGCGCCCAGGTCGCTCATCGCGCGGAGCACCCCGTCTGGCGCGGGCTTCGGGTGTGGCACGTCGTCCCCCCAGACGGCCGAGTGGAAGAGCGGGCGCAGTCCCGTGATGTCCAGCTCGATCTCCCCGGCCCTGCGCGGTTTCAGGGAGACGATGGCCGTGCGCGCCCGGCGCTCGTTGAGGTGTTCGAGCAGCTCGAAGATCCCGTCGTAGGCGATCAGGTGGTGGTGATGGTTGGCGTAGTAGAACTCCTCGAAGCTGACCAGCATCTCTTCCAGCATCTCTTCGGAGTACCTGCGGAGCACTTCCTGAGGGGTCATGTTCCAGAAGTCGCGGAATTCGGAGTCGTCGATCTCGAGGCCCGTGTGCAGCCTGATCGAATGCCCGAAGGCTTCGCGGTAGGCGCGCTCGGAGTGGGCGAGCGTGCCGTCGAAGTCGAATATGAAGCAGTCGAGGTCCATAGGAAATCACGAGCCGCCGGCCTGCGGCGGGCCGGTGGGTCCGGTCGCAGAGCGGCGGCTCCTTTATTCGCTTTCGCGCGCTCCGGTTACTGAGCCAGCTTGACCGAGACTTTCGACGTCTCCACGACCGAGCCCCCGCGCGAGCGCGACACTCCGGGGGGGCCGGGCGATACGTTCGCCAAACGGCCTTCGAGCCGCGTCTCGGTCATGGCTTCGGTGATGCGGCTCGACGCGACATCGTAGACGAAGCGCGTCGAGCCCTCGCCTTTAGCGATGACGTTGACGTTGAGTGGCCCCGCGTCGGTCGTGAGTATCGACGCGCCGCTCTGGTCCAGGGTGATCGCGCCTTCGATTGAAGCGGTGTCGCCGAGGGACGACAGTTTATAGAGGACAGATGGGCTCTTCGAGATGTCGGCGAGGCTCTGCGAATAAAAGAAGCCGCGGGGGCCGGGCTTCCAGTCCTGCCCGACGCCGACTTCGCCTTTCGGGAGCCAGCCGCCGAGCGACAGCAGTATCTCGGCCAGCCCGACGCGCGCGGCCTCCTCGGGCATCGAGACCTTGAGCACCTCCCCGAATTCGTCGAGCGTCAGATCGACCTGTTTCCCCGCGAGCTTGCCAGCGAGGGTGGGCACCTCGACCCCGTTCACCAGCGTGCGCGCCGAGATTGCTTCAATGACGGCTTCCTGATTGATCTGCCCGGCGGCGCGGGCTTCGACCGTGCGGACGAGGACCGTGGCGGACAGCTCTTTGCGGACTTTGTTGCTCAGCCCGTCGGGGCCTTGGGGAGTGACCGAAGTATCGACGGCCGCGGTTATGACGTACCGGGTCTCCTGCCCGGCCTTGTCGTTGAGCTTGAGCAGCACGCGCCCGTCCTGCGCCGAGGCGCTTGCCCCGAGGCCGGATATGATAGCCATTACGAATGCGGTTCTGATCCTGTTAATCATCCCTCTCCTCGTTGATTGGAGATTCTCTCCATTTAATCGCTACTGGTTGATCCCTACTGGCCCCCGCCGGTGTAATCGCCCATGACCCGGAACTTGTCGTAGCGAAGCGAGATCCGCTCGGAGTCCGGGAGGTCGGAGACCGAGGCGAGGGCCGAGGCGAGGTGCGCGCTCAGCAGGTCGCCCATCTTCTGGTGGTCCGCGTGCGCCCCCCCCCTCGGCTCGGGAACTATCTCGTCTATCAGGCCGAACTGTAGCAGGTCGGGCGCGGTCATCCGCAAGGCGCGCGCGGCCTGCTCCGCGTAGGTCGAGTCGCGCCAGAGTATCGAGGCGCAGCCTTCGGGCGTGATGACCGAGTAGACGGCGTTCTCAAGCATCAGTATCCTGTCCCCCACGCCGATGGCGAGCGCGCCGCCCGAGCCGCCTTCGCCCGTGACCGTGACTATGATCGGCACGCGCAGCTTGGCCATCTCGCGGAGGTTGAAGGCGATGGCCTCGGCCTGCCCGCGCTCCTCGGCGTCGATGCCCGGATAGGCTCCGGGGGTGTCGATGAAGGTGAAGACGGGGCGGCGGAACTTCTCGGCCAGCTTCATCGCGCGGAGCGCTTTGCGGTAGCCTTCCGGTTTCGGCATGCCGAAATTGCGCTGCTGCCTCTGCTTCGTGGTGCGGCCCTTCTGGTGGCCTATGACCACGCAGGGCACGCCCTGGAACCTGGCGAGGCCCGCGATGATCGCCGGGTCGTCCCCGAAGCGGCGGTCGCCGTGCAGCTCCACGAAGTCCGTGAAGATCAGGTCGATATAATCGAGCGTGTACGGGCGGTCGGAATGGCGCGCGAGCTTGACGCGCTCCCACGCATTCGGCTCGGGCCTGTCGGCGGTCAGGTTCGACGCTTCGGACTCCTTCAGGCGGCGGCGAATCTCGTCCGTCGAATCGTCGCCGGTAGCTACCTTCATCTTCTTTTCGGCCATAATTAAATAAGAACAGCGGTCGAGTCGTTAGCTTAAACCGGCCCGCCCTGAATGCGGCGGGCACGGGCGAAAGGCTATTTTAGATCAAACGCGCGCGCTTGGCACCCTCATCTTGACACCGCGCGCGCGCCGCTGATAAAGTCGCCACTCGCGCAGCCACCATCTCTCGCACCATACAGGAGGTCCGAACCGCATGGCGACGTTCAATGGTATAGAAGTTCCATCCGAGGGTCAAAAGATAACCGTGGATGGAGCGAAGCTGGTCGTCCCCGACAGGCCCGTCATCCCCTTCATAGAGGGCGACGGCACCGGGCGCGACATCTGGGCCGCCTCGCGGAGGGTCTTCGACGCGGCGGTCGAGAAAGCTTACAGGGGGAGCCGCCGCGTGGTCTGGTACGAGATATTCGCCGGGGAGAAGGCCTTCAATAAATTCGGCGAATGGCTGACGGACGATTCCGTAAAGGCTATAGCCGAATACGTGGTCGCGATCAAAGGCCCGCTCACCACCCCCGTCGGCGGGGGCATCCGCAGCCTCAACGTCACGCTCCGGCAGGTGCTCGACCTATACGCCTGCGTGCGGCCGGTCCGCTACTTCAACGGGGTGCCGTCGCCGGTCAGGCACCCGGAGAACGTCGACGTGGTCATCTTCCGCGAAAACACCGAGGACGTTTACGCGGGCGTAGAATTCGTCTCCGGCAGCGAGCGCGCTCTGGAACTGCTCTCCCTGCTCAACGACAAGTTCGGCTACAGGGTCCGCACGGACAGCGGCATAGGCATCAAGCCCATCTCGCCCACGGGGACCAAGCGGCTCGTCAGGCGCGCGATCCGCTACGCGCTCGATTTCAACCGCCCTTCGGTCACGCTCGTCCACAAGGGGAACATCATGAAGGTCACCGAGGGCGCCTTCCGCGACTGGGGCTACGAGCTCGCGCGCGAAGAGTTCAGGGGCGACGTAGTGACCGAGCGCGAGACATGGATCCTCGACAACCGCGAGAAGAACCCCTCGATCACCGAGGAAGAGAACGCGCGCGCCATCGAGCCGGGCTTCGACCAGATGTCGCCTACGCAGCGCGAGGCCCTGGTCGAAGAGATACGGCGGACGCTCGGCACCATCGGGGAGTCGCACGGCAATGGCGAGTGGAAGAGGAAGCTGCTCGTGAAGGACCGGATCGCCGACTCGATGTTCCAGCAGATCCTCATCCGGCCCGACGAGTACTCCGTCGTCGCCACGCCGAACCTGAACGGCGATTACATATCCGACGCGGCGGCGGCCCAGGTGGGCGGCCTGGGAATGGCTCCGGGAGCCAATATCGGGGACGGGGCGGCGGTCTTCGAGGCCACGCACGGCACCGCGCCCAAGTACGCCGACAAGGACGTCATCAACCCATCTTCGGTGATCCTGTCGGGCGTCATGATGTTCGAGCACATGGGCTGGCGCGAGGTGTCCCAGAGCATCGTAGACGCGCTCACGAAGACCGTCGGGCAGAAGCGCGTGACCTACGACCTGCACCGACAGATGGAGGGCGCGACCAAGCTCAGGACGAGCGAGTTCGCCTCCGCCATCATCGAGAACATGTAGAAGGGCCGATTGCGGGGGCCGCTCCCGCAACGCCCGCCTCGTTCGATCATTTATTCAAATCTTTCATTTTTCATTGCACCCCCGGCTTTTATAATCGTTCATGCCTGAGCGAGGGTACGATTATGAAAAGCATCTGTGCGGTCTTCATCATTCTATTAGCGGGCGTTGCGGCGCGCGGCGGGCAGGCGGAAGATTTCCCCAGGGGCCGCGTCATTGAAAAGGTCCCCTGCAAGTCCGACCCGAAGCTGAGCTACACGCTCTACCTGCCGTCGAATTACACGCCGGAAAGAAGGTGGCCCGTGCTCTACTGCTTCGACCCGGCGGCGCGCGGCTCCCGGCCGGTGGAGCGGTTCAAAGACGCGGCCGAAAAATACGGCTACATAGTCGCGGGCTCGAACGATTCGCGCAACGGCCCGAGCCAGCCGGTCGTCACCCTCATCGCGGCCATGTGGGACGACACGCAGGCGCGGTTCGCGATTGACAAGAGGCGCATCTACACGGCGGGCCATTCGGGGGGCGCGCGCGTGGCCATGCGCGCGGGCCTGATGTGCAAGTCCTGCGTGGCCGGAGTCATCGCCTGCGGGGCGGGCTTCCCGCCGGACATCCCGCCCTCCGCCTCCACGTCCTTCGCCGTTTACGGGGTGCTCGGCATCGACGATTTCAACTTTCCCGAGATGAGAAGACTCGACGAGACGCTCGACGGGCTCGGCATCCCGCACCGCGTGGAGACGTTCGAGGGCCCGCACCAGTGGGCTCCGAGCGACGCCTGCACGGAAGCCATAGAGTGGATGGAAGTCCAGGCCATGAAGTCGGGCAGGCGCGAAAAGGATTCGAAGCTGATCGCCGACTTGTTCGCGAAGAGGGACGCGAAGGCGCGCGGCTTCGAAGAAGCCGGGAGGCCCTACGATTCATACCGCGCTTACGCGGCGATTGCCGAAGACTTCAAGGGGCTGATCGACGTGAGCGCGGTCGAACTGAAGGCCGCGCGGCTGAAGGACTCGAAAGAAGTTAAACAGGGCGCGAAGGACGAGAAAGAGCAGATCAGAAAACAGCTCAAATACTCGGAAGATATCAAGGCCATCGGGAGCAGGTTTCTGAGCCCCGAGGAGCGCGGGGACGCCGTCCTTGAGCTGAGGAGGATCGCGTCGGATTTGCAGAAGAGGTCCAAAGTACCGGAAGACACGGGGGACCGGAGGCTCGCGCGCCGCACCCTGCATCAGGTGAACGCGGAGCTTTATGAATCGGCCCTCTACCTCTACCGGAACCAGCCGGAGCTGATGGTGGTGAATCTCGAAGTCGCTTCCGAGATCACCCCTTATCCTTACGTGTTTTACGAACTCGCCTGCGCCTACTCGCTCAAAGGCGACAGGAAGAAGGCCATCGAGACGTTGAAGAAGAGCCTCGATAAAGGCTTCAAAGACATCGCGAGAATAGAGAGCGACGAGAGGCTCGACGCAATTCGCCAGGACCCGGAATACAGGAAATTGATCGAGAAGTGGTCGGGGACCGGAGGCCGGGGGCCGGGGTAAGAAAGAGAGCCTCAAAAAGTCAAATCATGCGCGCCCGTCCTCCTTCCTGGCCCCTGGCTCCTGACCCCTGATGTAACCTTTCCGGCTGCTTAAACGTGTTGTAGTCAGAACCGGCTGAATGCCGGGATCAATGCGTGAAAGGAGCCGATAGTTATGCAATCATTTCTGCCTCAGGACGACGCGATTATCGTGGGGGGCGGTCTGGCCGGCCTCGCCACGGCGATTTTATTGACCAGACAGGGGAAAAGGGTGCGCCTCTTCGAGCAGGCGCACGAGCTGGGAGGCCGCGCGCGGACCAGCGCCCGCGAGGGCTTTCTCCTGAACCTCGGCCCGCACGCTCTCTACAGGGGGGGCGAAGCGATGGCCCTCCTGAAAGAACTCGGGGTCGAGCCGAGGGGCTCGACGCCTCCGGTCTCGGGGGCCTTCGCCATCAACAAGGGCGTGAAGCATACGTTCCCCGCGGGATTCACTTCGATGCTCTCCACGGGCATGTTCGGCCTCGCCGAAAAGATCGAAGCGGCGCGGCTGCTCGCGTCGCTCGGCAAGCTCGACGGCGAGCCCGTGATGAACACCAGCGTGCGCGAGTGGCTGGACGGCAACCTGGCGCACGAGGGCGTTAGAGATTTTCTGCTCGCCCTCTTCCGCGTGACCTCTTACGCCAACGACCCCGAGCGCATGAGCGCGGGGGCCGCCATCGAGCAGATGAAGAGGGCCTTCGCGAGCGGAGTCATGTACCTCGACGGAGGGTGGCAGAGCCTCATCGATGGCCTCCGCGAGACCGCGAGGGCCGAGGGCGTGACTATCGAGGCCGGGACCAAGGTCGAGGCAATCGAGCGCGGCTTGTCGGGAGAAGTCAGGTCCGTGCGCCTGCCGGATGGGCGGACTTATCAGGCCCCGGCGGTAGTCGTCGCCGCGAGCCCCGGGGTCGCCGCCTCGCTCGTTGAGAACTCTCACCAGACATCTCTCCGGAGGTGGGCCGACGAGCTTGTGCCGATCAAAGCCGCCTGCCTCGACGTTGCGCTCCGCCACCTGCCGCGCCCGAAGGCCACCTTCGCGCTCGGCATCGACGAGCCCTTCTACCTGTCGGTGCATTCGGCGTCCGCGAAGCTCGCGCCCGAGGGGGGGGCGATGATTCACCTCGCGAAGTACAGGCCGACGAATGACCGGGAGCCGGCCGAACAGATCGAGCGCAAGCTTGAAGGCATGCTCGATCAGGTGCAGCCGGGGTGGAGGGACGCGGTCGTGTACCGGAGGTTCCTGCCTGATATGATCGTGGCGCATGCCCTGCCGTCCGCCGCGCTCGGGGGCTTGAAGGGGAGGCCCGAGTCGCCCGTGCGAGACGTGCCGGGACTCTTCGTCGCGGGGGATTGGGTCGGCCCCGAAGGGATGCTCGCCGACGCCAGCCTCGCGAGCGCGAAGCAGGCGGCGACCGCGATCTCGGGTCATGAGATTTCAGGAGACCGGCTCATCTCTTCCGCGACTTCTTTCGCGAGCCGGGTATGAATGTTGATGGGTCGAGAGTGAGATGAGCGTATCAGCGAAAGCATACGAAGACGACCGGAGGCTGCTGTGGGGGCTCTGCTACCGGATGACCGGAAACGCCTCGGACGCGGAGGACCTCGTGCAGGAGACCTTCGTCCGCGCCCTTGAGAAACCTCCGCGCCGGCTGGACGAGCCCCTGCGCCCGTGGCTCGTGCGGGTGGCGATGAACCTGAGCCGCGACCACCTGCGGAGGCGGAAGGTGAGGGGGTACGCGGGCGAGTGGCTCCCGTCCCCGGTCTCGACGGGCGAAGAGAGCCTCGCCTCTTACGAGCCGCCCGCGCCCTCGTCCGACTCCCCGGCCACGCGTTACGACATGGTCGAGAGCGTGTCGTTCGCCTTCCTGCTCGCGCTCGAAGCGCTCACGCCGTCGCAGAGGGCCGTGCTGATACTGCGCGACGTGTTCGACTACTCGACCCAGGAGACGGCCGAGGCCCTCGGCGTCAGCGAAGCGAGCGTTAAGGTTATGCTCCACCGCGCGCGCCGTCGCATGCGGGATTACGAGGGCGCGCGGATCGCGCCCGTCGCCAGCGCGGGGGCGGGGACCCGGAGGGCCATCGACCAGTTCCTCTATTGCCTCAGGACGGGCGACTCGGAGGCGCTCGAAAGGCTGCTGGCCGAAGACGTGGTCAGCCTCTCCGACGGGGGCGGCGAAGTGGCCGCGGCCATGCGGCCGGTGCGCGGGCGCGGCAAGGTCATGCGGCTGATCAAGGGCCTCGCGAAGAAAGGCGAAGGGAGGTCGCGAATCTCCTTCCGAACCCTCAACGGGCTGCCCGCGCTCGTGGTCGAGACGGGGCTGGCGCAGGCAGGCTTCGCGTCACGCTTCACCCTGCACTTCGACGTGGACCGCGATGGCCGCATCCGCGGGCTCTTCACGGTGCTGGCCCCGCGCAAGCTCTCCGCCCTCCCCTGACATTCAATCAAGACCCGTCTGCGGGGCGCCGCCCGGCGCCCCTCCTCTCCGCCGGATAAAAAAATACTTGAGCCATACGCACTGCTTGTGATATAGATCACGGCGCGTTGTTAAGGTGGAGCCACAACGCACCGCATTATCACTCCTCACCGAGTAAAAGACACATAAGGAGATGCAGTAGCCTGTGGGCGTATTGTCCGTCGGGCACTCGTTCAAGGGGATATTCAGGACGGGTGTCAGTTCGAGCCCCACGACCCTCCGCAGCGAGCGCAGCATAAAAAGAAAGACCAGGGAACAAGGCTGATTGTCGGGGAGGGCAAGCAGGGGCGATCTCGTATAAGTTCCGCCACTTCAGATTAAAAGGAGAGAAACCACATGAGAAAGACATGGTTCTTATTGATCATGATTGCTTTGATCACACCCTCGGTCATTCAGCTCAACACGGCGAGCGCCGACCTCGGTAAGGCCGCCGACGCCGCCTCGTCCGATCAGAGTCCGTGGCAGTCTACGGTGCTGGGCCTTCCCGACTACGACATACGGCAGGAGTTGGCGGAGATCCGGGAGCTTTCCGCCTTGAAATCGCAGGACGAAAACCCCGCCCTGCAAGCGCGCGTCGAATCGATTGAGAACTTCCGCTCCACCCTCGCGCCGGAGCGGCGGGACGACCTGCGGTACGAGATGAACGAAGCGGGGGTGCCGAAACTCCTCTTCAGCGGGACGGGTCCGCTCTCCAGGCCGGCGGCCGGGTCCCCCGACAAGGTCGCCCGCGGGTTCCTAGCCGCGCACACGGAGATGTTCGGGCTTACGCGCCGCGACGTCCGCCGCATGAAGCTGGAGAACGTGGACCCCGACGGGTCGACCACCTTCCTCAGCTACAACCAGACGATTGACGGCATCCCTCTGTTCCAGGGCCAGGTCCAGGTCGCCGTCAACACCAGCGGCGAAGTGCTCAGCGTCATGGAGGGCATGGTCATACCGAACGGCAGGGTGAACACGACCCCTGAGCTGACGGAAGAAGCCGCCATGGTGAGAGCTTTCAACTACGCGGGCCGCGAGGTCTCCGACTCCTTCGAGGTGGTCGACGCCCGCGTCGAGCGGGGCGGCCGCGCGACCTACCGCAACCCGCTCGGCCCGAATCACGAGGACACCATGTCCGAGCTGCGCGTCATGCGCGTGGGCGACAGGGGCGTGCTCGTGTGGCAGATGTTCGTCGACGCCGGCCCGAGCGAGTGGTACGCGATCTGTGTGGACGCGAACACCGGGGCGCTCCTGTACCGCTACAACCTCTACGCGCACGCGGCGCAGGGGACGGTCTACACGCAGCACCCCTCGTTCAGCGGGCGCACGCTCGAATCGTTCGTGGGCGACACCATCATCAACACGGCGGCCGGGTGGATGGGCACTTCGACCGTGACGACCGGCAACAACGTCGAGGCGTATCTCGACACCGACGCCAACAACTCCCCGGACCCGAATAACACGACGGGCCTGTCGAACGGGCATGCGATTGCCGCCAACCAGGACTTCACCTTCCCATTCGTGACCGGAGTGGACCCGCGCACGCAGAGGCCGGCCGTGGTCACCAATCTCTTCTACTTCTGCAACATCGCGCACGATTTCCACTACCGGCTCGGGTTCACCGAGACGGCGAGGAATTTCCAGACCAACAACTTCGGGCGCGGAGGCGTGGGTAACGATTCGGTCAGGGCCGAAGCTCAGGACGGGTCGGGCACCAACAACGCCAACTTCGCCACTCCGAGCGAAGGGCAGCGCCCCCGCATGCAGCAGTACCTCTTCACGCAGGGGACCACGAGCCTCGCCGACGACCGCGACAGCTCGCAGGACGGAGATGTCGTGATGCACGAGTACGGTCACGGCGTGTCCAACCGTCTGGTGGGCGGCGGGAGCACGGGCTGCGTCGGCGGCACGCAGGCCGGGGCGATGGGAGAAGGCTGGTCCGACTACTGGGCCATCACTTTCTACAACGATGGCCGCGTGGGCGACTACGCGACCGGCAACACCGTCGCCGGCATCAGGCGCGCGGCCTACACGGTGCCGGCGAACCCCGTCCACGATTCCTACGCCGATATCGGGGCCGGGGGGTTCCAGGTGCATCGCGACGGAGAGGTCTGGGCCGCAACGCTCTGGGACCTCCGGACCACTCTGGGCGCCGCCGTCACCGACCGCCTCGTACTGGAAGGCATGAAGTTCACGCCTTGCAGCCCCTCGTTCCTGAACGCGCGCGA
This sequence comes from Blastocatellia bacterium, assembly GCA_035634255.1. Lineage (GTDB taxonomy): Bacteria > Acidobacteriota > Blastocatellia > UBA7656 > UBA7656 > DATLMR01. The sequence continues at coordinate 92,523 of DASQDI010000068.1, forward strand.
TGGGATACTGCAAGCTGACCAGGCCGTCAACGGCGGCGCGAACAGGTGCACCATCTGGACGGTCTTCGCGCGGCACGGCATGGGCGTGTCGGCGGTCGGCAACAACGGGACCACGCACGTCGCCGCGAGCGATGTCCCGACCGATTGCGCGGGCGGCACCGTCGTCTTCCTGGACACGTTCGAGACGAGCCTCGGCTGGGTCACGAACCCGAGCGGCACGGACACGGCGACGACGGGCGTGTGGGAGCGCGGAGACCCGCAGGATACGAACTCCAGCGGCATCAAGCAGCTCGGCACGACCGTGAGCGGGATCAACGACCTCGTGACGGGCCGGCTCGCGGGCGCGGCGGCCGGAGACTTCGACGTTGACGGAGGACTCACGTCGGTCCGCTCGCCGGCGATAACCCTGCCCTCGACGGGCAACCTCAGCCTGTCGTTCAGCTTCTACCTGGCCCATGGCAGCAACGCCACGAGCGCCGACTTCTTACGAGTCAGGGTCGTCAGCGGGGCCACGAACACGACGGTGTTCCAGAGGCTCGGGGCGGCGACGAACGTGAACGGCGCGTGGTCTTCGACCAGCGTGAGCCTGAACTCATTCGCCGGTCAGACTATAAACATCATCATCGAGGCCGCCGACGCCTCGACCGCCAGCCTCGTCGAGGCCGGCGTAGACGATGTCAGAATAATAAGGCAGTAACGGCTGGCGGTCTGCTGACCCACAATCGAAGGGGCGAGAGAATCGATTCTCTCGCCCCTTTTTTTATTGGCGATGAACCCGCGCAAGGGGCTGGACAACCCCCGAGCCCGTGAATACCTTTGCGCCTGGGGCCGCGCGAGGCTGTGGCACGGGCTTTGAATTATTGCTTATTCATGTTATGAGTGTGCCGGAACAGGACAGAATCGAGCACCTAAGCCGCCGCCGCCGGACTTTAGCAATACAGAGAGTCAGGTTTTCCCATCTCGCGCGTCTGACCGGGCTCGTTTATGCAGGTTTTTCAGACAAAATTTGATGACCCGAATCCACTGTGATGAAGCACGAAACGTGCGCGGAGTTGCGAATGGCCGAATCAATCGTCGAAGATCAAAATAAAAAGCACGGGCCGAAGGGCCGGTTCAAACGCTGGTTTCTGGAAGGCCAGGTTAAAGAGATGGCCGGCCCGCACGCGAAAGAGAAACAGCACCCTACGCACCCCTGGTGGAAGGTGATGTGCCTGACCGGGGTCGATTATTTTTCGACGCTCGGCTACCAGCCCGGCATAGCCTTCCTCGCGGCGGGCGCGCTCTCGCCCATCGCCACTCTGGTGCTGGTGCTGCTCACTCTGTTCGGCGCTCTGCCTATGTACAACCGGGTGGCGGCCGCGAGCCCGCACGGGGACGGCTCGATCTCGATGCTCGAAGACCTGCTCTCCCGCTGGAAGGGCAAGCTGTTCGTGCTGGCCCTGCTAGGCTTCGTCGCGACCAGCTTCATCATCACTATCACGCTTTCGGCGGCCGACGCCACGGCCCACGTAATAGAGAACCCATACGCGCCCGCCTTCTTCCATCACAACCGCATCGGGTTGACCCTGGTCCTGATCGCGGCGCTCGCGGTCGTCTTCCTGAAGGGGTTCAAAGAGGCGATAGGGATCGCGGTCCTGCTCGTGGGGATCTTCATACTGCTGAACCTCGTCGTCATCTCCACGGGCTTTTATGAACTGGTCGTCAATCCGCAGAGGGTGATCGACTGGAAGAACGCTCTGATCGGCAACCACCCCAACCCTTTCCTGATGATCGGCACGGCTCTATTCGTATTTCCGAAGCTCGCCCTCGGCTTATCGGGATTCGAGACGGGCGTGGTCGTCATGCCTCTGGTTAAGGGCGACCCGGACGATGAACCGCAGCGGCCTCTGGGCCGCATCCGCAACACGCGGAAACTGCTCGCCACGGCCGCCCTGATCATGAGCGTCCTGCTTATTTCGAGCAGCATAATCACGACCACCCTGATACCGGCGGAAGAGTTCCGCCCGGAAACGGACCTCGGGAAGGCGGGCAAAGCGAACGGCCGCGCGCTGGCTTACATCGCGCATGAGTACCTGGGTAACCTCTTCGGCACGGCTTACGACTTGAGCACGATTCTGATCCTGTGGTTCGCGGGGGCGTCCGCCATGGCGGGCCTTTTGAACATAGTGCCGCGCTACCTGCCGCGCTACGGCATGGCTCCCAACTGGGCCAGCGCGACCCGCCCCCTCGTGGTGGTATTTACGGCCATCAGCTTCCTGGTCACGGTGCTTTTCAAGGCCGACGTGGGCGCGCAGGGCGGCGCGTACGCGACCGGAGTGCTGGCCCTGATGACGTCAGCGGCCATCGCCGTGACGCTTTCGGTGTGGCGCACGGGGTGGGTCGCCTGGGCCTTCCTGCTCATCTCTTTGGTCTTCCTGTACACGACCGCCGTGAACATAGTCGAGCAGCCGGAAGGGATAAAGATAGCTTTGCTCTTTATAATAGGCATCGTCTTCACGTCCCTGGTGTCGAGGGTCTACCGCACGACCGAGCTCCGCGTCGATAAGGTCGAGCTCGACGAGGTGGCGCAGAGGTTCGTCGACGAGGCGAGCAAGGGCGAGATCCGCATCATCGCCAACCGCTGCGACAAGGGCAACGCCGAAGAGTACCAGCTCAAGGAGAAGGAGAAGCGCGAGGACAACCACATCCCCGCGCAGGACTCCGTCATCTTCTTCGAGGTCACGCCCGGCGACGCCTCGGACTTTTCCGGAGAGCTGAAGGTTAAAGGCTTCGTCGTCGAAGGCTACCGCGTCCTGCGCACCGTCAGCCCCGCCGTGCCGAACGCCATCGCGGCCCTCCTGCTCCACCTCCGCGACAGGACGGGCAAGATACCGCACATCTATTTCGGGTGGAGCGAGGGCAACCCGCTCACCTACCTGCTCAAATACATCGCCTTCGGAGAAGGGGACACGGCCCCGGTCACGCGCGAGGTCCTGCGGCAGGCCGAGTACGACCCGGAGCGGCGGCCCTCCGTCCACGTCGGGGGATGACGCGCGGACCAGACCGCCCGCATTGAAACGCCCGGCCCGCTCCTATATCATAGACCGACTCTGTTAACAGATTTCCGGCGACGGGCGATCAGACCATGAATGCGATATGTGTGAGCATGATGTTCGATTGGGTGCGCGAGCCAGTGAGCGGACGCGCGCGCCGCGGCCGCGGCTTCGAAGAGACGGGAAAGTAAACGGATGCCACACGATCTCCCGCTGTTTACGGACCTGTTGATCCTGCTCGTCGCAAGCATCCCCATAGCCTTCGTCTCCAACCGCCTGCGTCTGCCCGTGATACTCGGCTTCATGGTCACGGGCGTGCTCATAGGCCCGTACGGGCTGGGCCTCATCAGGGACGTGTCGGCGGTCGAGGCCCTGGCGGAGATCGGGGTCGTCCTCCTGCTCTTCTCCATCGGGCTTGAGTTCTCCCTCCGCCGCATCCTCGAAATGAAGCGGCTCGTCTTTCTGGGCGGGGGGTTGCAGGTCGCGATCACCACCTTCGTCGTGACCGCCGCCGTCTTCCTGCTCGGCCGCCCCGTCAATCAGGCCATATTCTTCGGCTTCCTATTCTCGCTTTCGAGCACGGCCATCGTGCTCAAGAGCTACATGGACAGGAGCGAGATCGACTCGCCGCATGCGCGGTCGGCCATCGGCATACTGCTCTTTCAGGACCTTTGCGTCGTCCTGATGATGCTGCTGGTGCCGGTGCTCGGGGGGGAGGAGGGGACCTCCCCGGCGAAGATACTCCTGACGCTCGGCACGGCGTTCGGGGCCATCGCCGCGATAATCTTCACCGCCCGGATACTGGTGCCGCGCGCGCTCTACCACATAGTCAGGCTGCGCAGCCCCGAGGTCTTCGTCATCTTCGTCGTCCTCGTCAGCCTCGGGACCTCCTGGCTCACGTCGGAGCTCGGGCTCTCGCTCGCGCTCGGGGCGTTCATCGCGGGCCTCGTCCTGTCGGAGTCGGAGTATAGCCACCAGATCACGGCGGTCATCCTGCCGTTCCGCGACGTGTTCAACAGCCTCTTCTTCATCTCCATCGGCATGCTGCTCTCGGTCGGCTTCCTGCTCGCCCACCTGCCGGTGGTGCTCGCGTGGGTCGTGGCCCTCGTCGTCGGCAAGGCCATCGTCGTCCTTATCATCGTGCGGATGCTCGGCCACTCGCTCCGCATCGCGACTATGACGGGGCTAGGGCTCGCGCAGGTCGGGGAGTTCTCGTTCATCCTGGCGAAGGCGGGGTTGGAGCCGGGCCTGCTCTCCGACGCGGATTACCAGAGGTTCCTCGCCGCCTCCATCATCTCCATGATCGCGACGCCGTTCCTCATCAAGGCGGCACCGCGCATCGGCTACGCGGTGCAGTCGGCGCTCGCCCCCGACTCGCTCCTCGAACCGACCATGATAGGGTTCGACCCCTCCAGGCACAACCTCAGGGGCCACGTCGTCATCGTCGGCTACGGGCTGAACGGCAGGAACCTGTCGAAAGTGCTCCGCAAGATCAGCATCCCTTACATCGTGATGGACCTGAACGCCGAGACCGTGCGAACGGCCAGCGCGAACGGCGAGCCGATCCTGTACGGTGATTCGACGCGGGCCGAGGTCCTGAGCCACGTCCACCTTGACCACGCGCGCGTCCTCGTGCTCGCCATATCGGACCCCATTGCCGCCCGCCACACCGTGCGCCTCGCGCGCGAGCTGAACCCGGACATCCACATCATAGTTCGGACCCGCTACATGTCGGAGCTGCCCGACCTTTACAAGCTCGGGGCGAATCAGGTCATCCCCGAAGAGTTCGAGACCAGCATAGAGATATTCTCGCGCGTGCTCAGGGAGTTCGGCACGTCGCGCAACCTGATACAGAGGGAGATCGAAGAGATTCGCCGCGAAGGCTACCAGATGTTCCGCGCGCCGTCCCTGCCCTTGGCTGAGATGAACAGCCTCGAAGAAGCCTTCGGCACGGTCTCGACCGAAACCCTCTTCATCGACCCCAAGTTCTTCGCCGCCGGGAAGACCCTCGGGGAGTTGAACCTGCGCGGGAAGACCAGGGCCAGCGTCACGGCGGCCATCCGCGAAGGGATGACCGAGATAAACCTCGGCCCCGAATTCAGGGTCGCCCCCGAAGACATTCTGGTGCTGCTCGGGAGCCCCGAGGCCATCGACGAGGCGATAGAGTACCTGAGCGGCGGGGCCGACGGGGGCGACTGAAGCGGATGGCCCGGCGCTCCGGCGCAATTAGCGTTTTACGATTCGCGGCCCGTGATATAAAATTGGGGTCAAATTTACAGGGGGAGCCTATGTGCAAGCGTCAACTTCTCATCGTGTTACTCGCCGCCGCGGCCTTCATCTCCGCGAGCGCGTTCTCTTCCGGGCAGGCGCGCGCCGATGAGGGGCAGGGGCAGGACGAGGGCCTGGACGCCGCGGAGTTGCTCAAGGGGGTCTGGGCGATAAACTTCGTTGCGCCCGAAATATCTCCCAAGGGTAACAGGTTCGAGCAGCCGCACCGCCACCGGTTCACCTTCAGCGACATCAACGGCCAGCGCACGACCGTGGCCCGCGAGGTCCAGAACCTGCGCGTGCCGGGCGTGTGGCGCCCCTCGGGCGAGGAGTTCAGCGCCACCTTCGAATTCACCTGCGGCGCGGGGGTGACCTGCGGGAGCATAGTCCTGCGCGGGAAGCTCGATTCCGAGACTCGCATGAGCGGGCGCCTGATCATCTTCTGGGACAGCCCGGACAGCAGCACCCCCACCGGGCTCGACACTGTGCGCGGCACCTTCACCGGAGAGAAGTGCGGCAGCGGCAATACCAGCGGCATCCGCATCCTTCACGACACGGGCGGCTGCGAGGGCGACTGAGCCATCGCCTGAGTTGGAGCGCCCGAATAGAAGCATCCGAATACAAGCCGCCGAATGGAAGGCCGAATTAAGGGGAAGCAATATGCAACCGAACAGTCGATCCTGGACACGGAGAGTGGCGGCCGCGGCCGCCCTGGCCCTGGCCCTTGGGCTCGCCGGCCCCGTCGCCGACGCGAAGAAGCTCTGGAAGAACGAGTGGATCATCACCGTGACGGTCCCCGACTCTCCTTCCGGCAATCACTTCGGCACGCGCACTTTCAACATACTGGCCCGCAATTTCAACGCGCCGCCGTCCCCCCTGCCGCTCAGAAAACTTACCGCCACGGCCGAGGACACGACGGCGGTGCAGGGCGTGTGGCGGCAGGTCGGGAAGAACTTCTCCCTGACCTTCGAGCTGCCCTGCGAGCCCGGCTCCACGTGCGGCACGCTCCTCGTGCGCGGCAGGTTCAACTCCAAGACCACCATGCGCGGGCAGGCTTACATGGTGTGGGACACGCCCGACCCGGAGAACGTCGCGCGGTTCGAGACCGTCAACGGCACGTTCGAGGGCGTGAAGAAATGAATTTTTCGAGCAGATATTTTTTGGAGGGATAATGGCAAGAAAGAAAATCACCGTCGTCGGCGCGGGCAATGTCGGCGCGACGGCGGCGCAGAGGCTCGCCGACAAAGAGCTCGGCGATGTCGTGCTGGTTGACATAGTCGAGGGCATGCCGCAGGGCAAGGGCCTCGACCTGAACGAGACCGCGCCCATAGAGGGCTACGACGCGCGGCTGGTCGGCACGAACGGGTACAAGGAGACGGCCGACTCCGACATAGTGATCATAACCTCGGGCCTGGCGCGCAAGCCGGGCATGAGCCGCGACGACCTGCTCAGGACCAACGCGGAGATCGTCGGCTCCGTGACGGATCAGATCATGAAGTACTCTCCGAACCCGATCCTGATCGTCGTCTCGAACCCGCTCGACGCCATGTGCCACGTCGCGATGAAGCACTCGGGCCTGCCGAAAGAGCGGGTCGTCGGCATGGCGGGCGTGCTCGATTCCGCGCGCATGCGCTGGTTCATCGCCGAGGCCCTCAACGTGTCGGTCGAGAACGTGACGGCATTCGTGCTCGGGGGCCACGGGGACACGATGGTCCCCCTGCCACGGTACTCGACCGTCGCCGGAATCCCGCTCCCCGACCTGATGCCCAAAGACCAGATCGACCAGATCGTCACGCGCACGGCGAACGGCGGCGCGGAGATCGTCAGCCTGCTCAAGACCGGCTCCGCCTATTACGCGCCCTCGGCCGCCGCGGTCGAGATGGCCGAAGCGATCCTGAAAGACAAGAAGAAAATCCTCCCCTGCGCCGCTTACCTCGAAGGCGAGTATGGCATCAACGGCCTCTTCGTGGGCGTGCCGGTGAAACTCGGCGAGCGGGGCATCGAAGACATTATCCAGATAAACCTCACGACCGAAGAGCGGGCCGCGCTTCAACGCTCGGCCGCCGCCGTGCAGGAGCTCGTGAACGTTATGGGCCGGTAAAGTACCCCTTGAGGTAGCGGGCACCTTACCCGCTACCTCGGGGCTTCACAAGTCGAGCCAGCCAAGGCTGTGCGAAGGCCGGGGCGGCGGTATCTGCTCTTCCGGAGGGCTTACGCAATTGTCGCACGCGCCGCACCGCTCCCCGTCCTGCCCGCCGCTCTCATCGCCGAAGTATTCGAGCAGTACCTTCCAGCGGCAAGAGCCGCTCTGGGCGTAGAGCATCATCTGTTCGAGCTTCCTGCGGTCCTTGCCGCCCTTCTCTTCGTACTGCCCCGCGAGCCGCTCTAACTCCTCCCCGCTCAGCCCGGTCTTGAGCAGCTTGAACTTCGCCCCCCGCAACTCCCTCACCAGCTCCATGTCTTTCATGGCGGAGAGTATCACGCGCGCCTTCTTCGGGGGCACTCCGCTCGCGCTCTCGCGCAGCGTCGAGAGGTCCACGGCCTTCTCGTCGGCCCTCAGCCGCGCGAGCGATTCGTACACTTCCGCGATCTCGTCTTTGCCGGGGTAGCGCCCCCCGAGGAAGAACATCTGCGTGCGCCGGTCGTCGAGCTGGTAGAGCAGGATGCACCGCGCGGGATCGCCGTCCCTGCCCGCGCGCCCCGACTCCTGGTAGTAGGCTTCGAGCGAGCCCGGCATGTTGTAATGGATCACGAACCTGATGTCGGGCTTGTCTATGCCCATGCCGAAAGCGTTGGTCGCGACGATTGCCTTAAGCTCCCCGGCCATGAACCTGTCCTGGGTCTCCCTGCGCGCGCGGGCGGGCAGCTTCCCGTGATAAGGGGCGGCCTCGACCCCGACGGACTTCAGGAACTCCGACACCGCTTCGACGTGCTTGATGGTCGCGGCGTAGATGATGCCCGTCCCGTCGATCTCTTTCAGCAGCCGCGCGAGGTGCTGCCGCTTCTCGGAGTCTTTCGTGACGTGAATGATCTCGTAAGAGAGGTTCGGCCTGTAGAGGCCCATGTTGAAGACGCGCAGGTCGGGCGCGCCGAGCTGTTTTTTTATGTCCTCGATCACCTCCGCCGTCGCGGTCGCCGTCAGGGCCAGGATCGGGGGCCGCCCGAGGGCCTTGATCGCGTCCTTCAGGTGGAGGTAGGCGGGGCGAAAGTCGTGGCCCCACTCCGACAGGCAGTGGGCCTCGTCGACGACGAACATGTCGATCTTGTTCTTCCTCAGGGTGTCGATGAACCGCTCGTCCGCCATGCGCTCGGGGGTCGCGAAGACGAACTCGCTCCTCTCTTCCGTAATCAGGTCGAGGCTCTCATTCCGCTCCTGCGCCGAAAGCGCGCTGTTGAGCTGCGCGACATCGAGGCCGAGCTCGCAGAGCTTCTCGACCTGGTCTTTCATCAGGGAGATGAGGGGCGAGACGATTATGGTCGTCCCTTCGAGGTGGAGCGCGGGGAGCTGGTAGCACAGGGACTTGCCCGCCCCCGTGGACATGATGGCCAGCGTGTCGTGGCCTTCCATCACGGACCTTATGACCTGCTCCTGGCCGGGGCGGAGTCGCTCAAGGCCGAACGTATCCTGCAACGTGTCTTTCAGCGCCGGAAGCTGGGCTGTTACGCTCATAAATCTCTCCTCTCGTCCCTCCGGGCCCGTTCCCTTAACGCGGCCGAAGGTAGTTCACCAAGGCAAGGGGTGTGCCTTCTTCTTCCCTTCGTCAGGAAGAAGGTTTAATGTATCATCGCGGTCTGATCGTGACAGGGATGAGAACAAAGGCGTCTCATAAGCGAACGTCGTGGGCGACGCGCGCCCTCGGGTCGTTGGCGCGGCGGGTCGCCGGTTGCTAGAATGTAAGCCCTCCCCGGCATTAAGGGATTATGATCAGGTTTATCGAATCAAAGCTGCGCCCGCCTCACCTCAGGACGAACATGGTAAGGCGCGAGCACCTGATTGAGCGCCTGCACTCGAACCTCGGGTTGAGCGCGACCTTCATCTGCGCGGGGCCGGGCTGGGGCAAGACCACGGTCGCCGCGAGCATGCTCGAAGCCGTCGACCGCCCTTCCATCTGGTACGACATAGATTCGTCCGACGCGGACCTCGCGGTCTTCTTCCAGTACCTCGTGCGCGCGCTCCGGCAGGTCGCGCCCGGCTTCGGGCGCGGGACCCTGGAAATGGTCGCCTCCGGCACGGGCACGCGCGTAGAGCAGCTGGCCGATCTATTCCTTTACGAGCTGTCGGAAGAGGTCCGGTCCGAGCTCATCATCGTGCTCGACAACATCCACCACGTGTTCCCGGCCGACTGGAGCGCGCCCCTGCTCTACCGGATATTGCAACTGCTGCCGGAGAACATTCACCTCGTGATGCTGGCGCGGGCCGCCCCGCCTTTCACCTTCTCGCGCATGCGCAGCAAGCAGAGCATGGACCAGATGGACGACCGCTCTCTCGCGTTCACGCAGGAAGAGGCGAGGCAGTTGATGGACGGGGTGCTCGACGACGCGGGGACGGTCGCGACCCTGCTCGACCGCACGCAGGGCTGGGTGGCCGGCCTGCAGATCATCCGTCAGGCGCTCGAATCCGAGCGCGAGCTGAGGCAGAGCGACATCGACAATATAATCACGCGCTCGGAGACGGACATCTTCGACTACTTCGCGCAGAAGGTCTACCGGGCGGAGCCCCCGGAGGTGCGCGCCATCCTCGCGCGCTCGTCCCTGCCCCGCCACGTCACGCCCGAAGTCCTGAACGAGGCTCTGGGGGTCTCCATCTCGCCCGAGCGGCTTCAGGCCATCGTGCGGGAGAACATGTTTTTGAGCCGCGTGGCGGGCGAGCCCGACACCTTCATCTATCACCCCCTGTTCCGGGACTTCCTCTGCAAGCAGCTCGAAGAAGAGACGACGCTCGCCGAGCGCTCGCGCATGCGCCTGAGCCTCGCCCGGTATTACGCGGCGAGGGAGAACTGGGAGCTCGCCCTGCAAAACTTCTTCGAGGCGGGCGCGGAAGAGGGCGCGGCCGAGACCCTGCTCGCGGCGCAACGCCAGATGCTCGCCAACGGGCTCACCGTCACCGTGAGCAAGTACTTCCCCCGGTTCAGCGAGCGCACGCTCGACTCTCACCCGCAGCTCTACAACCTGATGGGCGACATGCAGGTGATCGAAGGCAACACCATCCGCGCCGACTCGATGTACCACTCGGCCATCGTCGCGGCGCGCCGGCTGAACGACGCCTCGGCGGAGGCGGCGGCGCTCGCCGGGCTCGCGCACACGGCCGCGCGCGACCATAATTTCAAGGACGCGATCAGGTACGCGGAAGAGGCGGGGGAGATCCAGCCCTTGAAGGACGCGCTCTCGCAGCTTGCGTCCCGGACGCTCGGGGCCCTGACGGACGAATCGAACCTGCGGAACGCGCTCGCCGCGCGCGTAAAAAACGTCATCGGGGCCGTGCGCGCTTTCGAGGGGCGGTACGCGGAGGCGACTGACCTGATGGAAGAAGCGCTCAGGCTCGCGCACGAGGCGGGCGAGGCCCGCCTGGTCCGAACGATCTCGCACAACCTCGCCCTCCCGGCTTACATGGAAGGCGACTTCCCCGCCGCGCTCAGGTACTTCTCGCGCTCCCCGATCTCCGACCGCGAGGGCGGGCGCAAGCACCCGGATTCTGTTACGCTCTACCTGAACCGCGCGGCGATCTACACCGCGCGGGGCGAGTTCGACCCGGCCGAGCAGGACATAGAGCGCGCCTCCGAAGTGACGGAGATTTTCAACCTCCGCGGATTCCTCCCGCGCATAATGGAGGCGCGGGCCAACGTAGCGCGCGAGCGGCTCCAGTTCGACGAGGCCGCCCGCCTCTACAACCGCGCGCTCAACGAGTACAGGCGGGTGGACGCCGACCCCGTGAAGACCGATCTATATTACGAGCGGGCCCTGCTGGAACTCAGGAGGCGCGAGTACGAGGAAGCGCTCGACCTGATCAACCTCATGCTGGAAGACCGGAGGTCATTCGGCCGTGAAATAGAAGAGGCGATTGCGCTGCAGATGCGCGGCCGCATACTCCTCACGCGCGACGACGCGCGGGCCCTTTCCGACGCCGAGGCCGGGGAGCCATTGCTCAGGCGGCTCAATTGCAATTACTATCTCGCTATCAGTTGCTATCTGAAGTCCCGAGTGCTGGCCGACAGGGATTCCGAGGCGGGGCGGCGCGCCCTGTTAGAATTCTTATCTCTTGCCGAGCGTTTCGACTATAGCTACTTCATAACCTGCGAGGAATCGTTTCACCCCTCGCTCGACAGGCTGTGCGAGTTGTACTCAGTCTCTTCCGAATGGCTGAGTAAGGTGCTCAGGGGGCGAGACCTGGGGCCGGGGGGCGGTAACGTTAATCGTAACGACCAGCGGGCCGAGAGGGATTCCGTGAAGAGAGTTTGAAATCATCGGCGGGGCGCGGATGACCCGCCCGCGCCCCCGGAAGCCGGATAGCTATGCTGCCGCAATTTTTTTTAAGGACGAAGCTGTTGCCGCCGCGGCTGGGGCGGAGGGTGCTGGCGCGCCCGCGCCTGAGCGAGCGGCTGCGGTCATACCTGGACCGCCCGGCCACCATACTTTGCGCCAACGCCGGGT
>DASQDI010000069.1:0-10416 GCA_035634255.1 Blastocatellia bacterium
GGGGCCTCACTTGAGGTTCTTGAGCTGGTTGATGCGGTCCCTCATCGCCCGCACGTAGATGCCGGTCTCGGCCTCGTCGAAGCCGCCCGCGCGGAATGCGTCGGAGAGCTGTTTGTCCGAGAGGCGGCCCAGAAGGTTACCCATCCACCGAGCGTTCTCGACCGTCACGCCTTCGAGCGCCTTCGGATTTTTACCCTCGTAGTGGAACTTCACCTGACCGTTCTGCACCCCGTCGATGAACACCTGATTGGCGTAGGCATTCGGGTCGCCCTTCGACCCGGCCGGGAGGTTGCTGAACCCCGGAATTTTTCTGAGCCCGTTCCCGGTCGAGCCGAGCGTCCCGCCGAGGTCGCTCACGTAATGGATGCGCTGCGTTCGGTCGCCCCCGCTCTCCTTGTTCGGGCGCGAGACCTTGTTGTTCTCGTCTTTCAGGTCCCAGTTGTTGATCAAAGCCATCACCACCTTGAGGCCCTGCAGCTCCCGAGTGCCCATGAAAGGGTTGGCCATCCAGGACCAGGTCCCGAGCTCTTTGAGCCCGTCGTCCCTGAGCTCGAAGCGCACGTCCCAGATGTCGAAGCCCCCGCGCCCCTCGATGTGCGTGCGCTCGACAAAGTAGGCCGGGTCGACGTGGTAGCCCGCGGCCCAGACGATGCGGGAGGCGGAGGTTTCGGGCCGCGCCTCGGGGCCGAATTTGACCGTCCAGCTTCGGCCCTTGTCGTCGTCGACGATGATCTTCTCGGACGTTCCGGAGGTCGAGCGCTTCACGAAGGTAAACTTGCCTGACGGGTTGGGCGCGCCTTCCTCCCCGGTCGGGCCGTGAAAAAGGTCGCGGCTCTCGATGTCGGTCGGCTCCCGCCAGAGGATCGCGCGGCCGCCCCTCGGGTCGTCCATCGCCGCGTCGTCGGCCTTGTCGTCGTCGGCTTTCTTCTCTTTCTTCTCCTTCTTCTCTTTCTTCCCGTTGCCCTGATCCTGGGCCTCCACCCCCGTAAAATCGGCCGAGATCATGATAAGGCCAGTGAATAAGCAAAGAATCATAAGACCGGCTGTGATCTCTCTTCTTAATCGCATAGGCTGGATTTCCTCCTGATGAATTGAAACAAGCTTTGACATTATAGACAGTCGGTCGGGTCACGAAAAGGGGATCGGTGCGTTCTTTCGGCGCGGGAGGTTATCGGAGGGATGGCCGGGCCGGGGACGCGAAGTCCCCGGCGCTCGGGCCGTGAGGAGTCGATGAGCCGGGCTGAAAATTATCGGTCCGCGGGTTATCAGTTCGCCAGCTCGATGAAATCACCGATGTTGATTTCGGAAGTGGTGCGCGTGATGAGCGCGACCGACGCGCCCCTGTCCACCTTGAGCACCACGAGCTCGCCGAGTACCTTGCGCGGGATCCGCGGCCTCTCCTTGAGCACGTCGCTTTTGGCCTCGCGGGTCGAGTTGATCGAGAAATCTCCGCCCCTGTACCGCTCGCTCTGGTAGCCGCCTTCGCGGTCCACGTTGATCTTGAACTCGGGCACGTCGGTTATGCCTTCCTTGTGGCTGATCTTGCGGTAGATGGTGAAGTAGTCTCCGGGCTGCACCCCCTGGCGCGTGCCGAGGTCGATGTAGACGATCTGGTTGGCGGCGAGGTACTCGCGGAAGTTGCGCGACATGATGATCCGGCCCTTCGTGCCCCCGGTCCCTTCGGAATATCTGGGCAGAGGGCGCGCGTCCCTGGCTTCCGGCCCCAGGTACTCCTCGTAAGGCTTGAGCAGGTCCCCGAACTCGACCGTGTCGCAGGAGAGCGTGATCTCGGCCGTCGAGGTGTTGTCCTGAACTTCGATGACGCGCAGCAGCCCCAGCTCCCGGATGAACGTCCCGAGCTTCTTTTTGTTGAACGGGTGTTTGACTTCTCCGAGCGGGCGGAGGATGTAGTAGACCGATCCGGACTGTATGCCCTGCTCCCGGCCCTTGTTCAGGAACACCACGTCGCCTTCCGCGAAGTGCTGCTTGGTGTTCTCCATCTCCCCGCCGATGACTTTCAAGGTCGGCGTGATGGGCAGCTCCGCAATGAACCCCGTGCAGAATATGTCCGAGCGTTTCGCAATCGGGTCCGGCGTGCTCATCGCCTCGCGCTGCGCGAAAACTCCGCCTGAGCAGATCATGACCGCCAGAACAGGCGCCATGACCAAGGAACGAACGGCTTGTCTCATCGCTACTCCTTAATAAGCGTCAGTAAGCATCGGGGAGCTAATCGAGTTCTAACCGGGAGGGGCAGGGCGGATACTGCAACTGTCGGCAAGCTACCAAAGTCTAATTCGCAAGTCAATAATTAATTCATGCGCGCGGATCGTAAACTTCTCCAATCAGGCCGCTTGCGCCGGCCGGAAAAAAGTAAGATTTATCATAACGACATATAAACACTGGCTAAATAGAGGAAATCGGCGGGTTGCGGCACGGAAATTTTGTTTACAAATTCCTTGACAGTGCCGCAAATTGGGCGATAATGGCAGGCATCTTATTTGGGTGAGAAAGATGATCGGCACCCGCAGGATAATAATGCTCGGGTGGCGGTCGTGGTTGCAGTGAAATGGAACAGGTCAAGGGTTGAGTCCTTCCGCTTTGAAAATTTTGGAAGCTCCACTTTAGCTCACCGCCTGCAATACACAATCGTTATAGCCGCCGGGGCTGTTCGGATCATCTTTAAAGGAACGAACTATAGGAGGCCCACAGTGTACGAGTATACGGACAAGGTTCTTCGATGTATGGATTGCAATGAAGAGTTCATCTTCACGGCCGGGGAGCAACTCTTTTTTGCCGACAAAGGTTTAAAGAACGATCCGAAGCGGTGCAAGCCCTGCAAGGTAAAAAAGAATGAACGAATCGCAGCCAACATGCAGGCGTACGGTCAGGCGTTCCCGCGCGAGCGGGTCGAGGTGACCATCAAGTGCGCTCTGTGCGGGATTGAAACGACCGTGCCGTTCAAGCCAACCCAGGGACGACCTGTTTATTGTCGCGACTGCTTTTTGAGGATGCGCGCCTCAACGTCACATGTTCATGCCCAGCTCCCCTAGCCGGCGCTCAACATCTCGTTAACTTTTGGCGCATCTGCTCCGCCGCCCTCGCCTCTGGAAGTGGACCAGACGGAATGAGTACCCGTGTCTCTCGGGTCAGAGGGAGTTGAGATAATCGCGGACCTTCTTCATATCCTCCCAGGCTTCACGCTTCTTCTCGGGGACCCTTAACAGGTAGGCCGGGTGGAAGGTCGGCATGACCTTCACTCCATTCCAGTCCCGCCACTCGCCCCGCGCCCTCGTGATCGGGTCTTTGGTCCGCAGGATCGTCTGGAAGGCGGGGGAGCCGAGCGCGACGATCACTTTCGGGCGGATGAAAGTCAGCTGCCTGAAGAGGAACTGCTCGCAGGTGGCCGTCTCGTCACGCTCGGGAGTCCGGTTGCCCGGCGGCCGGCATTTGACGATGTTGGCGATGTAGACATCCTGCCGCCTGAGCCCGATGGCCGCTATGATCTTGTCGAGCAACTGGCCCGCGCGACCGACGAAGGGCCGGCCCGTGGCGTCCTCGTCGGCCCCCGGCCCCTCGCCTACGAAGACGAGGTCCGCGCCCGGGTCCCCCTCCCCGAAGACTATGTGCGTGCGGTGCTGGTGGAGCTTGCACCGCACGCATTCGCCGATGTCTTCCCTTATCGCCTCAAGCGAAGCGTCCTGAGGTTCGAGGACCGGGAGGGCGGCTCGCTCGCCCGCCTGTCCCTCGGCCCCCCCGAGGTCGCCGAAGAGTCCCGCCTGCCCGGCGGAGGTCTTTTTTCTGGGCATATCGTCCTGGGTCGGTGCCTGCGCCGCGGCCTCCCCGCCGTCAGAGCCGCCACTTCCGGCGGCGGGCAATTCCGCAGAATCGGCCGCCACGGCCTGTTTGACGGGTCGGGCCCCCGCGCCGCCTATATCGGTTATGCCGATCTCCGAGTAGAACTTCACCTGCTCTTTCAACTGACCGGCAAGAATCGCTATCTCATCGAAAAGCTCTCTCGACATTCCGTTAGATTGTGCTCCATGCCGGAATGGGCGGTCAAGCAGGGGCAATCGGTCTTCACAGCAATTGCCGCATGTGAGAAAGTAAGATTTCGGGATCAGGCCGAGTTCGTGATGCTGCTCGGAACATTTCGGCAGAAGCGGGACATTCGTGGGAGCAGAGATAACTAAAGAGCAGCGCATTCCTGAAGCGCTTCGCGCCTTCCGCCATCGAAACTACCGGATATACTTCGCGGGCCTCTTCGTCTCGTTCATCGGCACGTGGATGCAGAGCGTCGCGCAGAGCTGGCTCGTTTACCGCCTGACCGATTCGGCATGGCTGCTGGGGCTCGTGGGGTTCGCCTCGCAGGTCCCGGTCTTCCTGCTCGCCCCGTTCGGGGGCGTGCTCGCGGACCGCCGGAGCCGCCACCGCATAATAATCATCACGCAGGCCCTCGCGATGGTTCAGGCGCTACTGCTCGCGGGACTCACGCTCAGCGGGCGGGTGAACGTCTCGGCCGTGATCGCCCTCGCCTCGATGCTCGGGATAATCAACGCCTTCGACATGCCCGCGCGGCAATCGTTCGTCATCGAGCTCGTGGGCAGGAAGGACCTGATCAACGCCATCGGGCTCAACTCGTCGATGATCAACAGCGCGCGCATAATCGGCCCGGCCGTGGCCGGGGTGATCGTGGCGTGGGTCGGGGAAGGGCTCTGCTTCCTCATCAACGGGCTGAGTTATCTGGCCGTGCTAGGCGGGCTGTTTATGATCAGGACCGGTCGGGGCGAGGTCGAGAAGCCGAAAGAGTCGGCGCTCCGCGACTTTAAGGAAGGCTTCGATTTCGTCCGCCGCACCGGCCCCGTGCGCGCCCTCCTGCTTCTGGTCGCCTTCGTCAGCATCTTCGGCCTGCCTTACATAGTTCTGATGCCGGTCTTCGCCGCCAGGATTCTGGGCGCGGGCGCTAAAGGAATGGGCATCCTGCTCGGGGCGGCCGGCCTGGGCGCCTTGGCGGGGGCCCTGACCCTCGCGACGAGGCGCGAGGTGAGGGGGCTCGGGAGGCTGGTCGCGACCAGCAGCGCCATCTTCGGGGTGATGCTGATCCTCTTCTCCCTGTCCCGGAGCCTGACCCTCTCGGCGGCGCTGCTCGTCCCCATCGGCTTCACTATGATGCTTCAAACGTCGGCCTCGAACACTCTCCTGCAAAACATGGTGCCGGACCGAATGCGCGGGCGGGTCATGAGTTTCTTCTCGATGAGCCTGATGGGTATGGCCCCCTTCGGGAGCCTGCTGGCGGGGGCCGCGGCGACCAGATTCGACGCGCCGAAAACGGTAGCTGCGGGA
Source organism: Blastocatellia bacterium (assembly GCA_035634255.1). GTDB lineage: Bacteria > Acidobacteriota > Blastocatellia > UBA7656 > UBA7656 > DATLMR01. Next base: position 5,341 of record DASQDI010000069.1, read on the forward strand.
GGCGTCCTCTGCCTGCTGGCCGCCCTCGTCTTTCGCCTGCGATTGCCGAGCCTGAGGCGGGAGGCCGTGCCGATGCTGATCGCCCTCGGAGTCGTCCCCGGAGAGCCGCCCGAGACCGACACTAACAAGGGGGAGCGCTGAGCGGGAATCTGCTGAGCGGGGGCCTAACGTTACTTACTCCGCCTGGGCACCACTCGGCCGATGGTGAATACTTTTACCCGCGCCGCGCCCGCGTCCGTCAAAGCACCGGCCGCCGCCGACAGAGTGCTCCCGGTCGTGAAGAGGTCGTCGACCAGCAGAACCTCCCGGCCTTTCACGAGCCTGGGGGCCGCGACGCGGAAGGCCGCGCTGAGGCTCCTCTCGCGGTCCAGCCTGTCGAGGCCCGCCCGGTGGCGCTCCGTGTTCTTCGTTCTGATGACCGCCCCTTCTTCGACCGGCAGGCGGACCTTGCCCGATATCACTCTCGCGATGAGGTCGGCCTGATTGAACCCGCGCTCCCTCCGGCGATGCGGGTGCAGGGGGACGGGGATGATCAGGTCGGCTCCCAGGCGTTCGCGGTGATCGAGGACGGTCTGCTCGATTATCCCGCGCAGGCGCGGGCACAGGTGCGGCTCCGATTTGAGAAAGAGGATGCTCGCTTCGATAGCTCCCCCGTACTCGCCGCAGGAGCGCGCGGCGGAGAAGGGAAGCGACGTGCAGGCACCGCACGGCCCGTCACCCGAGCGGGCGGGCGCTCCGCACAGCCTGCAGACTCGATCAGGGGAAAAGAGAAGGGTGATCCGGGGGTCTTCCCAGCAGGCCCGGCAGGCGACCCCGTCGTCAAGTGAATCGACGGGGCCGCCGCAGAGTTGACAATCGGAAGGGTAGATTAAAGAGAGGAGGCCATCGCGCAATCTCGAAAGGGCATGGCCGCGCACGAACGAGCCTCCGGTCTTCTGTGTTACTTCGCCCGCGGGCGAAGTCGCGGCAGGCGGGGCGAAACGCGCCCTCGCGGAAGGTGGTCGGTTGTGTGGTTTGAGGCCACGGTTAAATCTCTTTCTCGACCAGAAGGCCCTGCTCGACAAGCTCCTGACACCGGATGCAGTGAGGCGTCCAGGGGATCGCGTCGATTCGCTTCGGGGCGATCTCCTCACCGCAGTTTATGCACTCGCCATACGTGCCCTCCTCGATACGTTCCAACGCCTCCTCGATCAGCCTGAGCGTGTTCCGCTCGTTGGTGCTCTGCGAGAAGAGTAATTCTTTAGTGTATGAGTTCGAAGCTTTATCGGCCGGGTCCTGACTCACGTCGCGGTCGGCTTCACGTCCGTAATCTTCCGTGCGTTCGACCATACCGAGGAGCGCATTTCTTTGCTCGACTAATCTGCTTTCGTATTGCTTCACTTTCTTCTTATCCATCTTTGCTCCTGGCTGAAAAATCTCGATATTATACCACCCTGCTTCCTCAGGGAAATCTTCTATAAATCTTCTACTCACTTCTGGTATGGCAGGTCGTGAATGATCGTAAAGGCCCTGTACACCTGCTCCGCCAGAACCGCCCGCGCGAAATCGTGCGTCAAAGTCATCCTCGACAAAGCGAGCGTGAAATCCGCGCGCCTCTTCACCTCGTCCGACAGGCCCGCGTGGCCCCCGATCACGAAGGTCATCTGCCTGGTGGAGGCGAGCCTGTGCTTCTCGATGAACCGCGCGAAATCGTGCGAGCTCAGCTCGCTGCCCTTTTCGTCGAGAACTACGACGAAAGGGTCGCCCGCGGTTCTTGAGAGTATATCTTCACCCTCTTTTTCAATGATCTTTCTCGCGTCCGCGTCGTCGCGGTCGCGAAGCTCTACCACTTCCACCCGCGCGAACCTCCCCACACGGGCGAGGTAATCTTCGGCCAGCTCCCTGAACGGCCCCCGTTTCGTCTTGCCTACCCAGACAAACCGCAGCTTCATGACGCCTTCCGGTCCGGGGGTGATCACGGGCAAACGCCGGCTCAGGGTCGGCCGCCGGGCTTCAGCTCAGCCCCGCGCTCTGGGCCTTCAGCTTGCCGATGTTGTAGCGCCGCATCTTCTCGTAGAGATTTTTCCGGCTGATGCCGAGAATCTCCGCCGCGCGGGTCTTGTTCCCCCGAGTGTATTCGAGCACCTCGCGAATGTAGACCGACTCAAGCTCGGCCAGGGAAGGCTTCCTGCCGCGCGTCTGCATCAGCCTCGCGGCGGACCGCAAGTAGTCGGGCAGTTGTTCGGGCTCGATGATCTCGCGCGTCGTCGCCAGCACCGCCTGTTCTATGATGTTTCTCAACTCGCGAACATTGCCCGGAAAATCGTAATTCTTCAGAAGGTTGAGCGACTCGTTCGATAAATGAACGCCGCTGCGCGCGCCCCTGGCGGCGAACTCCCGAACGAACTGCTCGGCGAGCGCGGGCACGTCGGCGCCCCTCTCCGACAGGCGGGGGAGCTCCACCGTGACGACGTTGAGCCTGTAGTACAGGTCGTCGCGGAAGGTGCGGGCGCGCACGGCCTCTTTGAGGTCTACGTTCGCGAGCGCGATTATACGGACGTCGATGCGGACGGGCTGCTTGCCCCCGAGCCGCTCGAAGGTGCGCTCTTCGATGACGCGCAGGAGCTTCGCCTGCGAGGGCGGGCTGAGGCTCGCGATCTCGTCGAGGACGAGGGTGCCTCCTTCGGCGGCCTCGAACCTCCCGGCCTTCGTCTCGCTCGCGCCCGTGAAAGCGCCCTTCTCGTACCCGAACAGCTCGGACTCGAGCAGTTCTTCCGGCAGGGCCGCGCAATCTATCTTGACGAAAGGGCGGTCCCGGCGCGGGCTCAGGTCGTGGATGTGGCGGGCGATCACGTCTTTCCCCGTACCCGACTCGCCGATGACGAGGACGTTGGCGTCGGTGGCGGCCACGCGCTCCATCAGCTCGGCTACACGCTGCATTACCGGGGAGTTGGTTATAAGCTTCATATCCTTGAGCCTCTTTTTTTAAGAAGACCAGGCGAAGGGGCTTTCTACTAGCGAAACAGTGATACCGGGAAGCTATCGTCGGCGAACCGCGCGCGGCCCCCGAGGGAGTGACGCAGTCTAAGGGGCCGGGGTCAATCCTGCGCCTCTTCGGGTCGCCCTTCTTCCTTTACCTCTATCCGTCCGGCGTCGCGCCAGAGCCGCTCCAGGTCGTAGAACTGCCTCGACGAGTTGCTGAACACGTGCACAATGAAATCGCCGTAGTCTAGCAGAATCCATTCCGCACTGCTATAGCCTTCTATGTGCAGGGGCCGCTTGCCGGACTTGCGCAGCCTCTCCTCGACCTCGTTCGAGATGGCCTGCACCTGCCGGTTGCTCGCGCCCGAGGCTATGACGAAATACTCCGTGAAAGAAGCGATCTGGCGAAGGTCGAGGATGACAATGTCGGTGGCCTTCTTGTCGCCCGCCGCGCGCGCGGCGATCTGGGCAGCTTCTTCGATATCCATCATCTGGGGTTGTTCTTCTTTATTAGCACTACTACTCATCAATTCACCGCCTGTACAGACCGTACCTTGAAATATAGGCAGCCACGGGCGGGGGGACCAGCCCTTCGAGGCTCTCCCCCCCCCGCGCCTTCTCCCTGATCTCCGTTGAAGAGATATCCTTGATCACGAAATCTGTCAAATATATCTTCCCGTTCCGGGCCGCTTCCTCCGCCGCTTCCTCCGCGCGGCCGCGCAAGTCGACGACGCGCGATGATATTGTAGCGGGCAGGTGCGAGGCCGCAAGCTCGTAGCCCGGCCTCGCCGCCACGATGAGGTTACAGCCTGCGAGTATCCGCTCGGGCTCGCGCCAGCTCATCAGCTCCTCGAACGAGTCCGCGCCTATTATGAAGAACAGCCTGTCGTCCGGCTCGGAAGAGGCGCGGAGCCTCTCGACGGTCTCGAAGGTGTAAGGCCGGTCCGGGGCCTCAATCTCGATTGTGGATACCGTGGCGCGTTCATCTTCAAGCGTCGCTATCACCGCCATCGCGTAGCGGTGATACGTGTTCGAGACAGAGCCCGAGTCTTTGTGCGGAGGCCTGTGCGCCGGGATTATCAGAAGGTCGTCCAGCCTGAACCTTCGGGCCGCCTCGCGCGCCACTTCCGTGTGCCCGCAGTGTATGGGGTCGAATGTGCCTCCGTAAGCGCCGATCCGCCTTCCGCTCAGAGCCCGTTCCCCCTCTCAGCCGAGGCGCCGACCTGCGCCTCTTCTTTGATCCGGTCAAGCCCCCCGCCGAGCGCGTTGACCAACTCTTTTATACCCTGGCCGGTGACCGCCGATATCTCGTAAAGCTCGAGGCCCCGCTCCCCGCAGAAGGCCCGTAGCTGCTCGACCCTCGAAGGGTCGTCGAGCGCGTCCACCCTGGAAGCCGCGACCATCTGCGGCTTGGAGAGCAGGTCGGCCTTGTAAGATTCGAGCTCGTGGCAGATCGTGAGGAAGTCGCTCACCGGCTCGCGGCCGTTCGAGGACACGTCGATGACGTGCAGCAGCATCTTGGTCCTCTCGACGTGCCGCAGGAATTCGAGGCCGAGCCCGGTGCCCGTGTGCGCGCCTTCGATCAGGCCGGGGATGTCTGCCACCACGAAGGTCTTTTCGTCCCCGTAGGCGACGACCCCGAGGTTGGGCTCAAGGGTCGTGAATGGGTAGTCCGCGATCTTGGGCCGCGCGGCCGAGACGCGTGATATGAGGGTCGATTTCCCCACGTTCGGGAAGCCGACGAGCCCCACGTCGGCGATGAGCTTCAATTCGAGCTGGAGCGTCCGCACCGTCCCCGGCTTCCCCTCCTGATGGTAGCGGGGCGCGCGGTTGGTGGACGTGGCGAAGTGGGCGTTCCCGAGGCCGCCGCGCCCGCCGGGCGCGATGGTTATCCTTTCGCCCGCCTTCTCGAAGTCGTGGACGAGCTCGCCCGTCTCCGCGTCCGTGATGATCGTCCCGACGGGCACGAGCACGACGAGGTCCTCTCCGTCGCGGCCATGCCGGTTGCTGCCTTCGCCGTGGGCCCCGCGCACCGCGCGAAATTCCGGGTTGAAGCGAAATTGAAGAAGGGTGTTGAGCTGGTCCGTGGATTCGAGGAAGACCGAGCCGCCGCGC
>DASQDI010000070.1:0-13714 GCA_035634255.1 Blastocatellia bacterium
GAGCCGCGTGTTGAGCTTGATCACGTCCTCGTCCTCTTTCGCCGCGGGCGAGCCGACGGGCGCGGGGCGCGGCTCCTGCGCGCTGACGCGCGGCGGGAAGAGAAGCGATAAGGGGGTGAGAAATAACAGCAGTACGAGAAGGTTGAGAAGACCTGTTAGTGCCAAGATGCACCTCCAGAAGATTAGAGCCGTAGACTGGTGCTCCCAGCGCACAGCCGATGATTCTCACCCCATCGCTGATAAATACGCGCGAGCCGGCCCGATCGAGTGCATTCTCTGGCGCGGCGTCGAATAAACTTTTTCGCCCGCTTTATGACCGCGGGCTAGCGGCCCTTGAACCGGGGCGGGCGGCGCTCCGCGAAGGCCGCCATCGCCTCGCCGAGGTCCTCGGATTGCAGGAAGGCGGAGTTCCAGACCGCGACGTGGCGGAGCCCTTCGGCCGTCGATCTTTCTGTGCGGTGATTCATGACTTCCTTGATCCCCTGCACGACCAGGGGGGGATTCCCCGCGATCTCGCGCGCGAGTCGGCGCGCGGCCTCAAGCGTCGCCTCCCCCGTCTCATAAACGTCGCTGACCAGCCCTATCGAGCGGGCGCGCTCCGCGTCGATGTCTTTGCCGGTGAAGGCTAGCTCGCGCGCGTGGCCTTCCCCGATGATGTGGGGCAGCCTTTGCAGGCTGCCGAGGTCCGCGATGATGGCGACCTTGACCTCGCGCAGGCTGAAGCGTGCGCCCGCCGAGCAGAGCCTGATGTCGCAGGCCGCTATGAGGTCGAGCCCCCCGCCCACGCACCACCCGTCGACCGCCGCGATCACGGGCTTGCGGCAGGAGGCGACGTTGTTGAAGGCCCTCTGCGTCTCCTCGATCAGGTCGAGCAGGCGCGTGCGCTCGAAGGCGCGGTTGTTTCCGCCGAAGTGCTGGCCGAGGCTCCCCGCCATGGCGTTGAGGTCGAGCCCGTAGCTGAAGTTGTCGCCCTCCCCGCGAACGATCACCGCGCGCGTATGCTCGTCGCGGTCGAGCGCCGAGAAGAGTTCGGGCATCTCGCGCCAGAAGTCCGGCCCCATCGCATTCCCTTTCCCCGGCCCCGTCAGGACCACTTCGACCACGCCTTCGTTCTTTTCGAGCCTCAGAGATTTGTATCCCGTATCCATAAAGTCCTCCGGAAGAGAGGAGGATAGCACGGGCGGGGGCCGGTGGTCAGGGGCCGGGGGCCGGAAAAATCCTAAGCGGGTTTACGGCTCGGGGTCCGGGGCCTATTATTAGCGCAGGCAGACTCGTGTGGTCCTGACAAAAGTCTAACAAAGTGACGTACCAAAGAAAGGAAGGAAGAGTATGAGCGTTCCTGAGAGTTTGAATAAGCTGGTAGGCAACTGGACCGGGACGAGCCGCCTTTATCGCCCGTGGCTCCCTCCCGAAACCTCGGAATCGGTCTCGGAATCCACGGCGTCGGTCGCCCTCGCGGCCCGAGGCAAATTCGCCGCGGTTGAGTACACATGGGCGGTCGATGGCGAGCCGCAGGAGGGCTTCCTGCTGCTGGGCTGCGAGAATGGGGACGACCAGGTGACGTCCGTCTGGATCGATTCGTGGCACATGAGCGATAAGTCTCTGGCCTGCGTCGGGAAGGCGGACGCCTCGGGCGCGGTCTCGGTCCTCGGCTCGTACTCCGCGCCGCCTGGCCCCGACTGGGGGTGGCGGACGGTCATCTCGCCGGAGCCGGATGGCTCCTTCGCGATCATCATGTACAATATCTCACCCGAGGGCGAAGAGATGCTCGCTTTCGAGAATCGTTACGAACCGGCGCGCTGAAGAGCGAGGTGAAGATTGATCGTGATGAAATTTGGCGGAACGTCCGTGCAGGACGCTTCGGCCATAAATCAGGTTGCGGACATTGTACGGGCGCGGCGGGAGAGGGCGCCGGTGGTAGTCGTCTCCGCGATGGCTCGCGTCACCGACGCCTTGCTCGGCGTCGCGGGCAAGGCGATAAACCCGCAACAGGGCGCGGAGGAGCGCGCGGCCGAAGTCGCGGAGGCCATCGGCGGCCTCCGCGAGCGCCATCTCGCGACCGCGCGCGACCTCCTGCGGGGCGGGCCTCCGGGCGATCGGGTGTCGCGGGTCGAAGGCCAGCTTGAGGCGCTCTTCGCGGAGCTCGGGAGATTCGCCCACTCGGTCGCGATGATCGGGGAACTCAGCCCGCGCAGCCAGGACGCGATAGTCTCGTTCGGGGAGCGCCTCTCTTCCGTCATCGTCTCCGAGGCCTTCGCCGCGCGCGGCCTCCCCTCGCGGCTCGTCGATTCGCGCGACTTCATCATCACCGACCGCAACTTCACGAGCGCCGCGCCCGACTTCGGGGCGACCAGAGAGCGGGCGCGGCGCTCGCTCCTCCCGCTACTCGGGGAGGGCCTCATACCGGTCGCGCAGGGCTTCATCGGCTCTTCGCACGAAGGCGTGACGACCACCATCGGCCGGGGGGGATCAGACTTCTCCGCGGCGATAATCGGGGCGGCGCTCGAAGCCGAAGCGATAGAGATATGGACGGACGTGGACGGCCTGATGACCACCGACCCGCGCGTCGAGCCCGCCGCCCGGCGCATCCGCGTGATCTCTTTCGCGGAGGCGGCCGAACTCTCTTACTTCGGCGCGAAGGTCCTCCACCCGAGCACGGTGCTCCCGGCGGTTGAGCTCGGCATCCCCGTCCACATCTTCAACACGAAAAACCCGGCGGGCGAAGGGACCCTGATCGTGAACGAGCCCCCGCCTTCGCGCAGCCTGATCAAGTCCATCGCCTTCAAGCGCGGGGTCACAATCGTCAACATCACGTCGACCCGCATGCTGCTCGCTTACGGCTTCCTGCGGAGGGTCTTCGAGGTCTTCGACCGCCACCAGACATCGGTCGATGTCGTCACCACGTCGGAGGTGTCGGTCTCGATCACCCTCGACAGCACCCACCGGCTCGAAGCGATAAGGCGCGACCTCGAAAGCTTCGGCGAGGTGGAGGTCGAGCAGGGGAAGGCGATTGTCTGCGTCGTGGGCGATAACCTGAAGTTCAGGCCGGGCATCGCCGCCCGCCTCTTTCAGGCGGTCGAGGCCAACGTCAACATGATCAGCCAGGGCGCTTCGGAGATAAACCTGACGTTCGTGATCGATGAGAGCGAGGTGGACCCGGTCGTCCGCTCCGTACACAAGATGTTTCTGGAAAACCCCGACCCCGACACCTTCGCGTGACCCCGGCCCGGCGGGGAAGCCTCCCTAAATATTTTCTTCTTGCCACAAAAATAAAACTGTGGTATTTCTTACACGATTTCTTAAGTGGCATTTCTTACATATAATTTTTATGAGGGCTGTGACAGTTAAGCGGCCCTTACGCGGGCTATGTTCGCCTTAAGCGTCCGGACAATCGCTCAAATATTTTCATAGTTAGAATCCCTGGGGAAAAACGCCTGGATCGGCAAGCGCCGATTTCTATTCGCCGGCGGCGCTCCGCCCGACCGGCGCGGAAGGGGTCTGTTTTCAGAAAGGTGAGGAAACCATGAAGATAAAGCTTAGACTGTTCTTTCCTGCCCTCGCCGTGCTGTTTATGCTGTCAACGACAGGGTACTCGCACGAGACTGGAATCCCGCATGTTCATGAGGGCGAACATGAATTTGAAATCTACAGCGAGCTTAGCGAAGCTGTCGTGCCAACCCCGGCCGCTCATGCGAATGAGCTGACCCGAGTCCCCGCGGTGACGGCCGAGTCCGTCAGCGAATACCTTAAAACTTACGTGAAGAAGGTCGCCGCCTACAGGGCCTCCGACGAAGAGCTGGAAGAAGGGGAAGGGGGCGGATTCTGCGGCCGCTGCTACCCCTGCCACCTCGGCTGCAGGCTGTGGGACGGTCACTTTAATAACTGCAATGGCGCGGTCTGCTGGTGCATAGGTGAGCCTCCATATTCCGGCTGTCTCTCCGGCGGGGGGTCTATGGAGTAGTAGAGAAAACCGTCTGGAGAGGTGAGGTGTTTCGCACTGCTTTCGGGCGGGGTTTCGCTCCCGCGATGATCCCGCCTGAAATTCCAGGCCGCCGACTCAGGCTTCTCGGGTCGAATGCGTGACCCACTCCGCGCGCGTAACGTAGCGTTCGCCAACCGTGTTTTTCAAAACGATCATAGGAGGGGAGCTATGCATGCAAGGTGCTTGATCGCAATCATCCTGGCTTTTATTCTTTCCGGCTCATGGCTGGGAGCCATGCCGGCCGGTCCTATCCAGACCCGTCCCGAAAACACGACCGGCCAGCGGGAGGCGAAAGAGGCGAAGGGCAAGAAGCCCGACCCCGAAGCGCAGAATCAGAAGAAGAAGGCGACCGCCGCAACCTCGGGCGGGCGAGGAAGCGCCACGGCCGAGGCAAGGGCTTCCGAAAGGAAGAGAAAAAAACTCGCCCAGCAAGCCACCCAGGCTTTAGAGGACGCGATCTGGCGGGCCAAAAAAATCCAGAACCCGGTGGTCAGAATGAAAGTCCGGGCCCTGGCCGCCGACGCGCTCTGGGATTACCGGGAGGAAATGGCGAGGGAAATCCTGAGCGAGGATTTCCGCGGCATCTCTTCGATCACCGTCCCGCAGGAGGACGAGAACAAGCCTCCGACTTATAAAAAAAGGAAGCTCGAGGACGTGAAGGCGGGGCTGAAGAAAGAATTGATGGCAATAATCAGCTCTCACGACCCGGCCCTGACTCATTCGTTGCTGACCGCGGAAAAGAGTGAGAAGGATAAGGACGAGAATGGCGGCGAAGCCGGGGGCGCGTCGGAGATGTTGAGCGTGGCCATAGACCTGTCCACCACCAACACCGAAGCGGCGTCGCGCATCATCAAAGACAGCCTGAAGACGGAGATCAGCCCGAGGCTTGCCTTTTCGTTGATAGCCCTCAGGCAGTCCGCCCCCGTGGAGGCCAGCGCCATTTTCAACGAGGCCCTGGCGGCGGCCAAAGCGAGCGGCGACCTGTGGGAGTTCTTTAAGCTGACTCCGTACGTGCTGCCCGCGGAGCCGGACCGCTTCAAGAGCGGCAGTTATCTGGCCGACCCCCGGCGGGCGAAAGACGCCCAGAAGTTCATCGAGTATGCTTCGGTCCTGCTCGTCAAACAGCTCGGATCGACTCAGGGGGACGCCTACCTGTCCCCCGATATGGTGGCGAACGAAGCCTACCTCTGGCGCAGCCTGCTCCAGTTGTTCAACGACTTGATGCCGGATAAGACATGGATGGTCAATACGCGCATCGGCCAGCTCGCCGCGCTGCGGACCGAGCCGACTAAAAAACGTGTCGAAAGCCCTGAGCCGCCATCGGTCGAGAATCTTCTGAAGAAGCGGATCGCCGAGGCCGAGGCCGCCACCGGCCAGCGGAGAGACAACCTCTTCTCGGCGGCGGCATTCGCGGCCATGCGCCTTGAGGACTTCGACCAGGCCATCTCCCTGATTGAAAAGGTCGAGAACCCGGAGCAGAAAGACATCGACGGCTCATTCATTCTGGACAAGGCCAGCAGGAAAGCTTTGCACAACGAAGGCCCCGATAAGGCTCTGGAAGTTGCCAGCAAGATCACGTGGCCGAGCACCCGCGTGCACATGTTCAGCCGAATCGTCGACGCGCTGCGATCCTTAGGGAAGCGAGGGCAGGCCGACACGCTTATCGAGGAGTTGCATGGGTGGCTTTCCAACTACGAAAAGAACGCCGATAAGGTGTGGGGCATGCTGACCTACCTCGATCACTTCGCCAAAGATGATCCGGAAAGGGCCTTCGCGACCCTGAGCACGCTCGTCAGCCTGCTAAACAGCGTCAACCTCGACCCCCCGGCCAATCCCTGGGCCCCGAGGTTGTACTGGTACCCGGAATTTCACGACTTCAGGAAGAGCCTGAACCGGCTGGCGAGGACCGATTTCGAAAGGGCTTCACAGGAGATTCAAATGCTGAAGAACCCGGAGGTGTTCCTGCTCGTCCAGGTCGCTCTGTGCGGCGAGTACCTGAAGTCGCTTAAGCAGAGCCCCTCGCCCAAAGCGACCGCGCCTCAAGCCTTGAAGAAGTGAAAGGCCGGGGACGGGATGGCCCCCGGCCACCCGGCCGGGGCGGGGGCGGGTGATTGACTTGGCACGCGGTCGGGGTGTATCCTTGGCCATTGAAAATTCAGACGTGGCGATTTAAAGGTAACTTGCTCCACGTAAAAAACTGCTAAACAGCCCGGTTTTAGCCCCGCGCAGTTTAGCGCGGGGCTTTTAATATCTGGGCTGGTATCGGCGTCGGGGGTGCCGGAGTCTTAGGCATGAAAGATTTCAGAGAGGTTGTCACTGATGATCGCGTGTACGTCTTCGACGGCGCGATGGGCACGATGCTCTACTCGCGCGGCATCTACATCAACCGCTGCTACGACGAGTTGAACCTGACGAGCGGCGACCTCGTGCTCGGGATACATCGCGATTACATAAAGGCCGGGGCCGACATCATCGAGACCAACACGTACGGCGCGAACCGCGTGAAGCTGGCGGGCTACGGCCTCGAAGACAAGGCGCGCGCGATAAACGAGGTGGGCGCGCGCCTCGCGCGCGAGGCGTCGGCGGACCGCGCTTTCGTCGCGGGGGCCATCGGCCCTCTCGGGATCCGCATAGAGCCTTACGGGCCGACCTCGACCGAGGAGGCGCAGTCCATCTTCCGCGAGCAGGCGGAGGCCCTGCTCGAAGGCGGCGTGGACCTCTTCATATTCGAAACCTTCTCCGACGTCGCAGAGATTCACCAGGCGCTTATGGCCGTGCGCTCCCTGTGCGACCTGCCTGTGGTCGCGCAGATGACCATCCAGAATGACGGCAACACGACCTACGGCACGTCGCCGGAAATCTTCACCAAGAGGCTGGACGAGTGGGGCGCGGACGTGATCGGCCTGAACTGTTCCATCGGGCCCCACACGATGCTCGAAGCGATAGAGTCGATGAGGCAGGTCACGCGCCGCAAGCTCTCCGCGCAGCCCAACGGCGGGCTGCCGCGGCAGGTGGACGGGCGCATGTTTTACATGGCTTCGCCCGAGTACATGGCCAAGTACGCCAAGCGGTTGATACAGGCGGGGGCCAAGTTCGTCGGGGGCTGCTGCGGGACCATGCCCGAGCACATCAAGCAGATCGCCAACGCCGTGGCCGCGCTCTCGCCGGGCCGCTCCAGCGTGCGGGTCTACGTCGACGAGGAGAAGCCCCTCGACATCGAGGTGACCCCGCGCGAGCAGAAGTCGAGGTTCGCCGCGAAGATCGCCGCGGGCGAGTTCGTCACCTCGGTCGAGATCGTGCCGCCTAAAGGGTGCGACCCATCGGGCATGCTCGCGAGCGTCCGCACGCTCAAGGAGGCCGGGGTCGACGCGGTCAACGTCCCCGACGGGCCGCGCGCGCAGTCGCGCATGGGGGTGGTCGCGGTCTCGACGCTGATAGAGCAGCAGGTGGGCATCGAGTCCGTGATGCATTACTGCTGCCGCGACAGGAACCTGCTCGGGATGACGAGCGACCTTCTGGGCGCGGCCGGGCTCGGGCTCAGGAACGTCCTCATCATCACCGGGGACCCCCCGAAGATGGGGCCGTACCCGGAGGCGACCGCCGTCTTCGACATCGACTCCATCGGCCTCGTCAACATGGTCAACCGGCTCAACCACGGCCTCGACATCGGGGGGAACCCGATAGGCAAGCCGACCTCTTTTCACATAGGCGTGGGGGTCAACCCGTGCGCGGTCGACCTCGACTACGAGCTCCGGCGGTTCGAGTGGAAGGTCGAGGCGGGCGCGGAGTACGCCATCACCCAGCCGACCTTCGACGTTAAGCAGCTCCGGGGCTTCCTGAAGCGGATCGAGCACTGCCGCATCCCCGTGGTCGCCGGCATATGGCCTCTGGTGAGCTACCGCAACGCGGAGTTCCTGGCCAACGAGGTGCCTGGCGTGGTCGTCCCGGAGACGGTGCTCGACCGCATGCACCGGATAACGGACAAGGACGCGGCCCGCGAAGAGGGGCTCGCCATCGCGCGCGAGACCCTGCTCGACGTGCTCGACGTGGTGCAGGGGGTCCAGGTCTCCGCGCCGTTCGGCAGGGTCCAGTACGCGCTCGACGTGTTCTCCGTACTGTAGCCCTGCTTGAAACCCGAGCGGTCGCGGTGTTAGGTTTGATGGCCCGGCTAACGGGCGATCACGTTCTTTGAATATGAACGGGTGAAATCAAGCAGGAGTAGACCGAGATATGAGAAAGCGAATCGCGATGCCCATCCTCGCCGGAGCCATGCTGGCGCTGGCCCCGTCGGGGACCGAGCCCTCGAAGGTGAGCATGCTCGTGCTCCGAAGTTACCTGGACCGGATGGGCGCTCAGTACGTGGCTCACCCGAAGAGCGAGCACACGTTGGTAGTGGCGCGCACGGCGAACGACCGCGCGGACAGGGTCGACCTTTACGTCGACCTCAGACCGGACAACACCCTCGTGCTGACGGCCTACGCGAAAGAGAAGGGCAGGTACTTCAGCCTTCGTAGGGCCGCCTCCCGCGAGAAGGTGTTACAGAGGCTGCTGGCGGCGAACCATCATGCGTTCGCCACCTTTTTCGCTGACGAGCAGGAAGACATCGGCGTGCGCTTCACCTTCACGACCGAGGACGGGGTCGGGTTCGAATCCTTCCGGGTGGCCGCGACGGAGCTGCTTCGCATAGCGGACGAGTATACCCCCATACTCGAAGATTACATGCGCAAGGACTGAGTGAGAACGGCGAAGAGGCGCATGGAGGTGATCTCATGAATAACCGATTATTGATTACGGCCCCCCTCGCGCTCGCGCTCGCGGCCGGCCCCGCGGCGGCGCAGCAGGCCGAGCCGCAAACGCCGCCCAGAGTGACGCGGCCCTCGCCGCGCCCGGCCTTCGCCGAAGTGACTCGGCGCAACCTGCAGCGCATCGGCGCAACCGTCGACGAGGGCAAGAGCACGGCCGACATGGTCGTGTCTGTCTACGTCGACGACAAAGGCGCGAAGACCACAGTGGTCATCATCAACGACCGCGGCAAGAACCTGCTCGGCTTCTACATCTACAACTTCGGCAACCTGAAGAGGGCCGCCAAGCGCGAGGACGTTTACAAGTACCTGCTCTCGGCCAACGACGCTATAACCATCGGCAGCTTCTTCGTCGATGGCGACGAGGACATCGGTTACAAGTACCTCGTCAACGGCTGGCAGTCGCTCTCCCAGTCGTCGTTCGAGTCCGTCTACCTGACCATGATCGCCGTCACGCGCGACCGCCGCCCGGAGATAAGGGAGATCATCGCGGCTTCCGGCAAGGACGAGAGCGCGAGCGAAGCGAAGAAGACTTCGGAAGAGAAGCCGCCCGAACTTTAATGATTAGCTGGCAGAGGCGGGCGAGCCGCCCGCCTCCCCACACCGACCCCCGGTTTTATTATGAACGAGCGACAGGAACGCACAAAGCTTCTGGAAGAGTCGTTGGCCGAACGCATCCTCGTGTTCGACGGGGCCACGGGGACCGCGATACAGGCCCATAACCTCACGGCCGACGATTTCGGCGGCCCGCACCTCGAAGGCTGCAACGAGTACCTCGTCGTCACGCGGCCCGACGTGGTCCTCGACATCCACCGCGGCTACCTCGAAGCCGGGGCCGACATCATCGAGACCGACACGTTCGGGGGCACTTCGATAGTGCTGGCGGAGTACGGCCTACAGGGCCGCGTCTTCGAGCTTAATAAGAGGGCGGCGGAACTGGCGCGGCAGGCCGCGTCGGAGCTCTCCTCCGGAAAGCCGCGCTTCGTCGCGGGCTCGATGGGCCCGACCACGAAGGCCATCTCGGTCACGGGCGGGGTCACTTTCGACGAGCTGATTGAGGCCTTCCACGGCCAGGCCGAAGGGCTGGTCGCGGGCGGCGCGGACATCCTGATCCTCGAAACGGCGCAGGACACGCGCAACGTCAAGGCCGGGCTGATAGGCATATGGCGGCTCTTCGAAGAGATCGGCTACCGCGTGCCCGTGATGGTGTCGGGCACCATCGAGGCCACCGGCACCATGCTCGGGGGGCAGTCGGTCGAAGCCTTCGCGACATCTATAATGCACGCGGACCTGCTGGCGGTCGGGCTCAACTGCGCGACCGGGCCGGAATTCATGACCGATCACGTGCGCAGCCTGTCAGCCCTGGCGGAGACCCGCGTCTCCTGCATCCCGAACGCAGGCCTCCCCAACGAGGACGGCCTCTACCTTGAGACCCCCGAAGGCTTCGCCTCCACCATCGAGCGCTTCGTCGACCACGGCTGGCTGAACTTCGTGGGGGGATGCTGCGGGACGACCTCCGAGCATGTGCGCGCGCTCGCGCGGATGGTCGAGGGCAAGCGCCCCCGCCTGACCGTGCGGCACGAGCGCACGCTCTTTTCCGGCATAGATTTCGTCGAGGCGAGCGAGGACCAGCGCCCGCTCATAGTCGGGGAGCGCACCAACGAAGTCGGCTCGCGCAAGTTCAAGCGGCTCATCACGGAAGAGAAATTCGAAGAGGCGAGCGAGATAGCCCGGCAGCAGGCCAAGGGCGGCGCGCAGATAATCGACGTGAATCTTCAGAACGCCGACCGCGACGAGTTGCGCGACATCGACCTCTTCTACGACCACCTGATTCGGAAGGTCCGCATGCCGATCATGATCGACACGACGGACCCGGTCTCCATCGAGCGGGCGCTCACCTACTGTCAAGGCAAGTCGATCATCAACTCGATAAACCTCGAAGACGGGCTGGAAAAATTCGACCGCGTCACGCCGCTCGCCCGCCGGTACGGGGCGGCTCTGATAGTCGGCTGCATAGACGAGGACAAGGAGCAGGCGCAGGCCATCACGCGCGAGCGGAAGCTGGAAGTCGCGAAGCGGAGCTATAAACTGCTCACGGAAGATTACGGCATCCGCCCGGACGACATAATCTTCGACCCGCTCGTCTTCCCCTGCGCGACCGGGGACCAGAACTACGTCGGCAGCGCCGTCGAGACCATCGAGGGCGTGCGCCTCATCAAACAGGAACTGCCGCGAGCGAAGACCATCCTCGGGATCAGCAACGTCTCCTTCGGCCTCCCCGACACGGGAAGGGAGGTGCTCAACTCGGTCTTCCTCTACCACTGCACTAAGGCCGGGCTCGATCTCGCCATCGTCAATTCCGAAAAGCTCGAAAGGTACGCCTCCATCCCGGAGGAGGAGCGGAGGCTCGCCGAAGACCTCCTTTGGAATCGCGGGGACGACCCCATAGCCGCTTTCGCCGCGCACTTCCGGGGGGCGACCTCGCGCGCGAAGAAGAACGCGAGCGACCTCCCGCTCGACGAGCGGCTCGCCGGTTACATAATCGAGGGCACCAAAGAAGGGCTCGTCGAAGACCTGAACCTGAAGCTCAAAGAGGCCGCGCCCCTCGACATCATCAACGGCCCTCTGATGTCGGGCATGGGCGAAGTGGGCCGGCTCTTCAACAACAACGAGCTTATAGTGGCCGAAGTGCTCCAGAGCGCCGAGGCGATGAAGGCCGCGGTCTCCCACCTTGAGCAGTTCATGGAGAAGAGTGACACGAGCGCGCGCGGCAAGATACTGCTGGCGACGGTCAAGGGCGACGTTCACGACATAGGCAAGAACCTCGTCGACATCATCCTCTCGAACAACGGGTACGAGGTCGTGAACCTTGGCATCAAAGTCCCGCCCGAGGCCCTGATTCAGGCCGCCCGCGAGCACAGGCCCGACGCCATCGGATTGTCCGGCCTGCTCGTGAAGTCTGCGCAGCAGATGGTCATCACGGCCGGGGACCTGAAAGATTCGGGGATCGACCTGCCCCTGATCGTCGGCGGCGCGGCGCTCTCGAACAAATTCACGCGGGCGCGGATCGCCCCGGCCTATGGCGGCACGGTCCTCTACGCCAACGACGCGATGAGCGGGCTGGCCCTGCTGAATAAGGTGATGGACTCTGAGGCGCGCGCGCAGCTTGAGGCCGACCTGCTCGCGAGCGACCTCGGCCCCGTCGCGAGCGCGCGCGAGGAGCCTTCGGCCGAGACCGAGCAGCGGAGCTCGAAGATATCTCTTGAAGTGCCCATGCCCCCGATCCCCGACCTCTCGCGCCACGTGATCGAGGCCGAGGACCTCGACGAAATCTGGAGCTACATAAATCCGCAGATGCTTTACGGCAGGCACATGGGCCTGCGCGGGAGGTTCACGGAGCTTCTGGCTGCGGGCGACAGGCGCGCGGTCGAGCTTGAAGAGAAGATCGAGCGGGTCAAGGAAGAGT
Source organism: Blastocatellia bacterium (assembly GCA_035634255.1). Classification (GTDB taxonomy): domain Bacteria; phylum Acidobacteriota; class Blastocatellia; order UBA7656; family UBA7656; genus DATLMR01. Next base: position 12,251 of record DASQDI010000070.1, read on the forward strand.
GCCGGGCCGGCAAGATGCGCGCGCGCGCGGTCTGGCAGTTCTTCGAGGCCGAGCCCGAAGGCAACCGCATCCACGTCTTCGCGGGTGAGGGCTCCGACGCCCCAATCGAGACGTTTACCTTCCCGCGACAGAGGAAGCCGGACGGGGTGGCCTTGAGCGATCTAGTTCTGCCCGCCGCGCGCGACGAGCAGGGGAGAGTCGTCGGGCGCGACCACGTGGCTATGTTCGTGACGACTGCCGGGGAAGGCATCCGCGAGCTCGCGGAGGCGGCCAAAGAGTCGGGCGAGTACCTGCGCTCGTACGCCCTGCAAGCGCTCGCGCTCGAAACGGCGGAGGCCGCCGCCGAGTGGGTCCACTCCCGGTTGCGCGCTCTGTGGGGGTTCCCCGACCCCGAAGACTTGTCGCGGCAGGCCCTGTTTCAGGCCCGTTATCGCGGGAAGCGGTATTCGTTCGGGTACCCGGCCTGCCCGGACCTCGAATCACAGGCGGGACTCTTCCGCCTGCTCCGGCCCGAAGAGATCGGGGTCCAATTGACGGAAGGCTTCATGATGGAGCCCGAAGCCTCCGTCTCGGCCCTCGTCTTCCACCACCCGGACGCGGCCTACTTCTCGGTCGGGGCGCAGGAGATGGCGGAAGCGACAGCCGACTGAGATCGAGAGTACGTGAAGCGATAAAAAAGCCGGCCCTGAGAAGGCCGGCTCTTTTTTTGTGAGGCCGAAGAATATTAGAAGGCGGTGAAGGTGTCCGTGTAGACGGTCTTCACGCGCAGGCCGTCGATCCTCTTCGGCAGGCGGGGATGCAAGCCCGTCGTCTCATCGACGTATACGACCAGGATCGGCTCGCCCGCGTTGTCGTCGGCCGAGCTTACGCCGAAGCCGATGACGGACGGCCTCGACATGATCCTGTTCTCGTTCTTCTCCTTGATTCTCGACGCGCGGGCCATCGCCTCTTCGGAGAGGCCGGGCAGGTCCTCATTCAGCTCGAAGTTAGACGCCGTGCATGTGCTCCCCACGAAGCTCACGGTCCGGCCCAGAGAGGAGCTGATCCTGCTGAGCACCTGACTGATCGGGTTGCCGATGGTTGAGGTGCTGCTGCCGGCGAAGAGCAGGGCCACCGGGCGCGGGCAAGTGCCGCGGGTCACGATGAGCGAGCCGGAATCGCCGCCCGCGCTGAACGAGCTGCTTCCTACCACCACCTGATTCGTGAAGGTGAAGATGGGGCCGGTAGTCGAGCCGCAACTACCATACCTGACGCTGACGGTCGTGTTGATCGAGCTGATTGTCCCCGTCGTGTGACCGGTCGTGCGCCCGCTCTTTTGCACCGCGAGCCCGATGGCCGGGGTCCTGACGACGCTGCTGATCGTGCCGATGTCTTCGATGGCGCCGGTCGCGTCCATCGTCCCCGTGCGCAACTGCGCGATGGCCGCGTCGACGTTCGAGCTGAGCGCGGGAGCCACCGTGAAGT
>DASQDI010000071.1:0-16903 GCA_035634255.1 Blastocatellia bacterium
GTGGGGGCGTGGGCGTCGCGCCCGACGGTCGGGGTCACCGTGAACCTTCCGCACCTGAACCCTTCGGGCGTCGGCCTTTATTCACGCCTGCTCTCCCCCGGCAGGGCCGGAGCGCCCCTCGTCAACGTCGATTACATCGTAGTCGAGTCGGCGCTCGACAGGCTCGACGGCTGCGAGTACCTGCTCGTCAGGACGGGCCTCGACCGCGCCGACTGGGTCGGTCCGACCGAGCGCGTGGTCGAAGATTTCATAAAGAAGAACCCGCACAAGGTCACGCGAGTCGCGAGCTTTCCGATCCCGCTCGATCAGGCGGAGGCGGTCATCTACAGGTGCGGAGGCGACGAGAACGAGTGATGATCCCTCCCCGGTCCGCCTTCACGCCTAAAGAATGGAGAGTCATCGAATCGCACGGGACGCCCGCGCAGGTGCAGAGTTATCTGAGCTCGATCCCTTACAACCGCGAGCCGGAGGGGGCCACGTGCCGCTCGTTCCGAGGGGTCATAAAGGTCAACAGGGTCCACTGCCTTGAGGCCGCAATCGTCTCCGCGACGATCCTTGAGCAGTACGGGTACCCGCCGCTTTTGGTCAGCATCGAATCCAAGGACCTGCTCGATCACGTGCTCTTTCTCTTCAAAGAAGGGGGGAAGTACGGGGCCGTCGCCCGCTCGCGAGACATCGGCCTCCACGGCCGCAAGCCGGCCTTCAGGTCCGTGCGCGACCTCGTGACCAGCTACTACGACACGTACGTCGATAAGACCGGGCGCGTCACCGGCTATGGGGTCGCCGACCTGCGCGACCTCGGGAATTACGACTGGCGCTTCTCGGCCCGGAACGTCTGGAAAGTTGAAAGGCTGCTACAGGAAGTGCCGCACACCCCGCTCAGGATGTCGGAGCGGCGGTATCAGAGGGCCTTCAGGCGTTACCTCGAATTTCAAAAAGAGAATCCCGGCGAGTCGCCCGACTACTATCAAAACCGCCACCTCTGGATGCTATGAAAAGGTGGAGCGTCACCCCTTCATCCTGAGGATCTCAATCGCCCCGATGGTGTTATAGATCAGGTGGATCAGAATGCAGGGAAAGATCGACCTGGTCTGCGCGCGGACTATCGTGATGACTAGGCTCAGAAAAGTCAGGCCGATGATCCCTTGAAGGGATTCCAGGTATTGCGGGAAGTGGACTCCCGCAAAGAGCAGGGTGACCACAATGATGGTCGGGACTCCCCCCAGCTTTTTCACGAGCCCCGCGAACAGGACCCCCCGGTAAACGACCTCTTCGACTATCGGCGCGCTGAGCACGGCCATCAACGCGACGGCGATCCGGACGGAGGGCGAAATCTTAAGCAGCTTATCGAAGGCCGTCTCCTCCGGCGGCGGCATGACTCGGGTCAGGAAGTAGAGGACGGCGAAGACCCCGGCTATTACGAAGCAGACGTAACCGATTTTGGCGCGCAGCGAATAGCCTTCCCACCTCCACCCGAGCGCGACGCCGAACGGGACCTTCCCCCTGCCGGTGGCGACGTACCAGCAGAGCGCGAGCGTGATTAAATGGGCGGGGACATTCCCGAGGACCTGAATCAAGCCGGAAACCTCCGTGGTCACCCAGGCGTTTATCGCCTCGGGCGTGGCAGGGATCGGGTTACCTTTCGCGACGTATATGCCGAACCACACGGCCATCCCCGCGAGCGGGATTATGACGACCATCGCGATGCTGAAGAGCCATACCCCGATCCCCGCGAGCGGGCCCCAGTGAGGCTTGTCCGGGTAGCTTACGACATTTTCGGGAGGGGGAGGCGGCAGCGGCGGAGTCCAGGTCTGGGATTCATCTATCATAGAATTTAAGTACCACCTTTTTCGACTGTGAGCAATGCGGACCGTCGAGAAGGGGCGGGCCTTTCAATATTTATTCCCTTGAAATCCTGAACGGGGGCTTCGAATCATCGCCGGCCCGCCGATTCCGCCGGGACGCTTTCGGCCGGGCGGTCGAGCCGCGCCTCGGGGTCGAGCCGCGAGGCTATCGCCCGGCGGGTGCGGTCGATCAACTCCCCGATCCGCTTCTCGTTATATTCTCGGGTGTCGATGGGCTCTCCGATGATCACGTCGACCCTCCCGGGGCGCGGGGCGAGCGACCCTTTCGGGAGCACGTCTCTCGTCCCGCGGATCGTCACCGGCACTATCGGGACGCCCGCGCGAACGGCGAGCTTGAAGGCTCCGGGCTTGAACTCCTGAAGCCGCCCGTCGGGCGACCGCGTGCCTTCCGGGAAGACCGCGAGCGACTTGCCCCCGCGAATCTCCTCGATCACGCGCCGGAGGCTCAACGCGGTCTTTCGCCCGTCGGTCCGGTCTATGGGGAAGTTGCCCGAAGTCCAGAGGTGCCAGCCCATGAAAGGGATGTAAAAGAGCTGCTTCTTCGCCATGATCCTGAACTGGTAAGGGAGGTAGGCGAACAGGGCGGGGGTGTCCACGAGGCTCGAATGGTTAGCCATGTAAACGTAGTTGCGGTCCGGCCTGATGTTCTCTTTGCCCGAGACGCGAATGCGCGCGCCGATAGTCCAGGCGATGATCCTGCACCACCACCGGGCGCACCAGTGCTGCATGGCCCCGTCACGGTCGAACGGCGCGAGCATCAGCGAGAGGGTCGCCATGACTACCGTGTTGGCGTACCAGAGCAGGTTCGCGAAAGGGGCCCAGAGGTATATCAGTATCTTCTTGATACGGTGCTCTCCGTCCTTCAGACTCAGGGTCTCAACAGGCGGGCGGCCCTCAGCAGCCCGACCACGGTCTTCACGTCGTCGATCTCCCCGGACTCAACGAGGCCCAGAGCCTCGTCGAGGGTCATGCGAACGATCTCGATCTCCTCATCTTCGTCGAGGTTCTGGGCCGACTCCGCGAGGCCCGTCGCGAGGTAGACGTGCAACCGCTCTTCGCAGTAGCCGGGCGCGACGTTGAACTCGGAGATCTTTCGCAGCTCGCCCGCGCGGTACCCGAGCTCCTCTTCAAGCTCGCGGGCGGCCGTCTCTTCGGGCGTATGCCCTGCCTCGATCCGCCCCGCGGGGATTTCGAGGGAGTACCGGTCGAGCGGGTACCTCCATTGCCGGACCAGGGCGATAGTCCCGTCGTCGAAAACAGGCACGGCGCCCGCGCCCCCGTTGTGATGCACGATCTCGATGTCGACTTCGGCCCCCTGCGCGGACCGGAACCTGCTGATGGAGAGGTCGAGAATCTTCCCCTTATGGACGTAATCCCGCTTGATCAGTTCATGTGCCATCGTGTTAGAGAATCCCCTTCCGTCCGGCCGGCCCCCGCCCTTTCTTCAAATCCTCGGCGGCTCGTCCTCCTCATCCATGTGCCGCTTCACGTCCCCGACGAGGTGGAGCGACCCGGCCACGCAGATCAACCCGTCGGGCGGCGTCACGCTCCTGGCCCACGAGAGCGCCTGCCCGACCGACTCGGTGAAGATCACGTTGCGGGAGGCCCCGAGCGCGGGCTTCCCCATCCGGGCGTTGGTCGCGGCGCGGCTGTCTTTCACCCTCGTGAGCACGATTGTCTGCGCGGCCCCGAACAACTCCGACGCCATCCCCCCGACATCCTTGTCGGCCATCGCCCCGAAGATCAAGGTTATCGGCCCGTGCCAGAACTCGTCGAGGTAGGCGCGAAGTATCCGCGCCCCCGCGCGATTGTGCGCGCCGTCGAGCAGGAGGGGCGGGCGGTCTTCGATGAATTCGAGCCTGCCGGGCCAGGTCACCCCCCGCAGACCTTTGATTATCGCCTCGCGCGGGATCGTGACCCCGAGGCCCTGAAGGACCTCCGCCGCTTCGATGGCCGCGCCCGCGTTTTCGGCCTGATGCCGGCCCCGGAGCCCGAGCATCACGTTCCTGTAGGTCGACTGCGTGGATTCGTAATCGAAGGTTATCCGGCCGAAGTCGTTCGCCTTGACCTGCGCGGGCTCGTTCACGAAGGCGGGGGGCGCGCCCGCTTCGAGGCAGCGCCGCATGAGCACTTCGCTCGCCTCCTCGTAACGCTGCCGCCCGATCACGACCGACGTTCCGGGCTTGATGACCCCCGCCTTTTCCGAGGCGATCTGGCCTATCTCGTGGCCGAGGATGTCCTGGTGGTCGTAGTCGATGGAGGTCACGACCGCGACGAGGGGGTCGACGGCGTTCGTGGCGTCGAGCCGCCCCCCGAGCCCTACTTCGAGGACCGCGAGGTCCACGCGCCGCTCTTTGAAGTAGAGCAGCCCCGTGGCCGTTATCTGCTCGAAGAACGTGGGGAGCGCCGACAGGCGCTTCTCCGCCAGGAGCGATTCGGAGGCCCGCCTCACGTCATCGACCGCGCGCGCGAAATCGGGCTCGCTGATCTCCTCCCCCCCCACGCGAATCCGCTCCTCGATCTTAACGAGGTGCGGCGACGTGAGCAGGCCGGTCCTGTGGCCCGAGGCCCGCGCGATCGATTCGAGCATAGCCGAGGTCGAGCCCTTGCCGTTGGTCCCCGCCACGATCACCGACTTGAAAGACCTGTCCGGGGCGCCCAGCTTATCGAGCAGCAGCCTGATATTTTCCAGCCCGAACTTTGCCGCGAGGACTTCATGCCCCAGCCCATATAGATATTTGATGGCTTCCGAGTAGATCATTGGGATTCTGTTGAATCGATTCGGCGTGGACGATCAAACCTGAAATGTGCCGCCGCGAAACCTTCGCGCGAGCGGGCCGGGAGAGACGCGTCAGGCGTCCCGGCCGGAACACCGGTCAAGCCTTCTTCCCGTTGCCGTTCATAAAGTCCAGAGACTTCACGATGAACTCTTTTATGTCCTTCCGCTCGACCACCGCGTCGAGCATCCCGTGGTCGAGCAGGAACTCGGAGCGCTGGAACCCTTCGGGGAGCTTCTGCCGTATGGTCTGCTCGATCACGCGGGGGCCGGCGAACCCGATCAACGCCCCCGGCTCCGCGATATTCAGGTCGCCCAGCATGGCGAAACTCGCCGTGACGCCGCCGGTCGTCGGGTCGGTCAGCACCGATATATAGGGCAGGCCCGACTCGTCGAGCCGCGCGAGCGCCGCCGATATCTTCGCCATCTGCATCAGGGAGAGGGTGCCCTCCTGCATGCGGGCCCCGCCCGACGCGGAGACTACGACGAGCGAAGACCGGGTTTCGATGGCGCGCTCGATTGCCCGCGTCAGCTTCTCCCCGACCACCGAGCCGAGGGACCCGCCGACGAAAGAGAGTTCCATCGCGGATATGATCGTCGGGTGGTCGCCGACCGTCCCCTCCCCGCAGATCAGGGCGTCCATCAGGCCCGTGCTGGCCTGCATCTCTTCGAGCCGCTGCCGGTATGACTTCTTGTCGGTGAAGTTGAGCGGGTCGTTCGAGGCGAGGCTCGAATCCAGCTCGGTCCACGCCTCGCCATCGAAGAGCATCCTGAGCCGGTCCACGGCCCTGATGCGCCGGTGGTGGCCGCACTTCGGGCAGACGCTCATGTTCTCGTCCACCTCGCGCTTGAAGAGCATCTGCTCGCATCCGGGGCATTTCACGAAAAGGCCCTCGGTGCGCACGGTCCGCGCCTCTCCCGGATCGGGCAGCCTTGGCTTATCTTTTTTCTTGAACCACGTCATTTCATTCCGAGGGAGAGAAGCGGGAGAGCATTCGCGACCATCGCAGGCGGACACTCTCCGGGCTCATCATCCCTTTCTTCTGCTGAAATCGGTCATCTTCTCGCCCGCGCCCTCGCGGCGATTCATGACCCTGGCGAGGATGAATAACAGGTCCGAGAGCCGGTTGACGTAGACGATCACCGCGGGGTTGATCTCTTCGACCTCCGCGAGCGCCACGATCCGGCGCTCGGCCCTCCGCGCGACCGTGCGGGCGAGGTGGAGGGTCGCCCCGGCCCGAGAGCCGCCCGGCAGTATGAACTCCTTGAGCGGCTCAAGCTCCGACAGGAACCCATCCGACATCTCTTCGAGGGTCTTCACGAAAGAATCCTGAATGCGCGGGACCTCGACATCGAGGGGGCTCGCGAGGTCCGCGCCCACCGTGAAGAGGTCGTTCTGCAAGAGGCTCAGAGCGTCGTCCACTTCGGGGTCCGACAGGTGCGCGCGGGCGACCCCTATGACCGAGTTCAGCTCGTCCACGTCGCCGTACGCGTCCACGCGCGGGCTCGCTTTGCTGACGCGCTTCCCCCCGACCAGAGAGGTTTCGCCGCCGTCGCCCGTTTTTGTATAGACCTTAGAGATTCGCATAATAGCTTGACGAACGGACATTCTAGGCTCGCGGGACCCGATTGTCAAAGTTGAGGCTGGAGAGCCCCGCGCCCTGCCTCGGCCGGCCCGGTCACTCGCGGGCCCGACGCGGTTGCGCGCGGGGACTCATCTCGGGTACTCTGCCTTGCTCAAAAGGAGTTAAGGCATGGCCAGGATTACGGTCGGGGTGGTGGGCCTGGGCACCGTGGGCTCGGGTGTGATAAAGCTGCTCAGGGACGACCCGAGGTTCAGGATAAAATGGGTCGCGGTCCGGGACAAGCTGCGGGCTCGCGAAGTGGACCTATCTTCTTTCAGGGTGACGGACGACCCCTTCGAAGTCGCGAACGACCCCGAGGTAGAGATCATCATCGAGGTCGCGGGCGGCGTCTCCCCCTTCCGGGAGCTGATAGTCAGGGCGGTCGAGAACGGCAAGCAGGTGGTCACCGCTAACAAGGAGTTGATCGCGCGGCATGGCTCGGAGATATTCGAGCTCGCCCACAGGAACAACGTCACGGTCCTGTTCGAGGCGGCGGTCGGAGGGGGCATCCCCCTCATCAGCACGATCCAGCGCGGGCTACAGGCCAACGAGATATCGAGCGTCGCAGGCATCCTGAACGGGACGACGAATTATATCCTGACCGCGATGAGCGAACGCGGTCAGAGCTTCGGGGACGCCCTCGCGGAAGCGCAGAGGCTCGGGTTCGCGGAGCCCGACCCGACCAACGATGTCGAAGGGTTCGACGTGGCTTATAAGATCACGATCCTGGCGTCCCTCGCCTTCGGCCGTTTCGTCGATTCAGATTCAGTGTACAGGCAGGGGATCAGCTCGGTCACCGACCTCGACATCAGGAGCGCGCGCGAGTTCGGCTACAGGATCAAGATGATCGGGCTCGCGCGCCGCGCCAAAGGGTGCCTGGATGTCCGGGCGCACCCGATGCTCGTCCCGAATCACCACCTGCTCGGCTCGGTCGAAGGGGCCAGCAACGCCATCTTCATAAGCGGGAGTGCCGTCGGCGAGGTGATGCTCGTGGGGCCGGGCGCGGGCCAGATGCCGACCGCGAGCGCGGTCGTGGGCGACCTGATAAATCTGGCGAGCGCGCTCAAGCTCCCCGACTTCGCCCCTTACTTCCAGCCCTACATCGACGCGCGGGAGATACCGCTCTGCTCGATGGAGGAGAGCGAGAGCGCCTTCTACATCCGTCTCGAAACCGACGACGCGCCCGGCGTCATCGGGCACATCGGCTGCGCGTTCGGGGAGCACCGCGTCAGCCTCAAGAGCGTGGTCCAGCCGAGCGCGCCCGGAGACGGGGGGGCCACGGTGATACTGTTGACCCACAAAGCAGGCGAGCGTAACGTGGCCCGCGCGCTCCGCGACATCGAGGCGCAGGCGACGACGCGGAAGGTCGGGGTGGCCCTGAGGTTGTTCGAGTGAGCGGCCGGATCATGCCCGGTTGCTAAAAGAATCGTAAACAATCACAATCATAATTGCCGGATGGGCTTCGATACGAGCTTAGATAGACGGGGCCGCGCCAGACGCGCCCCGCCGGGGAAATGAGGTCGGAGTGCCATCCCGCAATTTAATTTGGCAAACCTCCAGGCATCTGGTCTCTATGAGTCTCATCGTAAAAAAATTCGGGGGAACGTCGGTCAAGTCTGTCGCGCGCATAAAAAACGTCGCGGGGATCGTCGCGCGGACGGCGGCGGAACGCCCCGTCGTGGTCGTCGTCTCCGCGATGGGGGACACGACAGATTATCTGGTAAAGCTGGCGAACCAGACCAGCCGCTCCCCCGACCGCCGTGAACTCGACGCGCTGCTGGCGACGGGTGAGCAGATATCGACGGCGCTCGTCGCGATGGCGCTCAACGGGATGGGCGTGAAGGCGATCTCGATGACCGGGGCGCAGCTCGGGATCACCACGGAGAGCACCCACAACTCGGCCAGGATCGTAGACATCGACACGGACCGGATACGCCGGCGGCTCGGCGAAGGGTTCGTCGTGGTCGGCGCGGGCTTCCAGGGCTCGACGGCCGAAGGCGACACGACGACCCTGGGGCGCGGGGGGTCCGACACGACCGCCGTGGCTCTCGCGGCGGCACTCGGGGCCCCCGTCTGCGACATCTACACGGACGTGAGGGGAGTTTACACGGCCGACCCCAATCTCGTACCGTCGGCCAAATTGCTGGACGCGATTTCGTACGAAGAGATGCTCGAGATGGCGCGCGTGGGCGCGCAGGTCCTCCACCCGCGCGCGGTCGAGCTGGCCCGCAGGAACAGAATCAAGGTCCGGGTGCGCAGCACCTTCGATCCGGAGCATAACGGCACGACTCTGTCAGGAGCAGACGAAATGGAAATATCGAGGCCCGTGAGCGGAGTGACGGTCGACAGGGACCAGGCCCGGCTCGCGATCCTGAAGGTCCCGGACCGGCCGGGGGTCGCGGGGAAAGTCTTCGGCGCTCTGGCCGAACACGGGGTCAGCGTCGACATGATCATCCAGGCTTTCCACGAGAACCGCTCGGTCAACGACATCACCTTCGTCGTAAAGAGGGGCGACCTCGACCTGGCCCGCGGCCTGCTCGAAGGCCTGGCCGCGACGGTAGGGGCGGAGGGGGTGCTCGCGGATTCGGACGTCGCGAAGGTCAGCATCGTCGGCGCGGGCATGATGGACCAGCCCAAGGTCGCGGCGGACATGTTCGACGCGCTCGGGAAGGCGGGCATCAACATAAAGATGATCTCAACATCGGAGATTCGGATAAGCTGCGTGGTCAGCGAACGGGACGCGCAAAAGGCCGTCGCGCTGATACACGACCTCTTCCACCTTGAAAGTGACGAGTAAAGTTATGAAGCTTGCTGCAATCGACATAGGATCAAACTCCATCCACCTTGTGATAGTCAGGTCGAAGCCGGGCCAGCACCTCGAAATCATCGACCGCGAGAAGGAGATGGTGCGGCTCGGCTCGGGCACGCTCCGCGCCCACAGGCTGTCGAAGCCGACGATTGAACGGGCCCTTGAGACCCTGAGCCGGTTCAGGAAAATGGCCGAAGCGAATAAGGTGGACCTGATAATCGCCACGGCGACCGCGGCGGTCCGCGAGTCGGACAACGCCACCGAGTTCATAGACCGGGTGCGGAAGGAAGTCGGGCTCGACATCGAGCTGCTTCCGGGAGTCGAAGAGGCCCGCCTGATCGCCCTCGCCGTCTCCGAGGTGACCGATTTTCATGACCGGCGCGCGCTCATCATCGACATCGGCGGCGGCTCCACGGAGTTCATCATCACGAGCGGCGGGGAGCCCGAACTCCTGAGGTCGGTCCGGCTCGGGGCGGTCAGGCTGACGGAGAAATTCATCACGACCGACCCCATAAGCTCGGAGGAGTTGGAGCGGCTGACCGCCTACATCCGTGCCGACCTTACGCACGTCGTCTGGGCCATCAAAGACCGCGGGTTCGACTTCGTGATCGGGACGTCCGGCACCGTGCTCAACATGGTCAACGCAATCGTGCAGGCCGACGCGGCGGCGGCGGTCGAAGAATCGAGCGGCTTCGAGCCCTTCAGCCAGACGGTCAGCCTCAAACAGATCAAGCGGCTCAACAGGAGGCTGGTCAAGATGTCCGCGCGCGAGCGGAGCCGGGTGCCCGGCCTTGAGAAGGGGCGGGCCGACATCATCATCGCCGGCGGCCTGCTGCTCGAAACCATCCTTTCAGAGATCGGGGCGGAAGAGATCACGAGCTGTGACTGGTCCCTGCGCGAAGGCGTCGTGCTCGACTTCCTCAAGGAGGCCGAGGCCGGAGCGGGGGCCGAGGAAGTAGACGCCCCCGCCGATTCGGACCCATCTTCGATCAGGGACCTGCTCCTGAGCCACCCGGTCGACGGGGCGAAGCTCGACGTCCGGGCCCGGTCCGTGCTCTCCGTCGCGAGGAGGTACGATTATGACTCGCCCCATTCGCACAAAGTGGCCCAGCTCGCGACTCAGATCTTCGACGACACGCACGACCTGCACGGCCTCGGGGAGCCCGAGCGGAGGATGCTTCAGTACGCCGCCCTGCTTCACGATGTCGGCTACCACATCGCGCACAACAATCACCACAGGCATAGCCTTTACCTCATCAAGAATTCAGAGATGCCCGGCTTCACGGGGAACGAGATAGCCGTGCTCGCGACGGTGGTGAGGTACCACCGCGGCTCTTTGCCGAAAAAGACTCAGGACGCGCGGGCGCGCCGCGAGCACGAGGATTTCTACGGGCTCGACAGGAACCAGAAGGCGATGGCCCTGAAGCTCTCGGCCATCCTGCAACTGGCCGACGGGCTGGACAGGTCCCACAGCCAGCACGTCGAGTCGGTCCGGGCGACCGTTGAAGGGGCGAGCGTCACCTTCAAGACGGTGTGCAAAGGCGATTGCGACCTCGAGTTGTGGTCGGCTGATCGGAAGGCGCAGTGGTTCAGAGATATCTTTAAGGTCTCCGTCACTTTCGAGCGCCCCTTCACACTCTCGCCCGCCGAAGAGTCGCGCGTGGCCCGGACCACCTGAGGCATGCGGCGCGGGCCGGTCGAGGGCGCGCGCCCCCGGCCCCGTGTTCGCGAATTTTCTAGCCTTTACCATCTAAGTTGCTGTGCGCAAAATGCTTTTCCGATCAAATAGATTGACACAAAAACTTTAAATGCTTAACATAGTACCCGCGCGGCCGGTTTAAGTTAACGGCGCGCTTTAAGGAAGCCGTCGGATATTCCGTGGAGGCTGAGCCGCGGCTTCTTATTGCGAGCAAAGGTAGGCTCAGCATGACTAAGGCCGATCTCGCGCGGATGGTGTACGAGCGGCACGGTGGCCTGACAAAGCGAGAAGCGCTACGCCTTGTTGATCTGTTATTTGACGTGATAAAGGACCGGCTGGTCGCAGGCGAGAATGTCCGCATTGTCGGGTTCGGCTCGCTCGAAGTGGTCGACAGAAAACCGAGGCGCGGGCGCAATCCGATTACAGGCGAAGAGATTCAGCTTGAGAGCCGGCGCGCCCTGGTGTTCAGACCGTCCCGCTCTATGCGCTCGGTTTAATTCCGGGCGTTTGCTCACGAGACGCTTATGGAAGCCGGATTGAGAATCCCAGAAAAGCTTTTCTTCAGGATCGGAGAGGTGTGTGAGCTGATTAAAGTCCAGCCCCACGTGCTCCGGTACTGGGAGACCGAATTTCCGATGCTCGCGCCTCAGAAGAACCGAGCGGGCCAGAGGGTCTATCGCCGCAGGGATGTCGAGATGGTGATGCGGATCCGTGACCTGCTCTACGAAGAGAAGTTCACCATCGCGGGAGCCAAAAAGAAGTTGATGGAAGAGAACCGCGCCGGGGGCTCGCGCGCGAAGATGATCCCGCGCGAGGCCGCGAGGGTCGAAGAGATCATCGACGCGGAAGAAGAGGCCGCGGAACCTCAGGCTGATCGCCCCGCGCCGCCGGGCCCGTCTTTAAGCCCCACCCCTCCGCCTCCTCCGGTGCAGACGGCGGCCGCTCCCGGCCCGCCCGAAAGTGATAACGAAGGCGTTCAGGACGAAGCGCCCGCGCCCGGCGAAATGGGGGCGGGAACCAGGGCGTTTTCCTCGGACCAGCCGCTCTCGCCTCAGGAAAATCTGGCTATCAGAGTGATCAAACGGGACCTTGAGGATTTGTTGACAATGCTCAACTCGGATGTTAGCATCAACCGTTGATCAAGGTAGCCTTCAGGCTATCCGAGCGGGACGTGGCGCAGCCTGGTAGCGCGCTTCCTTGGGGTGGAAGAGGTCGCTGGTTCGAATCCAGTCGTCCCGACCAGATTTACAAACCCAGGACAAAAGACCAAAGACCCGAGGCCCTTCGAAGGTGACTTGGACTGCCCCAAGGTCACAGCTCGCGGCGATGCAAAGCCGTTACGGGTCGCGGGCTTCAGTCTTTGATCTTTGTCCTGGGCTTTCTCTTTTATGCCAAAAATATTAGTCACGAACGATGACGGAATTCACTCGGCCGGGATAGTCGTGCTGGCCGAGGCTCTCCGAACTCTGGGCGAGGTGGTCGTGGTCGCGCCCGCCCACGAGATGAGCGCGGCCTCCCACTCGCTGACTCTCATGCGCCCCCTCCGGATCGAGAAGATAGATGACCACCACTTCTCCGTCGACGGCACCCCGACCGATTGCATAACGCTCGCGATGAGTGAAATCCTGAAGGACTCGCCCCCTGACATCGTGCTCTCGGGCATCAACAAGGGGGGCAACCTGGGGGACGATGTCTCCTACTCGGGCACGGTCGCCGGGGCGCTCGAAGCCTCGATCTACGGGCTGCCGGGGATCGCCGTCAGCTTGGTAAAGCGCGTCGATTTCGACTTCGGGCCTCCGGCCGCGCTCGCGGTCGAGCTCGCGAGGCGCGTGCTCGACAATGGGCTGCCGCGCGGCACTCTCCTGAACGTCAACGTCCCACCCGGCCCGATTCAGGGGATAAGAGTCACGCGGCAGGGCACGAAGGTTATCAAGCCGACGATAATTCAAGGGACGGACCCGCGGCAGAGGAAGTATTACTGGATCGGCGAAGAGGCCCTCACCTGGAACGAAGAGGAAGGGACCGATTATGAGGCGGTCCGGCACGGGCTCGTCTCGATCACCCCTCTGCGAAATGACTTGACCGATTACCGCACCCTGGATGAGATTCGGGCAAGGGACTGGGACATTATTCTCGAAGCGCAAACGAAATGAGACCCAACAATCAGGCACAAAATGAGCACGGGGGACATCTGTACCAGGGCCCCCGAATGCGCATGGTCGAGCTTCTGAGGCAGCGCGGCATCAGGGACGAGCGGGTGCTTCAGGCGATGTCTGAGATCCCCCGCCACCTCTTCGTGCCAGAGGCGCTCGCGGGCAAAGCCTACGGCGACCACGCCCTGCCGATTGGGGAGATGCAGACCATCTCTCAGCCCTACATGGTCGCCCGCATGACGGAGTTGCTTGAGGTCGACAAGGACTCGAACGTCCTCGAAATCGGGGCGGGCAGCGGCTACCAGACCGCCGTCCTCTCGGCCGTCGCCGGGAGGGTGCTGGCAATCGAGCGGATAGCCGACCTCGCGCGCACCGCCCAGGCGAACATCCGGCGGCTCGGCTGCTACAACGCCACGGTCAAGAGGTTCGACGGGACCATCGGATGGAGCGAACACGCCCCGTATGACGGTATACTAGTGGCGGCGGCGAGCCCCGGCATCCCCGACCCGCTCGTCGCCCAACTGGCCGTGGGCGGGAGGCTCTTAATCCCGGTCGGGGACGCGGAGCAGCAGACCCTCATTCGCGTAATCAAAACGCCGGACGGGGCGATCCGCGAGGACCACGGCGGGTGCGTCTTCGTCAAGCTGATCGGCCGGCACGGGTGGGAGTCCTGACCCGAAGGCCCGCCCGGCGCGGCTTGACGACCTCGAAGAAAAATCTCAATCGGACACCTGAGGACTATGGATACCTTAATCGATTTCTTTCTTCATCTCGACCAGCACCTCGAAAGAATAACCAGCGATTACGGGGTGTGGACTTACCTCATCCTGTTCCTGATCATCTTTTGCGAGACGGGCCTCGTCGTCACGCCCCTCCTTCCGGGCGATTCGCTGCTCTTCGCCGCCGGAGCTATCGCGGCCCTCGGCGGCCTCAACGTCTTCTGGCTTTTCATCATCCTCACGGCGGCGGCCATCATCGGGGACACGGTCAATTACTGGGCCGGCCATTACGTCGGGCCGAAGATTTTTTACAAGGAAGATGTGCGCTTCCTCAACAAGAAGCACCTGCAGAAGACGCACGAGTTTTACGAGAAGTACGGCGGGAAGACCATCATCCTCGCCCGCTTCATCCCCATCATCCGGACCTTCGCGCCTTTCGTCGCGGGCATCGGCAGCATGACGTACGGGCGGTTCATCCTCTACAACGTGGTCGGGGCGATCCTCTGGGTCGGGATCTGCGTCGCCGCGGGGTACCTCTTCGGAAATTTAGACATCGTCAAAAACAATTTCTCGCTCGTCATCCTGGCCATCGTATTCGTCTCCATCCTGCCCATCATCGTGGAGTTCGTTCGCGCCCGGTTATCGGCGAAGAGGTCGGTCGTGGAATCTCATCTGGATTAAAGAAGGCTCCCGGTCACCTGGCGCGGGCCCCTCTCCCCGGCCGGCTTTCTCGAAAGCGCCAACTTCAGGGCCGGGGGCGCGAACAGGGTCGTTATGATGACCATGACGACGACGACTCCGAAGGTGGCCGGGGAGATGATGGGCTCGACCACCCCGTAGACGTTGGGGAGGAACAGGGTCGTCCCTATGCCCGCGAATATGAGCCCCACTTCCCCTCGCGGCACCATGCCGAATCCGATGGCCAGCCGGTTGATCCCGCGCTCGACGACCCCCAGCCCGCAGACCTGCTTCCCGATGACCGCCGCTAAGGTCAATGAGGCCGCGAACCCCAAAAGCTCCGGCCGCGCGAAAGACCGCAGGTCGACCTTGAGTCCCATAAGCACGAAAAATATCGGGACGAGTATCGTGCTGACGGGGACCAGCAGTTGATGAAACCCATACTCCTTATGGTCCTGGAAAGATTCGAAGTGGGCTTCGTCGAGAACGAGCCCGGCGGCGAAGGCCCCCACGATTGGCGCGAGCCCGACTACGGACGCGAGGTAAGCGAGGGCGAAGCAGAACGAGATGGCCAGAGACAGCAGGACTCCCCTGCCCTCGAACCGGCCCGCGCCCCGGAACAGGTGAGGCACCAGGAAACGCCCGGCGGCGATTGCGAAGGCGAGGAAGAGTAGAGACTTGACCGCGATGACCCCCACTTCGAGTATGCCGAGACTCCCTCCGGTCGCCGAAGCCTTGATCGCCCCGCTGACTACCGCCAGTATCAGCAGCCCGAGTATGTCGTCGATGACCGCCGCGCCGAGAATTATTCGCGCCTCGCGTGTCGCGAGCTTCCCGAGGTCCTTCAACACTCGGGCCGTTATCCCGACGCTTGTGGCCGTCAGGGTCGCTCCGATGAAGATGTGCGCGAGCGTGGTCTCCTCGCGGATGAAGTAGGCCGCGACGCCCCACCCCAAAAAGAAAGGGGCGATAACGCCGACGACGGCCACGAGCAGAGACGACCAGCCGACTTCGAGCATCTCCCCGAGATTCGACTCCAGCCCCACCTCAAACAGAAGGACGATGACGCCTATCTCCGCCAGGGCGGTGATGACTTCATGGTTCTTCAAAGCGTCGACGGCGCTGAACCCCACCAGAGTCAGATTCCCGACCAGAATCCCCCCGACAAGCTCGCCCAGGACGGCGGGCTGGTTCAGTCTCTCGAAGACTTCCCCCCCCATCTTCCCTATCACCAGGATCAACGCAACCCCGACCAGCACGAAAGGGTCTAGCCCGTGCGCGGCGGGAGGGGCCGCCTCCGCGCCGGGGCCGGGCCCGGCGGCGAGGACTGCCTGCGTCAGTGCGACAGAGAGGATCGTGAGGAAAAGGGCGCGAAACATCGGCTCTCCTTAGGGCGTCCCGGAGACTGGAATAATGGGCATTAAGTCGCGCGGGCGGTCTTTTTCGCCATAAACCACGCGCTCCAGGAACAGGCCAGAAGGCGGCGCGGTCCGTGCCGCTACTGAAAAACCTTTAGGCGCGGGGACGCCCGGCCCGGCCTGAATCAGTGACCCGAACTGCTCGACAGAAAGCGACCCGCGGCCGACTTCGACGAGCGAGCCGAGGACGCGGCGGACCATCTTCCACAGGAAACGGGGCGCGCCGATCCTGAATAATATTAGGTCGCCGGACCTGCCAAGCTCCGCGCTCTCCACGTTGACGACGGTCGATTTATCGTCGTCCCCGGCCTCGCAGAAATTCCTGAAATCGTGCCGACCCTTGAGCGACTCGGCGGCCCTGGCCATCCGGTCGAGGTCGAGGCCGTCGCGGACCCACCAGACGAACCGCTTCGCGAAGGCTGAGCGGCGGGTCGAAATCTGGTAGACGTAGTAGCGCATGGTCGCTTCGCGCCTCGGGTCGAATGACGCCTGAGCCTCCGCCGCCGCGAGCACGTTTATGTCCGCCGGGAGGTTATCGTTCAAAAGCCGGATCAACTCGCCGGGGCGGGCCCTCTTCCTCGACCGCAACCGGGCCACCTGCCCGGCGGCGTGTAC
The DNA here is from genome assembly GCA_035634255.1 of Blastocatellia bacterium. Taxonomy (GTDB): domain Bacteria; phylum Acidobacteriota; class Blastocatellia; order UBA7656; family UBA7656; genus DATLMR01. The sequence goes on from DASQDI010000071.1 coordinate 16,358, forward strand.
CCCGGCGTCGGTCCTGCCGGCCCCCGCGATGTCGACGCCGTGCCCCAGGCCCTTCTCCGCCGCGGCCCTGAGCTCGCCCGCGACCGTGCGGAAGTTCCTTTGCTCCTGCCAGCCGTGATACCGCGTGCCTTCGTATTCGAGTAGTAGTCTCCAGGTTTGCAAACGCCCTCCCGCTTCGACGAGTCTTACAGCACTCTGAGATTGCTGGAATAAACAACTCGTGTCAACCGGGCGAACCTGAATCCATGCACTTTCTTCACCGCCCCTCCGTCGCCCCGCCGCCTGATTCCGCATATTGGTATCGCCCTTACTTTTCTTAGAGATTTTCCGGTTTTCATCGATTCACCTATGAATTCTTATTGACGTGAAGGCATTACCTGGATATTATAGGCAGCGTGCGCATTTCAAAGGAGGCGACGAGTGAGTATGCGGCTGGATTCTATAGATTACGAATTGCTTGAATTGCTCCAGAGCAACGCGAGGATGACGCAGTCGGAGATGGCCTCGGCGGTCGGCCTGTCTCAGCCCTCCGTGGCCGAGAGGATG
>DASQDI010000072.1:0-19320 GCA_035634255.1 Blastocatellia bacterium
TATATTTCTTGCATCCACCCTACGTTTCGAGTACCATTTTGCCAGGAACTCGAACTGGTCTTTCTAAACTTAAACAAGGAGACAAATCTATGAATATTGCTGAAACCGAAGCGCTCAAACAGCAACTCTTGACCAACGATTCTCAATTCGCAGAGTTAGCTCATGAGCACCGCAAGTACGAGCAGAGGCTCAGTGAACTTGCCGCCATTCATTACCCGAGCGTTGAGGAGCAAGTAGAGGAATCTACTCTTAAGAAGAAGAAGCTATATTTAAAAGACCAGATGGAGATGATCCTGCGCCGCTATCAACAACAGCAACAGGCAGCGGGGCACTAATTTCGGGAATCAATAAATTCATAAAATCGAAGCGCGCAGGTCGGAAGGCCCGCGCGCTTTGATCGGAGCCTCTGGTTACTCGCGGGCAGTCGATAATCGCGCACCTTGCGCGTCTCCGGGCCCGAAACTGAGTAACCAGTTTTATTTGTGGGCCGGACTGAATCTCGAAGCTTCTTATGGCGAAAGAGGGCATACCGTTCATCTTATTTTTTCTGGCGCCGGCCGCAATCTTTATATACCTTGGCTGGTGGATAGCCGTCGTGCTCTGCCTCCTGCTGGCCGGGTTCATGGCCTTCTTCTTCCGCGACCCGGAGCGCGAGTGCCCCGTCGACGAGACCGTGATCCTCTCGCCCGCCGACGGCCGCGTGGTGGTCGTGGCCCCCGTGGACAAGTCCGCGAAAGACTCCCCCGTGCAGGTCTCGATCTTCCTCTCCCCGATGGATGTCCACATCAACCGGTCCCCCATCGCGGGCGAGATCCTGGACGTTGTCTACAAGCCCGGCGCTTACCACGTCGCGTCCCGCGACGTCGCGTCGCTTGAGAACGAGCAGAACGTCATCACCGTGCGCGGGCCTCGGGTCACGATAGTCTACCGCCAGATAGCGGGCATTCTGGCGAGGCGTATAGTATTCTGGAAGAAGAGGGGCGACGTGGTCAGGGCCGGCGAGCGCATCGGGTTGATGAAGTTCAGCTCTCGCATGGACGTGCTGATGCCGCCGGAGGTCGAGGTGCTGGTGCAGCCGGGGGACCGCGTGGTAGCTGGCGTGACCGTGATCGGGCGCGTCAGGTGCCCCTGACCCGCGCCGGGTCGCGCGCTCTGGTCTTACCCGTCAAACTCGGAGGAGGGGCACATGTCTGAACGTACGCAGGACACGATTTCGGAAGAGGTGCAGGCCCGCCGCATGCGGCGTCGCTTTCGCAAAGGGGTCTTCGTCATCCCGAGCCTCCTGACGACCGCCAACATCTTCTGCGGCTTCTTCTCGGTCATGGAGTCCATAGCCGGGGCGCAGGCGCTCGCGCTCGGGGACGGCGCGGAGGCGGCGCAGCACTTCAACCGCGCGGCGATCAACATAGGATTCTCCGCCCTGTTCGACTTCCTGGACGGCCGCATAGCGAGGATGACCGGGGCGACTTCGGAATTCGGCATTGAGCTCGACTCCATCGCCGACGTGGTCTCGTTCGGGATCGCGCCCGCGGTACTGGCCTTCACCTGGGGCTACGGGCACGTCCCGGCGCTCCATAAAGTCGCGTGGTCCGTCTCCTTCCTCTTCCTGATCTGCGGGGCCTTGCGCCTCGCGCGCTTCAACGTGCAGGCCCGCCAGCCCCACTCGAACCTCCCCCCGAAGAACCCCAAGGTCGATAAGAAGGCTTTCGTCGGGATGCCGATACCCGCGGGCGCGAGCCTGATAGCGGCGCTCGCGCACTTCTCCCCGACGCCGATCGTCTCCGGCGCGGGCTACCAGTTGACATTCTTCGGCAGGGCCGTCGAGATCGACGCGACCGTCTTCGCGGTCGCGTTGATAGTGATCGTCGCCAGCCTCGGCTTCCTCATGGTTTCGACGATCCGCTACTCCAGCTTCAAGAACGCGGGCGCGGGCAATTACCACCCGCGCCTCCTGATAGTCTTCATCGCCGTGCTCGTGCTCGCCATCTGGCTCTACTCCGAATGGAGCCTGCTACTGATCGCCGGCGTCTACGCCCTGCATGGCGTCGCGGCGAAGCTCTGGTCGATGGTCAAGCCCAGGCGCAGGTCCGCCGACGACTCCGAGCCTGAGCTTGAGCGCAAGTCCGCGTCTGAGGTCTAGGAGGCGTTGAAGTTCGGCGAGAGCGAGGCGGGGGAGTTCTCAAGCTGGAGTTCGGAGAGGCGGATGTAATCCGACAGGACCGCGAAGAGTTCGTCGAGCGCGAATGGCTTAGTTAGGAAAGCGTTGGCCCCGACTTCCATCGCCCGGTCGCGCTCGTCGTGGCCGGAGCCCGAGAGGAAGACAACCGGCAGGTCCTTATCGAACTTGCGAACCGTCCGGCACAACTCTATCCCGTTCCCATCGGGCAGGAGGTTGTCCATCAGCACGAGCGATAACTCGGTCTCTTTAATCAGGCGCAGAGCGTCCTCGCAGTTATCGACGGCGGTGAAATGGCACCCTCTCTCCTGAATAAATATTCTCAGCATCTCTTGCGTGTCCGGGTCATCTTCGACGCATAAGACGAATGATTGCCTCGTGCTCATCCCAACCTCTCCTGGTTTTTTGCCTGTGTGGGCGCGGGAGTATCCAGTGTAGCAATCCGCCATTCGCTCAGCAAGACCGGCCGCACGGATTCGGGCCGGCCGGGCGGGGGCCTATCTCGACGGCGTTTTGTCGGCGACTATTATGTAGCTCCTCAACCCGCCCGCGACCTCCGTCAGGTCCTTCGAATAGGTCGCGCGGATGGGCCTGTGCTCTTCTATCAACTCGCTGATGTCGCGCGCGGAGGCCAGCCCCGGCTCCTGGTAGCCGACGGCCCACGTCTTGATGTGTGACGCCGAGCGCAGCAGGCGGTCAGCCATAGAGAGGTAGGACTTTTTGGACTGGGGGACGGTCATCAGGTAGTGGGTGTCGTCAGGCTCGAAGTCCTGAGTGCCCCGCACCCAGGACTCCCGCCAGCGCGCCCGGTTTTCGGAGTCGCCCCCGTCCGCATGGGCCGACGGGAGCATTATATAAAACAGGTCCGCCCGCGCGTGTCTGGCGAACTCCTCGACCGGCTCGTTGTGCGAGCGGTTATTCGAATGGCCGCGCGAGCCGGTGATCGCGCGGCCGGCCAGCCGCCAGAAGACCGTCGTGAGGGGCCGCTTCAGGTCCCGCGTCTCTTCGTCGAATGAGAGCGCGTAGTCGCCCGTCTGTAGCCCGAGCACGAGCGCCTGCGCCCGCAATGTCTCGTCCTCAATCGCGGCTATGTTGCGGCGAAGATTGTCCATCCACCAGGCGTCGGTCTCGCCGAACCATTGCCTGAGCGACGGGTTGCCCAGCCTCGTGCCGGGCACGTAGACGTCTTCGAGGAGCATGGATATCTGCTCTTCGGCGAGCGGCGTTTCGGCCTCGACCGCCGCTCGCGAGGCGGCCGCCGCCCACGTGCGCGGGTCGTTCGAGATTATGACCTTGTTCCATGCCTTCAGGTACCAGTCGATCCGCGCCCACCCGCTGAACGCGATGGCTATCGAGCGGAAGTCGAGCTGCCTGAGCACGCTGGCCTCGAAGCCGAGCAGGGTCTTGTTGTTATACCGGCTGCGCTTCCAGCCCTGCCACAGGCCGTTCTCCGACTCGGCGAAGTCCCGCGCCCCGGCGGGCGCGAAGAGCTTGTCGAAGGAAGGCAACGGGCTCGGGGCCGGCTCGGGCGGCGGAGCCTCAAGCCCCGCCCGCGGAGCCTCAAGTCCGGTCCGCGTCGCGTGCCGGGCTTCCGCCCGGTGCTCCTCCTGCCCGTACTCCGGAGGGGCTTCGGCCGCGGAATTCTCTGTGGAAATATTCAGAGCCTCGGAGATGGTGGAGTTCGGGCCGTACCCTTCCGGCGCGGAAAAAGCCTGCCGGTCGTCGTCGGGACTTTCGTCAGGCCGATCCGATGGCTGCGCGGCTTCCGGTCGCGGGCCGCCCTCCGCTTCCATCGGGCCGTAGCTCTCCTCCGGCTCTGGATACGGCCGCGCCGCCGAGCGGCCCTCGGCCTCCTGCGCCCTCAGCTCTTCGAGGAGCGCGAGCAGCGCCTTAATTACGTAAGGGTCGCACTCGATCCCGGCGGAAGATCGCAGGGCGTCCAGAGCCTGTTCCCCTTCGAGCGCCGGGCGGTAGGGGCGGTCCGACACGAGCGCGCTGTAGAGCTCGACCGCGCGCAGTATCCGGGCCCCGATTGGGATGTCTTCAAAGGCGAGCGTGTCGGGGTAGCCCGACCCGTTCCACCACTCGTGGTGCCATCGCACGAGCAGCTGCGCGTGGCGGGTGGCGTCGCGCTTGGCCATCTGTTGTTCGCCGACTATGGGGTGACGCCAGAGGTCTATCCGCTCCTGAAAGCTGAGCGGTCCGGGCGAGGGGTGATAGGCCGGGCCCATCGCGTACAGGCCGATGTCATGCAGCATGGCCGCTTCGGCGATGGACCTGACATCAGGCTCGGCCAGCCCGAATCTCCGAGCCAGCCGCTCGGCCAGCTCTGCCATGACGCGGGAATGCGGGCCTGAATATCTCTCGTAATTGTCTATGCGATTGGCGAGTCTCGCTATTACTTCTTCGCGTGTCTTGCCCTTGGCCGTCTCCACACTGCCTCCTGATTTGACAATCAGGCTGTAAGTTACAGCCTATCTCCACGCGAGTCAAGGCAGTGTGATTTCAGATACGGCCCGGCAGATCAGGCTGCCAGGCTGCTCTTTGCGACTTCCGGGCGGCCCTTGAAGCAGGGCTCGCACCAGCCGTAGAGTATCCTGTCGACGAGGTGGTAAGCCATATTCTCTTCGGGACTGAGCGCGCGGTGGCATTCCTTGCATTCCCACTTGTAGTTGTTCTCTTTAGATTCTTTGGACATCTCTCTGTAGAGTGAACCCCTGGGCTCACTCACCCCCTTCGCGTAATTTCCGCCCTCTTCCTGGAGCTATCAGAGCTTTCCGGGACACTTTAAGAACGCAGGCCCGCAATCCCGGTTCCAGATATAGCGCGAAAATCGGCCGGCCCCTCTCCGCGCGGCGCTCAGAGGTGCGCGGCCCGTTTCAATCCTTTGGTCGGGTAATTGTGGCGCTCTTCGAATAGAGTTCCCAGGCCCCTATGTTGACGCGCCCGCTCAGTTGATCAGTCTCGGGCCGTCGTCCGGCCCCGCTTCGAGCGATTCTTCCTCGACCGACCAGACTTCCACGAGCTCTCGCGGAGTCTCGGTGATGAACCGCGAGGGCTTCTGGATCACCGTCTGCCGCGTGTAATCGGTCACGACGAGCGGGTAGGAGATGTACAGCTCGTCTTTCGCGCGCGTGAGGGCGACGTAAAACAGGCGGCGCTCTTCCTCCTCGCTTTCCGGGTCCCTGAGGCTGCGCGCCGACGGGAATTTGCCGTCCGCCGCCCAGATCAGAAAGACCGCGCGCCACTCCAGCCCCTTCGCCTGGTGGATCGAGCTGAGCACCAGCTTCTCGTCCTCATCGCCGCCTTCGACCACGTCCTCAGAGGTCGTGCCCTGCGGCGCGCCGAACCTCTCCGTGTTTACCAGAGCCAGTTCTGAGAGGAACTCCTCGGTGGTCTCGAACCGGGCGGCGTAGTTGGCGAGCTGGCGCAGGTCTTCCGAGCGCAGGTCCGCGTTCTCGTACGTGTTTTCGAGGTGCTCTTCGTAGCCGCAGGAAAGGATGAGGCCGATCTGCCCGGCGGGCCTGTCGATGTTCTCGGGCTTGAGCAGCTGCTCGATCAGCTTGACGAAATCCTGCCAGCCCTGCGAGTGGCGGGGGCCGGCCTCGAAGTCCGCGCGGCGGACCAGGGCGAGCGGCTCCGGCGCGTACGCGAGCCGCTCCCAGATTTTGTTCGCGGTGGCGTTCCCGACTTTCGGTATGAGCTTGAGCACCCGCTTCCAGGCCAGCTCGTCGTGCGGGTTGACTATGAGGCGGAGGTAGGAGATCACATCTTTTATGTGCGCCTGCTCGAAGAACCGCATCCCCGAGCGCACGACGTAGGGTATGTCCCTCCGCACGAGCTCCAGCTGAAGCTCAAGCGCGTGCCAGTGGCTGCGGTAGAGGACGGCGATGTCGGAGAGCGGGACGCCCTCCTGCCGCAGGTCGAGTATGCGGCCCGCGACGAAGGCGGCCTGCTGGTCCGCGTCGCTCACGGGCACGAGCGCGGGCGCGGTGCCGGATGACCGCCTGATGGCGCGCAGGTTCTTGGGGAACTGCCTGCGGTTGTTGCTGATCGAAGCGTTGGCGAGCATGACGATCTCCGGCCGGGACCTGTAATTAGTTTCGAGGCGGAATTCGGCCGCGTCCGGGTAGCGCTCCTTGAAGGTGTAGATGTTGTCGAAGTGGGCCCCGCGCCACCCGAAGATCGATTGCGCGTCGTCGCCCACGACCATCACGTTGCGGTGGCGGAAGGCCAGCAGGTCCACTATCTCCGCCTGCACCTTGTTCGTGTCCTGGTACTCGTCCACGAGTATGTGTTCGAACTGCCCGGCCCAGTATTCGCCTATCTCGCTCTTCTCCACGAGCAGGCGCTTCCAGTTCAGCAGCAGGTCGTCATAATCCATCGCGTTGCGTTCGAGCTTGCGCGCCTGGTAGATGCGGTCGACGCGCTCTATCTGGGCGGCGAGCGGCTCGAAGTGGGGGTAGTGCCGGACTATGCAATCGCGGATCATCATGTCGCGGTTGTTCGCGAAGCTCAGAATGTCGGCGACGACCTCCGCCTTCGGGAAGCGGCGGGCCTTCTGGTCGACGCCCGACTCCTGGATGGACGAGTCGATCAGGTCCTTTATGTCTTCGGCATCCAGTATGGTGAAGTTCGGCTGATAGTCGAGGGATTCCGCGTGGCGGCGCAGGACGCGGTTCGCCATCGAATGGAACGTGCCGCCCCATATCTTCCTCACGTCCGACTGCACGAGCCCCTCGACGCGGCGCAGCATCTCTCGGGCGGCCTTGTTCGTGAAGGTGACGAGCAGGATGCGCGAAGGCGGGACGCCCGATTCTATCAGGCGGGCCACGCGGTACGTGACGGCGCGCGTCTTGCCCGAGCCCGCGCCCGCGATGACCAGGATCGGCCCCGCGCCCGCCGTCACCACCGCGTACTGCTCGTCGTTGAGGTCGCCTTTGTAGTTGACGAGGAACTTGCGCGGCGTCTCTCTCTTTATCACGTATCGCTTGGTCATACAGGTGTCCCGGTGGTGAATTATAGACCAATCGCGGCTTTGTCTTAACCCCGCGCGGGCATTGGCCGGATGCGCGCGCGGCCGAAAATTAATGATTCGCAATCCCCCTTTTGCCTTCCGCTCAAGCGATAATACTGCTAGGATATTTACTTTTGAAGAGCGCAATCTAGGAGAAGCAATGATCGAGACCAGAGACCTGACCGAACTTTCACCGATTACCTCAGACCCCATACCCGCCAGGGTTTTCCCTCTGGATGGCGAAGACAAGATTTCATTAAAGATCATCCCATTCGTCTTCATGCATGTCGCCTGCCTCGCCGTATTTCTCGTCGGAGTCAGCCTCCCCGCGGTCCTGCTCTGCGTCGGGCTTTACATGCTGCGGATGTGGGGGCTCACGGCCGGATTCCACCGGTATTTTTCGCACCGCACTTATAAAACCAGCCGCGCCTTTCAGTTCATACTCGCCCTGATCGGGACGATGGCCGTTCAGAAAGGCGTGTTATGGTGGGCGGCCCACCACCGCAGGCATCACAAGTACACCGACGAAGAGGGCGACATTCACTCGCCCGTGCAGGACGGCTTCTGGTGGTCGCACGTGGGCTGGGTCATTAGCACGAAGCACGACGAGACGGACTGGGAGGCCATTAAAGACTTCGCCAAATACCCGGAGCTCCGCTGGCTCAATACATATCATGTGGTGCCGGGAGTGGCTCTGGCGGTTCTGTGCTGGCTGGCGCTCGGCTGGCAAGGGCTCGTGTGGGGATTTTTCGTGAGCACCGTCGTGCTCTATCACGGGACTTTCACGATCAACTCTCTGGCGCACATGTGGGGCAGCCGCAGGTACAAGACCACCGACGACAGCCGGAACAACTTTCTCCTCGCCCTGATAACCGGCGGCGAGGGGTGGCACAACAACCACCACCATTACATGTCTTCGGTCAAGCAGGGCTTCTTCTGGTGGGAGCTCGACTTCAGCTACTACGCCCTGCGCGTACTCTCCTGGTTCGGAATAGTCCGGGACCTGCGCATGCCTCCGCGCCATCTGCTGGAGCAGGAGCGCGAGTAAGTCTGCGACAAGGCGGCCCAGGAATTATTCAAGCCCGTCCTCAAATCTGAGGGCGGGCTTTCGGTTTTACGGGCCGATGTTAAGGGCTTTTGAAACATGTAAAAAATTGTCAAAGCCCTTGCCAGGAAGGGCGCTCTCGAAACATAAATCTGGGGCGCGCCGTATCTGAGGCAGGCCGTACCCTGGCCTCGTCCGTGCCTTTAAGAGGCTTTAAATGATCGAGCCGGCCAGCGCTCTGGTCGCTATAGAATAAGCTTTTCAATGAGGAACCAACGATATGAAAATCAGTAAGATTGTTCGTCGCCTGAATGCCGTGCTGGCGGTTCTGCTGCTCGCGGGAGTGAGCGGCCTGGTTTCGGCCAGCGAGTCCAACGGCAAGAAGATCGTCTTCACCACCAAATCCAAAGAAGCTCACGAGCAAGTAGTCCAGGCCATCCGCGCGATAGAAAGTTTCAACGCGCAGCAGGGCCTGGTTCATGCGCGGAAGGCCGTGGAGGCCGACCCGAACTTCGCGTTCGCCCACTACCTGCTGGGCGTGTTCCAGCCGCCCCCGCAGGCCAAGCCCCATTTCGATAAGGCCACGGAGCTTGCCAAGAGCGCCTCGGAAGGCGAGCGCCGCTACCTGGAAGCCATCTTCCTGAACCGGGCCCAGAAACCGAGCGAAGCCCTCGCCATCTTCAAGGAGCTGAGCCAGCAGTACCCGGAAGACCGCATGGTGCGGATGATGATCGGGCAGCTTTCGGTGATCCTGAAAGACCTGAACTCCGCGCAGGCGGCCTTCGAAAAGGCGGCGCAGCTCGACGCCAGCACCCCGAGAGTGCACACCTTCCTCGGCAACGTTTACCTGCTCAAGGGGGATTACGGCAAGGCGCGCGAATACTACAATGCGTCTCTCGCGAAGAAGGCCGACGGGGTCGCCCCTTTCGGGGCGTACAACGGGCTGGCCTACAGCTACGTCTATCAAGGCGATGTGAAATCTGCGATCAAGACCCTTGAGGCTTTCCAGGTCGAGTACGAGAAGTCGCCCGGAGCGCAGAACTTCCCCCCCGTCTTCATATGGAATGCGATAGGCCGCCTGCTGCTTGAGAACGGCAAGCCCGAAGAGTCGATCAAGGCTTATGAGAAAGGGTACGCGACGGTCGCCGCGAGCTCTATGCCCGAGCAGGAGAAGAAAATCTGGCTCGGCCGGCTCCACCACGGGAAGGGAAGGGCTCTCGCCAAGATGGGCAAGCACGACGAGGCGTGGAAAGAGGCGGAGCTCATCAAGAAGATGATCGACGAGGGCGGGGAGGCCGGTAAGCCTTTTATGCCCGCGTACCACTACATCGCGGGATATCTGAAGCTGGAAAACGGCGACTCGGCCGCGGCCGTCGAGCACCTGAAGCAGGCGGACCTGAACGACCCGTTCCACAAACTCCTTCTGGCCCGCGCCTACGACAAAGCAGGCGACAAGGCCAGCGCGCAGAAAGTCTACAAGGAGATAGTCGATTCGACCGACATCACCCTTGAGAGGGCGCTCTCATACCCGGAAGCCAAAAAGAAGCTCAAAGGCTAGGCGGGGACGGCGGGTAATGCTCAACTGACGCGGCCCGAGTGGCAGGAAAGGGAAGAGCCTTCGTCGAAGTGTCTCTCCCTTTTTGTCACTCGGGCCGCGTCACTTCGCGTCACTCGTCACGAGCCGGAGCGACTCGCGGGCGAGCAGGGCCGCGCCGGTTACCCCGGCATCGTCCCCGAGCTCCGCCCTGGTTATCCGCAAATCCTTAGCGGTGATCTCGAACGTCACTTCGCGCGTGATCGTCTCTATCGTCTCCATCATCTCCTCGCCCAGCGCGTGGATCACGCCCCCGCCGAGCACGACGACTTCCGGCCCGAGCAGGTTCACCAGGCTCCCGATGCCGACGCCGATGTGGTGGGCGGCCTGATTGACGACCTTCATCACCACGCGGTCGCCCGCGTCGTACGCTTCTTTGAGTACGCTGCTCGGGATCACGTCGGCCTTCTTATCGACCAGCTTCCTGATCAGGGTCTTGTGACCGGAGCGGATCGCCTTCTTGATCCTTCGCGTCATGGCCGTCCGGCTGGCCAGGGCTTCTAGGCACCCGCGGTTGCCGCACCCGCAGCGCGGGCCTCCGGCTTTGATGATTATGTGGCCGACTTCGCCCGCGTTCTTGCTGAACCCCTGGTAGAGCGAGCCGTTCAGGATCAGGCCGCCGCCTATCCCCGTGCCGACGAATATCCCCAGGACGTGGCTCGCGCCGCGCGCCGCCCCCGCCTTGAATTCCCCATAAGTGCCCGCGCTCACGTCGTTGTTGACGGAGGCGGGGCACCCGAACTCCTCGCTCAGGCGCGGCCCGAGCGGAAAATTCTTGAACCTGATGTTCACCGAGTCGACTATGTAGCCGGTGTCGGGATCGATCGGCCCCGGACTCCCGATGCCGAGCGCCAGCAGGTCCTTCGGCCCCAGCCCCGCGCTTGCGACGGCCTCCTTGCCCGTCTTTACTATGGTCTCGAACACGTTCTCTTCGTCGCGCTTCGCCCTGGTCTTCGCGCGGGCGCGGGCGATTATGTTGTTCCCCTCGTCGAAAACGGCGGCGCTGATCTTCGTCCCACCCAGATCGATGCCCAAAAGATATGATCCCATTTTTCTCTCCAGTAAATCCCCTCATGTCATGTCGGCTGAATCTTTCGGTCCATCCTAGAGTGTTAGCCTGTTCATTTCAAGCTCGCCCCGCCGCGACCATGAAACGGGCCGGGCAGGGTTACTGAAGAATGAATGTTTGACCGAATGAAAGGGTCAAAATGATCGAACGCGAAGCCCCCTCCCCGCGCGCGAACACACATCTCTCTTTGCCCCGCGCTCATTTAAGACCTGAGGGGCGGCCGCGCGGGGCTGGCATTAATTTTGTATGGAGAATCTCGCCCACCGAATCGAGAGATTGAAAGATTGAGAGGTTGAGAGGCGATTATGACGCCACGAAAGAATTCTTTTACCGTCTCGCTCCAAGGAATGCCCGACCACGAGTCCCATCGGTCGAGGCAATCCGAGGAGGCCGCGAGCCAGCGCGCCGAGGCGCGCCGCAGATATATTGAGCGGAGGGAGAAGGAGAAGGTCGCCCACGAGCAGAGGCTTGAGGACGAGCGGCGCAGGGACGAGGCCCGTTTGAAGGAAGAGGCCCGCGCCCGTTTCCTGATCGCGAACCCCCTCGCCAGCGAAGCCGATTTTCATAGCTGCTGGGTCGTGACCCTCGAAGAGCTGTCCCGCCAGAGGTCGCGGAAGATGCTTGAGGAGATGCGGCGCAGCGCCATCGCGCGGTCGCGCTACAGCTTCAGGAGGAATGCCGAGGGCGAGTCTCAGCCTCTGGTCGTCGAGAACTGAGGCCCGCGGCCCCGCCCTGTCCCGCTTCACTGTCGCAGGCCCACCATCGACCTGATCCCTATTGGGGAGGCTGAGTGCCGTACCGGGCCGAAGCCTGCTCGTCTATCAACGCGGCGAAGCCTTCGCGGAAAGTCGGGTAGCGGAAGGCGTAGCCGGAGGCGACGAGCCGCGCGTTATTGCAGCGCTTGTTGCTCCTGAATATGCGGCTCTCCGCGTCCTCCTCCGGCCCTTCGAGGCGGGGCTGAGCCACTCCGAGTTTCGCCGCGAGCCACCTCAGCACGGCGCACTGGTCGGCGGGCTCGTTATCCACTCCGAGGTAAAGGCTGCCGGGAGTCTTCAACCCCATCAGGTGCCGCAGGGCACCCGCGCAATCGTCGAGATGGATGCGGTTGGTGTAGACGGGCGGCCCGTCCCTGCACGCGGCCGTGCCCTGGCGCACGCTCTCAATCAACCGGGCGCGCGCCGGGCCGTAGATGCCCCCGAGCCGCAGGACGGTGACCGGGTAGGAGCTGTTAAACAGCAGCCGCTCGCCTTCGAGCACGCGGCTGCCGGAGAAGTGGACGGGCTCGGCCGGTGAGACCTCGTCGACCCACTCGCCGGATGATTGGGCGTAGACGCTCGTGCTCGACGTGAAAAATATCCTCTGCGGGGCCTGGTTCCGCGCGCGGAGAGCGCCGATAATATTGCGCACCCCCTGCACGTAGGCCAGGCGGTACGCCTCGTCGCCCGTGCGGCTAGCGGCCGCCGTGTAAAAGACGAAGTCGAGGTCGCGCGGCAACCCGGAGAGCGTTTCCGGTTCCGTAAGGTCGGCAGCGAGCGGGCGGATGGAAGGCGGCAGCCCTTCCACGTTCCGGCGCAACCCCCAGACCGTGTGACCTTCGGCCGAGAGCAGACTGCCCAGAGCCGTTCCTACGTAGCCGCAGCCGGCGATTAAGACCTGTGCCATAAGAGAGTCCTGTCCCTTCAACCTGTCGCGGGGTGATTTCTGTCAATGAATCTTTAGGCTGATTTCAACCGGAAGAGGCGGCGGAGCGCGCGCGAGCTTTTGCTACGCCGTGATGTTAGGGAGACGGCCCGCAATCGGCCCGGCCGCCCGGCGCGGTCTCTATCAAACTGGCCGGCGCCCGCGCGGGCGCCGGCCAGTTTGATGGCGTGACCGTTTTACGCCTGATGCTCGGGGTGGGTGCAGCCCGTGAATTCTTTCAGGTAAGAGTTGCCCTTGTACTTCAACTCCTGATGAATCCCGATCTCTGACGTGTAATACCCATCGACCGTGGCGAACTTGATCGTGCGGAAGAACCGCTCTTCGAGGGTCTTCGGCGACCTTTCGTTCCTGCTTATCTCCGTGAGCAGCTGGACCTGCTGGTCCACGCTCGCGGAGGCGAACGGCTTGCCGAACATGTCGCGGCTCTTCTTGTCGACGGCGGCGAGCCCGTCACGCCATAGCTGCTTCGTCACGTCGGTGGACTCGCTCACGACGAGGTCGATGTATTCCGAAACGCGGGCGGCCTTCGCGCCGGGTGAGGAGTCGTCGGCGGGGATGATCCTCTCCGACATCTCGACCACGGCCGCGTTCTCTGCCGGGGTGAAGAACTTGAGGGCCTGCGGGGCGGCGGCCTTCGCCTTCGCGCCCTGTCGCGCGTGGTCGTGCGCGGCCTTCTGCGCCGCCGCGTCCGAGCCGAGCACGGGGAGCGAAGCGATCACCCCTATGCCGAGCCCTATCCCCTTTAGTGCCTCTCTTCTGGTTACGTCGTCTTTTTCTTCTGCCATCTCCGCCTCCTGAATAAGGAAGAATGTCGAATATGATACCTGAAACTCTAAATGTATTCGACCGCCGCCCAACGCGAGCGGTCTACGTTCGAGCGGACTATAGCATCGACTATGCAGTTGATGCGGTAGCCATCCTCGAAAGTGGGGAAATCTATGCTGTCGGAGTCCTGTATCGGGTCGAGCCCGTCCGCGATGAATCCGTAGATGTTCATCATCAGGTTCTTGAAAGCGTCGGCCCACGCCTGCCCGTGGCCTCCGGGAAGAGTCGCGTAGCGGCGCACGGAAGGGTCGAGCAGGTTGGGGTCGCGCGTCATGTGGACGTTCGGCTTGTCGCGGTAGCCCACCCACATCTCGTCGGGGCGCTCCTGCTCCCACTGAATGGAGGCGACCGAGCCCGCGACCTCGATACGCATGTCGTTCTTGTGGCCGGGGCAAACCTGCCCGACGGTGAAGACCCCGCGCGCGCCGTCTTCGAACTCGACGAGGACCGAGCCGAGGTCGTCGGACGTGACGACGTAATCTTCCATCTCATCGCCCGCGCTCGCGGACGCGAATGCCTCGCGCGAGCCCGCGGGCCTCTTCCTCACCTGCACCATAGTCGACAGGCTTGCGAGGACGCGGGTTATGCGGAGGCCGGAGATGAACTGCGCGGTATCGCACCAGTGGGAGCCGATGTCCCCGACCGAACTTGACGCCCCGCCCTTCTCGGCTTCGAGCCTCCAGGAGAAGTCGGTCTCGAACAGCAGCCAGTCCTGAAGGTAGTAGCCCTGCACGAACCGGACTTTGCCGAGGTCGCCTCTGGCGATCATCGCGCGCGCCTGTTGGACGAGCGGGTTGAAACGGTAGTTGAAGGTGACGGCGTTTACCAGCCCCGCGTCCCGTGCATGGTCGCGCATCTCGCGGGCCTCGACAGAAGTGAGCGCGAGCGGCTTGTCGCAGATGACGTGCTTGCCGCTCTGGATCGCCGCGAGCACCACCTGATAATGCAGGTTGTTCGGCGTGCAGACGTGCACGACTTCGATTGAAGGGTCCGCCAGCAACTCGTTGTAGTCGGGGTAGGCCCGCTCGATGTTTAGCAGCTCCGCCTTCTTCCGGGCGGACTCCTCGCTCGACGCCGCCACGGCGACAACGTCGACGAACCCGAGCCGCCGCACCGCCTCGACATGGAGCGGCCCCACGAACCCCGCGCCTATCAGTCCCGCGCGAACTCTGCGCATAATCATCACCCTCTAGCCCCGGCCGCGCTTTGAGACGAGGCCGCTGATCCACTGCCTGCGGTTCGGGTTGGCGGGCGCGCGAACGACGCGGCAGCAGGTTTGCGACGCCACGGCCTCAAGGTCCGGGAGCCACTCCGCGTCGATCAGGAAGCGGCCCTCGCCGTCGGGCGTGAGGCTCCTGTCGGGGAACTGGTGCTCCCACTCGGTCCGGAAGGCGCGGCTCCAGAACTTGTCCCGCGCCTTGACCTCGACTCTCTCGCGGACGGTTTTAGCTTGCCGCTCCAACTTGCGTGCCCCCATCCGGTGATCCGGGAAACTGCCGTGAATGAGAAACGATTGCCTCCGACGGTCCGAGCTAACCTATATCAGGGAAATGAGAGTTGTCAAATGTGGAGGAGGGGAGGAGGCGCGGAGGCTTTCAGGACTGCGAAAGCTTTGTGGTAACATTTGGGCATGAAACTGAGTCGAGTCGAAGTCTCCGGCTTTCGCAACCTCGAAGGCTTCGTCGAATTCGGCCCCGGCCTCAACATCTTTTACGGCAACAACGCTCAGGGAAAGACCAACTGGCTCGAAGCGATTTACGTACTCGGCACCACCAAGTCGTTCCGCACGAGCCAGGTGCGCGACTGCATCCGCTTCGGCGAGGGGCAGAGCCTGCTGCGCGGGGAGACGTTGCGCGGCTCCCTGACCAAGCAGATACAACTGCTGCTGACCGAGTCCTCGAAAGAGCTTTACGTCAACGGCAAGCGGGAGGCGGTTATCCGCTACCTCGGAAACCTGGACGTGTTCGTCTTCTCGCTCGAAGAGATGGACGTGATACGCGGGGAGCCGAGCCAGCGCCGCCGATTCATAGACCGCGGGGTCGTCACCATCGCCCCCGGCTTTCTCAACACCATCTCCCGGTACAACCACATCATCCGGCAGAAGAACCGCCTCCTGGCCGAGGCGAGCAGGAGCGACAGCCCCGCCAGATATGTCGAGCAGGTTCAGGCATGGAACGAGCAGTTGGTCGATTTCGGCGCGGCGGTCCATAGGGCCCGCGTGGATTATGTCGAGCGGTTGAACCGCGTGCTCGACGAGAACGACCATGGGCGGGCCATTTTTGGGGCGGAGCGGGTCAACGTCCGCTACCGCTCGCAGCTCGAAGGTAAGGGCAACCTCGGCCTCTACGACAGCCTTTACAGGGAGCGGCTGGCCCTGAGACTGAATGCCGAAATAGCCTCGGGCCACTCGCTCATCGGCCCCCACAGGGACGACCTGGAGATACTCGCGGACGGGCGGGAAGTGGCCCGTTACGGAAGCGCCGGACAGCAGCGAAGTGCCTTATTACTCCTTGATTTAGCACAGGTTTCCATCTATAATTCCATTTACGAAGAAAGCCCCGTTTTGCTCATAGATGATATTGATGCGGAGCTTGATAGAGGCCGCATCGAGGCGCTGCTGGTAGAGCTTGAAGGTCGCGCTCAGACCTTCGTCAGCACGTCCCGCAGGGCCATAGCAAGTCGATACGGCAATCGCGCTTCCGTCTATTACGTCGACAGAGGCCGGGCCGTCTCCGACCCGAGCCCGGCCGATGTGGCCGTCGGAGCCCTTCACGAGGGGGCCGCGCGCGGGCGGGAGGGGGCGCACTCGGAAGAGTTGGAGCAGGCGGTGCGCGAGATGTTGATAGATGAGTAAAACAGACATGACACCGGCCGGCGAAAGGGCCGGGACGAACAGAGGGAAATAATGAGTGAAGTATTAAGAAGAGTTTCAGATAAGGAGAAATCTGTGAGCGCAAATAATTATAGCGCGAGTTCGATAGCGGTCCTCGAAGGGCGCGACGCCGTGCGCAAGCGGCCCGCGATGTACATCGGTTCGACGAGCGAGATGGGGCTTCACCACCTGGTCTACGAGATCGTGGATAACTCTATCGACGAGGCGCAGGCCGGTTATTGCGACCGCGTAGACGTGGCGATCCACCTGGACAACTCGATCACGGTCATCGATAACGGCCGCGGCATCCCCGTCGACATTCACAAGACGGAGAAGGTCTCCGCGGCCGAGGTGGTGCTGACCAAGCTGCACGCGGGCGGCAAGTTCGACTCGAACGCTTACAAGGTGTCGGGCGGGCTGCACGGGGTGGGGGTCTCGGTGGTGAACTTCCTGGCCGAGTCTCTCAGGCTTGAGGTCTGGCGCGACGGGTACACCTACGAGCAGGAGTACGTGCGCGGCATTCCGCAGGGCCGCCTCCAGCAGACGGGCAAGACGCGCAAGCGGGGGACCAAGGTCACCTTCAGGCCCGACCCGGAGATCTTCGACACGATTGATTTCAACTTCGACACGCTCTCGCAGCGGCTGCGCGAGAAGGCATTCCTGAACTCCGGCGTGCGCGTCACCATAACCGACGAGCGCACGGAGAAGAACCACGAGTTCTTCTACAAGGGCGGCATAGCCGAGTTCGTCAAGCACCTGAACAAGAACAAGACCGTGCTGCACGCGCAGCCGATCTACTTCTTCAAGGAGGACAGCCCGGGCGACCCGCTCGCCGTGGAGATAGCCATCCAGTACAACGACGGCTATAACGAGATCGTCCAGACGTTCGCCAACAACATCAACACCGTCGACGGCGGCACGCACCTGACGGGCTTTCGCGCGGCCCTGACCCGCACGATAAACAACTACGCGAGGTCTTCGGGGCTCTTCAAGAAGGACGACGAGAAGCTCGCCCCCGAGGACGTGCGCGAAGGCCTGGTCGCCGTCGTCAGCGTCAAGCTGCCCCAGCCGCAGTTCGAAGGCCAGACCAAGGGTAAGCTGAACTCAGACGTGAAGGGCGCGGTCGAGGCATTCGTCAACGAGCACCTCGGGCGGTACTTTGAGGAGAACCCGACCGTCGCGCGCAAGATCATCGCGAAGGCCCTGGACGCCGCGCGCGCGCGCGAGGCCGCGCGGAAAGCGCGCGACCTGACGCGCCGCAAGGGCGCCCTCGACTCGGCCGCGCTCCCCGGTAAGCTCGCCGACTGCTCGGAGAAAGACCCTAAACTGTGCGAGCTATTTCTGGTCGAGGGCGACTCGGCGGGCGGCAGCGCCAAGCAGGGGCGCGACCGCCGCACGCAGGCCATACTGCCCCTGAAGGGTAAGATCCTCAACGTCGAGAAGGCCCGCTACGACAAGATGCTCGGCCACTCCGAGATCCGCACCATGATCACGGCGCTCGGCACGGGGATAGGCAAAAACGACTTCGACCTGTCCAAGCTCCGGTACGACCGCATCATCCTGCTTTGTGACGCGGACGTTGACGGGTCGCACATCCGCACCCTTCTGCTGACTTTCTTTTACAGGCAGATGCCGGAGCTGATCGACCACGGCCACGTCTACATCGCGCAGCCCCCCCTGTTCAAGGTTAAGAAGGGGAAGAGCGAGCAGTACATGCGCGACGAGAAAGAGCTCTCCAAGTTCCTCATGCGCAAGGCCACGGAGAACGTCACCGTCACGATACAGGCCACCAAGGTCGAGTTTAAGGGCGCGGAGCTGAGGAAGATGCTTGAGAAGCTGGCCGAGCTCGATACCTACATGGATAAGCTCGAACGGCGGCTGCACGACCGCAAGCTGGTCGAGACGGCCATCAACGCATTCGCCGGGCCCGAAGGCGTCATCCAGCAGAGGGACGGGACCAAGCTGCACGAGGTCTTCGGGAGGGAGAAGCTCCTGCAAAGGGTCGCGGCGGCGCTTGAGGCTGCGGGCTACCAGACCGAGCTCGATGCCGACGAGGAGCACGGGGTGTTCGAGATCGTCATCGCGCGCACCCGCGGTAACGGGCGCGTGATCATCGATTGGGAGCTGGCGACGCACGTCGAGTTCCAGAAGGCCGTGCAGCTTTACGGGGACCTTCAGGACCTGAGCCGCCCGCCCTTCGTCATATCCGAGAACGGCAACAACACGATTGTCGATTCGCGCTCGGCCCTGCTCGAGCACGTGATGACGGCGGCGAAGAAGGACATCCACATCCAGCGTTATAAAGGGCTGGGCGAGATGAACCCCGAGCAGTTGTGGGAGACTACTCTCCAGCCGGAGAAGCGCACGATCCTCAACGTACAGGTCAACGACGCGGTCGAGACCGACG
The DNA here is from genome assembly GCA_035634255.1 of Blastocatellia bacterium. Taxonomy (GTDB): domain Bacteria; phylum Acidobacteriota; class Blastocatellia; order UBA7656; family UBA7656; genus DATLMR01. The sequence continues at coordinate 18,707 of DASQDI010000072.1, forward strand.
AGATGTTCACGGTCCTTATGGGGGACGCGGTCGAGCCCCGCCGCCGGTTCATCGAGGATAATGCGCTCGACGTGAAGAACCTCGACATATAAGGCCTCCGAGTAGCGAAAACGGAAGGCACCGCCGTACGGCTGAGGATATCTCAGCCGTATTTTTTTGCGCGTGAAATGTTTCCGCCGCGCGGGACATTAGATAGTGAGGGGGCGGAATTCCGAGCTTCGGTGGCCTGCTGAGCTTAGCCTTCCTGCCCTCCTCTTGCTCGCGCCGCGAGACATATTTCGGGAGCCGCTTTTATTATGGGATACATATTGTGCTGAAAAAGGAATCGTTATATATTACGCCGCGCAATATTCGCGCGACCCGTCCCTTATCGGGCGAATATAATTTCGGATCATTTCAGGAATGCTGTCATGAGCTATTCTCCCTATGGTAACCCGTCTTATATAAGGCCTCAGGATAGCTTCGATGATCTCAACTACACGGTGACCTTGAAAGGGCGCACGCCCGGCGGCGGGTTCGAAGACGTGGGCAAGTATTTTTTTAGAGTCCTGCGGATGGGCTGATTACCTCGCTAGAGGTATTGACAGCAGGTGGTACAATAGTGGTCGAGCGGC
>DASQDI010000073.1:0-26859 GCA_035634255.1 Blastocatellia bacterium
CGTCGGCCCGCCGCGAGGTAGACGGCGGGCCGCCCCTACTTATCTCCGTGCTTCGCGAACCAGAGGTCTTTCGGGGTGATGAACGGCGCGAGCAGGTGCAGAGTCACCCCTTCGAGGTCGGCGTGGTGCGCCACGAAGCTCCTGCGGTGCGCGAGGAAAGCGCACGGGGCGTCTTCGAGCAGCAGTCGGGTGACTTCCCTATAAATCGAGGCCCGCTCTTCCCTGTTCATCACGGAGCGGGCCTCGTCCGTCAGACGGTCCACTTCCTCATTTGAATAGGTGCCGATGAAGAGGTCGCGGTTGTTCGAGTTGAACTGCACGTAGGTGAAGTTGTCCGGGTCGGGGTAATCGGCGTACCAGTCGCGGCCGGCAATCGGGACGATGCGCAGCTTCAGGGCCCTTTGCATGTCGGCGGCGTTGGCGTACTTGAACTCGGCCCGGATGCCGACCGACGCGAGGTCGTCGCGCAGGCATTCGACCGTCGGGCTGACCGATTCGGGCCACCATATCTCCGTGTCGAAACCGTTCCCGCACCCCGCCTCTTCCAGAAGAATCCGAGCCCGCGCCGGGTCGTACTCGTAGCCGCGCTCCGCCGGGTCGTACCCGAGCAGGCCGGGGGGGATGGGGCCGATGGCCGCCTCGGCCATGCCACCGTAGACTTCTCCCAGAAACTTCGCGCGGTCGATTGCGTAGCATATTGCCTGCCGGACCCTGCGGTCGGAGAAAGGGGGCCGCTCGCAGTCGAAGACCATCATGCGGGTCTGAAGCTGCACGGCTTCGAGCACGTGAATGTCCCCGGCCTGACGCTTCAACTCTTCCAGGTAAGTGAGCGGGAGGTCGTTCACGTAGCTGAGCTCGCCCCGCATGAACTGGTCGAAAATGTCTTCGGCCGATACCCCGAAGTTGACCGTCAGGCGGTCCACGTAAGGCAGGTCCGGGTTCCAGTAATTCGAGAAGCGTTCCAGCTGCGCATCCCTCCCGAGGACCGGCTCGACCACGCGGAATGGGCCGGAGCCGACGGGCCTTATCGCGAAGTCCATCGGCGTGCGCTCCACCTCCTCCCTCGGGACGATGTAGGAGTAATCCATGCAGAGCGTCGCGAGGAAGAAGGCCACGGGCTGTATGAGCTCAAGCCTCACGACCTGCTCGCCCGACACCGTGATCCCGGCGCACGTCGCGCTCTCCCCTGACATGAACTGTTCCGCCCCGACGATTGGCCTGAACACCCAGGCGGCGGCGTCCTCGTTCTGCCGCATCTGGCGCTCGAACGAGTACTTGATGTCCTCCGCGCGGACGCGCCGGCCGTTGTGGAAGCGCGCGGCTTCGCGGATGTAGAAAGTGTAGATGCGGCCGTCGGGCGAAATCTCCCACCGCTCCGCTATCGCCGGGCGGATGTCCGCGCGCTCGCCGAACTGCACGAGGCCTTCAAATATGTTGGAGAGAACCTCTATGCGGGAGATCGAAGAGACGGTCGCGGGATCGAGGTCGATCTGCGAGGAGCGTAGCGCGAACCGGAGGTGGCCGCCCCTCTCGGAGACCGGCAGCTTGAAGGCTTCGACCTCCCGGTTCAACAGCTCCGCCTCGCGCACCAGCAGGTCGACGGCGCCGTTGATGCCGGAGATCGAAGTCTGATTCCTGCTGACCACTTCCTTGATCGTCTCGATGGCGCGCAGCACCTGATCGGCCCCGGCCGACTGCTCGTCCGACGCCGAGCGAATCTGCTCGACTATCATGGTCAGTTCTTCCATCGCCTCCGCGATGTACTTGGAGACCTGCGCCTGCTCGCCGGTCGCGCGGCGGACCTGCTCCGTCAGCTCGCTCATGTGCAGGGCGCGCTCGCCGATGTGCCTTGAGGTGAGCGCCTGCTCGCTGGTCGCCCTCTCGATGCCTCGGGCCTGCTGCCTGACGAGGTCGGCGGCCTCAAGCACGGTGTGGCTCTCCGACGCCTGTATCGCGGTCGAATCGGCGATGAGTCGAATGCGGTCCGAGGACTGTATGGTCTTATCCCGGATGTCGGTCAGGAGGACCGACGCGCGGGAGGCGAGGTCCACGCCCTCGTCCGCGCGCTGGCCGCCGACCGCCACGCGCTCGATGGTCTCGGTCACGTCCTCCCGGACGGACTTGATCATCTCTTCGATCTCGCGCGTGGAGGCCGCCGTGCGCTCGCTCAGCTCCTTGATCTCGTCGGCGACTATGCGGAAGCCCCGCCCCTGCGAGCCCGCCTGCGCCGCGAGGATCGCCGCGTTCAGGGCGAGCAGGTGGGTCCGGTCCGCGATCTCGTTGATCACGTGAGTCACTTCCCCGATCTGGTCGGACCTGCGGCCGAGGCGCGTGATGGTCTCGGTGGCGGCGTCGATGGCCTCTTTAATCTTGCCCATGCTCGCGGCCGTGTCGGAGACGAGCTGGCTCCCCGCTTCGGCCGAGCGCGCGACCTCCTCGGCGAGGACCGTCGTCTCGTTGACGGACTCGCCGATGCTGCGGGTCGAGTTGTCGATTGCCTCCATCGAGCGCGCGGTCTTCTCCGCGGATTCGGCGAGCGCCTCCGTCGACTCGGCCACCTTCCGCACGCTCACGGCCATCTGTTCGATTGCCGAGGCGGTCTCCTCGACGAACTGCGCCAGCTCGTCGGAGTTCTCCGACACCTGGTTGATGGACGTCGCCATCTCCAGTATCGAAGTCGAGGTGGACTGCGTGAGGTTCGAAAGGGTCTGGAGGCTCGCGCCGACCGAGTGCATGGAGGCGTTGATCTCGGCGATGGAGCTTGAAGTCTCCTCGACCGACTTGGCCTCGTCGAGCACCCCGGCCGAAAGCAACTGGGTCCCGCGCAGGACCTCGCCCACGACGGCGTCTATCGAATCGGCCGCGCGCTGGAGCCGCCCGACTATGTAGCGGAGGCGGCGCGCGAGGCCGTCCAGGTTCAGCAGCAGTTGCCTGTCTTCGGGCGCGCTCTCGGCCTGGACGCCGTTTATTCGGAAGTTGAGCTCGCCCTGAGCGATCCTCGTGATCGCCTCGTAAATGTGCTGGTGTGAATAGTGTGCGACGCCGTTCGGAATCCGTCTGGTCTCGGGTGCTTCTCGCGCGTCGCTCGGTGTAGAGCGCGGATCATCCATAATGGTACCTTACCACCCGGCAAGTTTATTATGGTACCGAGACGGGTTCGTCGAGTCAATCGCGAGTCCGAACAAATACGGCCGCCCGGCCTCCGCCCGCATGGAACAAAATGGCCCGACTTTCTTTTGAATTTGCGATTTTTACCCCGCGATGGGCGGCGTCGGAGAAGGTAACTCTTGCGCGGGCCATTCATTCTATCTAAAATGAGGTCGTCGCGCCCCTACGGAACCAACCCTCAAATCGATGAGCGTGACTACCCCTCCCTGTAGTCCGCACCCATTTCAGGATAGCTCAGGTGCAAGGACAATTAGGTGAAAAGCTCATAGCCGATCTCATACGCGAGGTTGCCGGCAGGAGGTCGAGCGGACTGCTCCGCCTGTCGCGCGGCAAGGCGATCAAGGCCATCTTCTTCGATTCGGGCGAGCCCGTGTACGCGATCAGCAACATCTCGACCGAACAGCTCGACCACAAGCTGATAAGCCAGGGGGTCGTGACCCCGGAGCAGATAGCTCGGGCGCTGGAAGCCGCGGGGACGGCCAACCGCCTCGGCCCGGCGCTCGTGGAGCTCGGGGCGATCACGGACGAGCAGATGAGAAAGCTCGTGCGCGAGCAGGTCATGGCGATCATAATCTCGCTCTTCGAGTGGACGCAGGGCGAGTACCTTTTCGACGAGCGGATCAGGGCGGCTCACGATGTCACCCTGGGAGTGACCGCCGTCGACATCCTGCTCGACGGGGCGCGGCACGTGGCGGAGAACCAGCAGGTGGCGGAAACCATAGCCCCCCCGGACGGGATGGTGGCGCGGGTCAGGGTGGAGGACTCCCGCTTCGACACGGGCAAACTGGCCGCCGTCGAAAGCTACGTGCTGTCGAGGATAGAATCGGCGACGCCGGTGAGCGAAGTCGGCCCGCAGTCCGGCATCCCGGAGCGGGACGCGCACAAGGCCGTCTGCTCTCTGGTCAGCGCGGGGTTCCTGCGCCTGATCAAAGACGACCGGGACGCGGCGCAGGAGCAATCGACCCTTGAGGAGGTCGGGCACCTCCGCGAAGAGATATCGCGCAAGCTGCACTTCTTTAACTCGGCCGACCACTACGAGGTGCTCGGCATCACGCGGCAGGCGACGACGAGCGACGTCAAGACCGCCTACTACCAGCTCGCCAAAAAACTACACCCCGACCGCTACCGCAAGCCGGAGTATTCGGAGCTGCGGGGCAAGCTGGAAGCGCTCTTCACCAAGATAACTCAGGCGTACGAGACCCTGAGCGACTCGGGCCAGAGGGCCGCATACGACGACAGCATCAGGAAGCCGACCGGCACTCTGGGGACGGGCCCCCTCGCGACCGGCCCTCTCCCGACCGGCAGGCTTTCGAACTCGGCCCCGCTCAAGGAGGACAGGAACCAGACGGGGGCGCCCAAGCCGCCCGCGTCTCAGCCCCTCCCGAGCGCGCCCCTGAAGCAGGCCGCGCCCGAGCAGCCTGCGGCGGACAGCCAGCAGGCGGGCGGGGCGCGAAACGCGGAGCATTACTACCAGCAGGGGCGGGCGCGGTTCGACAGGAAGGAGTACCACGCGGCGGTCCATCTGCTGAAAGAGGCGATCAAGCTCGACCCTTCCAAACCGCCCTACCACTTCCATCTCGGCATGGCTTTGATCCGCAACCCGAGGACGCGGCGCGAGGCGGAACAGCACCTAGTCAAAGCGGCGGAGCTCGACCCGTATAACTCTCAGATTCGGGCGAAGCTCGGGCTGCTTTACAAAGAGGTGGGCCTGCCGAAGAAGGCCGAACATTACTTCAGGGAAGCGTTGGAACTCGACCCCGACAACCGCGCCGCCCTGCGCGAGCTCGGGGCGGCCACCAAGAAGCCTGAGATGGGGAGCTTATGGAAATCCGATCTCGGGTCGATTGCCAAGCGGCTGTTCAAGAGGTGATTCGTTCCGCCCGCTTCGTCGGTCGGGCTCCGGGCCGGCTCACCGGTCCGGGGCTTTTTCCCTGTACCGGTTCATCGCCGCGATCACGGCGTCCTTCGCCTCCTGCGCGCCCTTCCACCCGCCAGTCTCGGTCGTCTTCCCTTCCAGCTCTTTGTAGATGCTGAAGAAGTGCTCGATCTCGCGGAGCCTATGCGGCAGGACGTCCCGGTAGTCGCCGACAGTCTCCGAGCGGGGGTCGCGGGTCGGGACGCACAGAACTTTCAGGTCCTCCGCGCCCTGATCGAACATCGCGAGCATGCCGATGGGCCGCACCTCAATCAGGCAGCCCGTGAAGGACGGGTTCGACACCAGCACGAGCACGTCAAGCGGGTCTCCGTCGGCGGCCAGGGTGCTCGGCACGAAGCCGTAATCGCCCGGATAATGCATAGGCGAGTAGAGCGTGCGGTCGAGCCGGAAGACGTTCAGCTCGGTATCATACTCGTACTTGTTCACACTGTCCCGCGGGATCTCAACCACCACGTTAAAGATTTCCGGCGCGAGCTTGCCGATCGGGATGTCGATGTATCGCATAAGAGAGCCTGCTGGTTCGCCGCGTTAAAACCGGTCCAGAAGTCCCCCGAGGCGGCGAAGGTTTCCGATTATGAGAACGGCTATCGGGGGGTACAGAAAGACTCCCAACGCGATGCCCGGAGAGAGCGGAGGCATCTGTAGCATAGGGACGAGCCGGCTGACGACGTAACCGAGCCCGAGCGAGACGAGGTAACCCGACACGAGAAAGACCAGGCCGGCCCTCCGGCTGATCGACTTGTCGCGCGGCTTCTCGGCCCTGAAGACCGACGTGAGAGGGTCGGGCGGCTCGTAGGTGTAACGCGAGAGCGCGACCGACAGGTTCCTGACGAGGTAGATCAGCCCGTACAGCGCGAGCGCCACGATGACGATGCGGCCGATCAGGCTCAGCTCTTCTATGATCCGCGGCTTGGTCAGCATCACGTAGAAGGCGGAGAGGAAGAGGGGCACGACGAGCAGGACCGCGTGGCTGCGCTCGGCCGCCTCCCGCCTCTCATGCGCGATCATCTCATCGACCATGCGGTCGAACTCGCGCTGGATGGCGACGACCTCCGCCGACCGCGCGGCGTAGAAGGTCCGGCTGGCGTTCTCGGACTCGCCGCGGTCGTAAGCCGCGCGGCGCTTGGGGTCGATCAGCGTTTCGTAAGCCTCGTTAATTTGCGCAAAGGTAGCGTTCGCGTCGGGCGAGGCCGAAACGTCCGGGTGATTCTTGCGCGCGAGAGCACGGTAGGCCGACTTGATTTCGTTCGGCGTTGCGCGTGGGTGTACCCCGAGAATTCGATAGAGGTCCGTCATGTGTCACAAATTCTCTTTGGAATTGCGGCGCTCTACCTAACAGCCTATCGATACCACCGGCTTGTTGAAACAGACCACTAAGGGGTTAAAGTTCTAAGACCGGCAACCGAATGCGACCGCCCCTGCCGTGGGAGTCGCTGGCCCTGCGACCGGAAATATCTTACTACTTGAAAGCCCCCGGCTCAAGTATTTACTCAGAAGCGGTGAGGGATAAAAAGGCCGCCCGGTCCCGCCGGGCGTTATGTAAAAAGATGACCTTCATGCCGCCTTAAGGGCGGCGTTTTTGCCGACGCCTACCTGCGCCGGTCGCTCGCGTCCAGCCTCCTCTGCGTCGAGGCCCGATGGATGTGGCAGATGGCGGCGGCGAGCGCGTCCGATGCGTCCAGGGGCTCGGGCAGCTCCTTCATCCCTAGGATGATCCTGACCATGTGCTGCACCTGCTGCTTCTCCGCGCGCCCGTAGCCAACGACGTCCGACTTGATCTCAAGGGGCGAGTACTCGAACACCGGCACTCCCGCGCGCGCGGCGCAGACTAGGACTACGCCCCTCACGTGGCCGAGCTTGAGCGCGGTCTTCACGTTCGCGGCGTAGAAAGTCTCTTCCACCGAGAAAGCCTGGGGGCGGAGCCGCTCTATCACCTCTTCCAGCTTCTGGGCGATTATCAGCAGCCGCTCGGCGAATGCGAAGCGGGCCGGGGCGCGGATGCCCGCGTACTCGATCAATTTATAATGGCTGCCGTCGCTGTCGATGACCCCGTAGCCGGTCGTCTCCGTGCCGGGGTCGACCCCCATGACGCGGAATGAACGCGCGCCGGATTCGCCTCTCAGTCCCGCGCGTTCCCTCGCAGACAACCCTCCGGCCTCGTCTATCAACCGGTGGCCTCCATCTCGTCGGCGGGTATGTCAAAGTTGGCGGCGACGCTCGCCACGTCGTCGTGGTCTTCGAGCGAGTCCATCAGGCGGAGCACCTGCTGGGCGGTCGACCCGCGCACCTCCACGGAGTTCGTGGGCCGCATGACGATCTCCGACGATTCGGGCTCGACCCCCGCGGCTTTGATGGCGTCGAGGACGGTGCTGAAATCCTCGGGGGCGGTCACGACCTCCCAGGCGACCTCGTCGTCGTTCACGTCTTCGGCCCCGGCTTCGAGCGCCAGTTCCATTATGCGTTCTTCGTCGGCCGCGCCCTTGTCGACGATGATCGTCCCCTTCTTCTGGAACATCCAGCCCACGGAGCCCGACTCGCCGAGGTTCCCGCCGTTCTTCGAGAAGATGTGGCGAATCTCGGCGACGGTGCGGGTGCGGTTATCGGTCTGGGCTTCGATGAACACGGCGACGCCGCCCGGCCCGTACCCCTCGTACGTGATGTCTTCGATGGCGGCCCCGGCGATTTCGCCCGTGCCGCGCTTGATCGCGTTCATCATCGTGTCCTTCGGCATGTTCAAAGCCTTGGCGTCATCCATAGCCTTACGGAGGCGCGAGTTGCCGGTCGGGTCCCCCCCCCCGCGCGCCGCGACCGTAAGCTCCTTGATCAGCTTCGAGAACATCTTGCCGCGCTTGGCGTCGATTGCCCCCTTCTTGTGTTTAATGGAATGCCATTTAGAGTGTCCCGACATGTTTCAGTTCACCTCCGCAGCGCCTTGCGAACATGCTCGGCGCTGATATTTTTAATACGAATAACTTTATCCCTCGATGACTCCCCCGCTATTATCTCCACCGCGCCGCCGGGGACCCCGAGCAGGCGCGCGAGAAACCGGCGGCATTCTTCGTTCGCCCTGCCCTCGACGGGCGGCGCGGTGATCCTCAGCTTCACCGCGCCCGCGTGCTCGCCCGAGACCTCGCTGCGGGAGGCGCGCGGCTGCACCCTGACTCTAAAAGTGACCGCGCCTTCTTTCTCGTTGATCTCCATCACGCGCCCTTCGGCCCGCCCTCTCGCGTGGTTCAGGCGACGAGGCTAACGAGTATCGAGGTCACCACCTGCACGATGAGCATCGCTATCAGCGGCGAGAAGTCGAACATCCCGGCGACGAAGATGCGGCGGAGCGGCTTCAGGAGCGGCTCGGTGATGACGAACAGGAATCGCATGAGCCTGTTACTATACCCCACCCCGAAGAACGGAAGAAAGAAGCGCAGAAAGATCGCCACCACGTAAAGCAGCCCGAGGAAGTTGATCAGGTTCACCAGCAGGACGCGCGCGTTGAACGAGCTCAGGCTCAGGCTCACGAAGATGGCCGCGAACTGCCCCAGTATGCTCGCGATGAAGAGCCCCGTGACCAGGATCATCACCCCCATCACGAGCGGGATGAGGTCGTAGCGCATGCGCACGCCGCCGAGCTGCGACCTGATCGGGCGGATCACCGGCTCGGTGTACCGCGTCAGGTAATAGCTGACCCGCCCGAACGGATTCGCGCCGAGCCACGTCAGTATCACTCTCAGAAAAAAGAGAAAAGCGACCGCTATCGTCGCCCAGAAGACGGCGATAGAGAGAAGATTGAGAGCTATTGCTATAAGACTCAAGAGCACCTCGGCTTGCGGCGAGCCGGATCAGGAGCGGGGCACATCGCCCCCACCGCTCGCCGCCGACAAAGTCAAAAGCATCCTACAACCGAAAGCGGACAGGTCACTCGACGCGCTTCAGATTCATCTCGCGCCGAAGATCGCGGTCCCGACGCGCACCATCGTTGAGCCTTCCTCAATCGCCACCTCAAAATCATGGCTCATGCCCATCGACAACTCCTTCAGCTCGCCGCCGCGCGAGCGCGAGCGGTTCAACCCTTCGAGCAGCTCGCGCAGCCTGCGGAAGTAGCCCCGCGTCTGCTCCGGGTCGTCGAAAAACGGCGGGAGAGTCATCAGCCCGCGGAACTCGATATTTCTCGCCGCGTCGAGCGCCTCCACTATGCGGGGCAGTTCCGCCTCGCCGGCCCCTGACTTCGTCGCCTCGCGGGCGAGGTCCACCTGGACCAGCACGGAAGGGCTCCGGCCCTCCTCCCCCGCGATGCGGTCGAGCCGCTCGACGAGCTGGCGGCTATCGACCGAGTGGATAACGTCGAAGGTCGTCACGGCGGCGCGCGCCTTGTTCGATTGAAGGTGCCCGATCAGGTGCCATTTCAGGCTCTCTCCCTGCACCTTCGGGGCCTTGCCCGCGGCCTCCTGAACTTTGTTCTCCCCGAGGTCACGGGCCCCCGCATCCACCGCCCGCTGGACTATGTCTGCATCGAATGTCTTGGAGACGGTGATGAGGGTTATCTCTTCGGCGCTCCGACCCGCGCGCTCGGCCGCCCGCGCAATGCGTTCGCGAACGCGCGCGAGCCTTTCTCTTATTTCTTCGGCCATTACGGGCTAAATCTTACCAAGGAAAGTGACGGGAGAAAAGCGCCGCTTTATCCCTTTCGTCATTTGATTCGGTCAGGGGGCTCATCTTTTTTACGCCGGGCGCGCGCGGCCCCGTAGCCCCCCCCGCCCGGAGTCTCGACGCGAATCCGGTCCCCCGCTTTCGCCTGCGCCGAGTCCTTCCCGGCGAGCGAGCGCCTCTTCTCCCCGCTTATCAGCTCGGCGCGGCCCGGCGAGCCATCCCCCCCTCCCGAGAGTCCGTAGGGCCGGGTTTTGCGCCGGTCGGAGAGAAGGGTCACGCGGGCGTCGGTCAACAATTCGAGCTCGCGAACCACCCCGTCCCCCCCTCGGGACTCGCCTCGCCCGCCCGACGCGCGCCGGATCGAGTACTCGCGGACCCGCATCGGGTAGGCGTATTCCATAGCCTCGGATGGCGTGTTCAATGAATTGGTCATGTGCGTGTGGATTGCCGAGAGCCCGTCGAGGCCGGGGCGCGCGCCCATGCCTCCCGCAATCGTTTCGTAGTAAGCGAACGGGCGATTGGTCCGCGCGTCCACGCCCCCGATGGTGAGGTTGTTCATCGTCCCCTGGCTCGCGGCGGGCACCTCCGCCCCGGCGAGCGCGAGCGCCCGCAGGAGAGTGTCGACGATCCTCTGCGAAGTCTCGACGTTCCCGCCGGCGACCGGGGCCGGGGGTCTCGCGTTGACGACGGTGCCCTCGGGGGCGACGACTCGGATCGGGTTCATTATGCCCCAGCTTGCGGGCACGTCTCCGGGGATCAGGCACCGGAAAACGTAATAGACCGCCGACACGGTTATCGCCTCGACCGCGTTGACCGGCCCCCGGACCTGGGGGGCGCTGCCGGTAAAATCGACGACCGCGCTGTCGCCCCGAATCTCTACCCGCGCGCTGATCCGCACGCGGTCGTCCGAGTAGCCGTCGTCGTCGAGAAAGTCCTCCGCTTCGTAAGCCCCGTCGGGGAGGTCGCGGATCACCCGGCGCATCATCTCCGCCGTGTATTCGATCAGGTGCGAGGCGTAGAGGTCCGCTTCCCTGAATCCGTACCGCTCCGTTATGTCGAGCAGGCGCGCGCGCCCGGTGCCGATGGCCCCGAGCTGCGCCGTGAGGTCGCCCTCGCGCTCTTCGGGTAGGCGGACGTTCAGGGCGATCAGCCTCATCACGTCCTCGTTCACGCGCCCTCCGATCATCAGCCTGACGGGGGGGATTCTCAGCCCCTCCTGATAGATCTCGTCGGCCTGCCCCATCGAGCCGGGGGTCGAGCCCCCGATGTCCGCGTGGTGTGCCCTGTTGGCGACGTAAAAAAGCGGGCGCTCTTTCCGGCCCCCTCCCCGCGAAGTTTCCCCCTTCGACCTTCGGGCGCGCTCGGCGTAGACGCCCGCGACCATCGTCACGTCGGGCAGATGGGTCCCGCCCGCGTAGGGGTCGTTGAGCACCACGACATCGCCGCGGCCGGGGTCGACCACTTCGAGCGCCGCGCGCACGGACATCGGCATCGAGCCGAGGTGGACCGGCATGTGGTCGCCCTGCGCTATCAAAACGCCTTCGCGGTTGAAGACCGCGCACGAGTAGTCGCGCCGTTCTTTTATGTTGGGCGAGAACGCCGAGCGGCGCAGGCTCACGCCCATCTCTTCGGCGACCGACGTGTAGAGGGACTTGAAGATTTCGAGCTTCACGGGATCGGCTTTCATAAGCGTGAGAGTTTACCACATCGCCTCCCGCGCTCTATCGCTTCTTCGCCCGGAGCCCATCAAAGTCCGTTTCTGGGATCGCGGGGCCCGCTTTACATACCCATCCCGCGGGGTTATTTTTATACTGTTGTCGGCCCTTCTCACCGCTCAACGATTTCACTACAAGGCTCATGCGGATTTTATGGAGAAGCAGACTGCTCCGATAGTAGGCGTGCACACATCGATAGCGGGGGGGCTCCCGCGCGCGGCCGCTCAGGCGGCGGCGAAGGGCTGTGACGCCTTCCAGATCTTCTCGCGGAACCCTCGCGGCTGGGCCGACCGGCCTCTGGGCGACGAGGAGGTGAGGGCATTCCGCTCGGAGCGCGAGCGCGCGGGCCTGTGGCCGCTCGCCGTCCATTCGGTCTACCTGATAAACCTGGCGGCGCAGGACCCTCTGATTCAGGAGCGGTCCCGCAACGCCTTCCGCCAGGAGGTAGAGAGGTGCCTTCTGATCGGGGCCGATTTCCTCGTGGTCCACCCCGGCAACCCCAGGACCGTCCCGGCGAGCGCCGGCATTTTGACGGCCGCCGAATCGATCCGCCGCGCCGTCCACGGGTTGAAGCTCAACGGGGCCGCGAGGGACCGCCATCATGCGGGCGGGGCGAACGGCCTGAGCATACTGATCGAGAACACGGCGGGGCAGGGCTCGTCCATCGGGTGCAGCTTCGAGCAGGTGGCCGACCTGCTCGCGTTGCTCGACGACCTCCCGGTCGGCGTATGTCTCGACACGGCCCACACGTTCGCGTCCGGCTACGACATTTCGACGGGGGCGGGCTTCAAGGCGACGGTGAGCGCGATAAACCGGTCATTCGGCTTCGACCGCATACGGCTGATTCACTGCAACGACTCGAAGGCGGCCCTCGGCTCGCGGGTGGACCGCCACCAACACATCGGCCTGGGCCACATAGGGGAGCGCGCGTTCCGCCGTCTGGCGCGAAACTTGAAGTTTCGGCGCATACCATTTATTTTAGAAACTCCCGTGGATGACGAGCGCGGCGACGAGTGGAATATGAACACTTTGCGAAGACTGGCCGCTTTTGAAGGCCCGGCACCGCTCCCGACTCCGGGAAGATAAGGTTATGAACGAAAAATATTTCCCTAAAGAGATAGAAGAAAAATGGCAGAGGCGGTGGGCCGAGGAGAAGACCTTCGAGGTGAAGGAGGACCCGTCCCGTAAGAAGTTTTATGCCCTAGAAATGCTGGCCTACACTTCGGGCCGCGCGCACATCGGGCACGTCAGCAACTTCTCAATCGGCGACGCGCTCTCGTGGTACAAGCGCATGCGCGGGTTCAACGTGCTCCACCCGTTCGGGTGGGACGCCTTCGGCCAGCCCGCCGAGACGGCCGCGATCAAGGAGGGGACCGACCCCGAGAAATTCACGCGCGATGCCATAGCCTACATGAAGTGGCAGTTCCAGCGCATGGGCATCAGCTACGACTGGTCGCGCGAGGTCGCTACCTGCGACCCCGAATACTACAAGTGGAACCAGTGGTTCTTCATCCAGATGCTGAAGCGCGGGATGATCTACCGGAAGAACTCGCCCGTCAACTGGTGCCCGAAAGAGAACATCTCCCTCTCCAACGAGCAGGCGTCGCAGGGGAGGTGCTGGAGGTGCAACACCCCGACCATCCAGAAAGACCTGATCCAGTGGTTCGCGCGGATCACCGACTACGCGGACCAGCTGGTCGATGACCTTAAGCAGCTCGAAGGCAAGTGGCCCGAGCGCGTGGTCACTCAGCAGCGGAACTGGATCGGGCGCAGCCTCGGCGCGAAAGTCACCTTCCGGATCGCGGACTCGGACGATTCGGTCACGGTCTTCACGACCCGCATCGACACGATATACGGGGCGAACGCGATTGTGCTCGCGCCCGAGCACCCTCTGCTCGCGAAGGTTCTGGAAGGCAGGCCCGAGCGCGAGGAAGTGCTCGCCTTCGCCGAAAACCTGAAGGCCGAGCAGAGGTCCGCCGCCCTCGACGAGCAGGAGAAGAAAGGCATATTCACGGGGGGCTACGCGATCAACCCCTTCAACGGGGAGCGCATGCCCATCTGGGTAGCGAACTTCGTGCTGATCCAGTATGGGACCGGGGCGGTCATGGCCGTGCCGTCCGGGGACCAGCGCGACTTCGAGTTCTCGCGCAAGTATGGCCTCCCGTTCCATCAGATCAAGCTGACGGCGGACGGCCGGGAGATTCAACCCGAAGAGCTGGAAGCCGCCGACGAGTCGTGGACTACGACCGTCAACTCGGGCCAGTGGAGCGGCCTCCCTTCGAAGGAAGCGAACCGCCTGATGACCGAATACGCCGAAGCGCAAGGCTTCGGGGAGGCTTCGATCACCTACAAGCTCCGCGATTGGGGCATCTCGCGCCAGAGGTATTGGGGCACCCCGATCCCCGTGATCCACTGCGAAAGGGACGGGATCGTCCCCGTGCCCGAAGAGCAGTTGCCGGTCGTGCTGCCCCCGAACGCGAACCTAAAGGTCGAGGGCGGCTCGCCCCTCGACCACATCCCGGAGTTCGTCAACGTCGACTGCCCGCAGTGCGGCGGCCCGGCGCGGCGCGACACCGACACGATGGACACCTTCGTCGATTCGACGTGGTATTACTTCAGGTACTGCGACCCGCGTAACGACGCGCAGCCGTTCGACCCCGAGAAGGTCGGTTACTGGATGCCCGTCGAGCAGTACATCGGGGGGATCGAGCACGCCGTCCTTCATCTCATCTACACGCGCTTCTGGACGAAGATGATGCGCGACCTCGGCCTCGTGAAGTTCGACGAGCCGGTCCTGAGCCTGCTCACTCAGGGCATGATAATCAAAGAGACGTTCGAATGCCCCGAGCACGAGTGGCTCTTCCCCGAGCAGGTCACCGACGAAAAGACCTGCAAGATCTGCGGCCGGCCCGTCATCGTGGGCCGCGTGGAGAAGATGTCGAAGTCTAAGAAGAACGCGGTCGACCCCATAGAGATAATCGACATCTACGGGGCCGACGCGCTCCGCCTCTTCGTCCTGTTCGCGGGGCCTCCCGAGAAGGACAAGGAGTGGAGCGACTCGGGGATCGAAGGGACTTCGAGGTACCTGCAAAGGGTGTGGCGCATCGCCGTGAAGTGGCAGCCGCGCCTCGCGGGTGACGGCGCGGGCTCGGGGGTGGAGCAGGGCGGGCTTCGGGATTACCAGCGCCGCCTGCGCCGCCGCACGCACCAGATAATCCGCGCGATCACCGAAAACTTCGAGGAGCGCCTGCACATCAACACGTGCATCTCTTCGCTGATGGAGCTGACCAACGAGATATACTCGTTCGACCAGGCCGTCGAGAAGAACGGGGGCGCGAGCGAGGCTGACATCTTCGTCGCCCGCGAGGCCCTTGAGGCTCTGACCAGAATGCTCGCGCCGGTCGCGCCCCACACGGCGGAAGAGCTGTGGGAGAGCTTCGGCCATAAGCAGAGCCTCGCGACCGCCCGGTGGCCGGAGTTCGAAGAGGGGCTCACGCGCGAGGAAGAGATCGAGGTCGCTTTGCAGATCAACGGCAAGCTGCGCAGCAGGATATTCGCGCGCCCCGACGCGAGCGAAGACGACCTGAAGCGGGCCGCCCTCTCGGACGAAAAAGTGAAGGCGGCGTCGGACGGGCGCGAGCCCGCGAAGGTGATCGTCGTGCCGAAGAAGCTCGTCAACGTCGTCTTCAAGTAAGCTCCCGGTGAACCAGCATGTTCAAGCCGATCATCTTCGCAATCGCCCTGGCGCTGGCCTTCGATGTCTGCGGGTATAAGCCTTCGGGCAAAGGCAGGAGCCTCCCCGAAGGCATAAAGACCATCGCCATACCGGTCTTTCAGAATTCCAGCCTCAAGTACCGGGTCGAGCAGCGGTTCACGCACGCGGTCGCGGACGAGGTGCTCCGGCGGGCGAGGGCGCTTCACGTGACGACGGACCCCGAGGGCGCGGACGCCGTGCTCACGGGGGACATAAGGAGCTTCCGCGCGGCCGGCACCATACTCGACAATCAGGGCCGCACCCGCGTGTGGGATGTCCGCATCATCGTCAGCGTGACCCTGAGGGACATGCGGACCCGCAAGATCCTCTATCACAACCCGCGCATGCGGTTCGAGGGCGAGTACCAGCTCTCGGACGACCCCGACTCATTCTTTAACGAAGAGAACCCGGCGGTCGACCGCATAGCGAAGGAGTTCGCCCAGACGCTCATTTCGACGATTATGGAAGGGCTGTGAGCAGGCGACCCAAAAAGAAGCTGGACGGCCTGACGTTCGACGAGTTCCGGCGGCAGGTCAAACAGGGCCACGTCGAGCCGCTCTACCTCTTCGTCGGCGAGGAGCGTTACTTTCAGGAGCGCGCCCTCGCCCTGCTCTACAAGGAGGTGGACGAGGCCGGGCGGATGTTCAACATCTCCCTCTTCTCAATCGGGGAGTCCCGGCCCAACGCCCCCCCCGTCCGCGCGGCCTCCGCCATCGACGCGGCGAACCAGTGGCCCATGATGGCCGCGCGCCGGGTCGTCGTCATCCGGGACTTCGAGAAGATCAGGGAGGACGAGAACGATCTGGTCCTCGAATACCTCAAACGCCCCTCGCAGCAGTCGACCGTGGTCTTCCAGGCCGCCTCGCTCGACCAGAGGAGGAAGGTCACGACCGCTCTGCTCAAGGCATGCACGGTCGTCACGTTCGACCGCCTGAGCGAGAGCCAGGCCGCGCGGTGGGCCGAAGAGTACCTCAGGCGGCGGGACTGCCGCATAGAACACGGCGCTCTGAATTACCTGATCGCTCTGGTCGGGACGAAGATGGCGCGGCTGGTCTCGGAGCTCGACAAGCTCTCGACCTACTCGGGCGGGGGCTCGATCACCAACGACATAGTCGAGAAGCTCGTGCCGCGCGCGCGCGAGCACTCGAACTTCGAGCTGTGGGACGCCATACTCGAACGCGACAGGCGCAGGGCCATCCGGCTGACGCAGAGGGTCCTCGACGACGGGGCCGAGCCGGTGATGCTCGTGGGCGCGCTCGCGGGGCTCTACCGCAGGATGCTCGCGGCGAAAGACCTGATGGCGCGCAAGGCGCCCTCCGAAGAGATAATGAAGGCGACCGGGCAGTACGGCCAGAGGGCCGCGGCCTTCAACGCCCGCGTGCTGCGGACGCCGAGGGAGGAGATCGTTCACGGGCTGCGCAGAATCGCCCAGGTAGACAACGCCATCAAGGGGTCGGAGGCGACGCCGAGGCTCCAGCTCGAATACCTCATAGCCGAATTGACTTTGCCCGAAAGCGCGCGCTACGGTATATTTCATTAACTTATCAACTGAGCTTTAGAGTTGAAAACGGAGCGCTAATCGGAGGAAATAGATGCCCATCTTTGCCCATGAAGAAAACCCTTTAAACGATCAAGAATGGGAGAACATTAAGGCAGTAGTCATAGACGTGGCGCGCAAGCGGCTCATCGGCCGCCGCATAGTCGACCTGCACGGGCCGCTGGGCGCGGGCGTGCAGACCATCGTTCACGATCACTTCTCCGGGACGACCATCGGGCGCATCGGCCTGCTCGGGGAAGAGGAGTCCGACCCGGTTCGCTCGGTGCGCCGCGAGAGCGGGATCATTCCTCTGATCTACAAAGATTTCGTGCTCCACTGGAGGGACATCGAGACGGCGCGGCAGGCCGGGACGCCTCTGGACACTTCGGCCGCCGCGGGCGCGGCCGCCTTCTGCGCCGACGCCGAAGACGACCTGATCTTTAACGGCAGCGTGGAGATGGGCTATGAAGGTCTGATGGTGGTCGAGGGCCGGCAGGTGCTGACGAGGCGGGACTGGACCGAGGCCGGCAACCCTTTTCAGGACGTGGTCGACGCGACTTCGGCCCTGGTTCAGGGCGGATTTTACGGGCCTTACGCGATGGTCGTGAGCCCCACCCTCTACACGCAAATGCACCAGGTGCATCCGGGCACGGGGGTACTTGAGATCGAGCACATCAGGCAGTTGATGACCGACGGGGTCTACCAGTCGCCCCTGATCCGCGACGGGTTCGGGATGGTGGTCGCGACCGGCTCGCAGAACTTCGACCTCGCGGTGGCGCAGGACCTCACGGTCGCCTACCTGGGCGCTGAGCATATGAACCACCCCTTCCGGGTCTTCGAGTCCGTCTACCTCAGGATCAAGCGCCACGGCTCGATCTGCACCCTTGAGCCGGGGGCCGCCGACACCCCCTCGGCGAAGGGGCGGGGCGCGAGGCAGCAGAAATAACGGGCGGGTTTTAAACAGGGATTCGAACAAGAAAAAGAGAACGGCGCGGGAGCCGTTCTCTTTTTTTCATGTCTGTTGGGATTCGCGTCGGACGGGGTCGAGGTCGGCCGGCGGACCTTAAGCCGAAGCCGGCGTCGAGAGGTCGTTCACGTTCCCCGTGAGGCGCGACTTGTATCTCGCGGCGGCGTTCGCGTGAAGGACCCCCTTCTGGATCGACTTGTCGATCAGCGAAATGGTCTGAGGCAACAGGGCCTGGGCTTGCGCCGCATCCCCTTCGGCGATGGCCGCGCGCAGTTTCTTCATCTGTGTGCGGAGGCGGCCCCGGTTGCGGCGGTTCACTTCGTTGCGCTTCTCGGTCTGCCGCATGCGCTTGATAGCAGATTTATGGTTTGCCATGCTTCTAATCTCTCCTCGATACGGTCACGAAAATTCTATACAAAAAAGATTGATAGAATACCGCCCCCGCCGATCGCGTGTCAAGGCGCGGCCGGCCCGCTCTTTTTTCCGCGCGGAGATAACTGGCGGAGAGGTCTTGACTTACCGCGCGATCCTTAATAAAATCCCGCCGCTTCTTATCTCGGTTCTTTTAGTCCTGCAGTGCAATGGACATTGTCAATATTTAAGGATGAACAGGAAGTGGCAGGCCCGGCCTAAACGACTGGCGAAGTAATGCGGGCCTGTTCAACGGTATATCTCTGAAGCTTTAGTCAAGAAGTAAGAATCAACGGAGGCGAATCATGGAGCGTATAATTCTCAGGCATATAAGCGGGTCGAAGGCCGGGCAGGTCGAAGAGTTCCCGCTCAGCCATTTTAAAGAGCTGACCATCGGGCGCGACACTTCGGCCACGGTTAAGTACGACCCGGACAGGGACGATCTGGTGGGACGTGTGCACGCGAAGATCGCGCAGGACCCGACGAACCCCACGCGGTTCACGATCTCGGACCTGAACAGCCGCAACGGCACGTACGTGAACAGGCAGAGGCTCGTGGGCACGACGCAGCTGTCGCCGGGCGACTCGGTGCAGTTCGGCGCGGGCGGCCCGGAATTGCAATTCGACCTCGACCCGCGGCCGCAGCAGCAGATGAAGGCGACCCGCGTGGGCGATTCGGGCACGGCGGGCCTCGGCTCCGCCCCCGGCGCGATGGGCGGCCCTCCCCCGACCCGGACCGGGCCCGGCATGCCTCCGTCCCCGCCTTACCAGCAGCAGGGTTACAACATCCCCCCCACGCGCGAAGGCGGCTACAACATTCCGCCGACGCAGGCCGGCAGCCACGGCACGGTCGGTAAGGCCACCGTCGAGCGGATGATCGCGCAGAACAAGAGCTCCTCGACGAAGTACCTGATATTCGGGGGCGCGGCCATCCTGTTGATAATCGCGGTCGTCGCCGCCGCCCTGATCTACCAGCAGATATCTTCCAACAGGCAGATCGCGAGCGAGACGCGCGGCATTCTCGAAGCGGAGAAGGCGGGCGCGCCGATGACTCCCGCGGACATCGTGAAGAACTACACGAACTCCGCCGTCTACATCGAATGCGGGTGGAAGCTGATCTACACGCCGACCGGCGGGCAGGTCTACCACATGTACATCCCCAACAACTATAAAGGCAAGCAGATCGTCCCCGACGGGCGTAGCTCCGTCGCGGCTTACGTGATGGTCTCGCAGGACCAGATCGAGCCTTACCTCACCACCGACAGCCGGGGCGGGCGTCCCATCGGCGGCGAGCACACGGGCTCCGGCTTCACGGTCACGAGCGACGGCTTCATCCTGACCAACCGCCACGTCGCGGCGACCTGGAGGACCAGCTACCAGTTCCCCAATGATTCGACCCCCGGCGTCGTCATCCAGGGCGGGCAGCTCGCGCTCGGGCAGGACGGCAACCCCATACTGATCCGAGCCCCGCAGGACTGGGTCCCGTCCGAGACCAAGCAGGCGGGCCAGAAGCTTCAGGGAGGTTTCGAAGGCCGCAACGATTACCTCAACGTCACCTTCGCCAAGAACGACCTCCGCATCCCGGCCAAGCTCGCGCGTACGTCCGACCGCCACGACGTGGCGATGATCAAGATCGACACCCCGGAGGCCGTCAGCAAGGTCGAGCTTTACGACAACTACGACGCGATCAAGCCGGGCGACGCGGCCATCATTCTCGGGTACCCGGCCGTCTCGCCGCCGGTCTACGGGGTCACCAAGTCTCAGGACGTTTTCAACCGCGAGTCGAAGGTCAAGATCGTGCCCGACCCGACCGTGAGCGTGGGCAACGTCGGCAGAGTCATACGCGGCAGCAGCGACAACACGGCTCCGGGCAAGGACCCGATCTACAGCGCGTTCGGGGACGCCTACCAGCTCACGATCAACTCGACCGGCTCCGGCAACAGCGGGGGCCCGGTCTTCGATGACCGGGGCCGCGTGACGGGCATCTTCTTCGCCAGCAGCCGCTCGGACGCGATGATCACTTTCGCCGTGCCGATCCGGTATGGCAAAGAGCTGATGAGCGTCGGCACTTCCAGGTAACCCCCCTTCTTTCCGAAGGCGGAGCGCGGTCATAGATCCCGCTCCGCCTTCTTCGAGCAGTATGACCGTGCCGTCTCTTCTGAATTATACGATTGGCGAATACCGCTTGGTGGACCTGCTCGGGGCGGGCGGGATGGGTGAGGTCTACCGGGGGGTCCACACGAAGATCGGGAGGGTCGTCGCGGTGAAAGTTCTGAGCCAGGCCAACCGCGGCCCGGAATTCCTTGAGCGGTTCCTTAACGAGGCCCGCATCCAGTCGCAGCTACAGCACCCGAACATCGCGACCCTTTACGACTTCCTCGAATTCAATAACCAGCCCTGCATAATCATGGAGTTCGTCGAAGGGCAGACGCTCTCGGACCTGATTCAGACGCACGGGGCCATCCCTCCGAGGGAGGCCATCGCTTTGTTCAACCCGATCCTGAGCGCCATCGGCTACATTCACAGCCAGGGCGTAACGCACCGCGACATAAAGTCGAGCAACGTAAAGATAAGCTCTTCGGGGCAGGTCAAGCTGCTCGATTTCGGCATCGCCAAGTCGGGCTCGTCCCCCGCCCTCACCCAGGCCGGGGGCTTCATCGGCACGTTGCAGTACCTTTCTCCCGAGCAGCTCAAGGGCGGCTACGCCGACGCGAGGTCGGACATCTGGGCGCTCGGGGTCCTGCTCTACGAGATGGTCACGGGCTGCATGCCGTTCGAGGCCAACACCATCGGCGAGCTTTACGAGGCGGTGAACAAAGTCGAGTACGCGAAGCCGTGCGCGCTCAACCCCGGCATCCCTCGCGGGGTCGAGTCGGTCATCTCCCGGTGCCTGAAGAAGAATGCCTCGGAGCGTTACCAGACGGCGCAGGAGCTTTACAACGACCTCGCGCGCGCGGAGAGTCAGGCGACCGCCGTGGGCCTTCACGCGCAGGCCGAGCCCCTGTCGGGGAACAAGCGATGGCTGATCGTCGCGGGCGGGGTGGCTTTCCTACTCTTCCTCGTCGCGGGCGCGTACTCCCTGATCGGCGGGGGCGACGCGACGCTCCCGGCGAACAGGAGCCTGCAACCGGCGGCGAATCAGTCCGCGGCCTCGGCCCCGTCGCGGAGCCCGTCGCAGCCGAAGACCCTGACCATAGACGTTGCGGAGGGGCGCGCGGAAGTATACAGGAACGGGCAGAAGGTCGGCACGACCCCCTTCAACTTCGAAGCGAGGCAGGGCGAGCAGGTCAATTTCGTTCTCAAGAACGATGGGTTCGTGGATAAATCAGTAGACCTTTCCGTCACCGACAACCGCAAGGTTTACACTTTCAACATGGAAAAGAAATGAGGACCGCGCCCCGTCGGTGATGGGTCGCGAATTCTCGAACTTTCAGGGTGCCTCTCATAGTAAATATAGCGTAATAATTTTATGTTCAATCGAAAGAAGAAAGACGGTATGAATGACGACCCGGCGCAGCCGAAAGAAGGTGGCCTTAGCGAGTACAAAGTCGTCGCCAGCCTGCGCACGGATGTCGGCTGCGTGCGCGAGATAAACGAAGATTCGGGCAAGTACGTGCAGCCGAACAACCCCGAGGTGCTCGCGAGCAAGGGCATGCTTTTCGTCGTGGCGGACGGGATGGGCGGCCACTCGGCGGGCGAAGTCGCGAGCAGCATCGCGGTCGAGACCGTGAGCCGCGTCTATTACGACGATAAAAACGACCCGGAAGAATCCCTCAGGAAAGCCTTCCAGCAGGCCAACCGCGACATTCACGCCGTCTCCGTCAAGAACGCATCCCTGAGCGGCATGGGGACCACCTGCACGGCCCTCGTGCTGAAGGACGGCACGGCGCTCTCGGCCCACGTCGGCGACAGCCGCATCTACCTCGTGCGCGACGGGCAGATATACGTGATGACCGAAGACCACTCGGCCGTGATGGAGATGGTGAAGCGCGGCCTCATAAGCCATGAGGAGGCGCGCTACCACCCCGACAAGAACATCATCCTGCGCGCGGTCGGGAGCCAGCCCGACGTGGAAGTCTCTTCATGGGAGGAGCCCTTCCCCGTCAAAGCCAGCGACCAGTTCGTGCTCTGCTCCGACGGCCTCTACGACCTCGTGACGGACGAGGAGATCAAAGATGCGGTTTTGAGCGCCGACCCCCACGTGGCCTGCGAGGGCCTCATCAGCCTGGCAAAAGAGCGGGGAGGCTACGATAATATCACGGTCGGAATTATCAGGTTGCAACCGCCGGGCGATAAATCTTCCGGCTCCGTCAAAGAGACTCGGGAAGCGGAGGTCCTAAGATGATCGGACATGTAGTCGGCAATTATAAGATCACGGAGACGCTGGGCGAAGGCGGGATGGGCGCGGTCTACAAGGGCGTAGACCTGATGCTTGAGCGCGAAGTCGCCATCAAGATGCTGCGGCCCGAGTTGTCTCGCCAGCCCCAGATCGTAGAGCGGTTCCGCTCCGAGGCCGTCACCCTCGCGAAGCTGAACCACCCGAACATCGCGACGCTCCACAGCTTCTTCAGGCAGAGCGACGACTTCTTCATGGTGATGGAGTTCGTCCGGGGGGAGACCCTCGACAGCCTCATCCGGAGGTCGGGCGCTATGCCGCTCGGCCAGGCCCTCTCTCTGTTCTGTCAGGCCCTCGAAGGGATCGGGCAGGCCCACCTGCTCGGCATCATCCACCGCGACATCAAGCCCGCCAACATGATGCTGACCGAAACCGGCTCGATAAAGGTGATGGACTTCGGCATCGCGCGCGTGCTCGGCACGTCCCGCATGACCAAGCAGGGCATGGTGGTCGGCACCATCGAGTATATGGCCCCGGAGCAGGTGCAGGGCCTTGAGACCGACGCGCGCTCAGACATCTACTCCCTCGGCATTCTGCTTTACGAGATGCTCACCGGCCGCGTGCCTTTCACCAGCGAGAACGAATTCCAGGTCATGAAGGCGCAGATCGAAGAGGCCCCGACGCCTCCGAGGACTTACGCCCCGCACATCCCTCTCGCCGTGGAGAGGGCCCTGATGCGCGCCCTGGCGAAGAGGCCCGAGGCGCGGTTTCAAACCATATCCGAGTTCCGCGCGGCCATAGAAGAAGGGATGGCGCAGGCGGCCCTGCCCGTCGAGCCTAAACCCATTAAAGCCGTGCCCCCTCCCACGCGCATCGGGGCGGCGGCCCCGACCGATTCTTCAGAGGGGCCGAAAGCGACGAGGCTTGCCGGGAATTCGGTGTCGACTTCCCCTGACGTGTCGGGCTTGCAGTCGGGGTTAAAAGAGACCCGGCTCGGAGCGGCCTCGGGAGCCCACGCCGATTATGCGGCGAATGCCTACGGGCAGAGTCAGCCCATTCAACCTCAACCGTCGCTTCTCAGTAAGCTCACCTGGGTTCATTACGCCGGGGCCGCGGCGGTGCTCGTCGTCCTGATAGCCGTCCCCGCGCTCCTGATCGGAAGGGGCGAGACGCAGCCCGCGACTAAGCCCGCGGCCGTCACGCAGCCCGCGCAGCAGCAGCCCACTCAACCTGCCGCCGCAGCCGAGCCGCCTCCCGTCCAATCGAATGCGCCTTCGAATCAGCAGGCCGTCCCGCCCGTCGCGCCCCCCATCGCCCACCAGCCCATCGAGGGTCAGGAGGCACAGGGCGGCTCTCAAAGAGCGGGCGGCGACAGGGGCGACAGGGGCGCTTCGAAGACGCAGAGGGCGGGCCGCAAAGACTCGGGCGACTCCGCCGAGAAGGAGCGACAACGGAAGCGCGAAGCCGCTTTGAAGGCTTTGGATAATTAAAGCGGTAGGATTGTTCAATTCATGGAGAAGGATTTATGCCGTTAAGGAGTAAAGCATTCAATCGCGCACGAAACATAACCTTCATGGTCGCGGTACTTTCCATGTTTCTTTTCCTGTCCGGCAGCGCACGGATGCAGGGAAAGAAGCCCATCACGAAGCAGGGGTTGATGCAGGCCGTCAAGATCAACGGCCTCTCGACGCAGGAGCTCGTCTCGCAGATCCAGTCGCGCGGAGTCGCCTTCAGGATGACCGCGGAAGATGAGAACGACCTCCTCTCCGTGGGCGCGAGGCCGGAGATCATCGACGCCGCGCGCAGCAATTACCGAGCGGGCGCGCCCGTCGCCAGCACCGGCACTAGCACAGGCGCGAGCAGCGCGAGACCTTCGGCCAGCGTGCCGAGCGGGCCGCCCCTGTCCAAGGTGGAGATCGTCACCCTGCTCCAGAACGGGGTGGCCCCGACGCGGGTCGAGCAACTCGTTGAGGTCCGGGGCGTGGCCTTCGCCCTGACACCTGAGATCACCAAAGAAATAACCGCGGCGGGCGGCAACCGCTCGCTGCTCGGCGCGATCACGGAGAGGGCGACGGCCGCGTCGAACTCCCCGGCGGCGAACACGACGGCGAACGCGGGCCCCGACTACGACGACTACACGGATCAGGCCATCGCCTACATGCAGGCCAACGATTCGTACAACGCGATACTGACTCTGCAGAAGGCCGTCAGGCTGGACACGTCGAAGCCCCTGGCCTACCAGTTGCTCGGCATCGCGCAGCTTTATGGCAACCAGAACATCGTTTCCGCGGAAAGCTCGATGCGCGCGGCCATCGAGCGCGGAGGGACGGCCGTGTTCCGCGTCTACCACGACCACGATAAATTCTTCGGCTCTTACTGCCAGGGCTCGCTCTTCGTCTCGAAGCCCGAGGTCACTTTCAAAGCCGACGACGGCAAGCACACATTCGAGGCCAAGGATTCCATAATCAAAGAGGCGAAGATCAACGGCTTCGTCGGGTCGGAGTACGGGGCCTTCCACCTGAAGGTCATTCAGGCGGACAATAAGTCCAAGACATACAACTTCGCTCCCGCGACGAAGCTGAAGGCGGAGTCAAATCTGATAATCAATCTGGTCCAGGCTTACTAATGAAACGCCGGGGGCCTTACGAGAACAGGGATATTTAACGTATCGAAACGCTCGGAAACTGGAGGGCATAATATGATCGGCAACGTTGTTGGCACTTACAAGATAACCGATAAGATCGGCGAAGGGGGGATGGGCGCGGTCTTCAAAGGCGTGGACCTCATGCTCGAACGCGAGGTCGCCATAAAAATGCTGCGGCCGGAGCTGGCGAGCCAGCCGCAGGTCGTGGAGCGGTTCCGCTCGGAAGCAATCACCCTCGCGAAGCTGAACCACCCGAACATCGCGACGCTCTTCAGCTTCCTTCGCCACGGCAATGATTTCTTCATGGCGATGGAGTTCGTGCGCGGCCAGACGCTCGACGACGCCATCAGGCAGTACGGGGCGATGAGCCCGGAGCGCGCCATCACCCTGTTCTGTCAGGCCCTCGAAGGGATCGACCATGCGCACAGGATCGGGATCATCCACCGCGACATCAAGCCCGCCAACATGATGCTGACCGAAACCGGCTCGATAAAGGTGATGGACTTCGGCATCGCGCGCGTGCTCGGGAGCGCGCGGCTCACCCGGCAGGGCAACATCGTTGGGACCATCGAATACATGTCGCCCGAGCAGGTGCGCGGGGAAGAGACCGACGCGCGCTCAGATATCTACTCCCTCGGCATTCTGCTTTACGAGATGCTCACCGGCCGCGTGCCTTTCGAAAGCCAGAGCGAGTTCGAGCTGATGAAGGCCCAGATCGAGCAGGCGCCCACGCCTCCGCGCTCGTTCGCCGCGCACATCCCTCTGCCGATAGAGCAGGCGATCATGAGGTCGCTCGCGAAAAAGCCGGACGCCCGGTTCCAGACGGCCGGGGAATTTCGCTCGGTGCTGCTCGGCGCGCTAGCGGGCACGGCCAACCCGCTCGATAACAGCGCGCGCATCGGATACGCCGCGCCCGCGACCAGACTGGACGAGGCCGTTCCGTCCCGAGCGTCGTCGCCCGGCGTAGCGCCATCGCGGCCGCCTTCGGGGGAGGTGCCGAAAGAGACCCGCCTGGCCGGAGGCGCGGGGGCGGCCACCCCAGCGGGCCAGTTGAAAGAGACGCGCCTCGGGAATTACGGCACCCAGCCGGTAGTCGATCAGCAAGGCGGCATGGCCGGGTACCCCCCGGCTTATCAGGCCGCGGCGCAGCCCTCCATTCTGAGCAAGCTCAACTGGAAGCACTACGCGGGGGCGGGGGCCCTGGTCCTGGGGCTGATCCTGGTTCCTTTTGCTTTCATCGGAGGGGACGCGAAAGAGACCCCGGCGCAGGCTCCTGTCGTAACGCAGCAGCCCCCGCCGGCGCAAGCACCTGCTCCGGCCCAGTCAGCGCCTCAGCTGATAGAGCCCGCGCCCGCGCAGACCGCGGCGGGGAGCGACCTGCCTCCCGGCGTAGCGCCCGCGGACAAACAGGGCGGCGACACCTCCGAGGCGAGCAAGTCGACTCGCAACCGCTCGGGCGGCACGGGTCAGAGGGCGGCCGATACTCCGGTCGCGTCGGAGCCCGAGCCGCGTAGGCCCGCCGAGGTCGAGCCTACGCCCGCTCCGCGCAAAGAAGAAAAGCCTGTCGTAGCCAAAGAGCCGGAGAAGAAAGAAGAGAGCAAATTAGAAAAAGTAGAGAAGAAGGTGGAGAAAGCGGGCGGCCTCTTCAACAAGGTCAAAGGCATCTTCGGCGGGGGCGATAAGAAAAAGAAGGAAGATAAGGAGAAGAAGCCTTAAGCAGGGGTCAGGGGTCAGGGGCCGGGGGCCGG
>DASQDI010000074.1:0-60330 GCA_035634255.1 Blastocatellia bacterium
AATCGGCATGTCACCGTCCACTCCCAGGCTGAAGACTATCTCGGCAAAGCCGTTCGTGTTGGAGTTCCTCAGGTGGAACGTGCCGTCGCGGTAGACTCCTATCGTGTCGGTCCCATCCCCGTTCCAGTCTCCAATGATCGGTCTGTCTCCCGGCAGCCCGTACGTCAGCAGGATGTCAGCGAACCCGGTCGTGTTGGAGTTCTTCAGGAACAGCGCGCCGTTCGACGGGCGGAACACGCCGGTGGTGACTACCCCGTCCCCGTCCCAGTCCCCGGCTATCCCAACGTCACCCGGAATACCCAGCCCGAAGACTACCTCGGCCGGCCCCGCCGTGTTCGAGTTGCGAAGCATGAACGTGCCGTTCCTGAATACCCCGATTGTGTCGACGCCGTCGCCATTCCAGTCTCCCACAACCGGCTGATCTCCGGGCGTGCCGAAGGCTATGACCATGTCCGCCATCCCGTTTGTGTTCGAGTTCCTGAGGAAGAAGTTGCCGTCGCGGTAGACCCCGATTGAGTCTACGCCGTCCCCGTCCCAGTCGCCTGCGACGGGGTAGTCGTTCGGGATGCCGTAGGTGAGCAGCAGGTCTGCGAAGCCGGTGGAGTTGGAGTTCTTCAGGAAGAGCGAGCCGGTCGTCGGCCTGAACACTCCCGTAGTGCTCGCGTTGGCGGGACGAACGGTCGGGCCTGCCTCGGCGCAGTAGTGTCCTCCAGAGGTGGTATAGCTTCCGGTGTCAGTCGACAGACCGCCCCAGATAATCAGGTCGGTGCCGGTCCAGACGGCCGCGTGTTCTGACCGTGCGCTCGGCGCGCTCTGAAGGCTTGTGGGCGACCAGGAATCCGCGACCGGATCGTAGCGTCCCCCCGTATTAACACCTCCGATGTAAAGACCGGCTCGCGCGCGGGGAGCGAGCCCGCCCCAGACGATCATATGCGACCCTGTCCAGACCGCCGTATGATCGCTACGCGCTTCGGGAGCATTCGCCGCGCCGGTAGACCACCACGTATCGGTGGCCGGGTTGTAACGCCCGCCCGTGTTGAAGAAGCAGCAGGAGTTGTCGTAAGCGCTCGCCTTGCCTCCCCAGACTATCATCTCGGGCCCCGTCGAAATGGCTGAATGCGCGTACCGGCCTTCGGGAGCATTGGCCAGACTGGTCGCCTGCCAGCTGTCGGTCACGGGGTCGTAACGCCCGCCCGAATTCAAATAACCGGCGACGGCATACTGGATGCCGCCCCAGACTACCATCCTGCCGCCCGCCCACGCGGCCGTGTGGTAGTAACGCGCGACAGGGGCGTTCGCGGAGCCGGTCGGCCGCCACGAGTCGGTCGCGGGGTTATACCTCCCGCCCGTATTGAGCCCGCCGTCGTAGCCGGCCCCTCCCCACACGATCATTTCCGAGCCGGTCCAGATGGCCGTGTGGTTCGCCCTCGGTTCGGGAGCGCCGCTGGTGCTGACCGGAGCCCATGCGTTTGTCAGAGGGTTATACCGGCCGCCGGCGTTGGTCACGTACGTGCCGATCTGACCGCCCCAGATGATAATGTCCGTGCCGGTCCAGACCAGTGTGTAAGAGCGCCCCGAGGAGAGTTCGAGATCGTTGTTCACGGGGCTCCAGGTATAAGTCGCGGGGTTGTAGCGCCAGCCTGCGTCCGTATTGATGAGGTAATTCTCCTCGCCCCAGACGATCAAATCAGAGCCGGTCCATGCCGTCTTGATGCTCCACATCTGGCTCGGCGCGTCGTTCCTGTCGGTAGGTTGCCATGCCTCGGTGGCGGGGTTGTACCTGCCTCCGGTCTTTGTGCCTCCGCCCCAGACGACCATCAGTGAGCCGGTCCACACGGCCCTGTGGCCCGACAGGGCCGGGGCATTACCGGTGCCGGTCGAAGCCCATGAGTCAGAGGCGGGGTTATAGCGGCCTCCGGTATTAGTCGAGACGCCCGCGGCGATGTTGCCGCCCCAGATTATCATCTCCGTCCCGGTCCAGAGGGCCGAGTGGGACACGCGAGGGCTCGGCGCATTCGCGATATTAGTCGGGGCCCATGAGTCAGAGGCGGGATTATAGCGGGCGCCGGAATTCACTCTGTTGGAGGTGCCGTCCATCCCGCCCCAGACGGTCATCTCGGAGCCGGTCCACACCGCCGTATGAATCCGGCGGCCCGAGGGCGCTCCGTCCAGATTCGTCTGCGTCCACGTATTGGTCGCGGGGTTGTACCTGCCTCCGGTATTGAGGGCGAAATGCCCGCCCCAGACGATCATCTCCGTGCCGGTCCAGACGGCCGTGTGATCGGTGCGGGCCGACGGAGCGTTGACCGTGCTCGTGTACGCCCACGTATTGGTCACGGGGTCATACAGGCCGCCGTTGTTCGTTACGTAGACCGTGCAGTTGCCGTTGTGATAGCCGGGAGCGCACCCGCCCCAGACTATCATCTCCGTGCCGGTCCAGACGGCGACGTGAGCGTAACGCGGGGCGGGAGCGCCGATGGCGCTGGTCCTCGTCCACGTGTCGGTCGCCGGGTTGTAGCGAGCGCCTGTGTTGGTGCTGCCTCCGAACAGAGTGCCTCCGCCCCAGACTATCATCTCCGTGCCGGTCCACACCGCCGTGTGCCCCCCGGTCCCCTCGGGGAGCGCTTTGGTCGGACGCCACTTATCATCGGCGCAGGCATTTTGCGGAAGGGCCGCCAGTCGATAGCCGAACTGCTCAGTCTGGACCTCCGCGGCATTCACATCGAGGCCCGCTTTCTCATCCGACCACCAGTGTTCGAAAGCGCGCTTGGGCCATTCGACCGTCGCCACTTTG
The DNA here is from genome assembly GCA_035634255.1 of Blastocatellia bacterium. Lineage (GTDB taxonomy): Bacteria > Acidobacteriota > Blastocatellia > UBA7656 > UBA7656 > DATLMR01. Next base: position 2,795 of record DASQDI010000074.1, read on the forward strand.
ATCTTGTTCGCGGTCTTCGACTCGACCGCTATTACGTAGAACCGGTCCTCGTCTTCGCGCAGGGCGCTCAAGCGGCGCGAGGGGGCCGCCTCGGTCGAGGCGGCCGGGCCGGCTTCGACGGCATCCCCACACTCCGGGCACCCTCCTGCCTGATCGAAGGAGTTGAGAAGCTCGGAAGTGGCGCTTTCCCATTCCGCGGGCGACAGCTCTATTGTGCGGAGGGCCGGGCCTTCATTCGGCGACGACTTTGCGCCGCCGGCCTTTGTCTTCACCTTCACCCATTCGACCTGCGCGAAGGTCCCGCTCATCGATCTCATCCGGTCGAACTGCGAATGCTGATTCAGGTCCGACTCGGCGCGGGCGCGAAGCTCCCCATGAAAGCGGGCGTCATACGCATACCAGTTGCGCGCGAGCCTGTCCGCGAGGATTGGGCGCGCGAGGCATTCGGCGATGAGGAAAGGGTCGTCATCCAGCGCCCGAAACAGCTCCCTCAGAAGCTCGGGATTCTTCGTCTGCGCCGCCATCCGATCAACCTCCGCCTGTAGCTGCTCGGAGGTGATGGGCTGCTCCCAGAATTTTTCCAGGGCGCTCGATTTGCGGAGCCCGTCTTCAACCTTCGCCCTTATCGCATCCGTCGAGAGGGCTTCCGACAGGGTCGGCTTCGCCCGCCCATTTTCCGAAGGCCATTCCCTGTGACTCCAGTAAACCTCTTCAATCTTCCGCTGGTACTCGACCCGCTCTTCGAGAGAGAGTGTGCTAGCCCCGACGCTCGCTTCGGGCGCGTTTGAAAACGACGATGTGACTGCCGATATAAGTATAAAGATCAGGCCGAAATTGAATAATCTATTCGCGGTTAACATGCATTATCCCCTGTACCCTTTGTTCGACTTGTTGACGAGCCTGTGGCCAAAGACTCACTCTTAATAAGAGCCTGAAGGCCGAGAAAAAATACGTAAAAGCAGAAATAAAATGGCCCCGGCCCACTGCCCGCCCGCGAGGGCAGGTTGCGGAGCGAGACGGGTGCCGCCCGGTCCAAATTAGTGTTAGGGGAAAGGGTGAGAGGGAGAGTAGTGGGATTCGAACCCACGACCTCCAGGGCCACAACCTGGCGTTCTAACCAACTGAACTATACTCTCCGTGCAAAGCCTGCGGCTGCTGGCGGACCTCCCGTTTAACTTCGCTGAAATTCCTGGCCCGCCTGTCTCGATTTCAAATGAATAAGGGTCCCGGCTCGGCCCCGGCCTCCCGACCCCCTTACCCGCTCAAAGCGGCACGAGACAAAGAGTAACTTTGTCTCAAACCCACCGGATTTGTCAATCGTCTTGATCGAGGCTGGGGGTTTATCCGCCCGGCTCAACGCGCCCGATATATTAAGCACGCCGCGCGAGCCCGGCGATTTGTCGGGCCGCCCGCCTTATTTCCCCCGACCCGTTTATCCGCGCCGCAGGCCTCGGAAACGGCTGCGTTGACACTCCTTTAATGGCTGATATACACTCAAAATTCAGATAAATTCTCATTAGCTGAGCAGAATCGAATCTTATTGTGCGCATACCAACTGGTGGACAGGCTGGAGCATCAAACGGCAGCACCGTTTTCGGTTTCAGGCTTCGGCAGAACAGAGCGATGGAGGATACTCAATGTTTAATAAGATATTAAAGAAAGCCGCTGGTCTCGGCGCGCTCGCCATGGTACTGGCGATGAATATATACGCGCAGACCACGCATATCGAAGGGACAGTGAAGATGAAGGGGGAGGATGGCATAGCCAAGCCCGTCCCCGATGCGGTCGTGGATATTTACCGCACGGACGTGAAGGGCCAGTGGACCGTGAAGACCGACAAGCAGGGGGTGTACAGGCGTCTCGGCATGCCCATCACCGGAACCTTCCTGGTCGTCGTCTCCGGGCCGGGCCTCACCCCGACCTACATCAACAACATTCGCCTCGCCCAGACCAACACCGTCGACCTGATCGTGAACCCCGGCGACGGCTCGAAGCTCACCCTTGAGCAGGTCCAGGCGCAGATCGCGCAGCAAAGGGCGGGTGGCGGACAGCCGAGCATGTCCGCGGCCGACAGGGCGAAGCTCGAAGCCGCGCGGAAAGAGCAGGAGGCCAAGGCCGCCGAGAACAAGGCTCTTCAGGCCAACTTCAACGAGGCCAGGGCCCACTACAACGCCGGCATCGACATGGTAAAGACGAAGAATTATCAGGGCGCGTTGAGCGAGTTCGAGCAGGCCGCGAACGTCGACGTCAGCAAGCACGAAGCCTTCAAGGAGCTTTCGTTCAAGGCCAACGCCCAGATAGCCGAGGCTCATTATCAGGTCGGCGCGGACCTCTTCAACCAGAAGAACAGGGCCGAAGCCAAGCCGCATTTCGAGAAAGCCATCGTCGCCATCAACAAGGCTATCGAGGTGGCCTCCACCGACACCAAGCCCGAGACCCAGAACGAGCTGCTCGTCTACTACAATATTTTAGAGAAGAATGCCTCCCTGCTGGTAGAGCACTTCGGGGTCACGGGGACCCTCGACGCCTGGGTCGCGACGCTCAACAAGGCCGAGGCGATAGACACGGCCAACAAGAACAAGTGGGTCGTGAAGAAGGCGAACATGTACCGGTTCGCGGGGCGCACGGATGAGGCGGTCGCGGCCTACAAGGCCGTACTTGCCGCCGACCCGTCCAACCTCGACGCGCTCTACAACCTGGGGCTGACCCTGATCGCGTCCAGCGAAAAGGCGCAGATTCAGGAAGGCGCGAACGCTCTGGGCGACTTCGCCAAGAACGCCCCGGCGACCGACGGGCGGGTGCCCGCCGTGAAGGAGGCGCTCGAGGCCGTCAAGACCGCGTACAACATCGAGGCCGAGAAGCCTTCGAAGCGGCGCGCCAAGCCCTGATTGCTTTATCGCTCGCTGACCGGTAGCCGTCCGAGGCAAACGCAGCATCAGGATCCTCATTCAGGGAAGAGCCACGGCCCGCGGTAGTCGTGGCTCTTTCGCTCTTTGCGGCGCGGCCCCTCTCACAGAGGCCCTTTCGACGCGGGCGCCTGCCGGCCGATAAGTGTTGACCTCGTGACCGGCTTTTGGTAAATCCGTTACATGCGTTTTCAGAGGGAGTGCAGATGAAAAAGCTAATGCGTCGCCGCCCGGCGGTGGCCGCAGTAATTCTAGCCCCCCTCGCGCTGCTGATAGTAAGCATTTATTTCCGCTGGCCCGCGACCGTGCTCGCGGGCCGGTCCTCGCAACACCCCTCCTTCCAGGAAGAGACGCGCGGGGAGAGGCAAGCCCGCCTGAAGGCCCGGCTCGCCTCCGCGCGCGCCGGCGAATTTCAAAGCGCTCTGGCTACGCTCGCTTCGCTCGACGAGCCGGGCGCCCTGGGCCTGTGGAAAGCCGCGCTCGACAACCCGGACCCCGAGCTTAAAAGGCAAGCCTGGGTGCGCTACCGGAGCCTGCGCCCGGCGCTCGCGCGCAGGGAGCAGGTCCCTCAGGTGGCTCGCGTCGCTGCCTCGCCCGAAGGGATTATGCGCGCGGCGGCTTCCGAGGGCCTCGAAGTGGACGTGTGGTCTTCACGAAGTAATGGGTCGGGCGACAGTGAAACCGTCGTCGCCGCCCCGTTCTACCTCCTCGAAGAACTCCGCCGTTCGGGCGTGGGGGTCTCCGTGCTCTACCAGACGATAGCCGACTGGCAGAGCGCGTCGGCGGCGAACGACTCGCTCGCGCGCTCCATCACGCCCGCGTACCAGTCGAGCCCCTCTTCCCAATTTCAGGCCCGCGTCGTGGTCATCGACCTGCGACGCCGCGAGGCCCCTTCCGAAGGTTATTCCGACTGGCTCGGGGATCGCGAAAACATCCTCGCGCGCAATTCGTCTTTCCTCGCCTACCTCGATGTCTTCCCCTCCGACGGCTCTCAGGCGTCCGTCGACGCGCGCATGCGGGAGCAGTATCAAAAGCGTGGCTACCGCGTCGCGTCGGTCTTCACGCTCGATCAGTTCGAAGAAAGCGTCGGTAATTTTTTCCCCGGCGAGCGGTTCGACTCGGGCCGCCGGAAGACCGGCGGGCAGGGCCGCGCGACCCTCGCGCTGTCCGATGGCAGGTTTCACAGTTACGAAGAGACGCTCGCCGAATTCCGCGCCCTCGCGACCGCGAACCCTACGCTCGCGCAGGTCGTAGAGCTGGGCCAGAGTCATGAGGGCCGGCTGATATTCGCTCTCAAGATCAGCAAGGACATCTCGGTCGACGACCCGTCGAAGCCGGAGGTCCTCGTCACCGGGTGTCATCATGGCAGGGAGTGGATCTCGGTCGAGACGCCGGTCCACTTCGCGAACAAGCTCGTCAAAGATTACGCGACGGACGATAAGATCAGGCACCTCGTCGATCACCTTCAGGTGTGGATCGTCCCCATAGTGAACCCCGACGGGCTCACGTTCAGCCAGAACTCGCCGAACGATCAGATGGACGCGACGCGGCTCTGGCGCAAGAACCGCAGACCCATATCGGTCGCCGACTGCGGCTCAAGCGTCGGCGTGGACCTGAACCGCAACTACGACTTCGAGTGGCGGCTCGAAAACGACATCCCCTGCGCCACCGGGGACGACCAGGGCGCGAGCGACGACCCCGGCAACGAGACCTTCCGCGGCCCCAGGGCCGAAAGCGAGCCCGAGATACAGGTGTTGACCTCGCTGACGGATGACCCGCATCGCCGCTTCCGCGTGCAGCTCGATTATCACAACTACTCGCAGTTGATCCTCTACCCGTGGGGCTACAAGTCGGGCACCGCCCCCGATTCGACCGTGCTCTCCGACCTCGCCCAGCGGATGTCGGAAGAGATTCACGGCGTGCGCCGCACCATCTATCAGCCCCAGCAGGCATTCTCGCTCTACACGACCACCGGCACCTCCACCGATTACGCCTACGGGGTCAACGGGGTCCCCGCCCCTTTCGTGATAGAGATGCGGCCCACATGCTGCGACTTCAACATCCGCGAGAGTGACATAACGGCGATCAATGAAGAGAACTGGGCGGGTGCTCAAATGATGCTGAGCTGGGCCGCCGCGCCCCCCATCCTGGAATCGGTCAAGGCGTTTCAGGCCGCGCCCGACGGGAGCTTTACGAAGCTGGTCTACTCCGCGCGGTGGACGGAGTCGAATAACGTCCGGCAGCTGGCCGTCGACACGCGGTTCCCCGGCCTTGAGCCGGGCCGCATAATGCTGACCTTGCAGTTCTCCAAGCCGATGGACGAGCGGCAGCTCCCCGTCGCTTCGCTGGGCCGGGGCGACAACCCGGACGAGTTGAGGCTGGTGCCCGTCGGGGGCACGAGCGCCTGGCAGAAGACCGTCTACGCGAACGACACGTGGGTGGGCGAGGCCGTCATACCTCAGGCCGCTTCCGGGACGGACGCCTGGCTGCTCTCGGTCGAGGCCACCGACAGGGTCCCATTCAACCTCGATGCGTCGCCCGAGACGGTCGCGGCTTACGGGGTCGGGGCCGACGGCTGGCACGACTTCGAAGGGGGTGACGGGGGAGGGAACTCGGGCGGCGCGGACCGGATGCACGTGCTATCGCCCACGATTCGGGCGGACTTCCCTAACCTCTTCATCGCTTCGCCTGCGGGGGGGGAGCGGATCGTCGGCGGGGGCTCTTACACGGTGAGCTGGACCATCCCGAAGAACGCGGGCTTCGCCCCCGTCAGGCAGGAGCTATTCCTCTCCACCGACGGCGGGGCGAACTACGACCGGCTCTTCGATAACATACCGGGCAACGCGGAAGTGTTCTCGTTCGTGCTTCCGAAAATAGCGACCACCCGCGCGCGCGTCCGCGTGCTGGCCCTTGAGGGGAGCGTGGGCAATGCCCTGTTCGGCGACAGCCAGATCAATTTCACCATCGGCTCCAACGTGGGGTCGGGGGTGGAAATCGCCTTCGCCTCGTCCGAGCGGATCAATTCCAACTGGACCGACAGCTCGACCGCGGACATCCCCTTCGAGTCGAGCGGCCCGCTCCGCTTCTCCGTCGACCTGCGGATAACCAACCGCGGCAATACCCCCATAGCCAACCCATTCCTGCGGGTCGCGGGCGTGAGCCGCACCCATGTCCTGCTCTCCCGCGACGGCAAGTCGAGCCCGATGGTCGGGGCCGTCCAGTCGGTAGCGGCCGGGAGCGACGACCTGCTTTCGCCCGGAGAGACCACGCAGGCGCGCCTGCTTCTGGGGCTGGTCAATAAGAAAAAATTCACACTCTCGGTGGAGCTTTACGGAGTGCCTCTGGGCGGGACGGTCAACCCGGCGAGCGCGGTGATGGTATGGGACGGCAAGCCTAAAACCAGGTAGCGCCCCACGACGCGAGAACTGACTCTCTGATTTACTCTCTATTTCTGCCAGGCAATCGTCGCGAGCCCGGCCGCCCCGGCGAGCTGGTCGAAGTCGATGGGCTCACCCTCCAGATCGAACCCGAATTCAGAGGGATTAAATATATGAGGCGCGCCGTCCAGTGCGTCGGACACGGCCTGCCCGGCCTCCTGGGCGTCTATCCCCCCGATGACGAGCAGCCCTTTGAGCCCGGCCCCGGTCGCGTCGGAGGCTTCGCCCAGGCGGTCCTTGTAGTAGAGCGCGAACCTGTGAATCTCGTCGGCCCTTGAGTCGGGCTCGCAGACGTAACTGCGGACCAGCACCGGCTCGCCTTTGCGCACGACGACCGAGGTGAAGCCGGACCTATTCGCCGACACGAGCATCTTGTCGCCCGGAGTATGGTCCCACATCAGCCACTGGGACTCCCCCAGGTGGCGCGGCAGTATCAGGCCCGCATCCCAGCCCACCCCCCGAAACAGCGCCTCGTATTGCGAGAGGACCTCTTCACGCGCGACCGTAACGAGGTACCGCTCCTGCCCCCCCGACGGGCTGATGCGTTGGCGGCTTATGCGGAGGTCGGACGCCTGCGCGGCGATCAGGCGTTCTATCTTCCACGACAACACCTCATCCAGCTCGCGCCTGCTTCCGGGCTTGCTCTCAAGGTTGATCACCAGAGTCCGCGCGGCCCCTTCAGGCAGGGCCACGGACCACCTCTTCTTTTTCGCCAGCCCCGCGGCCCCCGACGTCTGCTCGAAGATCTCGGCCAGCTCGTCCTCGTCCTGGATGTTCGGGGCGTCGAATTCGGGCACGACCAGACCCGGCGGCAACTGCGTCACCGCGCTTGAGGCGAGCACGAACCCCCGGCGGCCGCGCTTCATGTCGACCACGGCGAAGTTGTCGTCGATGAACCCGGCCGCGGTGTTGGGGGCGGGGGCCGCGAGAAAGTACTTTTGTATAGCTGATGCCATTAGCTGAGGCCAGGCGTCAAAGGCGGGACGGGCCCGAAAGCCGCCCGCGTCTCGGACGCCTGGCCTTCACCTCCCTTTCAATAGTCCTTGTAAGGAATGCCGTCGGAGCCCACGCCGGGGGCGTTGCTCTGCACGTCCGTGACGCCCGACCCGCCTTCCAGCGAAACGTCGTCCTCGTCCATCTCCAGGACCCAGTCGCGCTCGCCGGTGATGGGGTCGATGGGGACCTCGCGCAGGTAGTGGGCGCTGACCAGATCATCGAGCGACTGCGGCAGCTTCTCCTTATCCGCCGCGTACTGGTCGATCAGCTTCCGCATCTCCTGAAGGTTATTCTTGAGTATCGTCTCCCTCGCCCGCAATTGCATTTGCTGGTAAGAGCTGACGCTGACGGCCGCGAGGATCACGATGATGGTCATCACCATGACAAGCTCCAACAGGGTGAATCCGCCCTCGCGCGATCTTTTTTTATCTAACGGGTACAGCATATCTTTTACTTAGTATTTACCAGTCCGAGTACTTCGACCCGTTCAGGGCCTCGGCGTCGCTCGTGGTGTAAACGTCGAATACGTCCTCGCCGCCCCAGCTCGTCGAATCCGGCTCGTCCTTGTAAGACTTCTTGCCCCATTCGGTGCCGCCGGTCATCGGGTCGACCGGCATGCGGCGCAGGAACCTGACTCGGGTCCCGCTGGTCCCCACGACGTTCGCGGGGATGAACCCCTCCACCAGAATCTCAAGGTCCTTCGGGTACCCGGTCGGGGTCTTCCACTCGATGGGGATCGCCATGCCCTGCGTCTGGTCGTGGTACTTCTTGTAGGCGTCTATCGCCTGGCGCAGCGAACGCAGGGCCAGCCTGAGCTCGGCTTCGCGCTCGCGTTTGACGGAGTTGCGGACCATGGGCACGGCGGCGGCCGTCAGGACCGACAGGATCGAAATGACTATTATTATCTCCAGCAGCGTGAAGCCCGCGCCGGAGACGCCGCCCGATTTTGAAAAGGTCCTTCTCATCTGTGTCGCTCAAATAAAATCCGCGGAGTTCATGAAGAAACCTCTCCATGAACTCCGCGGGATTTACTACCTTGCTTCGATCTGCGTCGATTGCAGCCGCACGGGGATCACCTGCCCGTTGGGCCCGCGGAACGCCGTCTGGTCGTTCAGCGTGAGCATCGACTGCCCCTGATTCTTCACGTTGAAGACGAGGAGCAACAGCTGGCCCCGCGCGGGCACCCCGCCGGATCCGGGCGGCCGTTCCAACTGCACGTTCAACATCCCGCCCTCGGCGCTGAACTGCAACTCAGGGTTGGCCCCTCCCGCGCGCAGGAGCCCCCCGTCGCGGACGGCCTTCACGTCGAGGATGTTCGGGTCGTAGGAGAGGGAAAGGGTCGTGCCCGATATGTCGGCGTTGCCGTTGACGATGATCGCCACGTACAAGTCCTGACCTTTAGAGGCGAGGGCCGCGGCGCTCTTGACGCTCACGAGGATCGGGCCGTTCCGCTGGCTCGAATCGAGACCCGCGTCACCGTCTTCGTCGTCCTCGCCCCCTTCGTCCCCGTCCTCGTTGGGCTGGACCCCCGGCGCATCGACCGTCCTGCGCTGCACGTTGGGCCTCGCGGCGGGCGGCGGCTGCGCGGGGTTGTTACTCACGGTCGGCTGGATCACCACGACGCCCTGCTGGTTCGTGCTGGGCGGGGCGTTGATCGGGGTGGTCGGGGACGGCACGGTCAGGACGGTCTTGTTCTGAGCCGCCGGGACCTCGGGCGCGGCCCCGCCGCTCGACGCCACCTGATTCTGGTTCGCGTCTTCGACATCGGCCAGGTATAGGATCTGCTCTATGGTCAACTGCGTCGTCGGGTCGGCGGACGTGCCCGCGTCTCTCGCGAGGTGGTCCTCCTCGCGGAAGTCGGGCCGGCGCAGGATGTGAGGCGTCACGGTGATGACCACGTCGCTCTGCCTGTCTTCGGTCTCGGGGGTCGAGAAGAAGCGCCCGAGGATCGGGATGAGCCCGATCAGGGGGAGGCCCTTGACGCGCTTCGACTCCGTGGTCTGGCTGACGCCCGCCACGAGGGTCGTCTGCCCGTCCTTTATGCGCGCGACGGAGTTCATCGTGCGCTGGTTGAAGGACGGGGTGAGCCTGCCCGTGCTGGAATCGACCGAGGTCGATTCGATCTTCATGGTCATCTGCACTTCGTCCTCGAAGACGGACGGCTTCATGTCGATGTTGAGGCCGACGTTCTCGTACTGAATCTGCGGGAACGCCCCGTTGCCGAACCCGCCGAACCCGCCCAGGTCCACGTTGAGGCCGTTGTTGTTCTGGTTGTTCTGGTTGTTGTTCCCCCTGGGGATGGTGATCGTCGGGCTCTGAAACACCGCCGTCTGGATCGGCACCCTCTGCCCGATCCGGATCGTGTGCTGTTCGGTGTCGAGCACGTGAACCTGCGTCGACGCGAGCAACTTGGCCTTGCCCTTATCCTGGAAGAAGCTTATGGCGCTGGTCGGCAGGCCGAGCGCGAAACCGAACTTGCCGGTCAGGGTGCGCTCCGCGTTCTGCTGGACGCCGGAACGCCCGATGCCTCCGAGGAAGGGGAGGCCCGGAATGTTCTTGCTGGCGTCGCCCTCCGGGTTGAACTGGTTGCCGATGCTCAGCAGGTCGTTGCGCGACACCTCGTAGATGTTCACGTCGATGAGCACCTCGGCCTTCGCCTTGTCCATGGAGTCGATCATCGACTCTATCAGCTCAAGGTTCGCGGGGGAGTCGCGCACGATCAGGGCGTTGAGCTGTTTGACGGGGACGAGGTTCTTCGACTGGAGCGACGCCTGGATCGCGCCCCTGACCTCGGTGATGTCGGCGTTCTTGATGTAGAACGTGCGGACGGCGAGCGGCTCGTAGCGCGCGCGCGAGGCCGGGTTGTCCAGGGCGATCACGATGGTCCTCGCGTCGAGCTGCGAGTACATCAGGTTGTTAGTCTTCAGGATTATCTCAAGCGCCTTCGGCTTGGTCACGTCGCGCAGCTCTATCGCGAGCTTGTTGTTCCTCATCTGGGCGGTGACCTGCTGGTCGAAGACGACGTTCAGCTTCATGTCCTGGCCCAGCTGCTCGATTACCGAAAGCAGGTTGTCGCTGCGCGCGATAACGTCGGTCTTGCCGAACCTGCGCACGGGGATGACCGTCGGCTGCCCCTGCGCGTTCGTCGCGGGGAGGGCTATGCCCTTGGCCGACCTGATGAACGAGGCCTTCTGATTCTGGTCCTTGGTGGGCTTGGTCTTCGGCCCCGCCGGGTCGCCGATGCTCGGCAGGTTGTCGGTCGGCAGCCCCTGCGCCTCGAGCATGTTGCGCATCTTGATGTAGGCCATCTCATTCGTGGGGTCGAATGCGTACGCCTGCCTGTACGCCTGGTAGGCCGCGTTGTAGTCCTTCTGGTCCGCCAGCTGGTCGCCGCGCTCCACCAGCATTATCGCCGCCAGTACGAGGGAACGCTGGAGGTGCAGCTGATACTCGACGTTGGACGGCTTCTCCGCGACGGCCAGCGCGAACTTCTCCGCGGCCTTGTCCCACTGCCTGTTCTCTTCGTAGCGGAGGCCCTCCTTGAAATGCTTCTTGGCGTCGGCCAGGGCCGTGACCGGAGCGATCATAGCCATTGCCAGCACGAGCGCCAAAGCCCGTCGAACCCTCATAACCCTGTTTACCATCGTACTAAACCTCGAATGTTAATTTCCTTACCAAAAAGCGCGCCTTAGAACCAGTCCGGATAAAACGCTCTCGTCTGCGCCCCCGGCTCCAACACCTTCGCCGGGCCGCTTCCATCTTTCCGATCTCGTTTAGGAGGCTGATTAGTTGAACTACTGTACCACGTATTGGTTTCAATTTAAATCCGATACGGCCCGCCGCCCCCGGACGCGCGCGAAATACAGGCCGGCCGCCGGCCCGTAAATCACTCGACGAACGTGACCCGGTTGATCTCGTGCAGAGTCGTCACGCCCAGAAATACCTTCGCCAGGGCCGACTCCCGCAGGGAGGTGAGCCCTTCGGCGCGCGCGGCGCGGCGGACTTCCGAGCCGGGGCGACGTTCGAGGATGATCTCGCGGATGTTGTCCGTCACGTCGAGCAGCTCGTGGATCGCCGTCCGGCCCCTGTAGCCCGTGAAGTTGCAGACCTCGCAGCCGACCGCCGTGAAGAACACCCCGTCGCGGTACTTGTCCGGGTTCAGGCCCGATTCGACCAACTCCTGGTCCGCCGGCTTGTACTGCCTCTTGCAGTGCAAGCAGAGGATTCGCACGAGCCTCTGCGCCAGCACGCAGTTGAGCGACGACACGAAGTTGTAAGGCTCCACGCCCATGTTCAGGAACCGCCCGATCACGTCGATGACGTTGTTGGCGTGGACGGTCGTGAAGACGAGGTGGCCCGTGAGCGCGGACTGGATGGCGATCTGCGCCGTCTCCGAGTCGCGGATCTCCCCGACCATTATCTTGTCCGGGTCGTGGCGCAGGATGCTGCGCAGGCCGCGCGCGAAGGTGAGCCCCTTCTTCTCGTTCACCGGGATCTGCGTGATGCCCTGGAGCTGGTACTCGACCGGGTCTTCGATGGTGATGATCTTGTCCTCTTCGTTCTTGATCTCGTTGAGCGCCCCATAAAGCGAGGTCGTCTTGCCCGACCCCGTGGGCCCCGTCACGAGCACCATGCCGTAGGGCTCGGCGATGAACTTGCGGAACTTCTTCAGGTCGTGCGGGTCGAAGCCGACCACGTCGAGGTTCAGGTCGTGGAACGACTCGTTGATCTGCTCCTTGTCGAGGATACGGATGACGCAGTTCTCCCCGTGTATCGCCGGCATTATGGAGACGCGGAAGTCGATCTTGCGCCCGCGGATCCGCATGCGGAAGCGCCCGTCCTGCGGCACTCGGCGCTCGGCTATGTCGAGCTCCGACATGACCTTGATGCGCTGGATGATCGTCTGGTGGTGCGCGATGTCTATGGGGTCGGCCGCCCTGTAGAGGGCGCCGTCGATGCGGTACTTTACCAGCACGTCGCTGTCGCGCGTCTCGATGTGGATGTCGGAGGCGCGGCGTTCGAGCGCGTTCAGCACGACCGTGTCGACCAGCTTGATTATCGGGGACATCTCCTCGTCCCCGGCCAGCCGGTCCATGTCGAGCACCTCTTCGCCCTGCTCGGTCTCGCGCACGAGGGCGAACGTGTCGGTGCGGAACCCGGCGGTCGCGTTTTGCAGGATGCGCGCGGCGGTGTCGCCCCGCTTCAGGGCGTCTTCTATGGCCGACTGCATCGCGACCGCGGGCTTCAGCCTCATGTGCAGCTGGGCCTCAAGCTCGTCGATGATGTCGAGGTTGGTCGGGTCCGCCATCGCGACGTGAAGCGTCTTGTCGTCGCGCCCGAGCGGGACGAAGTTGTGCCGGATCATCAGGTCGACGGGCAGCTCGTGGATGAGATGGTAGGCGGGCTCTTCGGTCTTCAGGTCCACGAACCGGAGCCTGTAGCGGCGCGCTTTCTCTCTCGCGAGGACCTCTTCCTGGCTCATCTCCGCGAGCGCCTTCTCCGTCGCGCCCTGAGCGGGCGGGTCGGCAATTGCCGACGGAGCGCCCTGATTATTGCTCTCTATCTGGTCGATGGTTTCTGACATTTCTCGGTCTGTTCCTGACTGATTATCGATTAAAGCGATTTCGCCGAAAACTTTTCTTTAACTTCATGAACTTCAAGGCGTCGCCTGACCTGACCCCATGGTGCCGATCATATGGAAGAGCGGCAGGTACATCGCAAGCAGGATGGTCATGACCAGGCCGCCCATGAATATGAGGATCACCGGCTCGATGAAGGTTGCTATGGCCGAGAGCCTGACGTCGACTTCGGCGTCGTAAAAGTTCGCCACCTCGTCGAGCATCTCGCGCAGGGCGCCCGACCTCTCCCCGACGCCGATCATGTCGATGGCGAGCTCGGATACCCACCCGCTCGCTTCGAGGCTCTCGGTGAAGGGGCGGCCTTCGCGTATGCCGACCAGCACGCCGACGCTCGCCTTGCTGAGCGCGCGGTTGGTTATCGACTCGCCCGCGATCTCGACCGACTCCGGCAGGGTGATGCCGCCGGCGAGCAGGGTCGCGAGGCTGCGCGTGAACTGGGCTATGGTCAGCTGCCGCACCGTCTCGCCGGCGACCGGCGCTTTCAGAATCCACTCGTCGATCTTCAGGCGACCGCGCGGCGTGCGCCGCCAGATGAAGAGGAAGATGAACGTGCCGATGATCAGGGGCAGTATCCATGCCAGGTTCGTGCTGATGAACTCGGCCGTGCTCACGACCATCACCGTGATCGTCGGCAGCTGGTCGGTCCCCGCGTACAGCTTCATGAAGTTCGGTATCACGTAGGTGGAGAGCACCATCACCAGCAGCAGGGACACGACGACGAGGGCCATCGGGTAGGCGAGCGATTTTTTGATCTTTCGCCGCGCCTCCGTGATCGTCTTCTGGTAGCTCACGTAGCGGAGCAGCACGTCGTCGAGCGAGCCCGACCGCTCGCCCGCGAGTATGGAGGCGACGTAGATCCGCGGGAACGAATCGCCCTGCGCGGCGAAAGCCTGCGAGAGCGCCTGCCCCGCCCGGACCTTCTCTTCCACGTCTTCGAGCACGATCCTCAAACGCTCGTTGGCGACCCTCTTGCGCAGGATGCCTATGGCCTGAAGTATGGGGAGGCCCGCGCGCAGAAGGGCCGACAGCTGCTGGTTGAAGAGGAGGAAGTCCTCGGTCTTGATCTTGCGCGTTCGCGACTCTCCGCCGAGGCTCGTGCGGATCCCTTTCGAGCCCGTGTTCGACACGGCGAAGACCCTGAACCCGTCCCGCTCGAGCTTCCTGCGGAGCTCGGTCTCGGCATTGGCCTCGATAGTGCGCGTTACGACCTCGCCGGTCGGGGTGCCTAGGCGGCAGATATATTCAGCCATCGGTATTGATCCTAAATTGAAAACCGGCCTCGCGGGCCGCTCTCGTGTGCTCTGGGGCTGTTCACAACCAGAGGAAATAATAGCATGAATCGCGCAAATTCAGCCACAGCAAGCGGCCGGAGATTTATTGTATTTCGGATGCGAACGGGTTACTTACACGCGCGGGCGGGGGATCGGTTTCAAAGAGTCTGAAAAGCTTTTGCGGCGCGTTGGGCTCTGTTGCCCGTTCCGCGAGGCGCGTGCTACCATCCGCTTTACCTGCCCGAAGGGGGCCGGAGGCTTTCTAATTACAATGATCCGTTTTTCAAAGACGTTTTCGAGCGCGCTGTGCATCCTGATCTTCCTTGCCCTCGGCTCGGAATCGGTTTGTGCATGGGAGCCGCGCGCCCCATCCGCCCGCCCATCCGCCCAGAAGAACGAAGAGAAAAAGAAGAGAAAAAAGAACAAAAAAGAGAACGCCAAAGACGGGCAGAAGAAAGGCCCGCCCCAAAACGGCCAGCCGGATTCAAACGGCTCGACCCCCGCGCGCCCGTCGGGGGCCGTGGAGAATATCGAGATAGTCTCCGACTCGCAGGGCAAGGTCGGCGAGCTCTATCTTTACGAAGGCTACGTCAACGTGACCCTCGAGGACGCGAGGCTCCAGGCCGACCGGGTGACTCTGAACCAGACGACCGGGGACCTGGTGGCCGAAGGGAACGTCATCTTCGACCAGGGCACGGACCAGCGCGTGACCGCGCGCAGGGCGGAGATCAACTCGTTTGAGCGTAAAGGCGTCTTCTGGGACTCGACGGGCTTCACCAACCGCACGCAGACGGGCGAGTACATCTTCTTCACGGCCGACCGCGTCGAGCGCACCGGGCCGGACACCTACGAGCTTTATGGCGCGACCGTCACGGCCTGTGAGGATGTCGTGCCGAAGTGGAGCTTTTCGGCCGAGCGCGCGGCCCTGAAGATGAACGACCGCCTCAAGCTATACAAGTCCCTCTTCCGGGTCAAAGACGTTCCGGTCTTCGTGCTCCCTTATGCGTGGATTCCCGCCACGCGGGCCGAGCGCCAGTCCGGGTTCTTACTGCCGACGACGGGGACCTCGAACCAGAAGGGCCGCACCTTCAAGACCGCCTACTACCAGACGCTCGGCCCGTCGGCGGACGTAACCATCCGGAGCGACCTCTACACGGCGCGCGGGCTCGGGCTCGGCGCGGAGTTCCGCGCGCAGACGGACGAGAAATCTTTCATCCGGCTCGGGGCCTTCACCGTGAAGGACCGGCTCTTCGGGGAGGACGGGGAGGACCAGGGCGGGACCGCGTTCGTCGCCGAAGCCGTGCAATACCTGCCGCGCGGGTGGCTCGCGGTCGGCAACGTCTCTTTCGTCACGAGCCTGCCATTCCGGCAGGTCTTCTCCGACGACATCTCGCAGGTCATCGACCCGAGGCGCGAGTCGAGGTTTTACATAAACAACAACGCGCGCGACTTCAGCTTCAATTTTCTCGCGAGCAACGAGACGACGACTCTGTTCCGCCCGACCCGCGACCCGGAGGCCCCGCCCAACGAAGGCACGAACTTCGACGTGAAGATCAGGACCGCGCCGGAGCTCAGCCTCACCGTCTACCCGCGCAGGATCAAAGAGAGCCTGCCCATCTACTTCTCGTTCGATTCGAGCATCGGCGCTATGAAACGCGAAGAGACCGTCGACGGCGTCTCCGTGCTGACCACCCCCTCGGCCGTGCAGCGGTTCGATTTTCAGCCGAAGATCACCGTCCCGCTCGCGACCCTCGGGGGCTTCGCCATCACCCCTAGCCTCGCGGTGCGCCAGACTTTCTACAGCAGCAGCCTCGATCCGACGGTAGAGGCTTTCGACCCCGACCGGTTCACCCTGTCGCCCGACGACCCGCGCCTCGACCCCGCGAACGGCGCGGCGAAGCCGGGGCTCAGGCTTTTCACGCGCGAAGATTTCGACCCCATAATCCCCGAAGACCTGTCGCGCCGCTACGCGGAACTGGCCGTGGACATCCGCCCGCCTTCGCTCGAAAAGGTATTCCTGGACGAAGGCGGCGCGCGCCGGTTCAAACACGTAATCGAGCCTTACCTGACCTACCGCGTGATCGGGGGGATCGGCGACGAGTTCGACAAGATCATAAGGTTCGACGAGCGCGACGCCGTGGCCAACACGAACGAGTTCGAGTACGCGGTCGTCAACCGCTTCTTCATCACCCGCCGCGCCAACGAGCTGAATCGCCGGCGCGCCCGCACACAGCGTGACGAAGAGCCTCAGGAGATGGAGACCGTGACCCCCGGCCGCCCGAACCGCAGGCGCGACAGGAGGCGCGGAGACCCTACGGACCCGGCCGAGGAAGCGCCGCCTCCCGGCGCGGAGGCCGCTAAGCCTGAAGCGCCCGAAGAGCCCGAGGGCGAAGTGGAGAAGCCCTCCGAGAAGAGGCCCGAGCCGGACCCCAGAGAGCCCGAATGGAAGGAAGCTCCCGCCACGGAACCGGCTCCCGGAGCCGAAAGCAGGAAGGGGAAGCTTGAGGTCGGGGCCTCGTCCGAGCTCGTGAAGGAGGACGTGGGGCGCTCCGGCAACAGGCGGCAGAGGGCCGGGCGGCGCGAGGCCGACGAGGCGCAGGAGCCCGGCGCGCGGGACGAGGACGACGCGGGCGGCGAGGAGACGCTCGCGGGCGCGACCAACCTCGACGCCCCGTCGCAGGCGTACGAGCTGCTGAGCATCAAGCTGGCGCAGAAATATTTCTTCGACCGCGATTTCGGCGGCGCGCTCAAAGAGGGCGGCCGGAACCAGTTCTATCCGATCAACACGCTTTCGGGGTTCACATACGGGGGGCGCGCGCGCGGCTTCTCCCCGGTCAACGTGCAGGTGCGCTACCGGCCCCTGTCGACCGTCTTCGCCGACCTGAGGATGGACGTGGGCTCGGATGACAGGGCCGTGCGCAACGTCACCCTTTCGGGCGGGGTGAGCAGAGAGAAGTTCACCGTATCGACCAGCTGGTACCTCTCCCGGCGCATCGACCTCGACCCCAACCGCTTCGAGCCCGGAACCTTCCCCAGCAACCAGATAGTTTCGACCATACAGTTCGGGGACGCGGGCGACGGCTTTTACGGGGGGACCCGCATAGGCTACGACTTCACCAACCGCTTCGAACCGAACGACCGGGTCTCGTCCGGGCGGCTCAGGAACTCGCGGAGCTACGTCGGCTATCACTGGGACTGCTGCGGGGTGCAGTTCAACTACAACACGTTCAAAGCGGGGCTCCGCAACGAGAGCGCCTTCTCCTTCACCTTCACGCTCGCGGGCCTGGGCAGCTTCGGCACGGACCAGTTCGCCCAATTGGGCGGAGGCCGCGGGGGGCGCAACCGAGGGAGGAGGGCGCGCCGCAATGACTTCGACGATAATTTTTAGAGGGGTTGGCTTAGACCCGCGCCCTTGCCGGGGCGGGCGGAAAACGTAAAACTGTTAAGGGCTTGATCGGTTCGGGCCTCGCAGGGCAATATTATTGACAGGGTATTGCTTTGATGTTAACTTACGGTCGATATTCCATCTGGGCTATGCCCCCCACGAAGAACTTATGAAGAAGAGCGGTTCCAATTTCGACGACCGCAAGAAGGAAATTCTCGCAGCGATAGTGAGAATCCATATTGCTACAGGCGAGCCCGTCGGGTCGTTCACGCTCGCGAAGAATTCGAGCGAGGGACTATCGTCGGCCACCATACGCAACATCTGCGCGGAGCTTGAGGACGACGGCTACCTGTCTCATCCCCACACGTCCGCCGGGCGCATGCCGACCGACAAAGGCTATCGGT
Source organism: Blastocatellia bacterium (assembly GCA_035634255.1). Lineage (GTDB taxonomy): Bacteria > Acidobacteriota > Blastocatellia > UBA7656 > UBA7656 > DATLMR01. The sequence continues at coordinate 20,833 of DASQDI010000074.1, forward strand.
ACTACGTCGATAACCTGATGGGCACGATGAAGCTCTCGCAGACGGACGCGGCGCAGATCAACGAGCGGCTGCTCGACGAGGAGTCGCGGGTGAACCCCGAGAGGCTGATGGAGCGGACGAGCAGCCTGCTTTCGCAGCTGTCGGATAACGTCGGCATTGTCGTCCCGCCGTCGATCTCCAAGGACATCCTGCACCACATCGAGTTCGTGAAGATGTCCGACTCGCGCGTGCTCGTGATAACGGTTTCGAGCGCGGGCCGCGTGCAGGACCGCGTGATCCATGTTGAAGGGGACTTCTCGCAGGCCGACCTCAACTCGACCGCGCGGTACCTGATGGAGAACTTCCACGGCTGGACGCTCCGGGAGATTCGCGACGAGCTGCTCAGGCGGATGACCGAGGAGAAGGCGCTCTACGACCGCCTGTTCCGCAACGCGGTCCTGCTTTGCAGCCAGAGCCTTCAGGAAGGCGACCAGCCCGACGTCTTCATCGAGGGCGCGTCGAACATAATCGCCAAGCGCGACTTCGCCAACACCGAGCGCATGCGCGAGGTCTTCAAGGTGTTCGAGCAGAAGAGCAGGATCATCAAGATCCTCAACGAGTGCATCAAGAGCGCGGGCCGGGAAGAAGTGGCGGTGCGCATCGGCAGCGAGAACCGTTTGATGGACTTGCGGGACTGCACGGTCATCGCCTCCCCGTGTTTTTACACGGGCGGGAAGGCGGTCGGCTCGATAGGGGTCGTGGGGCCGACCCGCCTTGAGTACGACAGGCTCATCGGCATCGTCGAGTACATCGCCAGGCTGTTCGAGCGCATGCACGACTCCACGCATGCCGGGCAGATGAATCGCGGGGTGCGGCTTTAGAGGAAAGAGCAAGTAAAGGAAGACAACGAGCACGAGATGGCAAAAAAGAGAGACGAACAGAGGGAGATACCTATCAACTTCGTCGGCGAGGATGAGGACGAAGTGCCGGACGCCGCCTCGGAGGCGGAGCCGGATTCCGCCGGCGAGCCGGAAGCCCCGGAAGAGAGCGCCCGCGGCGAAGGCGCGGGGCCGGGTTTGCAGGCCCAGGTGGACGCGCTCACGCAGGAGAGGGCCGCGCTCTACGACCAGCTGCTCCGGCGTCAGGCCGAGTTCGAGAATTACCGGAAGCGGATGGAGCGCGAGAGGGGCGAGGTCTACCAGCGCGCCAGGGCCGAAGTGCTGCTGGAGCTGCTGCCGGTCCTCGACAATTTCGAGCGCGCCCTGCTGAGCTTCGAATCGGCCAGCAGCGACCCCGAAGCGTTCCAGCAGGGGGTCGAGCTGATTCACAAACAGCTTAAAGACGCGGTGACCAAGCTCGGGCTTCAGCCGGTCGAATCGGTCGGGCAAGCCTTCGACCCTCACCTGCATGAGGCGGTGACCATCGAGGCGTCCGACGAGCACGAAGAGAATACGATTATCGAAGAGTTCGAACGAGGCTACAAACTGGGCGACAAATTGCTGCGCCCCGCGAAAGTGAAGGTCGCCTCTACGCCTTAGATTCATTGACCGATACCCCGAGGTTCGGGCCCGGACGCTCAGCGAGAGCAGGGGCCCGAACCTCAGGACACGATCTCGCCCCTACTTAATTCGGACTACCCCCGCTCTACCTGCTCGGTTCTTAGATGATTGGAGGATAGCTTTATGGGCAAGGTCATAGGAATAGACCTCGGCACGACCAACTCGTGCGTTGCGATACTCGAAGGCGGTGTGACTCAGATAGTACCAAACAAAGAGGGCGGGCGGACCACGCCTTCCGTGGTCGCGTTTACCGAGAAGGGCGAGCGACTGATCGGCCAGATCGCCAAGCGCCAGGCCATCACGAATTCCGCGAACACCATCTACGCGGTCAAGCGGTTGATGGGCCGGAAGTTCAACTCTCCCGAGGTCACGCGCGCGTACGAAGTCTGCGCTTACGAGATAAGCGAGTCGGCCAACGGCGACTGCCGCGTGAGGGTGCGCGGGCGCGACTACTCGCCGCCCGAGATATCGGCCATCCTCCTCCAGAGGCTCAAGCTCGCCGCCGAAGAGTTCCTCGGCGACGAGGTGACTGAGGCGATCATAACGGTCCCGGCCTACTTCGACGACATACAGCGGCAGGCGACGAAAGACGCCGGCAAGATCGCGGGACTGAACGTCCAGCGCATAATAAACGAGCCGACGGCCGCGGCCCTGGCCTACGGGCTCGGGAAGCAGGAGAGCGAGAAGGTAGCCGTCTACGACCTGGGCGGGGGGACCTTCGACATCTCGATCATGGAGATGTGCGACGGGGTGTTCGAGGTGCTCTCGACCTGCGGCGACTCCTTCCTCGGGGGCGAGGACTTCGACCAGCGCATCGTCGACTGGATGATCGAGACTTTCAAGCAGGAGACCGGCATCGACCTTCACGCGGACCGCCTCGCGCTACAGCGGTTGAAGGAGGCCGCCGAGCGCGCCAAGTGCGAGCTCTCCACCGCGACCGAGTCGCAGCTGAACCTGCCCTTCATCGCCGCGGATTCCACGGGGCCGAAACACTTCAACAAGACGCTCACGCGCGCGAAGTTCGAGGAGCTCGTCTCCGACCTCGTCGAGCGCACGGTGGAGCCGTGCCGCAAGGCCCTCTCCGACGCGAAGCTCTCGGCTTCGAGCATCACGAAGGTGCTGCTGGTCGGGGGGCAGACGCGCTCCCCGATAATAATCAACCGCGTGCGCGAGATATTTCAGCGCGAGCCCTCCATCGAGATCAACCCGGACGAAGTGGTCGCGATAGGCGCGGCGATACAGGCGGGCGTGCTGACGGGCGACGTGAAGGACCTGATCCTGCTCGACGTGATCCCCCTCTCGCTCGGCATCGAGACGCGCGGCGGGCTGTTCACGAAGATACTCGACCGCAATTCGACGATACCGACCAAGAAGAGCCTCGTGTTCACGACCGTGGCCGACTCCCAGCAGGTGGTAGAGGTCCACGTGCTGCAAGGCGAGCGCGAGATATCGGCGGGGAACCGCAGCCTCGCCCGCTTCGAACTGGTCGGCATCCCGGCGTCGCCGCGCGGGGTCCCGCAGATCGAGGTGACTTTTGAAGTCGACGCCGACGGGATAGTCTCCGTCTCCGCGCGCGACAAGATGACGGCCGCGGAGCAGGCCATGCGCATCACCCCCTCGTCGGGCCTTTCGGCCAGCGAGATATACGACCTGATCGAAGAGGCGAACCGCAACGTCGAGAACGACCGCAGGATGAAGGCGATCATAACGGCGCGGAACCGGCTCGAGGGGCTGCTGCAAAACACCATCCGCACCTTCAGCGAGTTCGGGTGGATGCTCTCGGCCTCGGACCAGGAGTTCGTCCGCGCGACGCTCGATTCGGCGCGCCAGACGGCCGTCTCCGACGACGCGGCGGAGGTGCGCTACGTATTGGAGCAGCTCGAAAGGGCGGCGCAGATGATCACGGACGCGATGTTCCGCCCCACGGGCCTGGCGAACGACGCCGGAGGAAAGAGCGAAGAAAATACCGTCCCGTTGTCAGAAGTATCCTAGAGTTTGCTATAATGAGTCTTCGATTTTGGCCCAGGCGCCTCGGTCGCTTTAAGCGGGCGGCTGAAACCGTAAAATCTGAGACTAATATATTGACCCAGGAATAAAATTGAGCAGCAAACGTGACTACTATGAAGTGCTGGGCGTCCAGCGCGATGCAACAGAACAGGACTTGAAGCAGGCGTACCGCCGCCTCGCCGTCAAGTACCACCCCGACAAGAACCCTGGTGACGTGGAGGCCGAGGAGCGCTTCAAAGAGATTGCCGAAGCCTATCAGGTCCTTTCATCTCCAGACCTGCGGGCGAAGTATGACCGGTTCGGCCACGCGGGCGTCGGCGCGGGCGCCGGGGCCGGGGCGGGCTTCGGCGGCCAGGGCTTTCCGGGCTTCGAAGATATATTGAGCGACCTCTTCGGCTTCGGGGAGGTCTTCGGCGGGAGGGGCGGCCGCCGCGCGGGGCCGCGCCGAGGCTCCGACCTTAGATACGACATCAAGGTATCGCTCGAAGAGGCCGCGACCGGGCTCAAGACGAAGATACGTGTGCCGCGCCTCGAAGTCTGCGAGGTCTGCAACGGGAACGGGGCGGCGGCGGGCAGCTCCCCGACGCGCTGCACGACCTGCTCGGGGGCGGGCCAGGTCCGCTACCAGCAGGGCTTCTTCTCGGTCAGCCGCACGTGCTCGACCTGCCGGGGGACCGGCAAGATCATCCGGGATGTCTGTAAAGAGTGCCGCGGCGAGGGGAGGGTCGAGCGCGAAAAGACCCTTGAGATCAAGATACCGGCCGGGGTCGATACGGGCTCGCGCCTCAGGATCGCGGGCGAGGGCGAGGCCGGGGAGGTCGGGGCCGCGCGCGGAGACCTCTACGTCATCATCCATGTGAAAGACCATGACGTTTTCGAGCGGCGGGACGCCAACCTTTATTGCAGCGTCCCCCTCTCGTTTACTCAGGCCGCGCTCGGGGCCGAGGTGAGCGTGCCGACGCTCGACGGGCAGGAGACGCTCCGGGTGGCGGAGGGCACGCAGACGGGGCGGACTTTCCGGCTCAAAGGGAAGGGCATGCCGGTGCTCGGCGGCCGGGGCCGCGGGGACCTCTTCGCCACCGTTCATGTGAGCACGCCCACCAACCTCTCGCGCGAGCAGCGCCGCCTGTTTGAAGAGCTGGCGAGGCTGGAAAGCGGCAACGGTCAGGCCGAGGACAAGGGGATTATCGATAAGGTCAAAGATATTTTCGGCTGAGGTCTTTTTGATCGGCATGACGAAAGCGGCCCTCAATCCTGAGGGCCGCTTTCGTCATGCCGGTATGTCGGGAGGCGGGTCGCGCGCTCAACCCTTCTTCTCTTCCGAGCCTTTCTTCCTTCGCTGTTTTATTCGGATGGGGGTCGCGAAGAAATCAAACTCTTCGCGCAGGCGGTTGATGATGTACCGCTCGTAGGAGAAGTGCAGACGCGCGCGCGGGCTGCGCGACGTGGTGAAGAGGACGAACGTCGGCGGGCGGGTCCCGGCCTGTGTCATGTAGAGGACGCGCATCGGGTGCCTCGACGAGGTGGTCGCGCGCGGCTGCTCAAGGTTCTTTTCGAAGAAGCGATTCAGCTCGGCCGTCGGTATCCGTTTCCTGCGCTCTTCGTACGCTCTCCGCGCCAGCTCCAGCAGCTTCGTCACCCTCTGCCCGCTCTTGGCGGAGATGAATATGATGGGCGCGTAATCGGCGAACTTCATCATGTCGCGTATGCGCTGCTCGTACTGGTTAGTGGTGTAGGTGTCTTTCTCCACCGCGTCCCACTTGTTGACGGCGATTATGAGGCTCGCGCCCGCTTCGTGGGCGTACCCGCCGATGGTGGCGTCGAGGGCGGTCGGCCCCTCGACCGCGTCGATCAGGAGGATGGCAACGTCGGCCTGCTCGAGGTGCCGGCGGGCCATGATGACCGAGATCTTTTCGGCCATCAGCTCGGTCTTCCCTTTGCGGCGTATCCCCGCCGTGTCGATTATCTGGAAAGGCGTCCCCTCGTATTCGATCAGGGTGTCCACCGCGTCGCGCGTGGTGCCGGGGATCGGGGAGACGATGACGCGCTCTTCGCCCGTGAGCCGGTTCACCAGAGAAGACTTCCCGACGTTGGGCCGCCCGACGATGCTGAGCCGGAGCACGGAGTCCTCCCGCTCCGTGACCTCGGACGCGGGCAGGAGGTCGAGCACCGCGTCGAGCATGTCCCCGACGCCGTTCCCGTGCTCGGCGGAGACGGGGAAGACCTGGTCGAAGCCCCACCGCTCGAATTCCAGAGCGTCCGCTTCCAGCTTCGCGCTGTCGACCTTGTTGGCCGCGACGAAGACGGGCTTGCGCGTCGAGCGGGCCAGCCCCGCCAGCTCTTCGTCCAGGGGCGTGATGCCCGCGCGCGCGTCCACGACCAGCAGGATCAACGAAGCCTCTTCGAGCGCGGCGCGTGCCTGCCGAAGGATGTTGGATGGGATCAGCTCTCTGTCGTCGGGGATGATGCCCCCCGTATCGACCAGACGGAACTCGCGCCCGCTCCACTCCGCGCGACCGTAGATGCGGTCGCGCGTTATGCCCGGCTCGTCGCCCACGATTGAGCGCCGCGTGCCCGTCAGCTTGTTGAAGAGGGTCGATTTGCCGACGTTCGGGCGGCCTAGAATTACGACGACGGGCGCGACGCCGCCGTCCGCGTCCTTCGGTTCCTCCTGGACTTCGATGTGCTCCATAATCTTGCTCCTAGTCTTCAATGTATATTGCACTCGGAGGCTTTTACAAGCGCGCGGCCCGAATATAAAATCTCGACGCAACCTCTATGCCGGGTAAGCTGAAAAAGTTCTTCGCGGGAAGGCCGCCCTCGCGCGCGCGCCACCTGGCGCTCGGAGCGCGCGGGGAGCGCGCGGCGCTCGAATACCTGAAGGAGTTCGAAGGGTTCAACGTGGTCGCGACGAATTTCCGCGTGGCGCTGGGCCGCGGGCTGCGCGGAAAGAGGCTCACGGCGGAGATCGACATAATCGCCTACGACGGCGGGACGCTCGTCTTCGTCGAAGTCAAGACCCGGACCTCGGATGAGGTGGCCGCGCCCGAGCGCGCGGTCGACCTCCGGAAGCAGAGGCGGATCGCCCGCGCGGCCCACCGGTATCGGCACCTGATGCGGGTGTCGGGGGAGTCGTACCGCTACGATGTCGTGACCGTCATTCCGGGCGAGAGGGCGGACCGGATCGAGCTTCTGCGAAACTACTTCGACGACGGAGTCTTTCGAAAGGGCCGGTATTTCAAAGACCGATTCTGACTGCCCCGATTTGATTCAAGCTACCCATCCGCCCGCCCCATCTGCTAAACTCATGGCCAGGCACGTTTGTAAGCGCTCCAGCCCTGTTACTTGTTTTGCGAAGTATTTCGGAGGGATTATGAAGTTGTTCATGCTAGCTCGGGTGTCAGTCGCGGCCCTTCTAGTCGCTCTGCTGGCCCTATCGTCCGCCGCCCCCGGATCGCTCGTAGCGGCCCAGAGCGGGCGGCAGCCGCCCAAGAAGAAGGTCGAGAAGAAGACCGAAGAGAAGAAGGCGAACGAGAGGCAGCCCGCCCCGGTCGAGGAAGAGGTGGAAGGCCCCCCCGTCCCCATCCTCCGCAGCGGCAAGGACGAGCCGCCGCTCAGGATCTCGACGCAGGTGGTCAACGTGGACACGACCGTCATCGACAAGAAGTCGGGGCGGCTGGTGCCCAACCTGACCCAGAAGAATTTCATCGTTTATGAGGACAACGTCAAGCAGGACATCACGAACTTCCGCGCGGGCGAAGGCCCGATGACGGTCGTGCTCCTGCTCGACAACGGGTTTCAGAACAGGCGCTGGCAGGGGTGGTTCAACCCGACCTTCACGCAGGAGATATTTCAGTCGGCCGCCATCTTCACCCAGAGGTTCGTCAAGCCCGAGGACTACGTCTCCATCGTCACCTTCAGCCTGAAGCCGAAGGTGATCCAGGACTTCACCAGCGACACGAACAAATTGTATAACGCGATCCTGGCGGCCTATCGGGACACGCTCAATTTCAGCGAATCGAATATCTACGACGCCTTATCTTTTACGCTGCTGGGCGGGAAAGCCATACAGCTTTACGACGAGAACTCCGGCCCGAGCGAGTACGTCGGCCTGCAGGAGGTCGAAGGCCACACGGCGGTCATCCTGATAACCATAGGCATCGACACCTTCAGCCGCATCACCTACGACAAAGCTCTGAAGATAGCGTCGGGCGCGGGCGTGCCCATCTTCACGGTCGGCGTGGGCAACCTCTTCTTCAAGAAGTACGAGCACAGGATGGAGGCCACCGACCGGCTCACTTTCCTTCAGGCGCAGAACTCGCTGAACGCTTTCGCTCAGAGGACCGGCGGGGCCTTCTTCCCGATGACCTTCGAGAGCGAGCTCCCGACGATCATGAACAGCATCCAGACCCTCCTTCGTAACCAGTACAGCCTGGGCTACGACCCGAGCAACACGCGCCGCGAGGGCAAAGAGCGGAAGATAAAAGTGGAGGTCGATATCGACGGGGACGGCCAGCCGGACAACAAGCGCCTCGAGGTCCGCCACCGCCAGCGTTACATAGAGCCGGACGACACCCCCAAGAAAGACAATAAGAAGTAAGAGCCGGGAGAGGGAAGAGAAGATGAGGCGGGCGCGCAATCGAAGGCCGCGCGCGGGCGCTCGCGGCGGATTGCCCGCAGAGACTCTGATGCTAAGCAATGGTTGAACGAGAAAGCTCAGGAACGGATGCGCCTGCCCCGGCGGGCGCGGACCTCGAAACAATCTTCGTAAAGGCCCTGAACGCGGTCATAAAAAAAGAGCCGAAGCCCGCCGTGGAGGCCCGCTTTTATCCTTACGCGGGGCTCTCTTCGACCATCAGGCTCCGACGGGGCCGCGTCTACGCCCGCGTATCGGACATACTCGCCCACTCGCCGGAAGAAGTCCTGCGCGCGCTCGCCGGCATACTCGTCGCGAAGCTGTACCGCCTGAAGGCGTCGAAAGAAGACGAGCGCGTTTACCGCGAATACACCGCGCGGCCCTCGGTCCTCTCGGCGTCGGAGTCCGCGCGGCGGCAGCGCGGCTACAAGATGATCTCGTCCCCGCGCGGCAGGGTCTACGACCTCGAAAATATATTCGAGGATTTGAACGCGCGGTATTTCGCGGGCGGGCTAGAGAAGCCTCTGCTCTCGTGGAGCCAGCGGAGGACGGGCCGCGTGCTCGGCCACCACGACCACGTGCACGGGGCGATCATCATCAGCCGCACCCTCGACAGCGAGCGCATCCCCCTGCTGGCCGTCGAGTACGTGCTCTATCACGAAATGCTCCACGTCAAGCACCCTCCGAGGGCCGCGAGCGGGCGGACGGTCTACCACAGCCGGCAGTTCCGCGTCGACGAGCGCAGGTTCGAGCGCTTCGACGAAGCGCTCAAAATATTGGAACAGATAGCCTTACCGAGGAAGCGCCGCCGCCGCGCCGTCAAGCCCGCGCGCCGGGGCTAGTCCTTTTGAAAGCTCATGGAACAAATCTCCCGACGCTGCGTTAAAAAATACTGAGCGAAGGATTCTGATAAGGTAGGGAGACTGCTAGAACTGGATGTCAGGGTTGACCATCCCTTCCACCAAGATCAGGTCCTGAGTTTAGAACAGAAAATCCTTCTCCTTAGGGTGGGGCGCTTACCGAAGCGCCCCATTTTATTTCCCGCCGCTTTTCCGCAATCAATCCGGGGCGAAGAAGAACTTTTTGAAACCGACATAATCCAGTTGCGTTATTAGCCATGTGAGTGAATCAGCAGGCCGCGATATTTAAATGCGCCTGAATACGTGGTCCTGCTGAGTGTTGTCGCTTTGGGGTAAATCCTCCTCCATTACTCACCGGGCACCGTCATCCGAAATAACCCGGATTCGGTGCCCGCTCTTTTTTGCCCGGCCCCGCTCGATCAGGCCAGCTTCCTGCGAAACCTGAGCGCGCTCAGAACCAACAGCGCCAGCCCCATCCCGCTCAGGGTTATTACTTCCGGCATGAGGTCGGCGAGGTTCGCGCCGCGGAGCACTATGCCGCGGATGATCTCCATGAAGTGCGTGGCGGGGATCAGGAACCCCGCGGCACGCATCAAAGGGGGCATGGAATCTCTCGGAAACATGAAGCCGGAGAGCAGCACCGAAGGGAGCATGATGAGAAAGGCGAGCTGGAATGCCTGGATTTGATTCTGCGCCTTGGTCGAGATCAGCAGCCCGATGGCCAGGGCCGTGAACAGAAAGATTACCGACAGGCAGAGCAGCAGGATGACCGACCCGTTTATCGGCACGTCAAAGACCAGGCGCATCACCGCAAGCACCGTGCAGGTCTCGAAGAATCCGATCAGCCCGTAGGGCACGAGTTTGCCCAGCATGAGGCCGAAGGGCCGGACGGGAGTCACGAGTAACTGTTCAAGAGTCCCCCGCTCGCGCTCGCGCACGACGGAGAAGGCGGTGAGCAGGGTGGTGATGATCTGCAAAATTATGGCCACCAGTCCGGGCACCATGAAGTTCGCTGACCGCGAATCGGGATTGAAAAGCATCTTCGGGCGGACCTCGATGGGGAACCCTCCCGCGCCCGCCTGCGGCGACCCCACCAGTCTCTCAAGAGATTTCGTCAGCCCCACGGAGGTCGACACGTTGAGGCTCTGGCTCGCGATGCTTGAGTCGGAGCCGTCGATGAGGACGAGGACCGACGCCTGGCGGTTCGTGGCCAACCGGTCCGAGTAATCCGGCGGTATCTTTACCCCCACCTTGACGCTCCCCGAAACTATGGCCCGGTTCAACTCCTCGTCCGAGCCCACGTGTTCGGCGACGAGAAAATAGTCCGTGTTCTCGAAGGCGGCGATCAGCTCGCGCGAGTCGCGGCCGGGGTCGAGATTGTAAACGGCCATCTTTATGTTGCGCACGTCCGTATTGATCGCGTAGCCGAAGATCACCAGCTGGAGCATCGGGACCAGCAGCATCAGGGCGAGCGAGAGCGGGTCGCGGCTTATCTGAATCAGCTCTTTATAAAAAATCGACTGAAACCCCTTAAACATCGCCCCTCACTTGAGAACCGTGCGGCCCGTGTCTTTACTTCGGCCGTTCTCCGCGTTGATTTTCGTGAGCGTCACGAACACGTCTTCCAGAGAAGGCCGCGCGGGAGTCACCTCGGCCCCATTGATGCCGACCCGGTCGAGGCTCTCCCTTATCCGCTCCAGAGGCACGTCGGAATCCATCAGCAGGTGTATGGACTGGCCGAAGATCGTCGCGTCGATCACGTACCCCTGCCGCTTCAGCTCGGCCAGCGCGACGGTCGTGTTGGGGCAGCTCACTTCGGCCCATCTCGCGTCGGCGGGGGTGATCTCGGGGAGGTTCTTGAGGTCGTCCGGCTCGCCGCAGGTGATGAGCCGGGAATTGTAGATGTAGCCCACGCGCGCGCACCGCTCGGCCTCGTCCATGTAGTGCGTCGTCACGAAGAGCGTGATGCCGGAGCCCGACAGCTCGAAGAACAGGTCCCAGAGCTCGCGGCGGGCCACGGGGTCGATCCCCGCCGTCGGCTCGTCAAGAAAAAGGATTCGGGGCTCGTGAACCAGAGCGCACGCGAGCGCGAGCCTCTGCTTCCACCCGCCCGAAAGAGCGCCCGCGCGCCGGTCCCTGAAATGGCCGATGTGGGTCAGCTCGATCACGGCCTCGCGCCGTTCGCGCAACCGGTCGCCTTTCAGCCCGTAAACGTGCGCGTAAAAATTGATGTTCTCCCAGACGGTCAGGTCCTGGTAGAGGCTGAACTGCTGAGACATGTAGCCGATGTTCTGGCGAATGTCATCGATCCGGTTTTTGATGCTGAAGCCCGCGACGCTCGCCGTGCCTGAAGTCGGGGCGATCAGCCCGCAGAGCATCCTGATTAGCGTAGACTTGCCGGCGCCGTTCGGCCCCAGGAAACCGAAAATCTCCCCCTGCCTGACCGAAAAGCTCACCGAATCGACGGCCGTGAAAGCGCCGAACTTTCTGGTCAACCCATCTATTTCGATTGCGGCCATAGTCAGTCTTCGGTCTTCGGGATCACCACGTCCGCGGCCATGCCCGCGCGCAGCTTGTGCGCGCCGTCTTCGAGCCTGACGCGCACGCCGAAGACCTGATGCGTGCGCTCTTCTCGGGTCTGCACGTTGCGCGGGGTGAACTCGCCCCGGCTTGCTATCTGCTCCACCCGCCCGCGGAAAGTCTCGTTAGAGAACGTGTCCACGGAGGCCGTGACCTCTTTGCCGAGCCGCACGTGCCCGAGTTCCGGCTCTGGCACGTAGACCCGCACCCAGAGGCGGCCGGTTTCGACGAGCGTGGCGACCGGGGCGTTCGCGTTAATCAGGTCTCCGGGCCGGACTTCGAGCACTTCCACGAAGGCGTCGGCCGGGGCCGTCACCTCAAGCTCGGCGATCTGAGTCTCCACCGCCTGAAGCGCGGCCCGCGCCCTTTCGAGCTGAGACTGCGCCGCCGCGATGTCTTCCTTCCGCGCGCCCTCTTCGACGAGCCTCTGGCGCGCCGCCGCCTGCCTGTACTGCCGCTCGGCGCGTTCAATCTCTTCGCGCCGCGTCCCCGACTCCAGCAGGTCGAGCCTCTGGCGCGCCGCCTCACTGCGCGCCCGCGCGCGGTCGAAGTTGCCTTTGGCGTTGTCGTAATCCTGCCGCGACGCCACCCCGCCGCGCGCAAGCTCTTCGAGCCTAGCCAGGTTAAGCTTGGCGACTTCGTAATCCGCCTGAGTCGCCTGCAACTCCGCGCGCGCGGCCTCGGTCTCCTGCGGGCGCGGGCCGTTGCGAGCGAGCTCCAGAGTTATCCGCGCGGCCTCGGCCTCGGCCCTCGCTTCGGCCACCTCTTCGGGTCTGGAGAGGCTTTGCATCTTTTGAAGATTGGCTTCCGCCGCCGCGACCGCCGCGACCGCGTCCTGTCGCCTCGGTTCAAGGTCGCGGCCCTCGAATCTTATGAGCGGCTCCCCCTGCCTGATCGCCTGACCCTCTTTGACGAGCACTGATGCTACGCGGCCCCCCACCTTCGAGCCGACGTGAATCTCGTCGGCCTCCACCGTGCCCGAAAGCACGAGCCTGTCGGCGGGCTCGCGCCCCCTGATGTAGTTCCAGGCCGCCGCGGCCGAAATGAGCAGAGCTATCGCCAGTATAATTAAGATCGTCTTGCTGAACCTGACTCTCATCTCTTCACCTGCGCTCGTCCTCCGGCGCCGTGTCTCTTTTCACCCGAACTCTTCGGGGCTTTTTCGACGCGCGTGAGGGGCATCCGCGCCGCCGATAAACAGGTCGATACTATATTCGGGAGAGGGCCCGCGCAAGTTCGCAAGCGGGGCCGAAGCAGGTCGGATAGGTGTGAGCTCAGGTGATCGGAGGTCCGGGCGCGGGGCTGAAAACGTAAGCCCGAACCTCCCTTCTCGCGAGTGATCCCGGTGCAGGGCTAGCGGGCGCTGGCCTGATTAGTCTTGCGGAACTCTCGCTTCGCGGCTTCGAGTTCCTTCCCCATCTGCTCCAGCTCCTGACTTGAGAAAAATTGTCTGACCTTCGGAAACATCTCGTTCTCTTCCTCTTCGACGTGATGCTCCACGTTCTCGCCCATCACCTTCAGCTTGGCGTCGAACTTCTCGCTGCCGTCGGCGAGGCGTCCTATCTCGCGGATCAAGGTCTTTACCTGCTTGTGCTCTTCGTAGGCTTCGAGCACAAGGTCCTTGAGTTCTTCGTGCTTCTCGAGAGCCGGGTATAAAACCGTCTCTTCGATGTGGGCGTGAGTCTCAAGCTCTGTCTTTATCTGCTCGAAGAGCTGCTCGTGCTGTTTCTCGCTGTCGGTCGCCTCAACTTTGGCGAACAGATCACTGACTTTCTGGTGATCCTGCTTCAGAAGCTCCAATGCATTCATATGTCCTCCATTTGTCCGTCTATGTCTCTTCTGCATACGCCCTTCGGCCGTATTGGTAAAACTTCGATACACTTTAATCAGTCCCGGATTAGTAAATGCAATATGTGAACCAAGGGCGGGCGGCGGGGAATAACAGAGCGCGATCAGGTGTTACTGTCCTACGTAGGCGACAGGGTCGCGCGCGCCCGCTTCCGCGAAGCCTTTCAACCGGAGGCGGCAACTGTCGCACCTCCCGCACGCGAGGCCGCCTCCCTGGGGGTCGTAGCAGCTGTGCGTGAGCGAGTAATCGACTCCCAGCCGCAGGCCGGTTTCGATGATCTCCCTCTTCGTCATCGCGATCAGAGGCGTATGAATGCGCAGTCGCATCCGCCCTTCCACCCCGGCTTTCGTGGCCAGGTTCGCCATGCGCTCGAAGGCTTCGACATACTCGGGGCGGCAGTCGGGGTAGCCGCTGTAATCGAGCGCGTTGACCCCGATGAATATGTCCTGCGCACCGAGCACTTCGGCCCACGCGAGCGCGAACGATAGGAAGATCGTGTTGCGCGCGGGGACGTAGGTCACCGGGATGCCGTCGGACATCTCTTCGCCCGAGCGGTCCTTCGGTACTTCCGTCGAACCGGTGAGCGCGGAGCCGCCGATGGCACGCAGGTCGATATCGACGGTCAGGTGGTCTTCCGCCCGAAAAGCGCGGGCCACGCGGGCGGCGCTCTCAAGCTCGACCGAATGGCGCTGGCCGTAACGGAACGACTGCGCGTAAACCTCGTAGCCTTCCGACGCGGCCACGGCGAGCGCCGTGGCCGAATCGAGCCCCCCGCTTAAAAGCACGACCGCCTTCTTCTTATCCGCCATCTTCATTTCGTCTCCGAGTTACGGATGAGTATTATAGAGCTTCATGAATTACCAGACCTACGATCACAACCGCAACTACGGCTGCCGAATAACGGAGTACGTTTACGAAGGCCACAGGTGCGTGGCCCTCGAAAATGAGAAGCTGCGCGTCACCTTCGTCGCCGACAAAGGGACCGACGTTTACGAGTTTCTGTACAAGCCGAAGGACGTGGATTTCCTGTGGCGCACCCGCCTGGGGCTGCGCCCGCGCGCGCATTTCGTCCCGCCGAGCCCGCGGGCTTCCGGCCCGCACATGGATTATTACGAGGGCGGGTGGCAGGAGATGTTCCCGAACTGCGGGGCGCTCTCGCTTCATCAGAATGCCGAGGTGGGCCAGCACGGGGAGGTGCTGCTGCTGCCGTGGCGGTACGTGATCACGAAAGACGACGCGGAAGAGATCGAAGTCCGGTTCGACGTGCGGACGGTCCGCACCCCTTTTCATCTGGTAAAGACCGTCACGCTCCGGCGCAACGAAGCGACGCTCAGGATACACGAGCGGGTTACGAACGAAAGCGGGCAGGAGATCGATTTCACATGGGGCCATCACCCGGCACTCGGCTGGCCTTTCCTCGACGAGCACTGCAGGGTGGACGTGCCTGCCTGTCGCATCCGCACCTTCGCCGAATTCACTCCCGCGAACTCACGCCTGAAGCCTGACCAGACCGGCCAATGGCCTTTCGCCGAAGGGGTCGACGGGGGGCGGGTTGACCTATCGCGGATCCCCGGCCCTGAGACTCATGCGCAGGACATGCTCTTCCTCGAAGGGATCAGCGAAGGTTGGTTCACCGTGACGAACACGGCTCTGGGGGTCGGCTTCGGGATGAGATACCCGGCGGACGTGTTCAAGGTGCTCTGGTACTGGCAGGTCTACAGGGGCGGGCGAGACTACCCCTGGTGGAACTCGACCTACAACATCGCGCTCGAACCCTGCGCGACCCTGCCCGTGCTCGCGCGCGCGGCCGAGCGGGGCGAGGCGCTCAGTCTCGCGGCGGGAGAAAGCCGCGAAATCGAGCTGCTCGCGTCGGCCTTTGAACCAGGGGCCAGTGGCTAAGGAAGGGACATTTCAGATTCTATTTATAGAACCCCATCTCGAGTAAATCGAAACCCTCGGGAGCAGCACCGGCCCCCGGCCACTGACCCCTGGCCCCTGCCCTCATGGCTTACTCTGCTTGATGCGGTCGATGGAAGCGCGCGCGGTCTCGTCGCGCCGGCCGGACGCCTCGTAAGCGCGCTCGTACGCCGAGAGGGCTTTGTCGTTGAGGCTGTCGCTTTCGTAGACGTAGCCCAGTTCCAGCAAGGCGGCCACGTTTGTCGGCGTGAGCTTCACCGCCTGCTCAAGGGCCGTGGCCGCGGGCTTCCACTGCGACGACCGCGAGTAGGCGAGCCCAAGGTTGTACCATGCCCCGCCCGAGTCGGCGTGCGCGCGCGCGTACTTATCGAGCAGGGGCGCGGCCTTCTCGAACTGCTTGTCGAAGAGGTAAGCCTGGCCGAGCTTCCCCCACGAACGCTCATTGTCCGGCACCGCGAGCAGCCGCTCGGCGGAGGCGATGGCCTGCTTCAGCGCCGCGGGCTTCTGCCTCACCTGCGAGAGGTAAATGTCCGTCAGGAGCGAGAGCGAGTCGGCATCCTTCGGGCTGATCGCGAGCCCCTGGTTGAGCGCGGCCACGGCCTGGTCGCTGCGGCCGAGTTTCTGCTGGGCGTAGCCGAGGTAGTAGTAATTGTTCGCGTCCGTCTTCGTCTCCGCCGCGGCGGCGGTGAAGACGGGGACGGCCTCGTTGAAGCGGTCGGTGAAGATGTAGGAGCGGCCGAGCGCCGCGCGCGCGTTCGCTTCGGGCTTCTGCTGCAATTTCTCCGAGAGGCTGATGTGCTTCACGAGCGCCGGTATCGCCTTGTCATACTGCTTCATCTGGTAGTGCGAAAGGCCGATGAAGTAGTGCGCGACGGCCTGCGCCTTCTCGTCTTTCTCGGCGGCCTTAATGTAGTTTTGAAAAGCGTCTATCGAGTCCTCATATCCCTGGAGCTGAAAATGGCCCGCGCCTATGTAGTACCACGACTGCCACGCGGCGGGGTTGGCGCGCATGACGGCGTGGAACTCGCGTATGGCCTGCCGGTATTGCTTTTGGTTGAAGAGAGAGACCGCGCGATCCCACTCCTGTGCGCTGGCGGATGCCGCGAAAGCTGCGGTCATCATCAACGCGGCTGCGATTGAATAAAGCTTCTTGATCATTTGCGTTTCTCCATCCTCGGAGGCCAGGGTGACAGTTCCCTGAAATTTTATCCTCACACGGGCGCGGGGCACAAGATTCCCCATGCCCGCCATCCCAGAAAATCAGATGTCGTAACACCACCCTTTGAGTTGCCCGGCGCGGCCCGCCCGCCTTGCCAATGCTCACTGTGATCAAGCACAATATTCCCGGAGTTGTGGCGGAGTTTTCGCAACCATGGCAACTAAATCCCGAGGAAAGAAGAGGTCAGAGATGAGATCAGCATTATTTCCTTTACTGCGGCGGCTGGGAATCTGCGTGCTCGTGGTAACGACGGCCGCCGCGTCGTCGGCTTACGCCCAGAGCCCTGATTATTCGCAGGAGAAGCAGGACCCGAAGAAGAGCACTGACAAGAAGGAGCCGCAGATTTCCGACGGCGAGCGTCAATTGCTCAACAAGATTAATTCGACGACGGACAACGCCGCCAAGCTGCAACTGGCCGCCGAGTACTCGAAGAAATACCCCAAGAGCCCCATCCGGCCCCAGGTCATAAAGCACATAAGCGCGGAGATAGCCAGGGTGCCGGACCCCGCGCAGCAGATCACGCTCGCGGAGAATTTCGTGACCATATTCACCGGGCCGGGCGAAGCCGATCTCATCAATCCGCTTCTCATAGAGGTCTACAACAAAGCCAACCGCTTCGACGACTCCTTCCGCATCGCGGCGGCCCAGCTTCAGAAGAACCCGAACGACGTGACCCTGCTGACGCGGATGACCCTACTCGGGATAGATCAGGCGAGGAACAAGAACCCGAAATTCGTCCCGCAGAGCGTGAAGTACGGGGCCCTCGCCATCGAGCTGATCGAGACTAACAAGAGGCCGGAGAGCCTGGACGAGGCGGCGTGGGCGGAGTACCAGACCCGGTGGCTGCCTTTGCTCTACCAGTACCTCGGGCTGGTCTCGCTCATGAGCAACGAGAGGGAAGAGGCGAAAGTCCGGCTCCAGAAGTCGGCCGAGATCAACTCGAACGACCCGCTCACCTATATGTATCTGGGCATCCTCGTAAATCAGGAGTACCAGGAGCTGGCCGAGGAGCATAAGAAGGTCGGGGACGGGCCTCTCAAGGCCGACAGCCTGAAGGCGGCCACTGCGAAGATGGATGAGGTGATCGAGCTGTTCGCGCGCTTCGTCGCCCTTTCCGAAGGCAACCCGCAGCTCAAGGCGGCTCACGATCAGGTGCTCGCCGACCTGACTTCCTACTACCAGTACCGCAACAAGGGCTCTAAAGAAGGGCTCGACCAGTTGATCGCCAAGTACAAGAAGGCGCAGTAGGGGAGCGTTTCGCCGGGCTTTAAGACGGGCGGGAAGCACTCTCGGCAGAGTGCCTCCGCCCGCCCGCGCGGCGTCGGCCCATTCCACACGACAGGAGAGAGTATGGCAGTCGACAAAGAGGAATTCCGTCGCGCGCTCGGACACTTCGCGAGCGGCGTGACCGTGGTGACGAGCAGGGTACAGGATGACAAGCCGCATGGAATTACCGTCAGCGCCTTCACTTCGGTGTCCCTGGTCCCCCCGCTCATCCTCGTCTGCATAGACAAGAGGGCTTCTTTGCACGATCACCTCACGGAGGGGAGCTACTTCGCCGTGAACATACTGGCGGAGGATCAGGAGCTCATCTCTCGCCGCTTCGCTTCGAAGGAAGAGGACCGGTTCGAGGGCATAGGGTTTACCTACGGCGTCTCCGGCGCGCCGCTGCTGACGGGCGCGCTCGCCACCATCGAGTGCCGCCTCGTCCACGCTTACCCCGGCGGGGACCACTCGATATTCGTGGGAGAAGTCGAAGCCACGAGCGTAAATGAAGGGAAGCCGCTCGCCTACTTCCGCGGCGGGTATAGTCAACTGGCTTAACGACAGGGGCCAGTGGTCAGTGGTCAGGAGCCGGTGCGGGGAACGGAAGCCCTCGCTCCGCTAATGATTTCAAACTCTCTTTATAGAATCCCCTTCCTTCCCCGACCCCTGGCCCCCGACTCATCTGGAACCCCGCCTCCATTATCCCTTTAATCCTATTCAGAGAGGGGACCTTCGAGGTCGCTTCAGGTTCATTGTCTTTAGAGTCTAAGGGAATTCACAGGAGAGCTTCGCTATGCCATCGCGACGATTATTCAATCTGTCTTCAATATCCGTATCCGTTCTTTTACTCTGCCTCGCGCCGGTCATCGGCTCCTCGGGCGACGCCCTGGCGCAATCCGGCTTCGGCCCTGAAATTTTCGTTCGGACCTCGAAGACGAAGAACCTCTTCACCCGCGCGTTCACTGTGAATGACACGTCCATACCCTACACTCTGACGGTGACGAACGGCACGGATGACGGATTGTCCCGGATCGCCAAAGGCACTCTGATTCTCAACGGCACGCCGCTCATCGGCAAGCCCCTGTTCAACAGGCGCGCGGCGCGCATAGTCGTCGCCCTCAATCCCCAGCGGCAGAACACCCTCACGGTTAAATTGAAGGGGGGCGCGCCCGGAGACTTCGTCCGCGTATCAATCGAGCCGACGCGGAGCACTCTGATCAACGACCCCGACGGCGGCGGCTTCGACGACAGCCAGTCCGGCCTCGCCTTCCCGTTCGGAGTCGTGGTCGATCAGGCGACCCACCGCGCTTACGTGAGCGATAAGCACGCCGACACGGTCTTCGAATTCGACATCGCGTCGGCGCGCATAGTGCGCAGCTTCGCCGGCGTGGACGGGGATTCCGCGTTCGGCAACGGCGTCACTTCGGGCATCTCTTTCAACCGTAATTCCGGCACCATCGTCGCCGCGAACGTGGGCGACCCGACCGCCGGCAGCATCTCCATCATAAACGTCGGCACCGGGGCTATGGGCCTGACTCAACTGACCGACGCGGAGGGGGCGATCAACCCGCTATTCGTCGCGGTCAACCCCGGCAATAACGTGGCCGCCTTCAACGCGCAGTACGCGGGGCGCGCCCGTCGCGCGCACTTCATCGACCTCTCGACCGGCGAGCTCGTCGTGCGCGAGGAGGACATGACCCTCAGCTCGACCGCCTACAATTCCGGGGCTGATGAGTTCGTCTTCACGGGGACCGGCACCGGCTCCCCCGCCCTGTTCGTCTACAGGGGCGACGCGCCGTTCCAGCGCGTCAGGCGCATCGACTCTTCCGCGCGAGCGGGGACTGGGTTCGAAAAGGTCGCGGTCAATCCCGAGACCAATACCGCGGTCGCGGTCAATCAGAGGGACTCGGCGGCCTTCATCTTCGACCTCGCGTCGGGGAGGGAAGTGGCCCGCATCCCGATCAACGTGGGCCCTGTCGGCGAGCCCGCGGCCGACGTGGCGATAAACCCGTTGACCAACATGGCCGTGATAACGAGCCGGTACATACCTCGTCTGACGGTGATAAACCTGAGCACCGGGCTGGTGACGGCGGAGATCCCGCTCCCCGAAAACACTCGCGCGCTCGGCGTCGCCATCGACCACCGGCTCAACCGCGCGGTCATCAGCGAGAACGGTTATTCGAGCAGCCAGCGCAACGGCAGCCTCTTCGTGGTCGAACTGCCCGAGCCATAAAATTCACCCGAGCGAGTCGAGGAACTCGATCAGGGCCGAGTTGAACTGCTCCGGCTGCTCCATGTTGGACATGTGCCCCGCGCCCTCGATGACCCTCATCCGCGAATGCGGGATGCCGTTTCGCAGCGCCTCCGCTTCGCTCGGGGGCGTCAGCGAATCCTCGGAGCCGACGATGATCAGGGTGGGGCAGTCGATGCCGATCAGCACGTAAGTGGAATCATTGCGCGTGGCCATGCCGCGCTGGGCGGCGGCGATGCCTTGCGGCGAGTTGGCTTCGATAATCACCCGGGTCCTCTCAACCACGTCCCGCCTGTTTTCGAGAGTCGAGGGCGCGAAGGCCATAAGCTCCATGTCTTTCGCAATCGCCTCCGGCCCGTCGCGCTCGGCCTTGTCGGCCGCCTTCAGCCGCCGCTCCCGGCCTTCGCGAGTGTCCTCGCTCGCCCGCGTGTCTGCCAGCACCAGGGCGCGGACGGCGTCGGGGTAGAGCTTGTAGAAGGCGAGCGAAATGTAACCGCCCATCGAGAGCCCCACCAGCACCGCGCTTTCAATGCCGAGGTGCGCCATCAACCCGCGCACGTCGGAGGCCATCGACTCCATCGAGTATGGCCCTTCCGGCACGCCCGACTTGCCGAAGCCGCGCAGGTCGAGCCTTATCGTGCGGCAGCGGCCCCTGAGCGCCGCGACCTGCTCGTCCCACATGGTCCGGTTCATCGGGAATGCATGGATGAATATGACCGGTAGGCCGGAGCCTTCGTCGTCGTAGTCGATCTCGATCCCGTCTATGTCTGCTTTCATCTTGTCGCCCCTTCGTGAGAACTCCGCTTTTTACTGTGTTGGTACGTTTCGTTGTTAGGCCGGTTTCGTCTGGTACTCCGATTTGTTAGGCTGCATTCGCGGACCGCCCGCCTTACCGGCCTTCCGGCTTTCCGCATTCACGGTGATGTTAGCAGAAGACCGCGCGTCTTTCATCACCGATTTTCCCGAATCCGTTACCGATGAACACGCCCCTGATCGGACGTGTTTTCAACACTTAGAGCCGCGGCGGGTTTGCAAGAAAATCGCAAGAAGTGGGCGCAAGCTGTTGATATTTGTTAAGTAACGCGGGCTGGGCGGGCCGCATGCGGGCCGAAGTAGCGGTTCTACCTGTCGGGATGCTTGATCTCGCATGGTATACTCACCGCCGTTTTGGAAGCGCGTGTATGAAGCATTGAAGTTTTAAGACGGCGGGCGAGGTGGGACTCCTGGTTTCGCTGGCTTCATACGACGCAAGTTGTCAACTAGGAATACAGGAGGCACGAATGGATCGATTGCCAAACAGGAGATTCACAAATGGCCTCTCCTCAGGTTTGTCAGTTTTGGCTCTTTTTGCATTTGGGTACTCATTTGGCGGAGTAATCGAGCCGGTCATAGCGTCCGACGACCCTTCCGGCGGCGCCAAAAACACTCAGGCTTCTTACAAAGAAGTTTCTGCCCCGTCCGACACCCTCACCGTTAAGCAACCCTCGAACAATTCCGACCCGTCAGAGATGAAACAGATGGTCGGAGCGTCCGCGGCGGTCGACGCGAACAAAGGCACCGCGGACCGTCTGTCGAATACCGACAAGAGCGAGTTGCAGGATTTCCATGCCACCGCCTACTGCCTGAAGGGCCGCACGGCCTCGGGGCAGTACACGAGGCGGGGCGTGATAGCGGCTGACCCGCGCGTTCTGCCCATAGGTACAGTGGTTCAGATACAGGCGGGGAGGTACACGGGGACGTACACCGTGCTCGACACGGGCGGCCGGATCAAGGGGCGCAAGATAGATGTTTACGTCCCGACCTACGACGAGGCCAGAAGGTTCGGCAGGCAGCGAATACAGGTGAAGGTGCTGGGGCGGGCCAAAAAGAGCGACCCCGCTCGCAAGGGTCCCGTCAGAGCCGCCCTGTAGAATCGTCGGTGATCGCCCGAAGCACGGCGAGACAAAAACAGAAGCCCGCAGTCGCGCTTGCTTTCGCGGCCGCGGGCTTTCGGTTTCGGGGCTTCGGGCCTATCCCTTTATTCAGCCGATGAATTTATAGCCGACCCTGTGGACGGTGATGATGTATCGCGGGTCGCCCGGAATCTCCTCGATCTTCTGTCGCAGCTTGGCTATGTGCATGTCGACCGTGCGCGTGAGGGGGAAGCTGTCGTAGCCCCAGACGGCGTCGAGCAACTGGTCGCGCGTGACGACCTCGCCTTTGTGGTCGATGAAATATTTCATGATCTTCAGCTCGCGCGGGGAGAGGTCGATGGGCCGCCCGCTCCTGGTCGCTTCGAACTTCTTGAAGTTGAACGCCACGTCTCCGAGCTGGTAGACCTCCACCTCTTCCGAGGTGTTGGCCGCGCGGCGCAGGAGGGCTTCGACGCGCGCCATCAGCTCCATGAAGCTGAACGGCTTGGTGACGTAATCGTCGGCCCCGATCTTGAGGCCGAGGACTTTATCTATCTCCTGCCCGCGCGCCGTGAGCATTATGACGGGGACGTTGTTGCCGGAGGCCCTGAGCTGCTTGCAGATGTCGAGCCCGCTCATCTTCGGCAGCATCACGTCCAGTATGATCAGGTCGGCCTTCTCTTCGGTCGCGAGCTGGAGGCCCGCGCTCCCGTCTTTGGCGACCATCACCTTATACCCCTCGTACTCGAACCCATCGCGCAGAGCGACGGCCATCGAGTGATCATCTTCCACTACAAGCACCTTGCGCATGACTGCTCACCCCAATCGGAGACTTATGAAAGTATTAAAAGGGCCTCGTTTATAACGCCTAGCGGGCGGTCAGATTTTAACTCCCATGCTGAGCGACTCGGCGCTCTCTTTCAGGGCCCTCGCATTCTGCGGCTCCGGCTCTTTGCTCAGGCTCTCGGCCACCGGCAGGTGGATCGTGAACGTGCTGCCGGAGCCCTGCTGGCTCTCGACCGTGACCCTGCCCCTGTGCGCCTGCACGATGTGCCTGACTATCGACAGCCCGAGCCCGCTGCCCTTCACGTCGTGCACGAGGCCGGTGCTCACCCGGTAAAATTTCTCGAATATCTTCTCATGGTCCGCCTGCGGGATGCCGATCCCCCTGTCCGTGACGGAGATGGTCACCTCGCCGTCCCTCTGCCCCAGCCGCACCAGAATCTCCTTCGAGGAGCCGGAATACTTGACGGCGTTATCGACGAGGTTGACGAACGCCTGCGCCATCGCCTCGGCGTCGATGACGGCCCGCGGGAGGGCCTGCGGCGGGCGCTCGCAGGTTATGGTGAAGCCGTCCTGCTTCAGCCGGACTTCGAACATCTTGAGCGTTTCGGAGACGACTTCGCCCACGTCAGCTTTCTCGAACTGGTACTGCTTCTGCGACGACTCGATCTTGGAGAAGTCGAGGATGTTGTTGATGAGCTGCGTGAGCCTGCGGCTCTCCGTCTCTATGTACTGGCCGTACTCGCGGATCTTCTCGGGCTCTTTGACGCGGCCGAGGGTCAGGAACTCCCCGAACACCCTGATCGAAGAGAGCGGGGTCCGCAACTCGTGGGAGACGTTGGAGACGAAGTCGGTCTTCATCTCCGACAGCTTCATCTCGCGCGAGGCCGCCCGCAGGGTCATCACGATGCCCCCGAGGAGCACGAGCGTCATCAGCAGGGAGAGCGAGAGGTTTATGGCGAAGTTGGAGTGCGCGATCTGCTCCGGGGTCATGTCCCGGCTGTATATCTTCAAGCGCCAGTCGGTGAAGACGAACTGGAGGGGCAGGGCCATCTCTTCGGCCTGATCCTGGATGGTGCCGCTGGCGAGCATGACGTTGTCGCCGCCGTCCTGCGCCGTGAGGATGACCCCGATGCATTCGTCGTCGGCCTGCCGCTTGGGGAAGTACTTCTCGATGGCCGCGGGCAGCACGTTCTTGAGGAAGAACTCGTTGTCGATGATCATCCCCGCGACGCCGGCCACGCGCGAAGACTCGTCGATTATGGGCTTGAGCAGGATGCGGTTCTCCGGGTCGCGCTCGTCCACGCTCAGCGCGCGCGATTCTACCGTGGTGCCTTCCTTGCTCATCACCCTCCAGGGCGCGCAGGCGATGTTGACCGCGCGGGTCTCCGCGGCGTCGGGCGAGGCGGGCTCCATCTGGTTGGTCTTGGGGTTGTAGTAGACCACGGGGTTCTGGTCTTTCTTGAAATCGGCTATGAATATGCGCCTCGCGCCCAGGGAGTAGGCATTCTTGAGGCATAGCGTGTTCGGGCATATGTCGCCGTAAGCGAGGACGGATGAGTGGATGTTCAGCTTCTGCTCGGCGCTGTTCTGGTAGAAGTATTTTATCTCAGTCGCGACGCCTTCGAGGGCCGTCTTCACGGTCATCTTGTGGTCGACCGCGGAGGTGCGTTCGAGCTCCACCAGAGAGTTGTACTGCAAACGGAGCATGAAGATGAGCGGCACCGCCACCGCGAGTACCCCCACCCAGAGGAGGTGTCTTTTTAAAAATAATTCCAGTTTAGACATTACAGCGGCTCCGTTATCCGCGCACCATAATACAATGAACGTACTTCCGTTATGCCAGATTTCTCGGGCTTTTTACAACTCCTTGACATCTTTTACCCGTTTTTACCCGCAAGCCCTCAAGCCCCTGACCGCCCCGCTCACCGGCCTTCGGGCGGGCCCGAGCCGAGCGAGCTGTCGAGCGAGCCCCTGCGCTCGGTGGCCAGCGAGAAGTAGCGTTCGAGCGCATCGCGGTAGCGGTCTAGCTTGTCGATGGTGGACCCCGACGGCTGGGACCCCCGCTCGCTCAGCAGGACGAAGGCCACGCGGAAACTCTTCGGGGCCTGGCTCGCGTCGGGGACCCGCGCGCCTTCCCACAGGATTATCTCGCCCACGTTCGTGGACCCGCGCCGCGCGGAGAGCGAGAAGTTCAGCACGGGCGACTTCGACCTCAGTATCGCTTTCGCCTCCTCGTCGACGAGGAGGAAAGGTATGGGCGGGACCTCTTCGGGCGGCAGCAGCCCCATTAGGTACTGGTCGAGCCGGTTGAAGTAATTGACGGCCGTCTGCGCCGTCGTGAACGAGCCGCCGCTGCCCTCCCTCCAGGCGTTGCCCTCCATCAGCGAAGAGAAGCTGCCGTCGGAAGTCGTGCGCGTATCCATCAGGAAGCTCCAGTGCGACCTGGCGCGGCCGAGCAGGTCGTCTTTCACGTCGTGGTCCGGCGAGTTGAAACGGACGTACGAGAGCCAGCGGTGCCCCTGCTCGTGGCAGACTATGCTGATCGCCGAGTTGAGCCCGACCATGTGGGCCTGCGGGTCGGAGGGCCAGTCGCGGACGATGTCCCCCATCGCGATGATCGTCGAGAGCCGCGAGGGGCTGCCGTAGATCGCGCCCCGGTCGAAGAGCTTCAACCCGAGGCCCTGAATGTCGTTCCGCACGTTGAAGGCGTTGGCGACGCCCAGCCCGTTGTCGAAATCGAAGTCCGTCCACAGGTAGAGCGTGTCGAAGTCGTCCCCGTAAGCCCCGTAGAAAGCCCGCGTCAGCCCCGGCAGGTCCAGCCTCTTCTGCTTCGAGAACAGCTCGCAGAACGGGCCTGATATTACGCCTTCGGGCGCTTGAGACAAGTCGAGGGGCAGGGCCTCGGCCTCGGAATTTCCCGGCGACAGGCCGACGAGCGACGAGCGGGCTTTGACCTTTTTGTAGAAGAAGGCGATCCGCCCATCGTCGTAGAGCGACACCTGAAAAGTGTTCGCCCCGCCCGACGGGAATTCCTGGGCCGCGTCCCACGTGACGATGTGGCGGCCGGCGATCCTGTTGTAATAAATGCCGCCCCTGTTGGTCACGTCGAGGTCCGACCAGAGGGCGGCTATGCGCGGCAGCTCGGTCGCGAGGTTGGTCGCCGACGAGCGCCCGCCGACATCGCCCCCGGTGAAAGTTATGTAGCCGTTCGTGCCGACGAATATCGACTGGTAAAAGGTCCCGTAGAAGGGGAAGGCGGGACCGGTCAAACGCATCTCGCGGTGGCCGTCGTCGCGGCCCGCGAGCAGCTCTCCGTTAGCGCCGAAGAAGTAGCTCAGCTTGAACCCGAAATCCTTGCTGAACTCCACGTCGCCGCTCTCGATGCGATAGCCGTCGCCTTCCGGCGCGAATATTATCGTGCGGTCCTTCAGGTCGAATTTGTTCGGAGGTATCACGATGGTCCCGCCGTCTTCGACCAGGGCGATGTCTCCGTCGTTTCTTACCTGCGCCGCCCTCGCCTGAGTCGCGAGCGAATCGAGCCTCGCCCCGCCATTATGCATCCGGCTCAGCCTGCGCAGGTTGGCCCTGTGATTGAACGACTGCTCTTCGTCCCCGCGAGGGTCGAAGCCGCAGAAAGGCTCCTTACCGGACCACGGGCCGGCCGCGGGCTCGTGAGCCGCGAGGGGCGCGCGAGCGGCCCCCGGCGAGGACGCGAGCATAAGAACCACGACCGCGGCGAGGGCGGTCACCCTCGCGAAAAAGTGCGGGTATCTTCTCATCTGTCTAGTCATGATGGCCCCTGACGACGAATTTCTCCTGCATTATATTAGAGTATGGCCGCGCATCAAAACGCCAGAGCGGCCCCGGTAAATGCCCGCGAAATAAACTAAAGAGGATGAGCGATAAATTATGTCCTTGACAAAAGAAATTCATTGACTTAAAAGGGCACATAGTAAAGGTACAGCCCCAGACATTGCAGGTGTATGTAACGCGCGTGGCAAGCGGCGTGTTTCAAGGTTATAATCATTGACAATGAAGAGTCGTCCAACGCCTTCTGTATGGGATTCATCTATAGTTTACAGGATAGGTGTTGGAAGGCGGGACGGGCAGTTGAATGCTTTACGTCGCCCGCCCGAATTAGTGGAGTGTTAAAAGTGGAAGAACAAGATCATATGCAAAATAGAAAGCCCCTTAACCCGGACATGAAGAGCCCGCGCGCGCAGGAGTTCGAGAATAAATTAGGCTCTCTGATCGTCGGGCAGGAACGCGCCGTCCGCCGCATATCAGGCTTGTATCAGATATACCTGGCCAGCATGCAGAATCCGGGGCGGCCGATTGGAACGATGCTCTTCCTCGGCCCCACCGGGTCCGGCAAGACCCGCGTGGTGGAGGCCGCCGCCGAGGTCCTCTTCGGCGACGCGAACGCGGTCGTCAAGATCGACTGCGCGGAGTTTCAGCATTCGCACGAGATCGCGAAGCTCATCGGCTCGCCTCCGGGGTACCTGGGCCACCGCGAAACGGCCCCGATGCTCACCCAGGAGAACCTCGATAAGCACCACACGGAGACGGACAAACTGACCTTCATCCTCTTCGACGAGATCGAGAAGGCGTCCGACGCCCTCTGGCAGTTGTTGCTCGGCATCCTCGACAAGGCCACCCTAACGCTCGGCGACAATCGCAAGGTCGATTTCTCGCGCTGCATGATCTGCCTCACGTCGAACCTCGGCGCGAAGGAGATGAGCGAGTTGATCACCGGCTCCATCGGCTTCGCCCCGGCGCGCGGCAAGGGCATGGTCGAAGACGAGGTGGACCAGAAGATATACCGCACCGCCTCGGAAGCCGCGAAGCGCAAGTTCTCGCCGGAGTTCATGAATAGGATAGACAAGGTGGTCGTCTTCCGCAGCCTCAAGGAGTACCACCTCCGCCAGATACTTGAGCTTGAGCTCGGGCTGGTGCAGGACCGCATCATGAAGGGGTCGGGCGAGAAGTTCGTCTTCACCTGCACCGACGAGGCCAAGAAATTCCTGCTCGACGAGGGCATCGATTTCAAATACGGCGCGCGCCATCTGAAACGCTCGATTGAGCGCTTCCTCGTCTACCCCATCTCCAACCTCGTCGCGACCGAGCAGGTGGCCACGGGCGACCTGGTCGTCATCGACTTCGACGGGGGCTCGGGCAAGCTGGTCTTCACCAAGGAAGAAGGCGGCGCGCTCATCGACCCGTACCGCGAGTTGTACGGAGACATGTTCGGGCGCTTCGGGGACGAGAAGGCCGCCGCGGCAGAAGCGGGCGAGGGCGGCATGATCACCGCGCCGCTCAAGGCCATCGAGAGCTAGGAAGTCGCAGGCTTGCTTAATCTGGAAGATAGAGTCCGGCTGGGAGCGATCTCGCCGGACTCAACTTTCTAAGGGCACAATTTTGTAAGGACATTCGAAAGGGAGAGGAGATCGGTGAATTTCGCATGAAACCTCCCTTCTTTTTCGGTATCCTCGAAGTCCGGAGGGCGGTCCCCGCTCGACTATGAAGAACGCCTTCGCCATCTTCGCGCTGCTTCTTACGGCCGCCGTCCCGGTCGCCCGCGCGGAGCACGTGCGGATAGGGCTGTTCGGCCTCTTCAGGACCGAGATAATAGAAGTCCGAATCGCGTCGGGCGAGGGCGCGACCCTTTCGACCGGCACTCTGAAGGGGGAGAGGCGGCTGCGGCGCGGCGACTCGGTCCGGGTCCGCCTCGCGGGCCCCCGGGTGGGCGTCGTGATCTCTGACGCGCACGGCGGGATAAAGCAGTCTCTCGACGCGCGCGAGGCGACCGTCCTCCCCGACGAGGCGACGGCTTTGGAATTAGTGCTGCCCGGACGTGTGAGCCGCGAGGTGCGCGGGCGGCTCTCGGTCTCGCCCGGCGACAGGCAGCTCCGGATAGTCCTGACGACCGACAGCGAACCGGCCGTGTCGTCCGTGGTCGCGGCGGAGATGAACGGCGAGCGGGAGCCCGAAGCCATTAAAGCCCTCGCGGTGGTCGTCCGCACTTACATGCTCGCGCACATGGGCCGCCACTCTGACGAAGGCTTCGACTTCTGCGACACGACTCACTGTCAGGTCTACCGCGGGGAGGCGGACCTCGCGCGGGAAACCGCGTCCCCCCTGATCGCGGCTTCGGTGAGGGCGACCCGAGGCGAGCGCCTGGGCTTCGAAGGCAGGGAGATCGAGAGTTACTACACGGCGGCGTGCGGCGGCGAGTCGGCCACGCCTTCGATGGTCTGGGGCGGCAAGCCGGGCGGCGGCTACCGGTTCCGGCGGGTGTCGTGCCGGTGGTGCCGCGATTCGCGCTACAGCCGGTGGGAGAGGTCCGCCGCCGCCAGCTCCGTTCTCGATACTTTATCCACGGAGTTGAAGGTCCGATTATCTTCGTCGGCGGAATTGCGGACCGAGAGCGATCAGGCGGGTGATTTCGTGCGGGCCGTGACGCTGAGTGATCATGGCAGGCAGGTCTCCATGACCTCGGACGAGTTCCGGAGGGCGATAGGCCGCAGCCTTGGATGGAACACAGTGCTTAGTCCGACGTTTACCATAGAGCGGCGCGGGCCGAATTTCATATTTCGCGGGCGCGGCTTCGGCAGCCAGATCGGGCTTTGCCTCGCGGGCGCGTCGGCTCAGGCGGCGGCGGGCCGGGGGTATCGAGACATCCTAAGCTTCTACTATCCGAATTCGGAATTGGAGGCGGGAGATTGATCGGCCCGGCACCATTTCTGGCCATCTTCCAGTTGGGCGACAAGCTCGCGCAGCTCGGGGAGTGGTTGATGGCTCTGGGCGGTCTGGGGCTGTTCGGGATATCGCTTCTGGACTCGGCCTTCGTTCCTCTTCCGGGAGGCCCCGATTTCGCCATGATCGCTCTGAGCGCCCGCAAGCCCGCGTGGATGCCTCTGTACGCGCTCGCCGCGACGACCGGCTCCACGCTCGGATGCACGGCCCTCTACCTCGCGGCCCGGCGCGCGGGCAGCCGCGCCCTGAACCGCGTGAGCCCGGAGCGGCGCGAGCGGATAGAGAATCTGCTCGGGCGCTATGACATGCTGGCGGTGGCGGTCCCGGCCCTTCTGCCCCCGCCGTTCCCGTTCAAAGCCTTCGTGCTGGGCGCGGGCGTGTTTCGCCTGAAGGTGTTCAGGTTCATCGCGGCGATATTCGTGGGCCGTCTCGTCAGGTTCCTGATTGAAGGGTGGCTCGCCGTTGAGTTCGGGGAAGAGGCGCGCCCCCTGATCGCGCAGCACGGCGTAAAAGTGCTGATCGTGCTTGTCGGGATAGTCGCCCTCGGCCTGGGTTGGCGGTATTACAGGACGCGTTCACTTGACCGCGCGGCCTGAAAATATGAAGAAGGCATACAAAACCGGGCGCGGGCGGCATCAAATCAACTGATCGGGTGTGAGTGCCAGCGATTCTCATCTTGGAAAGACTCTTTGCCGCCCATCTAACCGTGTGGTAGCATTACAAGTTCGTAGGAGTGATTTGGCTATCCATGAATAAGTTTGTCTTAATGATCGCGCTGCCTCTGCTGGCGTTGCCTGTTTTTGCGCAGTCGCGCGCGTGCCTGCGCGTCATGCCGCCCGACGAGCTAACGCGCAACTCCATCTTCATAGCACGCGTGAAGACCTACCGAGTTGATAAAGCTAATTACCGGGGGATGTTCAGTCAGATCGCGACCCTGCGCCCTGTCGACGTGATCGAAGGTGACTTCACTTTGAGGGAGATAAACGTCTTCGCGCGGTCGAACGTGCCATGCGCCGAAGACAACTACGTAAAAGAGCAGGAGATGCTCATCTTCCTTGAGCCCGTGGGGAGCCTTTTCAGAACGCTGAACTTTCAATACGGCCAGTTCCCGATAGTCGAAGAGGTGGTGAAGGGCTGGCGCGATAAATCCAACAGGCCGGTCGATAAGCCTTACGCCGAAGTGCGCAGGGAGATCGAAGCTTATCTCAACGCGATTCACTCCCCGCCCTCGGAAGGGACGCAGCCGACCCCGACGCCTCCGCCTCCGAGTCTCTGAGCCTGCCATACGGAATTATCGAAGAGAGCCCCGCGGTCGAACTCTGCGGGGCTCTCTTTTAATTTGCTCTACGCTTCCAGCTTCGCGTCCAGAGTGATCTCCGCATTCAGCAGGCGCGAGATCGGGCAGCCTGCCTTCGCGTTGTTGGCGGCGGTCTCGAATGCCGCCTGGTCCGCCCCCGGAATTCTGGCCGTCAGGTCGAGGTGGGACGCGGAGACGGTCCACCCGGCCTCCAGTTTCTCCATCGTGACGGTGGCGGTCACGTCCAGCCTTTCAGCCGTCAACCCGGCGTTGCCTAGCTGACCGGACAGAGCCATGGCGAAGCAGCCCGCGTGGGCCGCCGCGATGAGCTCTTCAGGGTTCGTGCCGATCCCTTCTTCGAAGCGCGTGCTGAACGAGTACTGAGTGTCCGACAGGACTCCGCTGGCGGTAGAGACCGAGCCTTTGCCGTCTTTGAGACCGCCCTGCCAGACGGCGGAAGCTTTACGTTTCATTGTTTCCTCCTGGGTCTAATGGTCGCGGGGGCGGGCCGTAGTTACGCCGCCCCCGTGTTAGCCTATCAAGTTGTGATGGGTAATCCCGCCTCGCGGGCGGGCGGCCGTTGGAGCGGGATCGGGAGACTGCGAGAAATCCTTTCCGCGCGGGCTCAATCCTGGAAGCCCGCGAGCGCC
Source organism: Blastocatellia bacterium (assembly GCA_035634255.1). Taxonomy (GTDB): domain Bacteria; phylum Acidobacteriota; class Blastocatellia; order UBA7656; family UBA7656; genus DATLMR01. Next base: position 52,337 of record DASQDI010000074.1, read on the forward strand.
ACCGCGAGCAGGAGCAGTCGCTTGAGCCCCAGCTCGCGCCCCGCCGGGTCGTACCACTCCATAAGCGTGTGGCAGTTGTTCGATATCCCCCCGGCCCCGATGGTGATGGCCGGGATGCTGAGCGAGATCGGGATGTTCGAATCGGTCGAGGAGCAGTCGAGGCGCGGCTCGATGCCGAGCGCGCGCGAGCAGGATATGGCCGCCTGCACTATCTCCGACTGGATGGGAGTCTCGCCCGAGGGCCGGTCGCCCACCTGCTCGAATGCGTAGTCGAGGCTCGTGCCTGACATCGCCCTCTGCGAGTTCTCCTCGCGCACCGCGATCTCCACGACTTTACGGAGGAAGGCCTCGAGCTTTTCGATCTCCTCGTTCGACACGGAGCGCAGGTCCACGGTCATGCTCGCGGATTCGGGGATGGCGTTGACGGAACTGCCCCCATCGATCAACCCCACGTTGTAAGATGTGCGGGGGGAGAGCGGGGCGGGGTAGGCGGCGAAGCGCGCGATGGCGCGCCCCAGCGCGTGGACCGGGTTGACGATCCCGAAATCGCCCCACGAGTGGCCGCCCGGCCCGCTGATGGTCACGCGGTAGCGGCGGGAGCCCAGGGCGCGGTGGGTGATGCGTTCGACTCCGGGGCCATCGAGAGAGATGAAGGCCCCGGCCCCTTCTCCGAACTCCCCTTCCGTGAAGAGGTGGCGCACCCCGCGCAGGTTCCCCTGGCCTTCTTCCCCGACCGTCGCCACGAAATAGATCGTCCCGTCGGTCTTCACGCCCCCCGATTCGAGCGCGCGGGCGAGCGCCGTGAGGCTCACCAGCCCGCACGTGTTGTCGCTGATGCCGGGAGCGTAAAGCCTCCGGCCCTCGCGCTTCACGCGCACGTCCGTGCCCTCGGGGAACACCGTGTCGAGGTGCGCGGAGACTATCACGCTCGGGTCTTTCGAGAGGCCCGGCCGCTCCGCGATCACGTTGCCCTCGCGGTCGGTCCTCACGCGCGCCAGGCCCAGCTCCTCGAACCTCCGCCTGATGTAGACGCCGCGCGCCTCCTCTTTGAACGGGGGCGCGGGGATCTCGCAGATGCGGATCAACTCCTCGCTCGTCTCCTCGTGGGACTGGTCTATGAAGCGGAACGCCTTCTGGATTTCGGGCGAGTGGAGCAGCTCCTGAACCAGAGATGATGTGGCCCCGTCGCGGGCAAACCTGCGCATCGAGAGTTGACCTTTCGAGTTGATTTAAAGATGAGCGAAGCCGGAGCGCCGGACCTTCGCGCGGCTCACGCGAGCTGCATGATCTGCTCGTCCGTCAGAACGCAATCGACCTCTTTCGCCCGGTTGAATATACGCTCGACCCGCTCTTCGGTCGGCTCGATCCCGTGCCGCTCCAGCCAGAAGGTGATGTTGGACTTTCCGCTCATCGGCCCGATCTCTATCACCTGCTCGCGCCCGAACATCTTCGCCGGCACGCCCGAGTAGACCATATCCACCAGCCAGTCATCGCCCTTGCGGAATGCCTTGATGACCGCCGCGGCGTGCACGCCCGTGGCCGTGCGGAATGCGTCGCGCCCCACCACCGGGTAGCTGATGGGGATGGGGACTCCTATCGCCTCGCTCGCGACTTCGCAGTACCGCATTAAGTTCGAGAGGTCGCGGTCGATGTACCCCATCAACTGCATGTTGACCAGCAGCTGATCCATGGGCGCGTTGCCGACGCGCTCCCCGACGCCCAGGGCGCTGCCGTGCAGGCGGTCCGCGCCCGCTTCGAACGCGGCGATGGCGTTGATGACCCCGAGGCCGCGGTCCTGATGGCCATGCCAGTCTATCTTTACGTCCTCGCCCGTCTCCTCGACGATTGATTTGACGTACCGGATCAGCGCGCGCGCGCCTTCGGGCGTGGCGTGGCCTACGGTGTCGCAGACGCAGACCCGTTTCGCGCCCGCTTCGATGGCCGTCGTGAAGAGCGCGCGGATCGTGTCGGGGTGAGCGCGCGTGGTGTCTTCGGTCACGTACATGACCGGGAGGCCGTGAGAGGAGGCAAACTTCACGGCGTCTTCGGTCGCGGTCAGCATCATTTCGAGCGACCAGCCCTCGGCGTACTGGCGGATCGGGCTCGACCCGATGAAGGTGCAGGCCTCGATTGCCATGCCTACTTTCTGCGAAATGTCGATGATCGGCTGGATGTCCGCTTTGACCGTCCTCGCCGCACAGTTGGGCGTTATGTCGAGCTTGCAGTCAAGAATCTCTTTCGCGAGCCTCGTCACGTCCGCGACGGCGCGCGGCCCGGCTCCGGGCAGGCCTATGTTGGCCGTGTCTATACCCAGAGAGTCCATGAGATGAAGAATCTCGATCTTCTTTCCTATCGGCGGATCGGTCACCGAAGGGGACTGCAACCCGTCCCGCAGGGTCTCGTCGTCGAACTCGACGCGCCGCTGAAGCCGGGACTGGCTCTCGCGATTCCAATCATAAATAAGATCGTTTTTATCCATATTAATTCCCTGATCGATTAGAGCAAACCCGCGCGGCGAGCGTCAAGCAGGAAGCCTTCCGCCAGCTCGGGGCGGGGGCCCGGCGGCCCCTCCGCGCCGTGCGCTTTCAAGCGGTGTGGTGGTACTATTCAGGGCCAAATGCGGAGAGGCGCTTTGACAACCGACACGAGCGGGAGAGCGAGAGATCGAAGACGTGAGGGGGCCAGAAGCGGGCCGCCGGTCGCCCGGCGCGTGCTCCTGGTCTTCGCGGGCCTCTTCCTGCTCAACCTCCTTCTGAGAGTCTTCTACCTCAGGTACAACTTCGTAAACGGAGACGAGACGGTGCGCGCGCTCACGGCCGCGCGCCTGCTCGAAGGCGCGAGATTGTACGCGGAGATCGTCACGGACAAGCCGCCCGCCACGACCTTCTTCTACTCCGCGGTCTTCGCCCTGTTCGGGCGAAGCATGCCGGCGGTCCACGTCGCCGCGGCCCTCTGGAACTTCGCGACCGCCGTCGTGCTCTACCTGATCGCGAGGCGGCTGTACGGCGGGGCGGGGGGAGTTTCAACCGGCCTGTGGGCCGCCCTGCTCTTCATCTATTTCAGCACGAACTATCACACGCAGGACATGATGGCGGCCAACACGGAGCTATTGATGGCCCTGCCATACTCCGCCGCCTTCTACTTCTTCGCCCGGTCCCTGAGCCGACAGCCCCGGCAGCCATCTCTTCTTTCGCCCGCCTCGATGTTTCTCGCGGGACTGATGACGGGGGTCGCGACGCTGTTCAAGCAGGTCGGCGTCTTCAACCTCATCTTCTTCGCGGCGTATGAAGCATTCCGCCTTTACGATTCGCGCCCTGCCGGAGCATCGGCTCCGGGCGGGGCCTCTGCGCCCGCCTCTGTTTCCATCAGGAACGCGCTCGCCCGACTGCTCCTGATCGGGGCGGGTTTCGCTTCGGCGATGGCGTGCTTCGCCGTCTGGCTCCTGAAGACCGAGACGCTCGCGGATTTCTGGAGGCACGCGGTCGTGCTCGGCATCTCTTACATCGGCGCTCTGCCGAGAGACGTATGGCTCAGGTTTATGTTCAGCCGTACGTTCGCCTACATCGCCTTCAACGCGGCCCTGTGGTGGCTCGCCGCGTGGGCGTCGGCGCGCTCCGTCAAAGCGTACCTGCAAGACAGGCGAACGGATCAGGGGGCGGACGCTCGAAGCCGGGCGGACCTGTGCGTCGCCCTGTGGGCGCTCGTCTCGTTCGGGGCCATCTTCACCGGAGGCAGGTTCTTCGGCCATTACTTCATTCAAGTGCTCCCGGCCCTATCCCTGCTCGCCGCTCGGGGAGTCGGGCTGATCCGAGAGCGCCTGAGCGACCCGTCGAGTCAAAAGAGAGCAAGAATAACGGCGGTGGCGCTCATTATATTTGCTATCTTCGGCTTCGTGCGCTTTCACAGCCGCACGATGGTTCTCGCGTACGAGACCATTACCGGCGCTCGAACGGGCACGAGCGAGTCCTGGGGCATGACCTCGCGCGAGCGCGAAGCGGAGACGATCTCCGAAATCCTGCGGAGCGAGTTCGGCCCCGGAGAGCCTCTTTACATCTGGGGGTACGGCGGCGACGTGTACTGGCGCTCGGGGCTCACGCCCGCGTCCCGGTACCTGACGCCCTACTACATCACGGGCCGGTTTTCGGACGAAGCGCCGAGCGTCGAGAAGCCCGAAGACTTATTTTGGAGCGAGAACCGCGCGCGTTTGATCGAAGACCTGCGACGGACGCGCCCCCGCGTGATACTCGATGTCTACGGAGATTTTCACGCGCTGCCCTACCCCGAGATAAAGGAATTCGTCAGGCGAAATTACCGCCGCGCGGAAAAGATCGGCCCGGACCCTTCGCGCCCCTTCTGGGTGCTGCGAAGAAAGGGCGACGACTGATCCGGCGAATGGAGCCCGAAACCGGCTCCCGCGGCCCGTTTCGAGGGGTTGCCCTCATGAATTATCGACGCGGGCGAGCAGCCATTCATTTATCACCGGCAGAGATTCGCGCGGGAAGACGTGGCCGACGGGAAAGCTCCGGTAATCGACCGCGCCCGCCCGCCGCGCGAGCCTCTCCTTGAAAGAGCGCGAGCGCTCCGCCGGGTAGATGTCGTCGGTTTCGCCCGCGATGATGAGCACGTCCGTGCGGCTGTCGTAGTACTTGTCTTCGTCCCAGTCGCCGGGTATGCCCCCGCACACGGCAACGATCCCGCGAATCAGGTTCGGGTGCGTGAAGGCGAACCGGTAGTTGAGCGCGACCGATTGCGAGAAGGCCATCAGGAAGATGGCGTCGCGGTCGATTGGGTGAAGGCGCGCGGTCTCTTCTATTATCGAAAGCACCGTGCGGTGATGGAGGCTGATCGTCTCCTCGGCCTTGTACTGCATCATCCACCCGAAGCCGATCCTCGGCAGGGTCTTGTTATCCCCGCTCTGGACGAAGAAGCCGTTCGGCGCTTGCAGCGAAGCGATGATGAAATCACGCGAGTTGATCCTCCGCGCGAGGGCCATCATCGACTCCTTGTTCCCCTCGTAACCGTGAAGCCCGATGACGATCGGCGCGGGGCTGTCAGAGCTTCGCTCCGGGACGTAGAGGTCGTAATACAGATTGATCGATTGCCGGGAGGATTTTTCCGTTATCATTTCGAGGTTCCGATCTTCGCTTTCCGCAGGTATATTTCCACCTGTAAATTTCCGATCATTACGGTGCGATATTAGCGAAAACCATGAGCACGGGAAAGCCTTCGAGATATGTCATCCTGGGAGCGGGAGCGATAGGCACGGCGGTCGGCGGCCTGTTGCTCAACGCCGGCTCGCGCGTGCAACTCGTCGCACGACCCGCGCACGCCGAGGCGCTCGCCCGAGGCGTGACCATCAGGCAGGACGGCGGGGAGATGCGCTTTAAGGCCTACGCGGTGACCGAAGCCCGCCGACTCGCGCCCGAGAGCGGAGACGTTCTTGTCATCGCGACCAAGTCGCAGGCCACGGAAGCGGCGGTTGACGAACTCTCTGAAATTTACGACAGGGCCACGCCTATAGTCTGCCTTCAGAACGGGGTCCGCAACGAAGAGATCGCGGCCCGGCGCTTCGATAACGTCTACGCGGCCCTCGTGATGCTGAGCGCCGTCCAGCTTGAGCCCTCGGTGATCAGGCTCCCGCGAGGCCGGGACATCGCGATAGGGCTTTACCCCGAAGGCGTCGATGACCTGTCGCTCCGCATGTGCGAAGACCTCACGCGGGCGGGCTTCGACTGCATCGCCTCCGCTCACGTGATGGCGATGAAATGGGGCAAGCTCGTGGCGAACCTGAACAACGCGACGCACGCGATAACCGGCTACTGGCTGGAGCGAGGCATGTCGGAGCCGGAGATGCGAGAGCTTATGGTCGCGGTCCGCGAAGAAGGCATGCGCGTGCTCGACGCCGCGGGCATAACCTACGAGCCGCCCGCGGGCGCGCCTTCGCCCATCAGGATTCGGGAGATGACGGATAAGCTGAAGCAACCTTTCACCCCTCATACGGACCCATCCGCCCGCCCCGAAGAGAGCCGCACCTACGCCTCGATGTGGCAGGACCTCTACCTCCGCCGCCCCTCGAACGAAGCGCGATTTCTTAACGGAGAGATAATCGCTCTGGGCGAAAAGCTGGGCATCGCGACCGCGTACAACTCGACGCTCCTTGCCATCGTGGACCGGATGTTCGAAGAGGGGACCGGCCCCGGAATCCTCTCCCCCTCCGACCTGCACGCGCTGATTCGCCAGAGACTATGAGCGCCCACCAAGCGTAAGCTTTTCGCAAGATTCTGAATATTGACTTTTGCGGGATTGGTGCTATATTACGCGCACGACTGACGGAAGTCAGGCCCCTATAAAAAAAGGTCAGGTTGATAAGCGTACGATTTGAGAGCATGCGGGCCGAGGTGTCGCCTGTTACGCCCGACGGCCATGATCTTGCGCTGTGCGAAGAAGGTGGGAAAGATGTACTTAGTTAAAAGAGCTGCTTCGGTGCTGATGGTTTCTATTTTGGCGCTGCTGACTCTGCCCATTGCCAACGGCCAGGCGGTAAACGAGAGCATAAAGCCTAATGACAGGTTCGACCCTATCGAATTCATCAAGCTCTTCAAGGTTGGGATGAGCTACACGGAAGTGCAGAAGGCGCTTCCCAAAGACGCGGAGCAGGACATCCTCTCTTACCTCGCGACCGACGACCTCTTCCTGCTGACCGTGGACCTTCCCGACCACCCGAGCTGGAGCGCGTCTTTCAAGTTCGACACGCTGGACACGCCACTACGGAGGCCCGAGCAACTGGTCGAGATGAGTTGCAGCGCGACCGTTTCGAGCCGCAGCCAGACTTTCGAGTCTATCGTCAACAAGGTGACCGCCGTTTTCGGGGAGCCCGCGCAGCTGGACCGCTCGCCGAAAGAGATCAGGCAGGCGGGATGGCGCGTCCTCGGAGGCTCGGTCCTGACCCTGGAATACTCCATTGTCCCGAGCGGGCTCGCCGGCAAAGATGTCAGCGTCGATTTTATTATAAAGAAGAATAAACGCTCCAGGCACGACGGCCCAAGAGATGTAGCCTGACCGCGACTAGGGCCGCGCCTTAAGTCTCTCCCGGACCTCGTAATTTCCGGTCTGTTCGGACACCGCATTTCTGATTGTGCAAAGGGCCGGCTTCGGCCCTTTTTGACTTTGCTCAAAATCTGCTAAAGAAGTAATCCTGCTAAAAAAGTCCTACATAGGGGACAGGGGAATGACCGATTTCGGCTCCGAATCCCGCCTTAGTAGATGAGAGCAGAACAACAAAAAGGAGCAAGGCTATGAAGATCAAAAGCAAGATCAGAGCAGGCACAACCCCGATAAATTGGCTGCCAGTGGCGCGCTAAAAGGAGGTCGTTCCTAACGCTTGCGGGCCTTGCGTTAAGAGAGCGAGGCCCGGATAACATCCCGACGCTTACTTATCCACCTCATACTCAGCAAACAGAGACGAAATAGAAATGGGCCTCCGTCCGAAGTAAACTCCCCGCCGCGCAGACTAACGAAGTGCTTTGTAAGATACTTTGCCACAACCCCTGCTGCCTGATTCAGTCCAGTTACGAGCTTGGGATTGATGCGGAGTTCTGGGAACGGAATTAGCCCGAACCGGGCGTGATGGAATCTTAGAGGGCTCCGGCCCTCTTTTTTATTTGCACTCTACAGAATGACTCCACCCGCCTTATAAACCACTTGAGCATTTAGGTTTTCAGGGTTTATAGTGGCCTCTCGGACGGACTTTTTGGGCAGAATAGCCAGTTACCCAAAAAGTCCAAAATGGCCGTAACCGGGGGTAACAAATGGGTTACTTTTTGTGCAAGGCCCCAGTCCTGGGCTTTGCCCATAAACCAACCATAAAGTATTTCTGCCCATAATGTAGGGAAGTTGCCCATAAAGTCGTTATCGCGGTTGTACTGCTAGTTAGAGTCGTGGTAGGTGGAGCAGGTATCGAAACTTACAATTCGGGGGGTATAGACGCTATAAAA
>DASQDI010000075.1:0-14516 GCA_035634255.1 Blastocatellia bacterium
CAACAATGTAGGAACCGCTTTCGGTAGGCTGGGCGATTATAAGAGGTGTATTGAGTACACCAGTAGCGCCTGGGAAATACTTAAAGAACTCCTTGGCGAAAATCATCCGAACGTCCTTTTTATCAAGCTCACTATAGCAACAGCCCATGTTCGTATGGGTGACAACATTTCGGCCAGCCGCATAGTCGAAGCCTTGATGCGTGATGTCCCTAAAGAGTTACCTTTGCGTTCAGATGTAGAGGAACTTAGGAAGATGATATTGACCGAGCTTATTCAAAAGGAGGGTTGCCAGCCACCTGTTAATCCCGGCAAGCGGAAGAAGGGGAAGAAAAAAAGATAAACAACTCACCCGCTCTTTAATTTCTGCCGACTCTCTTCTTTGCCCCGGCTCGCTATCGCCCTGCCGCGACCCTCCCGCCGCGCAACTTTTTTTGCCCCGCTCGCTGTAGTAGGATTATGGATTCAGTATTGATCTTGAGACTCGATAAACACGCCAGGAGCGAACATGGATCAGATTCATATCAAAGATGTGTCGAAACACGTGGGCGAAGAGATCACTATAAAGGGATGGCTTTATAATCAGAGGTCGAGCGGGAAGCTGATCTTCCCGCAGATTCGAGACGGCTCCGGGACCATTCAGGGCGTCGTCTTCAAGAAGAACGTGCCGGAGCGCGTCTGGTCCGACTTCGAGAAGCTGACGCAGGAGTCCTCCATCATCGTGCGAGGCACGGCCCGCGCCGACGAGCGCGCGCCCGGAGGCTTCGAGATGGACATAACCGACGTGGAGGTTCTCAGCGTCGCCGACTCTTACCCGATCACTCCGAAAGAACACGGCGTCGAGTTCCTGATGGACCACCGCCACCTGTGGCTGCGCTCGCGCCGCCAGCACGCGATCCTGACCGTCAGGGCCGAAGTGATCCGCGCCGTGCAGGACTACCTCGACTCGAACGGGTTCCTGCGAATGGACACGCCGGTATTCACCCCCAACGCCTGCGAGGGGACGACCACGCTCTTCGAGGTCGATTACTTCGAAGACAGCAAAGCCTACCTGACTCAGTCGGGCCAGCTGTACAACGAAGCGACCGCCGCGGCTTTCGGCAAGGTCTACTGCTTCGGCCCCGCGTTTCGCGCGGAAAAATCGAAGACCCGCCGCCACCTGACAGAGTTCTGGATGGTCGAGCCGGAGGTCGCGTACGCGGACCTGAACGACATCATGGAGCTGTCGGAAAACTTCCTCACCTTCATCGTCCGCCGCGTGCTCGAAAACAGGCGGAAGGAGTTGGAGGAGCTTGAGCGCGACATCTCGCTGCTTGAGAAGATCGAGACGCCCTTCCCCCGCCTACAGTACGACGACGCGGTTCGCATGCTTCAGGAAGGGTACGAGAAGGGCGAGCTCGAAACCCGGTTTGAATGGGGCGGAGACTTCGGCTCCCCCGACGAGACATACCTTTCGAAGAAATTCGAGAGGCCCGTGCTCGTCCACCGGTACCCCGCGGCCGTGAAGGCATTCTATATGAAGGCCGACCCCGAGCGGCCCGAGCTCGCTCTGTGCGTTGACGTGCTCGCGCCCGAAGGCTACGGCGAGGTGATAGGCGGGGGCCAGCGCGCGGAGGACCTCGACTACCTGCTTAAACAGATCAAGGACCACAACCTGCCGGAAGACGCTTTCGACTGGTACCTCGACCTCCGCAAGTACGGCACCTTCCCGCACGGGGGCTTCGGCATGGGGATCGAGCGGTGCACCGCGTGGATCTGCGGCATCGAGCACATCCGCGAGACGATTCCCTTCCCGCGAATGCTCTACAGGCTGAAGCCATGAGGGCGGGGGTCAGTGGCCGGGATTCAGGGGCCGGTGATGATAAGAGGCTCTCTTTATAGAATCCTTTTCCTACCCTGAATCCTGGCCACTGGCCACCGACCCCTGACCCCTGACCACCGACTCAATTTTCTCCGCGAGGTCAGCCCCGGTCTCTTTCGATGCGGAGCGCAGGTTATTTGCGAAGGCCGGCCCGAGGTGATTTTCAAAGTAATCTATTATCGCGCGGGCCAGCGCGTCGGAGTCTCCGGGCGGAACGAGCAGGCCGTTCACGCCGTCGGCGACTATCTCCTGAAGGCCGCCGGTGCGCGACGCGATGATGGGCAGGCCGTTCGCGAGCGCGACCTGCGCCACCCCGCTCTGGGTCGCGCTCAGGTAAGGCAGGACCAGAACGTCCGCGCGCTCGAACAGCCCAGACACTTCCTCGTTCGGTATGTAACGGTCCTCAAGCGTGACGTGCTCTCGGAGATCATAATCATCTATGAGCGCTAAATATTTTTCTACCGGGTCGTAGAACTCCCCCGCGACGATGAGCCGGCAATCGACCCGCGCGCGCGCTTTCGCCGCGGCCGCGAGCAGCACGTCGAGCCCTTTGTACTTGCGGACGAGCCCGAAAAAAAGGAGCGTCCGCCCGTCGCGCTCGCGCCCGCCGGGCCTGCGAAACTCTTCGGGCGAAGGGAGCGCCGAGACTTCGACCGTTCTGCCCGGAAGCAACGCGAGCAGCTCTTTGCGGTCGCTCTGCGAATGGGTGATGAAGCGGGCGGCGGGGCTGAGCGCGAAGGAGACGAGCGCGCGGTCCAGAGGCGTCCGCTCATGCGGAAAGATGTTGTGACATTCGATGACGAGATGCGCCCGCGGCTTCCGCGACTTTTTCAGGAGTCTGCCGAGGACTCCCACGAGGGGCGCGAAGAAGGGATGCCACCACTCGATGATCACCGCGTCGGGCGCGAAACTCTTTATGGCCCCGGCGGCTCGAAACCACGTGACGGGATTGGTTGAATCGAGCAGGGGCAGGGCGCCCGGATCGAGCTTCAGGCGGCTGGAATCAATCGGGCTCTTGCCCGGAAACAGGAGGCCCGGATAGAGCCTGCTGAAGGAGACGACCTGCACCGAATGGCCCCGCTCGGTCAGAGAGCGGTGGAGCAGGTATACGTGGTGGGCGATGCCGCCTCTGAGCGGGTAAGCGGGCCCGACTATCGTGATCCTCACCGCCCCGACTTCTCCTTCATGATCTCCTGCGCGCGCGCGTCCGCGCCCATGCCGCGCGCCGCGCCCGCGTTCACGCCTTCGTCCTCGCTCGTTTCGACAATCGAGTAATCATTCTCTCGGCGGTAGGAGAAGGCGATCATCTCCGCGAGAAGGCCGAACAGCACGAGTTGCAGGCCGACGATGATGAGCAGGGTCCCGATTATCAGGAGGGGCCGGTTGCTCAGCCACTCTTTGTAGAAGGCGCGCATGAAGATCAGGTACGAGTCGATCAGAGTCCCGACCCCGGCCAGCGCCATGCCCATCACCCCGAAAAAGTGCAGGGGCTTGTTGGTGTACCGGGTCAGTAGGATGACGGTGAGCAGGCTGAAGAACCCGCCGGATACTCTCCCGAGGCCGTAGCGCGAGCTCCCGTGGGCTCTGGGCGCGTGGTTGATCTTCACTTCGGCGAGCCTGAACCCTCGGTAGCTGGCGAGCACGGGGATGTAGCGGTGGCGCTCCCCGTAGATCATCACCTCGTCGAGCACCTCTTTCCTGTAGCACTTGAAGCCGCAGTTGATGTCGTGGAGGCGGACGCCGGTGAGGATCGAAGTCACCTTATTGTAAACCCTCGAAGCCGCGCGCTTGGTCAGCCTGTCCCTGCGGGAATGCCGCCAGCCCGATACGAGGTCGTTCCCCTCTTCGAGCTTGCCCATGAGCAGGGGCAGCTGGTCGGGCAGGTCCTGAAGGTCCGCGTCCATGGTCACGATTATTTCGTAGCGCGCGGCGCTGAACCCGGCGGCGAGCGCGGCCGACTTCCCGAAGTTCCTCCTGAACCGGATGTACTTCACGCACCCGTCGCGCGCCCTCAAGCTCTTGAGCACGTCGATGGAGCCGTCAGTGCTCCCGTCGTCTATGAAGATGATCTCGTACCGGCTCGCGAGGCTCGGGAGCACGGAAGACAGGTCGGCGTGCAGCTCTTCGAGCGACGCGCTCTCGTTGAGCAGAGGGATGACCATCGAAATCCGGCGGTCGGGCGGGCTTTTCTTTAAATTACTATCGGCCATTTTTCCGGTGAGTCACAGCTATTGTGCGTTCGAAACCGCTTGTATAAGATATAGCGTCACTGACGTTGAATACAAACATAATCTGCCGCGTTGGCGGCGTCGGCTTGTGTCAATAACCCTTGGCGAATACTTGCGTCCACGCCCGCGGGTAATCTGTATTTATATTTTTGAAGCAATACCGGTGTATGAAAGCTAAAGCTGCTGGTTCTGTCCCGATAAGCAAGAGCAGGAAGAGTTCCCGCGCAGGTCGCAAGGCGAAGGCGGGCGCGAGCACCGGCAGGACTCCCCTCTACATCACCGTCGGGTCTCTGGCCGCGGTAGTCGTCGTCTGCTACGCCAACAGCCTCGCGAACGGTTTCGTCTTCGACGACCACCGGCTCGTGCTCATCGAGGGCAGGCCCCGCGGCATGTCTCACTTTTTCGACATGCTGCTCTATTCCTACAGGCCCGTGCGGAACCTCTCTTACGCGCTCGACTTCCTGATCTGGGGGGATAACCCGGTCGGGTTCCACCTCACGAACCTGCTGATCCACGGGGCGAACACGGTCCTGGTCTACTTCCTCGCCCGGCGCGTCATGGGCGGGGCGGTCGCGTCGGTGGTGGCGGCCGTGATCTTCGCGGTCCACCCGATCCAGACCGACGCGGTGAGCTACATATCGGGCCGCCGCGACCTGCTCTTCTCCCTCTTTTATGTCGCGAGCTTCCTGGCCTACCTGAAATACCGCGAGCGGCGCACGATTGCGGGCTTCGCCCTCTTTATGGGCCTGTGGGGGCTCGGCCTGCTGTCGAAAGAGATGGCGGTGACTCTGCCCGGCCTCATCTTCATGTGGAACTTCTGCGAGCGGTGGGGCGAGCAGGAGGGCGGCTGGCTCAGGAAATCGCTCACGTCCGCGCGGAAGGCGCTCGCGGAAGACCGGTGGCTCTACGCCCTGCTCGTCGCGGCGGGGCTCGCCTACATGTGGTACATGATTTTCGAGAGGCGGGCGAGCGGGCGGGCGGGCGTTCAGGGGGTGCAGTACTGGGGGGGCAGTTTTTACACGAACGTACTCACCGTCGCGCGCGTGCATGCGTGGTACCTGAAGCAGATCGTCTTCCCCACCCCCATCGCGCAGTATTACGGCGCATTCGAGGTGTCGAGGTCTATCCTTGAGCCGAAGGTGCTGTTGTCTCTGGCGGTCGTCGGCGCGGCGCTGGCGTGGGGCCTGCGGCTGTTGAAGAAAGACCGGGTCATGTCTTTCGCCATACTCTCTTACTTCGTCTTACTGCTCCCGGTCAGCCAGATCATCCCGCATCACGAGCTCGTGGCCGACCACTACCTTTACCTCCCGATGGCCTGCGTCGGGCTGCTCGCCGCCCGGCTCGTGGAAAAGTTTTCGGCCGCGGACGCGGAGTCGCGCAGGCTGGCTTACGCGGGGGTCCTTGTCGTATGCGCCGTGTTCGCGGTGTTGACCATAATGCGCAACAGGGAGTGGAAGGACGAGCTCAGCGTCTGGCAGGCCAACTACGAGTCGGTCCCGAACTCGCCGCGCGCCGCGCATAACTTCGGGGGCCTGCTGATGAGGCGCGACCCGAGGCGGGCCGAGGAGTTATTCAGGCAGGCGCTCGCGAACGACCCCGACTTCGAGCCCGTCTACCTCTCCCTGGCCCAGCTGTACGTCGCTTCGAAGAGGCCGAAAGAGGCCGACGAGCTGGCCGAGCAGGCCCTCACACTGTTCGGGTCGAAGGCGGGCTCGCACATACTGCGGAACCCGGCCCTGCTGCGCTCGCAGTTGAAGACGGTGCAGGCGGCGGCGCGGTGGGAGATGGGCGACCACGCGGCGACCGAGCGGCTCCTGAACGAAGCCATAACCGAGTACGCGCCCAACATGGACTCTTACCTCGCGCTCGCCAACCTCTACCGCGGCAAGGACCCGGCGAGGGAGCAGCTGGTGCTGGCGCAGGCGCTCGAAGTCTCCCCCAACTCCTACGAGGCGAACGCGAGGCTCGCGGCGGCGCTCGCTTCGGATAAGAAATTCGACGGCGCGCTGGCGCGGCTGCAAAAGCTGCTCACCCTGAACCCGTCGGGGGTCGAGTGCGACAGGTCCGGCCCGCACATCGCGGCGGCCCGGTCCGCGGCCTCGGGGCAGGCGGGCTCGCCCGAAGTGGTGTCGGCGGTCAGGAGCGTCGAGCAGCAATGCCAGAGGAAGTGACCGGAGGTGAGAGGGCTTACGCCCGGGCCGCCTCCGCATTGCACTTGCGCGAGTAGCGGATTAATAGTTGAATAGATCGGGTCAAACAGGGACTTAGATTTTAATGGGAGCGGTTTCAAGAACAGATACGGACGGGCTGGCCGAGCCTGCCTACGACTCGGGTCAGGCGCTTTATCACCTGCCCGAAAAGCCTCTCGTCGTCATAGAGCCGCACAGGTCATGGGTCGCGCTCAACCTGCGCGACCTGTGGGCCTACAGAGAAGTCTTCTACTTCCTGATGTGGCGCGACATCAAAGTGCGCTACAAGCAGACGGCCTTCGGCATCGCTTGGGCGATCATACAGCCCCTGTTTCTGATGTTCGTCTTCGCCTTCTTCTTCGGGAAGCTGGTGAGGGTCGCGTCCGACGGCGCGCCCTACCCGATCTGGGTCTACGTCGGCATCCTGCCCTGGACCTTCTTCTCCAACGCCCTCGCGAACGGCGGCAACAGCCTCATCGGGAATTCGAACCTTATAACGAAAGTGTATTTCCCGCGGCTGCTGATCCCCTCGGCGGCGATTGCGGCGGGGCTGCTAGACTTCTCGATAGCGTTCGCGCTGCTGCTGGCCTTCATCCCATTTTACGGCCTCGGACTCACCTGGGGCATGCTGATGCTGCCCCCGCTCGTGCTGCTCGTGACGGTCCTTGCGCTGGCGGTCGGGACATGGACCGCGGCCCTGAACGCGCGGTACAGGGACGTGCGCCACGCCCTGCCGTTCGCGATCCAGCTCTGGATGTTCGCGACGCCGATCATCTACCCGCTCAGCATCGTGCCCGACGAGTACCGGTGGGTCATCGCGCTCAACCCCCTGACCGGCATCGTCGAGGGGTTCCGCGCGGCTTTGTTCGGCTGGCCGTTCGACTGGGCCGCGCTCGGCTTTTCCACGGCGGTCACGATCCTGCTCTTAGTCTTCTTCGTCTACGTCTTCCGGCGCATGGAGAGCAGCTTCGCGGACGTGATATGAGGTTTTCCCGCGGGACCAGATGAGACCGATCATAAAAGTCGAGAACCTGAGCAAGCGGTACCACATCGGCACGAGCCCGGCGCACCGGGGGGCCCTGCGCTACGCGACCCTGCGCGAATCCCTGGCGCGGGTGGCCAGCGCGCCGATCAGGAGGCTGGCGCGGGGCGGGCGCTCGGGCGACGAGACCATCTGGGCGTTGAAGGACGTGACCTTCAACGTCCTGCCCTCGGAGGTCGTGGGGATCATCGGCGCGAACGGCTCCGGCAAGTCGACCCTCCTCAAAGTACTCTCGCGCATCACCGACCCGACGACCGGCCGCGTCGAGCTTTACGGGCGGGTCGCGAGCCTGCTCGAAGTCGGCACGGGCTTCCACCCCGACCTGACCGGCAAAGAGAACATCTACCTGAACGGCGCGGTGCTCGGGATGAAGCGGCGCGAGATCGCGCGCAAGTTCGACGAGATCGTCGCCTTCGCCGAGATCGACAAGTTCCTCGACACGTCCGTTAAGTACTATTCGAGCGGGATGTACGTGCGCCTCGCCTTCGCCGTCGCCGCGCACCTCGACCCGGACATCCTGATCGTCGACGAGGTGCTGGCCGTCGGAGACGCCAGCTTCCAGAAGAAGTGCCTCGGCAAGATGGACGACGTGACCAAAAGCGGCCGGACCGTCCTGTTCGTCAGCCACGGCATGGAGATGATCGCGCAGCTGTGCCAGAGGACCATACTCATGAAGGACGGGCGGGTCAGTAAGGTCGGCCCGTCCAGAGAAGTGATCGATCACTACCTTGGGTTATAGGATCGGGGTTAACCGTTATTTTCGCCTCCCCCATTCGGTCTCCATTTGCGATTTGCCTCCGGGCGGAAAATAAATTACAAAAAAGCTAAGAAATACGATTGATTAAGGCGGAGTATTGTGCTTAAATTTGCAGCCATCGAAGCTCTATTAGCCCCTAAGCAGTAACTCAGGCAATAGCCAGGCACATTGAATTACAAGCCTCATCATCTCTTTTTACAGCGCCCCGGATGTTTCGAAGGCTTGTATCCCCTGGCATGCATGCCCCCTCGCAGAGCGACGAAATAAATAGAGATCAAGCATCGACTGTTGGGACGAGAGGCGATGCCAGAGAGCCTGCAACAGATATTGATGGCCGGACAATTAATGCCCTCTGGTATGTGGGAACGCGTCAAAGTGCTCTAGCAGGATTCCAGCTTGTATCAATATCGAGGTGAGGCGGCGACGCTTCGTCCGCGGGAGGCAAGTTATGCAGCGCGTTCTAAAGCACGGCGGGTTAAAGTTACTCTTTTTATTCATAGCTATTATATCGCTGGCCCGGACCGGCACGGCGACCACCGTGATCGTCCCCTCCGACGACGACCTGATCGTAGGGGCGAGGGCCATCGTGAGGGGCAAAGTCCTCTCCATGGCCTCCACCTACGAGCCGGAACAGAACAAGGTTTACACGTACGTAAAATTGAAAGTGCAGGAAGTGCTCAAGGGGCAGGTGACGGAGCGCAAGATCGTCATCAAGCTGCTCGGGGGCCAGTCGGGCGAGTACTCGACGACGATATTCGGCAACCCGGAATTCAAGGTGGGCGAAAAGACCGTCGTCTACCTCGACACGTGGCCGGACGGGAGCCTCAAAGTCCACCACCTCTTCCTAGGCAAGTACACGATCTCAAGGGACGGGATCACGGGCAGAGAGATCGCCACCCGGACCGTCACCGACACCAACATCATCAAGCTGCAAATCCAGGGCAAGGACGGCCAGCCGTCCAAAACCATAACCGAGCGCATGGAGCTTTCGAGCTTCGTGGCCATGATCAGGAGCCGGCTGTCCGCGAACTGGGACCGCTCCGTCGCCTTCGACCAGAGGTACTACAGCGGCCTCCCCATGCGCGCGGTGCCGGAAGAGTACGGCTCGAAAGTCAAAGACGGCAAAATCACCCCGCAGTTCACCTTCATCACCAACCCGCCGAGGCGCTGGTTCGAGCCCGACACGGGGCTGCCGGTGGTCGCCAAGGTGAAGCTCGCGGGCGCGCCCGGCGCATCCACGCTTCAGGACGTTGAGGCGGCGATGGGGGCATGGACCGGCGTCCCCGGCTGCGCCCTGCAGGTCCAGAGCGGCGGGACGATGACGAATTGCTACACGGGCCTCGCGGGGATCGGGGTGGTCTTCGATAACTGCGACGGGTACAACTCCGCGAGCCCGACCTGCTCAGGCACGCTCGCGTGGGGAGGCTTCAGCCAGATCAGCTCCAGCACCCGCGTCGTCAACGGGGTGACGTTCGCGAGGGTGACTCAGGGGTTCGTGTCGTTCAACCCGTGGGCTAGCTGCTTCTTCACGATCCCCTGCAACGTCCGCGAGGTCGCGACGCACGAGATCGGCCACGCGCTCGGCCTCGGCCATTCGGCGGACGGGAACGCGACAATGGCTCCCACGGCCCATTTCAACGGCCGCTGCGCTTCGATCTTCTCGGACGATCAGGCGGGCATACGCTTCATCTACCCCGCGACCGGCGGGCCTCTGACCATCACGACCACGACGCTTGCGGGCGCGACCACCGGCTCGGCTTACTCCGGCCAGGTCACCGCGATAGGCGGCACGTCGCCCTACACGTGGCAGGTCACGGCGGGCAGCCTGCCTCCCGGCCTGAGCATTGCCAGCACCAGCGCGACCACGGCGGGCATCACCGGCACGCCCACGACCGACGGGAATTACAACTTCACGGTCCAGGCCACGGACAACGCGGGGGCGACCGCGACCAAAGCCCTGACCATATCGGTGGGCCAGGCTTCGACGCAGTACAACTCTCAGCTGGTGAGTCAGACGGTCCCGGCGACCGCGCTGCCGGGCCAGTCCTTCAACTCGAACTTCAAATGGCTCAACACGGGCACCCAGCCCTGGAACGGCCTGGGCGGGTTCAAGCTGGTCTCGCAGAACCCCGCGAACAACACCACGTGGGGAGGCGATCAGGTCGTGCCGACCACGCTGTTCATCAACCCCGGAGAGACTCTCGACATCACCTTCACGGCCTTCGCGCCCGCGGCGCCGGGCACGTACAACTTCCAGTGGCAGACGTTCCAGACGGGCGTCAACTTCTTCGGGCAGCCCTCGAACAACGTGGCCATTTCGGTGGGAGGCGGGAACCCGACCAACAACGCCGAGTTCGTGTCGCAGAGCGTGCCGACGACGATGACGGCCGGCCAGAGCGTGAGCGTCTCCGTGACGATGAGAAACACCGGCTCGACCAACTGGGAGGCGGGCACTTACAAGCTCGGCTCGCAGAACCCGTCGGGCAACACGACCTGGGGGTTCAGTCAGGTCAACCTCACTTCGGCCGTGGCTCCGGGCGCGCAGAAGACCTTCACCTTCAACGTGACCGCCCCTCCCGGCGCGGGCAGTTATAACTTCCAGTGGAGGATGCTTGAGGACGCGACCGGATGGTTCGGCGCGACGAGCACCAACGTCTCCGTGAACGTGACCGGCGGGGCCGGGGGCGGAACCGATGACGCCTCCTTCGTTTCCCAGTCCGTGCCTACGTCGATGAACTCGGGCGATGTCGTCAGGGTCAGCGTCAGGATGCGGAACTCAGGCACCAACACCTGGACCGCGGGCACCTACAAGCTCGGCTCGCAGAATCCCGGCGATAACATGAACTGGGGCATGAATCGCGTCAGTCTGCCGAGTTCCGTCGCGCCGGGCGGAAGCGCCATATTCACATTCGACGTGACCGCTCCTTCCAGCGGCGGGCCGTTCAACTTCCAGTGGAGGATGTTTAAAGAAGGCATGGGATTCTTCGGGGGCATGTCCACAAACGTCCCGATCAACGTCAACGGGCCTCCTCCCGTTCCCACGATTCGGCCCACGACGACGGGAGTATTCAGGCCATCGAACGGATCACTCTTCTTAAAGAATTCAAACTCTACGGGCTTCGCCGACCTCCTGCTCACGTATGGCGTACCGGGTGACATCGCGGTCGCGGGCGACTGGAACGGGGACGGCATCGACACCATAGGAGTCTACCGCAACGGGGATTTCCTGCTCCGCAACTCCAACACAAACGGGTTCGCCGACATCGTAGTCTCGTTCGGCATGCCCGGAGACCAGCCCATAGTCGGGGACTGGGACGGGAACGGCACCACCACTATCGGCATCTACCGGAACGGCACGTTCATGCTCCGCAACTCAAACACTCCGGGTGACCCGGAGATAGTCTTCAGTCTGGGCAATCCGGGAGACGTGCCCATCTCGGGCGACTGGGACGGGAACGGGACCGTCACCACGGGCGTGTTCCGCCCGGCGAACGGGGCGTTGTTCTTAAAGAACACGAACGCCACGGGGTTCGCCGACATCATGCTGACCTACGGGCTGCCGGGCGACAAGCCGGTCACCGGGGACTGGAACGGCGACGGCGTTGACACCATCGGAGTCTACCGCGATGGCACGTTCATGCTTCGCAACTCGAACACGAATGGGTTCGCGGAGATAGTCTTCGCGCTCGGAGTGCCGGGTGACATGCCGATTGCGGGTGACTGGGACGGGCTCCAATAACGGGTAAATCGCAAATCAACTTTTAAAGGGACTGAAGACCTCTCGGAGGCTTCAGTCCCTTTCGGCCGGGCGGTCAAAATCGAAACCTCTCCTCTGCCCCTACATGAATTGCGTCCAGGTGGTATTATTTAAGTCTCCCCCGGACATGTGAATATCAGGAAGGATTCGATGAAGGTAAAGATTTTATCCATTTCGCTATCGGTCTGCCTTGCGCTCGGCGCCTCGCTCGCGCCCGCGCGCGCGCAAAGCTGGCCCGATTCCCCCGAAGCGGAAGCCGCGCCGCAAAGCGGCCTTCAGATGGCGCAGCCCGCCGCGAAGGACAAGTTCGGCGCGGGGCATGTGCTCGGGTTCACTCAGGCCCACCTCCAGCCCTCCGTCGGGCAGCTGGCCCAGCAGGCGGGAGTTAAATGGGCGCGCGAGGACTTCTCGTGGCCCAACATGGAGCCTTCGCCGGGCGCGTACAGCTTCAGCAATCAGGACACCTTCGTCAATAATCTGGTCGCCCGAAACATCTCGATAATCGGGCAATTGAACTACACCCCGCAGTTTTATTCCTCGAACCCTTCAGCGCCGAACTACTTCATCTACGCGACCACCACCACGGCGGGGCTAAACGCATGGGCCGCCTTCGTCACCGCGACGGTCAGCCGTTATAAGGACCGCATCAAGCACTGGCAGATATGGCCGAACGTGGACGACCACGAGTTCTGGCATCCGGTCCCCGGAGTCACCGAGTATAAGAACCTGCTTCAGAGGGCCTACACCGCGATCAAAGCCGAAGACCCGACGGCGACCGTAATCATGGCGGCCACGGACCCGACCTTCCTCAACGCCCTGATCGACGCGGGCGGCGCGCCCTTCTTCGACGCCATCGCCGCGCACAACTACGCGAACGTCGCGGTCCCGAACCCCGCCGCGCCCGAAGTGAGCGCGCTCACGACGATCCGACTCGCCTCCCTGCGCGACGTGTCGCAGAGGCGCGCGGGCGGCAAGCCAATCTGGGTGACCGAGTACGGCTGGCCGACGGCTCCTACTACAAGCATAGGAGTGAACGAAGAGACACAGGCTGCCTACCTCATCCGCTCGATGCTCCTTCAGGGCGCGTACAGAGACGTGCCCGGAGTCATATGGACGGACTTCCTCGACTTCGGGGCCGGAGACCCCAACGTGGCGTCGGACAATTACGGCATGCTGCTCAAGATCAATGGAGCTCAGAAGATGTCCTTCGCGGCGTACCAGGCGATGACGACCGCGCTCGGGGGCGCGAAGTACCTGCGGAATCAGCCGCCGCCTCCGGCAAGCTCGCAGATGATGGACAACTTCGAAGGCGCGCAGCAGTACGAAGTGTTCATGGGGGGAGGCGCGACCGGCTCCTTCGCGAAAGCGTCCGAGGCCGCGCACACGGGATCATTTTCGGGCAGGATCAACTACAACCTTAATGGCTCGATGGTCGGCGCGGTGATCGTCGCGCCCAGCCCGAGCCTCTTCCTTAACGTCTCCGGCACGCCGACCCGGTTCAAGCTCTGGGCGCGAGGCACGGGCGGGCCGGCTCCGGGCCTGATGGTCGCCTTCCGCGATTCGACGGGCGAGAACTTCGAGGCCTTCGTCGGGCTGATCGTCGGCACGCAATGGCGCGAGTACACCTACTACATGGATGGGCCTCAGGGAGCGTCCTCTCTCATATCGAGCGGGGGCGGGGACAACGACAAGGTGATCGATTACCCGATAAGGTTCGGAGGGTTGACCCTGCGGCCATGGTCGGCCGGGTCACCCGTCGGCAGCGGCAGCGTTTACTTCGACGATCTCACCTTCGAATCGGGGCCTTCGGTCGTGAATCAAATCTACCGCGGCTCGGCGGCGACCGTGCATGCCGTGTGGTCGCTCACGGGCTCCCCGCAGGTCGAGATTCCGACGACCGCCGCGAGCGCGACCACGCGCGACTGGCGCAACGTCACCGCGACCGTACCCGCGTCGAATGGCAGGATCACGGTGACGGCGGGCACGCACCCCATCTTCGTCACCCTGCCGCCTACCCGGAATGCGACGACCACGGGAGTATTCCGCCCGTCGAACGGCTCGCTCTTCCTGAAGAACTCCAACTCCACCGGCTTCGCAGACCTGCTGCTCACCTACGGCATCCCGAACGACTACCCCGTCGCAGGCGACTGGGACGGGGACGGCGTAGACTCAATCGGAGTCTATCGCAACGGCACCTTCCTGCTGCGCGATACGAACACCAATGGCTTCGCCGACTCCGCCATCACCTTCGGAGCGCCCGGAGACCAGCCGGTTGTGGGAGACTGGAATGGCGACGGCATCGACACAATCGGCGTTTACAGAAACGGCACATTCTTCCTCAGAAATTCAAACACCGCCGGCGCGCCCGACCTCGTCTTCGAGCTAGGTATTCCGGGTGACGTTGGGATAGCCGGGGACTGGGACGGGGACGGGGTAGTCACCACCGGCGTGTTCCGCCCGTCGAACGGCGCTCTGTTCCTGAAGAACTCCAACACGACCGGGTTCGCTGACATCCTGCTGACGTACGGGCTGCCGGGAGACAGGCCGATCATTGGAGACTGGAACGGGGATGGGACCGACACGATAGGAGTCTACCGCGACGGCACGTTCCACCTGAGGAACTCCAACACGAACGGCTTTGCCGAGATAGTCTTCAGCCTGGGAGTGGACGGTGACATGCCGATT
>DASQDI010000076.1:0-15879 GCA_035634255.1 Blastocatellia bacterium
AGCTTGCCGTCGATGATCTGCTGGCGGATCTCGGGTACGCAGCGCGGGCAGAGGGAGTCGGTCGTGCGGGGCCAGCCCAGGGGCGGCTTGGTCTTCTGGTAGGATTTCAGCAGCGGCTTGTCAGACCACTTCGGCGTGAAGTTGGGGTTTTGCCTGATACGATTAAGCCTTTCGAAGGCGAACCATGTCGCGGTCGCCACGTAAGTCAATCCCTTCTCCACATACTTTACAGGTTTATGCATGTGTTTTGTCTCCTCGCCGACTTTTAATGAAGTCCTGTCAATAACGGAATGGCTATGGCCATAGCCATTCTCTCGTTCATGGCTGCCGCCCGCCCCGCGACCCGAGCGGCGGTCACCCGGCCGCGCCCCCAGAGGGGTCGTCCGGCTTGCGGGTGAAGGAGGCGACGCCGGGGTAGCGCTCGAACATCTCAAGCAGCGTCCGGTCCCCGCACTCGGCGGCCCTCACCGCATACCGGCCGGCCTGCTCGTAATCGCCAAGGCTGATGTGGATCTCGCCCAGCTTGCTGTAGGCCGGGGCGAATGATGGGTCTATGGCCAGGGCCGCTTCGCAGTGGGCGATGGCCTGCGCGGGGTCGCGCCTGCTGACGTGAAGTATCGCGAGGTCGAGGTGGGCTCTGGCCGAACCGGGGGCGGCTTCGAGTATGTCATGCTGGCGCTCGATCTCGGCACCGATGTCCCGGTCGAGCGCGAAATCCACTAACTCTCTCAGCCAGCTCTTTCGCCGATTCTTTTCGCCCATAACTGAGGTCACGCCATAAACTCGGCCAGCTCCCTCTCCACCTCTTCCGGCGACACCTGCTCGCCGTCGTTCAAGCGTGCGAGGGCGCGGTCGATGACCGCCTTGGCCTCTTCCTTGCGGCTCTCGTAGAGGAAGCCGTCGTAAAAGTGATCGCCCATGAGCGCCCGGTTGATCTCGCTCTCTTTGTTATGATCGTTCAGCTCCGTGAAGTAGACGACCGTGTACCTGCGGTTATAGCTCGCCTCACGGTAAATCTCGAACATTACCTTGTCTGATTCGCGCATAATCTAAAGCAGAGCTTCAGGTGTCGGGACGCCGACACCTGAAGCTGAAGGTTAAAGGTTAAGTGTTAGTCACCCGCCGCGCCCGGCCGGTCTCCGAACGAAACGTTGTTGGAGAGGACGGGGAGGGAGAGGCGCGGCCTCGCGGCCTCCTGGGCCTGAGCCTCAAGCTCAAGCTGAAGGCGCAGCATCTTCTCGTACTCGGCCATGCGCTCTTCGAGCGTCTTGACCTTGCCCTTGTTCTTGACCATGTCTTCCCGGTACCGCTTGAGGAAGTAGCCTATCGTCTCCACACGTATCTTGATGGACCCGGTGGGCTTGTTCTCGTCGATGTCCTTGAAGCAGAAGTAGGGCGTGCCGGAGTTCTGCACGACCTCTTCGACCACGGTGTAGATCGGCGCGTCGTGGCCGCACTTGAACGAGGAGAGTTCGAGGGCGACGAGGTTCGGGTGGCGCGCGGTGTACTTGGCGGCCCAGACCTTCCGGCTCGTGTTCTCGGAGTAGGAGTTCTTCCACACGTCCTGGATGTCCATCGGGTGCGTGATGAGCCCCGCCTCCACCTCGTCCCCGAACAGACGCCAGATCAGGTCCTCGTCTATGGGCAGAGAGTCCATGGTGAACACGGGGTAGCCGATCTTCTGGAACTCTTCGAGGATTTCGTGGTTGATCCCCGGATCGTTATGGTAGGGGCGTCCGAGCAGGACGATGCCGAGCCGGTCTTCGGCTTCGAGCTGGTCGAGCACCTTGCGCGCCTCCCCGCGCAGGATCACGTTGTTGAACGTGTCCATCGCCTTGTACCCCTCTTCGACGGCGCGGTGGTTCTCTTCCTGCGTGAGCCCGAGTATGTCCTTGAAGGCGTCGAACATCTGCTTCTCAAGCAGGCGCGGCTGGTCGACCATCACAATCGGGTTCATGTACTTGATGCCCAGCTCCGCGAAGAGGTCGCCCTCCTTGATGAACGCGGCCTTCACGGCTTCGGGCGTCGCTGTGACCGTGGGGCACGCGCGGCGGCTCTGAGTGTTGACGAGGTCCGAGGTCAGAGAGTCCACCATCGGGAAGAAGATTATGTCGAGCGGCTTCTTCTTGTGGTGGACCTGGAGCAGGTTGTGTACGTGCGGGATGCCGACCTTGGACGGGAAGCACGGGTCTATCGCCCCCCGCTTCGCGCCATCCTTGTAAAGCTGCTCGGTCGTGTAGTCCGAGTAGACCAGGTTGTTCGGCTTGACCCCGAGGCTCTCGAAGTAGGCGGAGAAGAGCGGGTTGACCGAGTACTGGTTGAGCACGCGGGGTATGCCGATCCGCAGGCTCTCGCGCCCGGCAAGCAGCTCGTTCCGCTGCCTCTGCGATTTCGTGAATGCGTACTTCGCGGGCGGGTCGGAGACCGCGGGCGGGTTGAAGCTGCGCCACACGGCCTTGGCCGCGATCTCCACGAAGTTCGGGTTCGCGGTCTTGACCTGATCGAGCCCCTTCTTGATCACCTTCATGTCGGCGACGTCTTCGACCAGCCCCTTCTCGCACGAGTTGCCGACTATGAGCCGCTTGACCCCCGGAAGGATCGGTATCTTAGACTTGCGCGGGGGCTCCGCGTCGACCGTCCCGTCGTTCACCTTGACGTCGATGAAGGTGCGGAGGCACTTGTTCTTGCAGAAGTAGCAGCGCGTGTCCTCGTTGCGGTGCGTGACGTAGCTGATCTTCTCGACGTTGTCGAGCCCGATGAAGTTCGAGCGCATCCCGTTCTCCCACAGGCGGACGGCCTCGATGGCGGCCCCGATGGCCCCGGACTCGCCGCAGTGCTCGTGGACGATGATGCGCGGCTCGACCGACTTGCCCTTGAAGCGGGACTCGATGAAATCGACCTGCGACTTGACGGCGGCGAGGTTGTGCTGCGTGCCGCCCTGGAGGACGAAGTTGCTGCCGAGGGCCGAGATGTTCGGGATCTGTGAGACGTAGAGCCAGATGTTTTTCGGGAGCACGGCGGCGAGGCCGGCCATGATCTCCTCGGGCTTCCACCCCTGCCTCTGGAAGTCGACGATGTCGGACTGCATGAAGACCGCGCAGCCGTAGCCGAACGTCGGCATCGACTGGGCGCTGAAGGCGATGTCCGCGTAATCCTCGATCTTCATGCCGAAGCCTTCGGCCGTCGATTGCAGGAAGTAGCCGTTGCCCGCCGAGCATTGCGTGTTCAGCTTGAAGTCCTTCACCTGCCGGTTCTTCAGGATTATCAGCTTGATGTCCTGCCCGCCCACGTCCACGATCACGTCCACGTCCTTGTAGAACTGCAAGGCCGATTCCGTGTGCGCGACCGTCTCCACCAGGGCCACGTCCGCGGCCAGGGTGTCCTTCAGGATGTCCTTCGCGTAGCCGGTGGTGCCGACGCCCAATATTTTGAGCGTCGCGCCCTGGTCCGCGACCTGTTTTTCGAGCTTGGCGAAGACCTCCTTGGTGTCTTCAATCGGGTTGCCTTTCGACAGCTGGTAGGTCTTCACGAGCACGTTGCGGTCTTTGTCGAGCAGGACGGTCTTTGTCGAGGTCGAGCCGCCGTCCAGCCCCAGGAAGCCTTCGACGACCTGTCCGGGCTGGAAGGTCGCGGGGATGAATTTCTTGCTCTTGTACCGCTCCTTGAATGCCAGGAGCTCCTGTTCGCTTTCCGACAGCCCCTTGCCCCCGGCCTTCTGCTTCTCCTCGATGCGGCCGTAGGTGATGTAGTATTCGAGGTCCGCGTAGCCGAGGTAGACGCCGACGCTCTCGTCCTCGCTCTTGCCGAACTCGACCGCGCCTATGGCCGCGAAGTACTGGGCGTTGTCCGGGACCTTAATGAGGTCCTGCGGGTCTACGCCTTCGGGGAGCGGGTAGTTGCGCTCCTCCCAGACCTTAGGGATGTTGTACTTCCACCCCTCGACCATGCCGCGGATGTAGGTGTTCGGGCCGCCGAGCAGGAGGACGTGCGGGCGCAGGGTGTTCCCGCGCGTGAGCACGGCGAGGTTCTGGCCGATTATGGCTTCGAAGAGCGAGGCCATCAGCTCGTCGGGCGGCACGCCCATCTTTTGGAGCGAGTTGATGTCGGTCTCGGCGAAGACCCCGCACTTGCCCGCGACCGGGTGCAGCTTCAGGCCGTGGTAGCCCATGTCGCAGAGCTTGTCGCCGGGGATCCGCAGCTTGGCGTTGATCTTGTCGATGACCGCGCCCGTCCCGCCCGCGCACTTGTCGTTCATCGAGGGGATCTTCTTCTTCTTGCCCGTCTCCGGGTCTTCCTTGAAGATGATTATCTTCGCGTCCTGCCCGCCCAGCTCGATCACGGACCCGGCCTCGGGGTAGAGCTTCTCGACGGCGAGCGACACGGCGTTGACCTCCTGAACGAATTTCGCGCCGATCCGCGGGGCGATGCCGCTGCCGCCCGACCCGGTGATGAACACCCGCACGTTCTCGTCGGGGACGGGGAACTCGGCCTCGATGCGTTTTAAAAACTCAAGGCACTTCTCCGGCTGCTTCGTGTCGTGCCTCTGGTAATCGCTCCAGATTATCTCGTCGCTCACCGGGTCGACGACGACGGCCTTGACGGTCGTGGACCCCACGTCCAGACCTATGAATAGTTTGTCGTAAGTTCGGGTCATAGTCTCCTAACTCCAGAAAATCGGCTCTCAAGCTCGGTATAAAAAGTCGGAGCGCCGGGCGGGCTCTCGTCCACCCGGCGCTTGAAGAGCTAGTCGGCGGCGTAATTGGACGCGCCCGCGCGACCCTCCTTCTTCATCAGCTCCGAGACGTGCTTGACGAAGTTGGCGGCGCTCCCGATTACCCCCTTGTGGTGCGGCACCTTGTAGAGCGCGCTCTGAAGCTCGGGGTGCGCGTCCTGGTACTCGCGGACCTGGTCGAGGGTGAGGCCGGTCTCTTCGAGCACGCGGGCCATCTCCTGTTTGGCCTTGACCTTGGCCTCGCCGAGGGCCATCTGCACGCGGCTGTGCGCGTTGATCTCGCCCTCTCCCGAAGTCTCGACGGGCAGGTAGATCATCTCTTTATACAGGTTGACGACCGCCGATTGCGCGCCGTCCGACTGGGTCGAAGGCATGCAGCCGAATGGCTTCAGGGAGAGGACCATGTGGGCCAGGTCCTTGTTGGAGTAGTAGATGTTCTTCGCGACTTCGAGGTGGCCCTCGCCGCCGCCCGCGCGCGAGTTGTAGAAGGGGTGCCCCATGCGCTGGAGCTCGTATTGATCGGTCAGGTCGTGCGGGATGCCGTTGAGCGCCTCGCGGAGGCGGTTCCACTCGCGGCGGAAGATCCCTTCGGCCAGGGTGAGCTTGGCCGTGGCCTTGCGCATCTGCACCTCGTTCTTGATGCGCTTGTCGAGCCTCCACGCCGAGGGCATGGCCTCCTCCTTCGTCACGCCCTTGCGGTCGTGCTTGGACTGCTTGGCCTGGTGGATCATGTACATGATCCAGGTGCCGATGGGCTCGACCAGGACCTGCGCGCCCTCGCGCTCAAGGAACCTGAACATGTTGAAGTTGCCGTCGCCCTCGGTCGTCTGCGCCCAGAACTCGCCGGTTATCTTGACGATGGGTTTGACGCGCGTGCGGTCGACCTTGACCTTGCCGAGGCGGTCCCCGACGGCCTTCAGGGCGTCGGTGTAGTCGGTGCCGTAGAGCTGGTCGATGAACTTACCCATGTACTCGGCCGTGCCGCCGACCTTGGGCAGGTTCTTGACGAAGCTGCCGACCTTGCCTTCGAGGGTGAACTTGCGGTGGGTCTTGAATATCTCGTGGAGGAAGTCCATGCACTCGCCGATGGCGGCGTCGGCCTCGCCCTTCTCGACCTCGAACGGGCGGACCTGATACCCGACGTCCGTGACCATGTCGCCCATGTTCATCGCGTTCAGGATGGCCAGGAAGAAGTCGACGTTCATGTCGAGCCCGGCCTCCGCCTCCGACTGGTCAAGGCCCCCCGACTGCTGGAAGAGCATGACGCGGAAGCCGTCGAAGCCCGAGTTGCGGAGGGCGAGCCGGTACTCCGCCTCGTACATGCCGAACCTGCAAGGGCCGCAGGCCCCGGCCGTGAAGAATACGTATTTGTCGATGATCTCCTGCCGGGACATGCCCTTCTCTTCAAGGCTCTGAAGGTGCTGGACCAGGTTGCCGACGGTGAAGTAAGTCGGGTTGCACTGGCCGTTGTTGCCGTACTCTTTGCCGAGCTGGAAAGCTTGGACGTTGGGCGTGGGCACGGACTCGCATTTGTAGCCGAGCCCTTCGAGCGCTCCGTGGATCAGGTACTCGTGCTTCCAGGTCAGGCCGCCGAAGAGCAGGGTGGTGTGCTCGCGCTGGCTTCTGGTGAAAGGATTTTCAACAGGCTTCATGAAGTGCTGCCTTACCTGAGCGTCAATTCCCATCTCCCGCGCCAACCTCGCACGCTCCTGTTCGACCTTTTGTCTTATCACTTCTTCCTTCGAAGTTATATTGACGAGTGAGATGGGCGTTTTTGCTGCGGAATTGTCGTTTGGGTTAGTGGACATCTATTCACCTCGTTTGAAATTCAAATATTTCAGCGCGTGTCAGTGCCGCACACCGCCGATGTCAGGTCCGGACGGAAGCCTCGTTCTTAGAGCCCCTGCGGCTTCCGTCAAAACCAAAAGTGCAAGCAGTTTCGAGCCGGTCATTAATTAACGTGAATTCTCGACCGGCAGGAAACGGTTGGGCGTAGCCCTCGACAGGTCGATAATGCTGCGACGACAGGTCGGATCAATGGCAAACAGCGCCTAGAAATAACATCAGGACACCAAGGCGAGCTTGCCGTTCAACAGCGGACCGTCCCGGCTGGCCTTCAATGTCCCATCAGAGCTAGGTTCTACCCGGCTTGAATTCAAAGTATCTAAAGGCGTCCATCAGTAAGGAGTTCAAATGCTATTGCAAGGCGGCAAGGCATGTCAAGCGGAATGGCTTAATAAATCCGCGCAATTAATGCCTTTTAAAGACCGCCCCATCAAACCTGCTTGGTCCTGAGCGCGCTCCAGCAGGAGGCGCAGAGCCCCGCCTCTTTCTGAACGATGAGCCGCCTCTGCCCGCACCTGGCGCAGTCGGACAGCGAACCGGCCTTATCAAGGGAAGGTCGCTCGGCGTCGGGCCGCCTGTTCCTTTTCACCTGTAGGTAAAAAAAGGCGAAGACGCCGAGGCCCACAAGCAGGATGGTCGAAACGAGAATCGCGACAAACATGAACTCTCTCCCCTGGAAAAGGAATTAAAGAATTGAGGATCAATCGCCCTGAAAAACAGAGATATTAATCTTTCACGAACTCCAACTCAAGTAGCGTGTGGCAGGAAGAACAGGCCATCCGGCCCACGCTGTCGCCGCCTTCGACCATGAGCAACTGCAAGCTCCCGCATCGGGCGCAGGCGGCGGTCGGCGCGCAGGAGTCCCTCTCGGCGGGTTCGGGCGAGCCCGAGGCGAGCTTCTCCCCGAGGTCCTTCGTGGACAGTTCGAACGAGGCGAGGCAGGCGTTGCAGACGTGATTGAAGCAGCAGTCCGGCGTGCAGCTGTAGACCACGTCTCCGGACCCGCAGGACGGGCAGCTTACTGTGAGCGGTAGAAACTTCATCGGCGAAGAAGGATATAACATCCCGGCCCCGGCGGCCAACACCGGGGGCCGAAGCCGCTTTTTATTGCACCTTTATTTTTATACCGGTCGTTCTATTCCGTAGTCGATTACGGCAGGGCGAGTGTTAAATCCGGTTTTGTCGAATCCGTTTTTTCGGATGGCTTGTGAAAGGCGTTCATCTACTATGAAAAGATTTTATTCCATGGCGGCGGCCTTGACGGTTTTAGCCCTGGCGGGGAGCGGCAGTGCTTTCCTCGCCGGGCGCGTCGCGACTCCGGAAGGGAAGGCGGCCTCGGGCGGGCGGGCCGCGCCAGCCGTCTACAACGAGGCGATCAAAGGTGGGCAGGCGTCCGCGCGCGAGTTCATTAAGGCGTCGGGAGTTCCGGGCCTGTCGGTCGCGGTCGGGGTGCAGGGGCGGGTGGTCTGGTCGGAAGGGTTCGGCTATGCGGACATCGAGCAGAGGGTCCCGGTGACGCCTCGGACCCGCTTTCGTCTGGGCAGCGTTTCGAAGGTCCTGACCGCCGCCGCCGTCGCGCGCTTGCATCAGGCGGGCAAGCTCGACCTCGACGCCCCCATTCAAAAATACGTGCCGACCTTTCCCGACAAGGGGGCTCCCATCACGACGCGACAGCTGGCGGGACACCTCGCGGGCATCCGCCACTACCAGCCTAAAGATTTCTCCAATGGCCGCAACATCGATTTCGAGCATTACGATAAGGTGCTCGACTCCCTGAAAATATTTCAGGACGACCCGCTCGTCGCCCCGCCCGGCACGCGGTATCACTACTCGACCTTCGGCTACACCCTCATCAGTCAGGTGGTAGAGGGCGCGTCGGGGCTCGGATTTCTTGAGTACATGGACAGGGAACTATTTCAGGCTTTGGGGATGAGACAGACCTGCGCGGATCGGACCGAGGCGATCATCCCCGACCGGACTCGTTTCTACCAGCGCGGTCCCGGAGGCAAACAGTCCAACGCGGCCTACGTCGATTCGAGCTATAAATGGGCAGGCGGCGGTCTCCTGTCCTCCGCCGAAGACCTCGTCCTCTTCGGCTCGACTCACCTGCGGCCCGGCTTCTTCGAGCGAGAGACGCTCGACCTGCTCTTCACCCCGCAACGCACGGCCGACGGGAAAGAGACGGGGGTCGGGGTCGGCTGGCGCATCGGCTCCGACTCGATGAAGCGCCGGGTCATCCATCACGCCGGAAGCATCAGCGGGGGCCGCAGCGTCATCGTGATCTTCCCCGACACCGGCGTCGTCATAGCCCTGCTCTCCAACCTCGGAGAGACGCCCCCGGCGGTCGAGCAGACGGCCCTAGCCCTCGCCGAGCCCTTCGTCGAGGTCGCCGAAGCGCGCGAGCGCAAGGGAGCGCGGCTCGACCTCGCGGGAGTCTACGATTACGTCGTCGAATCCCCCGCCCAGTCGAAAGCGGGTAAGATCGAGCTCGTGCGCGCGAAGGGCGGTTACGAAGGTTGGATGTCGACGCCGGGCCCGCTCTCCGAATTCGCGCGCCGCACCGGGGCACCCGTCTCGGAGAGGCTGAAGATTGCCGCCGTGACCGTGAACGGAGATGGGGCGCGCCTGACGCTGGCCTCCCCCTCGGGCCTCTTCCCTCTGCGGGTCCGCTCCGTCGGCGGCGAGTTGTCCGGGGAGGTCGCATGCCCGCTCGGGCCTAAAGTTCTGGAGATGAAAATGAAGTTGAAGAAGCGGGCGGGTGGTCTGCCGAAGGCTTCGTGATGTTACACTGTCAGGGTGAAAGCGGTTCGATCAGGGGCGGCCGGGAATCATTGAGATGATAAACGACTCTGGCATCATAGAATCTTTTCTGGGCGGGCGGGTCAGCGTCGTCGTCGGGGACATAACCGCTCAGAGGGTCGACGCCATCGTGAACGCCGCGAACTCCTCGCTTCTCGGGGGCGGGGGCGTTGACGGGGCGATCCACTCGGCGGGCGGCCCGCGCATTCTCGAAGAGTGTAAAGAGATTCGCCGCACGCGGCTCCCGGACGGCTTGCCGACGGGTGAAGCCGTCATCACGAGCGGGGGCAATCTCGCGGCGGGTTACGTAATCCACACGGTCGGCCCTATATACGGAAGGGAAGGCGGGCGCGAGGCGGAGTTACTCGCTTCATGCTACAGGAATTCGCTCGCGCTCGCGGCCCGACACGCCCTCAGGATCGTGGCCTTCCCGTCCGTCTCGACCGGAGCCTTCGGCTACCCGCGCGGAGAGGCCGCAGCCGTCTCGTCCGAAGCCATCAGAGATTTTTTGGCGGCTGACGCTTTTCTGAAAGAGGTGCGCCTGATCTTTCACTCGGGGAGCGACGCCGACGTGTTCCTGAAGATCACGGGTCTGCCGCGCGAATGACCGGGGGCTCAAAGAGGGTGAGAGTGTAGAGCGGTCCGGACCCATCACCTGTTTCGCATCAGCTTCGGCACCAGCCTTAAAAACTTCGCGGCCCGAGAGAGGGAGTCCCCGACCTGAAAGGGAAATCTCGGCAGCCCATTGAATGGGCCTCTCATGTTTATGGTCGCCTCAATCGGGTTGGGCCAGTGGTGGCGAATCTCTCTGAGAAAACCGGAGGGGCGGCGCAGGTAGCTCGCCACCGGCACCCGGAATTTATACGGGACGCTCCACTGTTTGAGCACCGTGGGCAGCAGCCATCCCGGCAGGCTCCCGGCCCTGTCGGCCGCGGGAGTGTCGTCGGCTCTCGCGCCCAGCAACTCGCGCGCGAGGCCGATGGCGCAGGCGACCCAATCCGAGCGGCGACTGTTCGACCCGAGGCACACTTCCCAATCGAAGTCCGGCCCGCGCGATTCCAGAGCCGCCGCTACGTCGCACAACCACAAATGCCTCCACGCCCCGTGCCGCAGGAGGTGCATGCACAGGATTCTAAGGTGATCTTCGGGCGAGGGGACTCTCACACTCACGTCGCCCATCGCGACCAGTCGCGAGCGGGCGTATACGTCATCGAAGTCGGCGTAGTCGAGGTTGGCAGACCCTTTATGCAGGTCGACGAAGTTACACTCGCCATCCGAGCTTTCGAGCGCCGAGAGCGCGGCGGGGTATTGCTCCGGCGGGACGCACAGGTCTACGTCCCCGTAAGGGCGCAGGCCGGGCTCGGGGTAAAGACGGGCGACGGCCCATCCCTTAACCAGAAGGGGCTCCACCCCGAACGAGCGGAACAGGGAGAGCGCCTGATCTATTTCGCGCTCGTGAAGGACGGCCTGAATCGTGTGCAGCAGGTAGGCTTCGCGGAACTGCGCGGCTTCTTCAGAGTCCTTCAGCTCGCAGAGGCGCACCCGCCACCAGCCCAGGCCCGCCGCCCCCGTCCTGAGGAGCAGCGGCGCGGCCTCCGACAGGGCCGCGCGTGAAAGGGCGAGCGCCGGAGGCGAGCCGCGCCACGAACCCTCTAATATTTTGGCGACCAGAGCGCCGCGCGCGAATATCTCCCGTTCCTTACTGAGGCCCTGCATCACAGTACCGCAAAGATCAGCAGCTTACGGGAGTCATGGTGCACGTGAAGGCCATGCCCGTCTGGCCGCAAGCGAAGTTGCCCATGCAGGAATTGCACAGGAGCCCGCACTGGGCCGGCGAGCACGGGTCCATGTTCATCGCGCTCGTCAGACAGGTCGCGGCTTGAACGGCGGTCGGCGCGATTATGGACGTGACCGCCGGCAACGCGATGGCTGCCGCCATGCTCAGCTTTCGGATCACCTCGCGGCGCGAAAGACCCGCGGGGCCGTCCAGCCTGACCGCGCGCTCCCGAAGGAGGTGCGCTTTGCCGAGCCTTTCCAGGGCCAGCCAGACCACTTCTTCATCGGCGGGTGCGTCCATCTCTTTCCCGAGCCGCCGCGCCAACTCCTTCACCGATGTCTGCCCGTCGCAGTATTTCCAGACCAGCGCCGCCGACCTGTTTAAACAGTGGGCTTTGTGCCGCTTCAGATCGTATACCAGCAGTTCGTCGGAAGTTTCGTGCGAGACCAACCCTTCCGCCCGCGCGTGAGGTGCTTGCTGCCTTGTTTTTTCTTGCATAAGGCATGTCTCCTTGTCGTCTTGCTAAGAATATTCGCCTCCCGCACCCTGGCTTTTCGATCTTACTTTTAACCGCGACATCAACGTTCGTCCTTCAGTCTCCGAGGCGCTTCAACAGGGCGTCGACCATCTCGCCCGCTTCGCCTCGCACGCCCTTAAATACCTGCGCGCGCGATACGGCTTCGAGCAGGGTGGCGAATACGGCTTTCGGCTGCCGCCGCGCGACCGCCGTATTCGCCATCAGAGCGAGCGTCGCTTCCCCGCTTGAGAGAGTGCGCGGACGCCAGGTGGCTCCGGGCCTGTACTCGCTCACTAAAACCATGCCGACCGGCAAGGGCTTGACGCCCATCTCTCCGCCCATCGCTTCGACGGAGAGTCTCGTCCGGTGGACGCCAGTCTCGTCGCGTATGTCGAGCGGCATCGGGAACGGGTGCACGCGCCCGCGCGCGTCGAACACCGCGTACTCGTCCGAGTAGTAAGTCGCCCCGGCGCGCACAAGCTCCGCGACCAGAGATGTCTTGCCCGTGGCGCACCGGCCCGGCAATACAATCGCCTGCCCCCGCCAGCCAACAGCGCCCGCGTGAACGAATATCCTGCGGCGAGCCGATTCCGCGAAGTGAAACTTCAGGTCGAGGCCGATCTCGTTGAACACCGAATCCATGTCCATCGTCCGCGCCAGCCTCGTCGAGTTCGCATACGCGAGGTTAAAGCGGCGGACCTTGCCCCGCGGCCCCGCCCCGCCCGCGAGGATCGAATAGAGCCGGTCCACGAAGTGCGTCCGCGCGGGCTTCCACTTGAACGGGATGTTTTCAAGGAACCTGTCGAGCGCCTCCGCGTCGTTCGCGCGGATTCCCAGCCGCACCCCGTAAGCCGTGATTGCCGCCCCCACCGCCCAGCCCAGGCGGTCCACTTTTTCCATTCAGAGGGTGGTCCACTTGAGTCTGGGTAACATCGAATTCACCTTCGACTATCCTTTCCTGATTGTGAGGAAATAATTAATGGGCCGAAAAACCGGCCCCTCACCGGCCCGCCGCTTCTCGATCACTTCCGTTCCGCTTCCTCTTCCGGCCCAACAAAGTCGTCTCTATCTGCGACCCCATTTCGACCAGAAACGCCATGCGGTCGGAGACTGAAGAGAGGAGCGACATCGCTCCTTCCAGCGTCCCGATCAACACTTCAGAGCCGGCCGACGAGCGCAGGAGCTTGAAGGCGGCGAAGGTCATGTCCGGCTGGCCGAAGGCCGGGATTTTCTTGACCGCATTCAACGGCATCTCTATCCGCTCATCGGAGCGCGCGAGCAGGCGCAGGGCGGGGCCGACGTGAGCGAGTACTTCGTAAGCACCCTTCGCCTTCGATATGTCGGCCGGCCCTGCGGGCATCGAGAGCCCCTCCGGTATCTGCATCACGCGCCGCAGCAGCAGCTCGCTCAACTCAAGCCCGCGCAAAATCTCTTCGGAGGTGAGGTGCAGCATGTTCAGGCGCAGAGTCGGCGCGAGCGCGAGCATCAGGTCGTCCGTGCTGTCGCGCTCAGGCGGCCTAAGGCCGGCGCCCAGGCCGAGAAGCGCCGCGGCCCTCCCGACGAATGCCTCCATACCTTCCGGGTCGGGCGACGCCGCCCGCACAGTCTCCGCGAACGTGTGCCGGCCGAGGGCCTGAGAGCAACTGTCTCGGAACGCCTCCTCGCGCGTTAAGACCGAAGCCGCACTGACCTCCGGATTCAGGGCGAGGCGCGGGAAGCCGGAGAGGTAAGCGTCGTCGAGGTACGGGCTCCGGCGCAAAGACGACTCCACGGCCGAGTGCGTCCCCTCGGCCTGCCCCGGCCGCGCGGGGACTTCCACCCTCAGAGGGCATAAAAAATTGGGGCTGACCGCGATGGCCTTCCCGATTCGGCTGAAGTGATTGAAGGGGAATATTCTGCACGCGGTCGGCTTGTTCTCTTTGCCGTGGTCTTTCTCGATGCTACAGAGGCTGTCACCGCCGAGGAAGTAACACCTGCCGCTCGGGGTGGAGAACGTCACCACGTCCCCCCTGCGCCTCGTCGCCACGAGCTCAAGGGCCGGGTAGAACTGCACCAGGGTCTTTATCTCGCGTTCGAAGCTCCCGTCGAACTGGTCGCTCCTGTAACAGCAGACCAGAGTGCACTCCCTGCATGCGTAGTGGAAGACCCCGTCTGGAAACGCCATGTAGACAGGCACCATTAGATATTCCTCCGGTATCGGCTACTTCATTATTACGGTCTCTTCTTAGAAGAGGCTGATTAATCTATCCGGCCGCCGTTCCCTTCGAACTGTAATTCGCCGGGGAACGAAGGCAGGTCTTTGAGCTGCTTTGTCAGTCGCACGACCAGAGGGGTTAGAGGCGCAACGGGTTTTTAACCTTTATGACAGGGCCGATATGATCGTGTCTCAGTTCGTATCGATAGAATACAAACGGCCTCTAAAGTACGAAATAGAGGGGCGAAAGTCAAATATAATTTGCGGGCCGGGAGGCGCGCGCCTCCCGGCCCATCGCGGGGCCCATCAATCCAGAGGTCTCAGGTCCGGCTCGACCCAGCTTGCGCGAGCCCTCCACGACATCAGCACCTCGCGGCTGTAGTAGCGCAGAGGCAGGTCCTTGTCCCCGTGCCGGCCGATGCAGTCATTGATCAGATCGACCGTCGAGCGGGCGTCGCCTTCGGACAGGATGTACTTGCCGACGACCCAGACCCAGAACAGGGTCAGTGTCTCGTGATAGCCCCCAGTCCTGGAGTTCTCGACGCGGACCGCCTCGTTGTAGCGCCTGATTCCCAGGCGAATCCGCCTCGCCGCCTCCTCGCCCGAGCAATGGATCAGATACCAGAGCGCGACCGTCATGTGCGCGCGATGGGTCCATTCAGACTTCGGGAGAGAACCGGCCTCGAAGGCCCTGACGAGGCGCTCGATTTCGTCACGGTTGCGGTACGCCGTGTTCGCGCTTGCGCCCGCCCCGCGACCCATGTCTTTGTTAACCATCATCGCCTTACTCATGGTCTTCTCTCCTTTCTAATTTTCTACGCCCCGCCCGCATTAGAGCGCGGGTCGCGCGGGGCATGGCCCGGCCCTGAGCACACGGCCGGAAACGGTTCCGCTCCTGAAGTCTCTTGTGGTTTGCTTGAGATTTGGGAGCGGGAGAACCGCTCCCGCTGAATCAATGTAAGCGACGGCCGAAATCG
The DNA here is from genome assembly GCA_035634255.1 of Blastocatellia bacterium. Classification (GTDB taxonomy): domain Bacteria; phylum Acidobacteriota; class Blastocatellia; order UBA7656; family UBA7656; genus DATLMR01. Next base: position 14,842 of record DASQDI010000076.1, read on the forward strand.
AGGCCCTGTTGCGCGCCCGATACGACGCCGGTCATGCTAATCGCGCCGTTGAGCCGCTTACCGGATGAAGGCGTGCTCGGATTGGTGTCGAGCCCGGAAGACGCGAGCGCATAGGTCCGGCATCCCACCGGGAGGTGGCCGACCGTCGCTGTTTTAATTCGTCTTCCGAACATCATTGGTCAAACTCCGCAAAAATAGTCGAAAAGAAAAGCCGATTATCCACGTGCCGTCGCCGGATGTCAAGAACTTTCTCCGTTAAAAAGCCCGAAAATCTCGCCTTTTCGCCGCCGGTTCCGATTTTCGGTACTTCGTGTTGTTAGGCTCGCGGCGGCGAACGGGAGTTGCCGGCGGGCGCGCGATTTTTTTCACCCGCAGCCGGTATTTTAAAACGGTTTTTCTTGACCTCGAAACCGCAAGGGAGTATTGTAGCCGGACTAACAATCGGATGAGCGCATGGCGAGCCGGTCGTTAGTCATCCAATGCGTTCCCGGTCGTGTTCGCAGTTATGTTTGAAAGTATAATCCCGTATGCTGACAACCCGTCTTTAAGCTTGAGATTTATATCCCGATGCTTTCACGGTCCCGGCTCTAACACGGTACGAAGAAAATAGAGAATGAAGAAGACAGAGAATAAAGATCGCGATGCCCGGCCCGCCGCCTGACATCTCAAGGGGCGGAGCCCGCCCCGTAACTCACCCAGGCTTTATTTCAGGAAGGGACTGTATTTTCTCGCTCGCCAAAATAAGGAGGAGTTTCCAATGCCAGTTACACCAACCTATCCGGGCGTTTACATCGAAGAGATCCCGAGCGGTGTGCGTACCATAACGGGAGTGGCCACGTCGATCACGGCCTTCGTGGGGAGGGCGGTTCGCGGGCCGGTCAACGAGCCCGTCACCGTCACCAGCTTCGGCGATTACGAGAGGGCCTTCGGGGGGCTCTCGCTCGACAGCACGATGAGCTACGCGGTGCGGGACTTCTTTTTAAACGGCGGCGCTCAGGCCATCATCGTCAGGCTCTTCCGCGCCGTGGAAGCGGACCC
>DASQDI010000077.1:0-46214 GCA_035634255.1 Blastocatellia bacterium
GCTCGTCATCGCGCCCATCACCGTGAAGAATTACATCGTCTACGGGGAGTTCGTGCCGATCAACATCGGCATGGGCATAGTGCTGTGGGAAGGCATAGGCGAGTCGAGCGACCGCTTCGGGGCCGTGGCCAAAGACGAGGAGGTGGCCGAGCAGGACGCCGTCATCTTCAACAACCCCCGCTACGCGAAGACGTGGTCGTCCCCGGACGGGATAATGCGCGACCGGGCTCGCATAAGAAAGAGCCTCGACATAATAATTCACAATCCGGGCTGGTACGCGGGCGTGATGCTGAAAAGGATAAAGGACATGCTCAAGTACTCGGCGCACGCGACCCTCGTCTACAGGGCGTCGGAGGTCAGGCCGAGGACGCCCCAGTTCCCCGTCAGGAAGCTGTGGGAGGGGAGGGTGCCGCAGGAGCCCGCGCTCGCCTTCGGGGAGAGCCTCTTCTGGCTGCGCCCCGCGGCGAGGTCCGCTCAGAGGATCACTAAAGAGACGGTCACCTTCTTCTTAATGATAGGCGCGGCTCTGATATTTCTGGCGAGCCCGAGGCGCGGCCTGCTCCTGATGATGTGCCCGCTCTATTACTTCATCTTTCAGGCATTCATGCACACGGAGTTTCGTTACACGCTGCCGATGCAGTATTTCATGTTCGTCTTCGCCGCCATCACCTGGACCGTGCTCGCGAGCGCGGCGGAGGAAATTATCAGGGGTCGGTGGTCCGGGGCCAGGGGCCGGTGATGCTACCTATGTTTTCGATTTACTCGAAAATGATTCTATAAAGAGAGTCTGAAGAGCTCCTTCCTTAGCCCCCGAATCCTGACCCCTGCCCCCGACCCCTGACCACTAGCCCCTGATGAGTTCAACCACTTCCGCCGGTTTCCACTCGTTGCCCCTGTAAATCTTCACGAGCTTCCCGTCGGGGCCGATGACCGCCGTGCGCAAAGAGTGGATGATCTGGCCCCCCTCTTCCTTGTATTGCAGGCCGAAATACTCCGCCATTTTTTTAACCTCGCCCTCGGAGCCGGAGGCGTACTCCCACCGCCCGAAGTCTTTCAGGCCGTGCCCCTCCCCGTACCCGCGCAGCACCTTGGGCGTGTCGAAGGCCGGGTCGACGCTGACGCTGAGCAGGCGCGTCTTCGCTCCGAGCGCGGAGTCCTTACGCAGCTCTTCATCGATCTCCGTGAAGTTTGATGTCATAAGAGGGCAGTAGTCGGGCAGGGGGCACCGCGTGTAGATGAACGTGAGCACGAGCGTCCGCCCTCGGTACCGGTCGAGGCTTATCTTCTCGCCGTCCTGATTGACGAGCGTGAAGTTCGGCACCGGGTCTCCGGGCTCGGGCTCGTGCGAGGTCGCCGCGCCCGCCGGGGCGTCGGGGTCCGCCGCCCCTTCGCTCACGATCACCACCTCCTCAAGCCACGACTCCTCGCCATCGACCACGAGGGTCGCCGTCACCTTGTCGCCGGGCTTCGCCACCCCGAGCCAGTAGGGGTCTTTGAGAGTGAAAGGCATGGTCATCGCGTCCATGAAATCGGGAATGTCTTCATGCGAGATTACCAGGGCCCCGGCGGGCTTATCGACCGCCACGACCTCGCCTTTCAACTCGTACCGGTCGCCCTTCGTCTCGGTCCGCGTGCCGCAGGCCGCGAAGGCCACCGACAGGGCCAGAAGGGTTGAAAAAAGAGCGGCCCGCTTTGAGGCAGGCCGCCTGTCCGTTGCATGGAGATTGTAACGCAAGCTTTAAGACCTTTCCGCTTTGACTTCGGACTCGGAATTATAGCGGTCCACTATTCGGATTGCGAATCCGCCCGCCGAATTCGCGATCAGAAGGTGAGCCGCAGGCCGAGCTGAATCTGCCTCGGGTCGCTCGCGGCGGTCGCCTTGCCGAAGCTCGGCAGGGGCGTGGAGCCCGGCCCGAAGATGTTATTCGGGAATTGCAGGTTCGTCCTGTTGAGCACGTTGAACCCTTCAGCCATCGCTTCGAGCCCGAAGCGCTCGGAGAAGCGGAACCTGCGGGCGACCCTGAGATCGAGCGAGGCGAAGTTAAAGCCCCTCCCCGTATTGCGCCCCACCCCGACCGGGCGGTCGTTCACGTTGGTGTCGAAGTTGCGGTCGGTCCCGGTCTGGATGTTGTACGGCAGGGCCGAAGCGTAGGTGAAGATGTAGCTCAGTTGAAAGCCCGCGAGCGTCCGCCGTAACGCGGAATCGTCGGGCGAGCCCTGCGCTTCGAGCGACCCGCTCAACGTGAGCTTGTGCCTCTGGTCGTTCGCGGAGAGCCCGCGGTCGTCCCTGATGTCGAAGTTGTCCTGCGGGGTGCTGAAGAAGAAATTGCCCGCGTTGTCTATCGTCTTCGAGAGGGTGTAGGCGACCCTGACGCTCCCCCAGTTGCCCGCGCGCTTGTTGACCGAGACGGTCATCCCATCGTAGTAGGAATCGCCCGCGCTCTCGAACCTGCCGATGTTGCCGAAGCGCGGGTCGGGGCGGCCGAGGTTCCGGATGCCCTGCGCGGCGGCTTCGGCGGCGGAGAGGGTCGGCACGTTGACGTTGCGCGACATCAGGAGTTTCAGCCCCCTCAGGTGAAGGTACCCGACGGAGATAGAGGCCGAGCCCGGCAGCTCGCGCTCGACCTGGAGGCTGGCCTGCTGGCTGTAGCTGTTCTCTATCCGGGGGTCGATGGTCGTGATGCTGGTGAGCACCCCCCGCGGGAAAGAGTCGAGCGTGTTCGGGAAAATTGGAGCGCCCGGCTGACCGAAAGAGAGGACCGCGACTTTGAACTTCACCCCGTCGCGCTGGAGCGCATTCGACGTGGCGCGCAGGGGGATGCGGTCGTAGTAGAGGCCGTAGCTCGCCCTTATGACGGTCTTATGGTCGCCCGGCGCGTACGCCAGCCCGACCCGCGGCGAGAGGTTATCCCAGTCGGTCTCTATCGGCTCGGGCAGCCACGCGGCGTCGTAGCGCAGGCCCGCGTTCACGGTCAGGTCCGAGCGCGGCCTCCACTCGTCCTGAACGAAGAACCCGACGTTAGGGTTGGCCTGGAATTGAGAAGCCTCTCCGAAAGCCTGCTGGAAGTTTATGTACTGGCCCGCCTGAAGGCTCGCGAGGCTCGCGAAGGTGAAGACCCCTTCGCGAGCTCCGGGGAATTCGATGTTCAGGCGGTTGTAGAGGAAATCGACGCCGCCTTTGAGCGAGTGCTTGCCTCTGTAGATCGAGACGTTATCGACCAGCTCGTAGAGGTCGATGGAGCGGGCGGTCGGGGAGAAGGTCGCGGTGCCGAGGTTCGCCACGCCCGATATGTTGATCGCGGGGCCGACTTCGTCATTGACCGGGGCGGCCAGGCGGCTGCGCGTGAACTGGAACCGCGCCTCGTTCATCGCCGAGCGTGACAGGGTGGAGACGTTGTTGGCCGTAAAACTGTGATCGCGATTTTCGAGGCCCGTGCCCCGGCTCGTGTCGTTGAGCCCGCCGACGTTGCGCGCGTTTATGCTCGACACGTCGTAGAAGTTGTACCTGAGCGCGAGCTGGTTGGCGTCGTCTATCCTGTGGTCCACGCGCGCGAACACATTGGTCGTGTCGAGCCCTATCGGGAACGCGCCCGTCTGAATCCGCGCGCCGCGGTAACCGATCCGGTCGAGCGCGGAATTGACGGCCGACACGTTCGGGGGCGAGATGGTGATCACGCCCGAGCGGTTCGTGCGCGCCTGCTCGAAATTCGCGAACAGGAAGGAGCGCGCGCTCACGAGCGGCCCGCCAACGGTCGCGCCGTACTGCGCGAGGGTGAGCGGGTCTTTGCGCGTGGCCAGGGCGTTCCGCGCGTCGAGCCTGTGGTTGCGCAGGAAGCCGTAGAGCCTCCCCCTCCATAAGTTCGTGCCCGATTGCGTGAGTATATTGATCGTGCCGCCCGAAGCGCGCCCGAACTCGGCTATGCCGCCCGAGCTGATCACCTGAAACTCGCGCACCACCTCCTGACTGTAAAAGGTCCCCGCGAGCCCCGCCGCGTCGTCATTGGCCGAGACCCCGTCGACGACGAAGCTGTTGTTGAGGTTGCGCTGGCCGGAGACGGAAATGCCCGTGCCCGCGACGGCGGAAGTCTCCGCGAACCGCTCGTTGTTGCCCACGTTGGTGCGCGACACGCCCGGAGCGAGCAGCGCCAGGTCGAGGTAGTTGCGCCCGTTCAGGGGAAGGCTGCTGATCTCTCGCGGCGTCACGGTCTCCGACACCTGCGTGCGCACGAGTTCGACCACGGGCGCGTCGGTCGTGATGGTGATCTGCTCGGTGACGGTCGAGACATCGAGCGCAATCGGCAGGTCGAGGGCCTGCCCCACGGTCAGAGTCACCCGCCTGTCGATGCTTGAAAAACCCGCGTGCCCGGCCCGGAGCCGGTACTCGCCGACGGGGAGATACGAGAAGCGGTAGCGCCCCTCCGCGTCGCTAGTCGTCTCCCACGTCCTGTTCCGGTCGAGGCTGGTGACCGATATGCCTGCCCCGCTCACCCTCTCGCCTCTCGCGTCTTCGACGCGCCCGCTGAGGGTCGCGGACGTTATGGTTTGCTGGGGATACGCCTGCAAAAAGTTCCCGCAGACGAGTATCAAAAGAGCGGCCATCGCGGCCCGCCCGGCCCGCCCGTGTGCTCTGCTGGCTCGTATAATCTTCATAATCTTCCCCGGTATGCGAAGGCTTCCGGCCCCATGGCATGTCCGCATGGGACCCATTAAACATGGATGAAAGAATGAGTGTCGAAAGCCTTGCTGATGCTAAAAGCTGAAGGGCTTTGAATCCCGTTCCTGAGCCACAGGTTAAGAAGCGGAGGGGGAAGAGGGCGGGGCGCGAGGCGCAAAGCTGGTCGAGCCGACGAAGCTCGTGGCGGCGGCGTGTTGGTCTGGCCTGAAGGTTTTGGGGCCGGCCCTACCGATGATGTAAGGGGCGGCGCGAAGCGAGTCGCGCGACTGCAGACGGGAGACCTGACCCGGCGCGGCGCAGTCGTCCGGGCACCTCCTGACCACCTGCGCGCCGCCGACCTCAGGCGAGTCGGCGAACGTGTGGTCATCGGAGTCCTCTTTGTTGCAGCAACAGTACCCGTCTTCGACACAACAGGCCATGGAGCAATCGACTCCCATGCCCGCGGCGGACACGAACGGAGCCAGAGGCCCGCCGATCAGAAGGATCAGCAGGGCACACGCAGCTCTCAGCCTGATAAATTGTGTCGTTTTTTCAAACATTATTTTTGCCGGAAAATTTGCCGGCACACTATATCAGAATTTCGTGTGGCTTGTCTCACTTTTTTTCAGGGGCCGGTGGCCAGGGATGAAACCCGTGATTTTGATTAGATCAAAAGGGATTCAATAAAGAGAGTCTCGAATCATTAACGGGACTGATGGCTACTGTTCCCCGCCCTGGCCCCTGACTCCTGACCACCGGCCCCTGATCACGGCTTCGCTTCCATCCAGTTTTTTCCCACGCCGATGTCGACGACGAGGGGGACGGACAGAGGGTAGACCGATTCCATCTCCGTGCGGACGAGGTCCCTCGTCTTCTCGACCTCTTTCTCCGGCACTTCCAGCAGAAGCTCGTCGTGTACCTGAAGGAGGACCCGAGCCCCGAGCCCCGAGCGGCGCAGGCGCTCATGCACGCGGATCATGGCCATCTTCACGAGGTCGGCGGCGGTGCCCTGGATGGGCGCGTTTATGGCTTCGCGCTCGGCCCTGGCGCGGAGGTTGTGATTGTGATTGTTGATGTCGGGGATGGGGCGGATGCGGCCGAAGAAGGTCTTGACGACCCCCTCTTCACGCACCTTGGCCGGGGTCTCTTCCATGTACCTGCGCACGCCCGTGTAGGTCTCGTAGTAGTTGTCTATTGCCTTCCTCGCCTCGGCGCGCGAGAGGCCGGTCCTCTGCGCAAGGCCGAACGGCCCGACATCGTACGCGATGGCGAAGTTGACGACCTTGGCCAGCCTGCGCGATTCGGCCTCCTCCTGTTTGGTCTTCGCGCCGAAGACCGCGCGGGCCGTCCGCGCGTGAATGTCCTCGCCTTTATTGAACGCCTCAGTCATCACCGGGTCGCCCGTCAGGTGCGCGAACAGCCTCAGCTCGATCTGGGAGTAGTCGGCGCTCATCAGCACGTATCCGGGCGACGGGACGAAGGCCGCGCGAATCCTGCGGCCGAGTTCCGAGCGGATCGGGATGTTCTGCAAATTCGGGTTGGTTGACGAGAGCCGGCCCGTCGCGGTCACGGCCTGATTCAGGGTCGTGTGCACGCGGCCCGTGCGGGGGTTGATGAGCCGGGGCAAGGCGTCCACGTAGGTGCTCTTCAGCTTCGCGATCTCGCGGTACTCGATGATCAGGCGCGGCAGTTCGTACTTCGCGGCCAGCTCTTCGAGCACGTCGCTCGACGTCGATATGCGGCCGGTCTTGGTCCTGCGCCCGACTTCGAAGTTGAGCTTTTCGAAGACCTCGCCGAGCTGGACCGTAGAGTTGATGTTGAACTCCTGGCCCGCGAGCCTGTAGATGTCCGCCGTGAGCCGCGCCAGCTCCTTCTCCATCTCGCCGCCGGCCTTTTCGAGCGCGGCCGTGTCTATGCGCACGCCCATGCGCTCCATCTCGAAGAGTATCTCCACGAGGGGCATCTCGATCTCGGTGTAGACGCGCTCCAGGTCGCGCTCTTCGACCTTGGCGCGCAGAACGTCGGCGAGGTGAAAGGTGAGGTCGGCCGCCTGCAACGCGCGCGCGTCCTCCGCCTCGAACTCTTCTATGGTGTCGGCCAGTTCGAGCCCGAGGTACTCGCGGGCGAGCTCCAGTACGCGGTAGCTCGTGCGGTTAGGGTCGAGCAGGTAAGCCGCGAGCATCGTGTCGTCCTCGACCCCTTCGATGCGGACCTCGGGCTCGAAGTCCTGTATGCAGCCCTCGGCCCCGCGGCCGCCGGGGACCTTCTTCGCTTTATCCTTCGCCTTATCGCCCCCCGACTTCCGCTCGCAGGCGTAGTCGTCGATCAGGGTGAGCGCGCCCTTCCAGTCGTGCACCGATTTTTGTACGAGCCCGTTTTCGAGGGCCTCCTTGATCATGGAGAGCGGGTCAGCGCCCGGCTCGAACTTCTCGAAATCGACGAGGGCGGCGTTCATCGAAGCGGTGGAGATGGCGACGCCATAGAGGGAGCCTTTGCGCTCGGCCACGGCGAGGGCGAAGCGGTCGAGCGACCAGAGCGACTTGAGCAGGCCTTCGAGTTCGGCGCGCCCGGTGACACGCGAGTACTTGTGCCTGCCGGCCTTGCGCGCGGCGACCGTGGCGACCGACCCCTCGGTGGCCGCGTCCGCGAATTCGCGCGTGAGCTGCGAGAACTCAAGCTCCGAGAATAACTCGTAAGCCGCGCGGCGGTCCGGCTCCTCGTAGCGCAGGGAGTCGAGGTCGAGTTCAATCGGCATGTCGCACTTGATCGTCGCGAGCTCGCGCGACTGCCTTATCTGCTCGGCGTTGTTCAGCAGGCTCTCGCGGTACGTCTTGCGGCTGATCTCGCCCGCGCGCGCGAGCGCCTCCTCGATGGAGCCGAACTGCCTGATGATCTGCTGCGCCCCCTTCTCGCCCACGCCCGGCGCGCCCGGTATGTTGTCGGAGGCGTCCCCCCACAGGCCGAGCAGGTCGACTATCTGGTCGGGGCGGACCCCGAACTTCTCTTCCACGCCCTTCGCGTCGAGCAGAGTCATGGACCCGTCGCGGCCGGTGCGGAGTATCTTCACGCGGTCGGTGACGAGCTGGGCCATGTCCTTGTCGTTGGTCACGATGACCACGTCAAGCCCTTCCCGTTCCGCCTGACAGGCGAACGTGCCGATGATGTCGTCGGCTTCGAACCCGGCGGCCCGCGTGATCGGCACCCGCAGCGCCTCGCACGCCCTCTGGATGTAAGGGAGCTGCTCGACCAGGTCGTCGGGCATCGCCCCGCGCGTCGCCTTGTAAGCTTCGAAGACATCATGCCTGAACGTGCGCTCGGGCGAGTCGAACGCCACGCCGAGGTAATCCGGCTTCTCGTTGGAGATGAGGCGGCGGATCATCATCGTGAAGCCGTAGACGGCATTCGTCGCCAGGCCGCTCGAATTAGTCAACCCCCGGATCGCGTAATACGCCCGGTATATCTGCGACATTCCGTCTACGATGAACAGGCGCTTGTTTTCAGGCTGAGGCATAATGGCAATGCTATCAAAGGAACGCGGGAACGGGAAAGACCCGAGAGCGCGGGCGTCCCGCCTGCCCTCTCGCGGCACTCGGCTCTTCTTTCCCCTGCCGCCTTGTGCTAGCATAAGACATCCGAAATTTCGGAGTCGGATGAAAGAAACGGCAAGGTTGGTTCCGAGATCGTCTCTATTATAATTCAGCGTGTAAGATCAGGAGCGAGCGCCTGGGATAAACCATGACAGTGGAAGATTTCCAGAAGACTTTCGAGAAAGAGATCTCTTCAGCCCTCGCGCGTATCGTTCGCCGTTACAGTGTGACGGACGAGGAGATGTCTGCCGCGCTCTACGCCTCCGCTAAAAAATGTCTGTCGGGCGAGCGCGACGAAGGGGGCGGCGACGGCGGCCTGACCTCGGGCGCTCGGAAGGAGGCCGCCGACCTGCTGGCGACGATCAACTGCGAGGACCTCTGCCTGGCCGTCGCCTGCGCCAAGGGTGACGAAGCCGCGTGGGAGGACTTCTTCCGCGAGTACCGCAGCTACATGGTCAACATGGCGCGCGGCATGACGCAGGACGCGGGGGCGGCGGAGCAGCTGGCCGACTCGACCTTCGCCGAGTTGTACGGGCTGCGCGAATCGAGCGGCGCGCGCGTGAGCAAGTTCTCTTTCTACTCCGGGCGCGGCTCCCTCCGCGGGTGGCTCCGCGCGGTGGTCTACCAGCTGTCGGCGGATTCGCACCGCCAGACGAGCCGCTTCGTTCAGACCGAAGAGCCGGAAGACATGGACAGGCTCGTTCGGGCGGACGCGCCCGCGCGCGTCCCTTCGGGCGAGATAGCTTTCATCCGCGACCGCTACCGCGCGGCCGTCTCCGACGCTTTGCGAGGCGCGATAGGCGACCTTGAGCCCCGCGAGCGGCTGCTGCTCGCTTACTATTATTATGACGAGCTGACCCTGCGCGAGATCGGGCGCATGTTCAAAGTTCACGAGGCGACCATAAGTCGCTGGCTCACGAAAGTGCAGAAGAAGATTCGAAAACTGGTTGAAAAGAAGCTCTCGCGCGATCATCACTTCAACAGGCGCGAAGTGAGCGAGGCTATAGAACTGGCGGCGGAGCAGATGGACATCAACGTGCGCGAATACCTGTTCGAGCCCGCATCGTCCGACCGCGAGCGTGACAGAAAGGCCGAAAGCGCCGGGGAAGCCATTGCGCCCAGGTGATTAAAAAATGCGCAAGCGAACCGGCCCCCGCCGTTCATTTGGAGGAGAAGACCCTGAAGGATGAAGATGTTCTCGAAAACAGAAGATGGGGAAATTGATTGTGTGCTCCGCGCCCACCTCGGGCGGCGGAGTGAACATGGCTCGCCCTGCCGGGAATTCGACCCTGACACCGCGAGCGCTTTTGTGGAGCACAGCCTGACGCCGGGCGAGCGGAGCCGCTACGAAAGTCATCTGGCCGCGTGCCATCCCTGCCGTTCCACAGTCATCGCGCTGACCCGCCTGTCGGAGGCCGACCCGGACTACTCTCTGGCAGGGGCCGCCCCCGCCCTCGCGCGCGGCAAGCGGGCCGGAGGGGTGGGCGCATGGCTCGTCGGCTGGTTCGCGCCTCCGGGCTTCCGGCAACTGGTCCCGGCCGCGGTCGCTTTTCTCGTCGTCGCCGTGAGCCTGCCTCTGATGCTCCTGCGCAAGGACTCCCCGACGGAGCAACCGCCCCCGCGCGCGGAAGCCGCGGCAGATCAGGGCCAAGCGGTTAATGACCCCAGGAGGAGCGGGCCGGAGCTCGGCTTGTCCGCGAAGCTGGACGACCGTGCGGCGGCCGCCCGCGCCGAAACTCCCGGCCGTCCTGAATCAGATGATTCGACGCGGCCCGAGGCCGCGCCCTCTCAGACTGCGCCCGACGAGGCGAAGAAGGAAGCGATCGGGGCGGCCGCGCCCGATCAACCCGCACCCTCCGCGCCGCCGACGGAGAGGGTCGATGCGACGATCATCGCGGCGGAGGCTTCGCGCAACGTGGCTGACGGAGTTCAGCTTCCCCCCGCGCCGAGCGAGCCCGCCCCGACGCCCGAAACCGAAGGGACGAAGCTCGCCCGGATCGATGAGACGAATTCTCTGCGCGTGCCGGGCGACAGCAAAGGCTCGGCCGAGATGATCGTCGTCAAGCCGGGCGTTTACAGCGGCAGACAGAGCAGCGGGAGGATCACGAACGGCACGATCACTCCCAGAGACGGCATCGCCCCGCCCTCTTCTTCGAGCAGCGACCAGATGCGCCGCAGGATAGCCAGCCCGAACCCCGAAGCGGAGTCCCGCTCGCGCAACTCGTCCGAGAGCCCGCGCCCGCGAGGCACGGCCGCCCGCAAGATCAACAATAAGACCTTCTGGCTCGTGAAGGGCGTGTGGACCGATAAGAACTACAACTCCGAAAGGGAGCAGGCGGAGATCACGGTCGTCAGAGACAGCGACATCTACAACGATCTGATGGCGAAACACAGCGGCCTGAAGGCTTTCTTCACCGCGTTCCCCTCGGACGAGCGCGTGACCGTGGTTTATAAAGACACTGTTTATAAGCTCGTCCCGCGCGCGAAATGAATGGGGCCGGCCGCACGTCTTGCAGGTGTGAAGTAGGACGGATATGAAGCACACGGCGGTCAGGGCTCTAATTCTTTCGGTAGCCCTGACCTTCTCACGCACGGAAGCAATCTGTCTCCCCGCATCTCTTCAGGCCGACGAGCCGCTCTTAATAAGGATACTCATCGAAGAAATCTCGACGACGGAGAAGGCGGAGAGAGTAGAAACCTTCCTGAAAATGGAGCTTGAAAGATCGGGGTTTGTAATCGTCGAAGATCGAGCGGGGGCCGACGCAACCCTGACGGGGAGCACCCGAGACCGCCCCGGCCTATGAAGACACACCGATTCATCAAGCAATCAGAGATTGACGCGCCGCCCGAAGCCGTTTTCGCTTTTCACGAAAGGCCCGGAATCGTCGAAAAGCTGACTCCCCCGTGGGAGCGGATCGAGATGCTTGAGGCCGCCCCCGACCTGAAGCCGGGCACGCGGACCGTCTTCAAAGTATTCCTGGGCCCCATACCCCGCCTCTGGGTCGCGGAGCACACCGAGTACATACCTGATCGGCTCTTCGCCGACGTTCAACGCGAAGGCCCTTTCGCGTACTGGTACCATCGCCACATCTTCGAGCCCACCGGCCGCGGCACGACCCTTATGAGAGACGACGTGGAGTACGCCCTGCCTCTGAGCCGCGTCTCCGACCTGATCGCGGGCCGCTTCGTCCGCGCGAAGCTCCAGCGCATGTTCGATTACCGGCACAGAGTCCTTGCCGAAAGGATGAAAGGGCAGGACCGGTAACGCCGTTCGTGATGATGACCGAAATGCTGATCGGGTCGACGGGATTTTATGGAGAGATTTTCAGATGATCCCTGAGAATGCGAGCGCCCTGCCCGCATTCTCAAAGGCCGTTATCTTACCGTCCTTTTACTGGCCGTCCTTTTACTGGACCGTGAGCTCGTAACTGCATATGACTATCTTATCGCCGGGCTTGATGGCGGCGCTTTCGTTGGCGGGTATCTCTCTGCCGCCGTCGAGGAGGATGGGGTTGGCCCCCTGGCACAGGAGCGTGAATTCCCCATCGCGCCGGGTTAGGGTCGCGTGCGTCCTGCTCACTTCGAGGTCGCCTTCCAGCCGGAGGTCGACTTTGACCTGGCTCGACCCGCGCCCTATCGTGATCTCGTCTTTGTAGAAGGGCCGCACGTCGGGCGGGGCGGTGTCCCCTCCGGGAACGTCGCGGCGGACGAGTATGGAGAAGGTCGGCTCCATCGGCTTGCGCGGGCGGACGATGGTGGCTTCGTCCTCGCGCTCTTCGGCTATGGTGGCGAGGCCCTGCTCCGAGGCGCTGGCGGGAGGGGCCTCGGCGCGCTTGCGCGGCTTGACCATGGTCTTCTGCGTCTCGGAGTCCCACACGTGCTGGACGCGGAACCGGCCCTTCTCCAGCCCCGGGTCGACGCGCAGCTCGACCGTGAGGGTGCGGGTCTGAAATTCGTTGTCGCCCGCGAGCTCTTTCGCGCGCTCGGACAATATGTGATAGAGGCCGCGTTCGAGCCCCTCGCGCTTCTCGCCCTGCCACTCGGAGTCATCCTCGGGGTTGAGGAAGACTATGTACTCGCGCGGTATGTAGGTCGGGCCTCCGGGAGGGGTGAACATCTCGCGCTGCATGCTCTGCTCTATCTCGCGCGCGATTGCCACCAGAAAATCGTCCCACCGCGAGCGGGCGCGCGGCTGACCCTGCTCGTCCAGATCCTCTTCGCCGTCGATCCACTTTCTGAGGCTTTCGAACCAGTCCTGCAAACCCATTCTCTTCCTCCCGTCTCTTCGCGGAATAGTTCAGACCGATCAGTCGCGTCTGACGTAACGCTTGTCCATCCAGCCTTCCTCCGGGGCGTTCTCCGGCACGGAGCCTTTCCACTCCAGGATCCTCACTTTAATCCAGTTGTCGCGCGAGTCAATCACGCGCACGCGCGTGCCCTGAGGCATCTCCGCCAGCACGTTCGCGCCGAAGGCCGGCTCGCCGCGCAGGTTGACGTTGGCGCGCCCGAAGACGACGCCCTCCCTGCTCTGGAAAATAGTCGGCAGCCCCGGTATGGGAGGCGACCACGGCTCCCTCTCGGCATAGTAATGATAGATCGATGTCGCGACGCCCATCAGGGCGACTATCATAAACAATACGAAGACGCGGCGCAGCCATTCCGACGTGATGATGGCGCGGAGGTCGTCGAACAGACTCTTCTCCGGGCCGTCGAGAGCCTGCCTTTGTTTAGTCGCGAACGCGCCCGGCTTATCGGCCAGAGTCTCGCGCCCCCCCACCGCGACCGCCGCGGTCGCGCCTTTCTGAAACGCCCGGTCGCCCTTGCGGGCGTCCTGCATCTGCGGGGCGTTTCGCGGGGCTTCGCCCGCGGGCGTGTGCTCGAGCGCGGGCCGGCCGCTCCCGTTCTCATGGCCTGAAAGGCCCTGCGCTTTATGGGCGCTCGCTCCGGGCGGACCGGCGGCCGACTCCTCTTCGACCGCGACGGGCCGCGCGGGCAGGTCTACGACTATGCGCGCTTTTTGAAGGCGTCCGGCTTCGTAAGGCCGGGCCGAGAGCCCTTGAAAATCGGGCCGCGCCGCCGCTTTATCAGAGCTGCCGACGCCGCTCGCCCCGCTCAGTCGCGAGCGCACGACGGTCGCCTCGGAGTCGGCCGCCTGCTTCGTGCCCACGCGCGCGAAGTCTTTCCAGAACTCGTGGACCGACTGGTAGCGGTCCTTGACGAGCGTCTGGGTGGCTTTGCGCAGGACCGAGAGCAGGTCGTCGGCCCACGGCTCTTTCGCGAGCTCTTCGGGGAGCTCGGATATCGGCTGCCGCGAAAAGCGCCGGGGGGCGCGGCTCGTCATCATCGTGTAGATGGACTTCGCGAGCGAATAGATGTCGGCCGAAGGCGTGAGCTTCTGGTCGAGCGCGCCCGACGGGCTGTCCGGGTGGTGCTCCGGCGGGGCGTAAACGTCCGTGCCCACGCGCGTGATCTCGATGGAGTCGTCGTGCGACATCTTCGCGACCCCGAAGTCGGCGATCTTTACTATCCGGTGGTCCTCGGAGAGGAGGAGGTTATTCGGCTTGATGTCGCGGTGGATGACGCGCTGGCTGTGCGCGAAGGCGAGCGCCTCGGCGACCTGCTGGAAGTACACGAGAGTCCTTTGTAGGTCGAGGGGCCGCTTGCGGCAGAGCGAGAGCATGTCCCCGCCCGCCATGTATTCGAGCACGAGGTAATGGAAGGGCGTGCCCTGAAGGTCGGCGGCGGTCCCGTGGCCGAGCCTGCGGATTATGTTCGGGTGGCGGACCTTATCGAGCGCGAGCGCCTCGTTCTGGAAATTCTCAAGGAGGGTCTGCTCAAGCTCGGGATCGAGCGTGCCCTGGAGGGTCATGTTGAGCGCCTTGATGATCACGGGCTCGCCGTTGCGCGCGCGGTCGTAGGCGAGAAAGATTTCGGCATAGCTGCCGCGCCCGAGGCACCGGTCCGCCTCGTAACGATCATCGATTATGCTGTTCTCTAATCTCAGCTCCGGCACTTGCGCTCAATCCCCCGCCGGGTCTCCCGCCCCTTCACTGCTGGAGGGCCCCCGGCTCTTTCCTTCGCTCTTCCCCATACCGTTGAAGCATCTGGACCGCCTTCGCCCTCTCCCCCGCCGCTTCGTAAGCGGCCGCCGCCTGAGCGTACGCATCGGACATCGTGGGCTTCAGCTTTGCGGCCTGCTCGAACCTTTGGGCCGCGCCCGCATACTCGCGCTGCCCTAGCTGTACGCGCCCGAGCCAGTAATTCGCTTCGGCGTTCTGCGGGTCGCGCTCCACGACCGCGTTGAGCTGTAATCTCGCGCCCGCATAATCCCCCCTCATAAAAGCCTCGCGGCCCGCGTCGAGCGTCCGGGAGAGTTCGCCCGAAGGGGCCGCTTCAGACGCTCGGTTTTCCAAAAAATCTGACGCGCGCAGGCCCGCGTAAAATGCCCCCGAAACGAGCAGCAGCACCAGCAACACGTACATTATTATCCGCGTAACCGGGCGGCCTTCCCCGGAAGCGGGCGGGGCGGAATACCCGCGGCCCCGGTCCGATTCCCACTCTCCCCTACGTTTCTGCTCACCCCAGGTTTCATTTGAGCCCCCGCGCCCGCCGAAGTCCACCTGAATCCGGCCCGCGCGCTCGCGCGACCGGGCGGGGCCCGAAAACCGGGCCGCCGCGCCCGCGCTCATCGACTCTTCCCCCCTCTGCTTGAGCCCGTCCGCCTCGACGGAGACCTCCTGCCCGCGTCGGGCGCGGCCCGCCTGCACGATCACGGCGGTCAGGTTGTCGTCCGCGCCATCGGCGTGGACGAGCCGCTTGAGCTCGTCGGCGGCGGCCTGGGGGTCTTCGAACTCAGACAGCACGCGGGCTATCCTCTCGTCGGACAGGTGCCTGTATATCCCGTCGCTACAAATCAGGAACCGCGCGCCGTCGCGAACCCTTATCGTTTTCACCTCCACGTCGACCCCGGCCTCGACCCCGAGCGCGCGATTGATCACATTGCGGCCCGCCTGCTGGCCCGCCTGTTCGCGGCTTATCAACCCGGCCCTCAAATCGTCGTCCAGGTCGGTGTGGTCTATCGTCTCGCGGTGCAGCCGCCCGTCTTCGAGCCTGTAGACCCGGCTGTCGCCCACGTGCGCGATGGTCGCGCGGTCGTTATCGATGTGGACCAGGGCGACGGTGGTGGCCATGGTCTTATAGGCCGGGTCGCTTTCGGCCATCTCGAACACGTCGCGGTTGGCGAACTGAATGGCGCGGCGCACGAGCTCGGCGGAGGAGGCCGCGGAAGTATTCGCCAGCGCTTCTTCTATGGTCTCGGCGGCGGTCTGGCTCGCGACCTCCCCGGCCTTCTGCCCGCCCACCCCGTCGAAGACCGCGAACAGCCCGCGCTCCGGAAGGGCCAGGTACCGATCCTGATTGACGGGCCGCCTTGGGTTCAGGCCCCGGTCACATATGAAACCGACTTTAAGCTCCATAACTCTCTACCTGATACGACATCGCCCCGATTATTCTAGCACTAAATTGTTAGAGATTGTCAGTGGGAGGCCGCGCGCGAACCCGGCGGCGGCCCCGGTTTCAATTGACACCGGCCGAGCCTCCTGTCTAGCCTTCTTGAGATAGATTCAGGGAGAGATACATTGAGCAGTCTCGCGACACGGATAAAAGAGGCGGCGAGGGGGATGGGGTTCGAGGTCGCGGGGGTCACTTCGGTCGGGCCCCTCGCGCGCGACGACGCGGCCTTCCGCGAGTGGTGCGAAGCGGGGTTCGCCGCCGGCATGGAGTACATGACCCGCCGCCCAGAGTTGCATGCGCACCCCGATAGGCTCGTGCCTTCGGCGCTTTCGCTCGTAACGCTCGCGATAAATTACTACGCGGACGCCCCGCGGTTCGAGCACGAGCGGAGGTACGGGCGCGTGGCCCGCTACGCCTGGGGCCGGGACTACCATGACGTGGTCAGGCCGCGGCTGCTGGAGCTGGTCTCGCGCATCGAGTCGCTCGCGGGCCGAGAGGTTCACGCGCGCTGCTTCGTCGACGCGGTCCCTCTGCTCGAACGCGCGGCGGCGGCGCGCGCGGGCCTCGGCTTCTTCGGCAAGAACACGAACCTGCTCCGCCCCCAAAGCGGCTCGTGGTTCTTCCTGTCTGAGATTCTGCTGGACCTCGACCTGCCCGCCGACGATCACGAGATCAGGGTAAGCTGCGGCAGTTGCCGCCGCTGCCTCGACGCCTGCCCCACCGAAGCCTTCGCCGGCCCTTACCGGCTCGATTCGCGGCGATGCATCTCCTACCTCACGATTGAAAATAAAGGCGCGATCCCGCGCGAGCTCCGTGCCGGGCTGGGCGAGTGGCTCTTCGGCTGCGACGTGTGCCAGGATGTGTGCCCTTTCAATCGCTTCTCTTCCGATAGCTCATGGCGGGAGCTCTCCCCTGAAGCAGGTGCCGGCCCCAGATTAGACTTAGTCGGGCTGCTCTCGGTCTCGACCGACGAAGAGTTTCGAGCGAGGTTCAAAGGCACTCCGCTCACGCGCCCGAAGCGAAGGGGCTTGCTTAGAAATGCCGCCGTGGTCGCGCACAATGTCGATTGCACCGCCGCCGTGCCCGCATTGATCGAGCGCATCGAGCATGACCCAGAGCCATTGATCCGCTCGCACGCGCTCTGGGCCATTGCTCATCTCGATCCGAAGAGAGCCGCGCCGTTGATCGAGCGATCACTCAACGATCCTGACCCACAGGTCCGCGAAGAGGCCCGCTTGCAAAAACTATAGGTACCGTCTGTGCCGCAAGAGGACACCTTATTTAACATTATTGAATTTAAGTTTCGGGTTCATTTTCTATTTTGCGCGCGGTTTGTTCACCGACTTTAGAATGGCTCAAAGGATTCGATAGCCGGCGGGTCAATTAGTGAATGTTACGGTCGTTGAGTAAGCGTTAAAGTGTATTGCGGGCGAAAATATATTTACCAGATTTGAGGACACAAGAGCGTTATAAGGGCTTTTCTCATCATTATCATTCCTGATCGGAGGAGTTCGTGCGCCACAACCCGTAATTGCAAGAAAATCACAATACGCTTGAGTTGACGTTATCTGTAGTAAAGAGTATGTTAAACTTCATTCGCCAGACTTATATATTGAATGGCGGAGCGGATTGATTCTTTCTGGCTCGCGCAGTTTGCGGTAACCGCCCTTTAAGCACTGCCATAATACTTGTACAGGGATATCGCGGAACTCGGTCAGCTGCGTATTTATTTGCCAAATCAAACCTGACGACAGTCATAGACTTGAAATCTGAATATGGTAGCCAACTTTACAAGCGGCACTGCGATTGGGGATAAGATGCCCCTCCCGCTATGTGCGGGCTGGGCAATCAGATGGGTATAAAAGCACTTGAGGAACCGGGGGCAGATGATTAAAGCATTTCACGTACATTCACTAGATTAAATACAAAGGGTGATAGATGTCATCACAGTTTCCAGTAAATAATCTAATAGAGCTAGCCAAGGAAGGCGCCCGCAAGGTCCTAACTGACTGCGTCGATCTAAAGCCTGGCGATGTTCTCGCTCTGTTTTGGGACGAGACCACCTCCGACACTGCGGAGGTACTGCTGGAAATCGCGAATGAAATAGGTCTTAATATTCGACCGCGGCGGGTCTCCTTGAAGGAGCAATCAGATTTCTCCTCTAACAAAGGATTAAGTCTCGAAGATAAAGAGGCCCTCGAAAGTGCAAGAGGTATAATCACCTGTCTGTCCAATCAGGTGTCCGGCACTGCTTACAGGACAGAGCTA
The DNA here is from genome assembly GCA_035634255.1 of Blastocatellia bacterium. GTDB lineage: Bacteria > Acidobacteriota > Blastocatellia > UBA7656 > UBA7656 > DATLMR01. The sequence goes on from DASQDI010000077.1 coordinate 18,022, forward strand.
TTGCGGGTCGGGACAGACGGGGATAAGTGCTTCGGGCACATGCCGGGGGCGAATTTATCTGTCCTGGCCCACGCGGTAAATATCGATTACGCACAGGCCTCATCGAGGTGTGATGATTTGGCGCTGGCCCTTACGCTCGGTCAGGTGGTCCGCTTACAGACTTATATCCTCGATTCGGATGCGAACCCCAAACAGGAGTTTAATCTCGATTTTCAAATCGGCGGATTGTTCCGCTCGCCCATAATGAGCACTGGCATTATTCCGCTGGGCACGTGGGGGAACCTGCCGGGCGGCGAGACATTTATTGCCCCGATAGAAGACAGCGCGAATGGAGTCTTCGTCCTCAACGGAGCGTTCAAGGATTATGTGATCAAACCGCCAGCCTACTTATTACTGCATTTTGAGAAAGGCAGGCTTGTAGATATTGAGGGAACGGCCGAAGAAAGGGCCCGATTCGAGAACATTGTCAACTTCGCCCTGAGCTATAACGATACGTATTATGATTCCCTGGCCGAATTAGGAATTGGCGTTAACCCAGGCATTCAAGAACTGACAGGGAATGCCCTGTTTGACGAAAAATGCTATGGGACCGCGCATATCGCGATAGGGGATAACTCCCGTTATGGCGGCATGTACAGCTCGCGCATCCATGAGGATTTGATCACCCTCAAGCCCTCTTTGTGGGTAGATGGCAAGCCCATATTGAGTTACGGCCAGGATAATTTTAACCCCAAAGAATGGCGAGAGTCGCTTGATGATTTTTTACATTACTATCACTCGCTCAGCCCCGATTGCCTGGTAACCAGGACCATCATAAACGCAGAGGCGGATGCGGACGGGAAGCTGCGCGTGCGTCGCGAGGTAGCGGCCGGACGCTTATGCCTTTACACGATTGCCCAGCCGGAGACCAGCCGATTGCTCGCGAAGGTTTATTTGAATATGATCCCGAATCTGCCGGACCCGGTCAGACTCCATCATATTTACGAGCAGGCGAAGAGTGACTTAGGGCTGAGCCAGGAGTTTACGGAGGCCGCGGTTGGCATTCTGCAGAAACATGGCTTGATAAACATTAAGCCTTATAAAGATGGGGCTGATTGATGAGGCCTAACTATGAATACCGATCATGCCTACCAGCAGTCCGGCGCATTTATCGCGCACCTGATTAAAAACGGGTTCAAGAAGCATGGGCCAGCCATCTCAAGAGGGGAGTTCGAGGTTCACAGTATCGACCTCACCCCGATCAAGCTCAACGTCCAGCACATGGTTCCGTTCGTGTTGGCGAAGCGGGTGTCAAATAGAGAAACCGTCACGCCGGGTCAGCTAGACCAAATCCTGCCCGATCTTTTAAGCCTGAAGCAGTCTTTACAAAGGGACATAGCCGTCCTGATTATCGGCGGCGAACTAATCGGGGACGAAAGTATAGTCGAGGAGTTGGGGCTGTCGGGTATTGCGGTTATGGATCGGAGTACCATAGAGTCGACGTGCGCGAACGCCGATTTCGTGGCCAAGTCGAAGCTCTTAAGCACGCCGTTAATCCGGTTCTTAGGGCGTGAGACTCTCTCCCCTTACATATCGGGCCGCCCGGCGGTGGCCGGGCGCTTTTTCGGGCGTTTATCAGCCGTTAAACGTATCCTCCCCGGCGGGGGCAACTGGACCGTTCTCGGCAACAGGCGAATAGGCAAGACTTCACTACTTCAAGAAATAAGGGCCCGGCTCAGGATGCAAGGTGTGAGTACCTGCTGGTTGTATGGCGGCAAGTATAACTCGACGCTCGACGCCGTCCATGACATTCTCAGAGAGTTAGACCAATTCCGCATCGCGGACCATGTCATTGCTGATCCGAACAAGGCCAAGAACCTGCCCTCTTACATACACAGGATGGCCGACTCGGAAAAGAAAAATATAGCCGTTTTTATAGACGAGTTAGACCACATACTCGATTTCGACGCGAAGCAGAACTTTGAGTTATTGGAATTACTCCGCGAGACGTTCCAGAACCACGACTCTTGCCGCATATTTATGGCAGGCTTCCGCCAGGTTATGGAAGCGAGCCGCTCGCTTAACCACCCGCTGTTCAACTTCACCAAGCCGTACGAACTACAGTCACTCAGCCGCGATGAAGCGCTTGAGATGATTACCAAGCCGCTGTCTAATCTCGGAGTCGACTTGTCCGGTTCGGATTTGGCTAATGCGATCTACCGTCAGACGGCGGGGCAGCCCGAACTCATTCAGATACATTGTGCCGAAGTCATCAAGATGTTCGAGGCGGAGGGGAAAGTTCCGGGCGGGCCTGACCTCTTTGCCGACGTATTCAATACCGAAGAGTACAAGCAGAAGGTGCTCGGGACATTCCTGGCTAACACCAACCCTTACGAGGAGCTGCTGTGTTATCTTTTAATCCAGGACGCCGAGGAGTCGGGCAAGATCCCGCAGTACGAATTCGGGCCGGCGGATGTTGATCGCGTGCTGAAAAAGGTTGGCTATAATATCGGCCTCCGCCAAATCATGGCCATTATAACTCAACTGAAGATTAGCGGGATCATAACGCCCATAATGGGAAGGACGGAAAAATACAAGTTTTCCGTCCCTCAATTCGTGGGGTATTGCCTGCGCGGCAACCTGACATTCTCTATCTCCAAGGCTCTGGAGGCGGCTAAGAATTGTTCGGAAGAGTTTGCCTACTGGTTAGACCCCGAAGAAGTAAGTGGGAGCGGCGGTAAGCTGAATGCTTAGGGTTAAGGAAACGGGATCGGCTGATAGCGCCGTCGACAAGGCGCTCGGCCTTTTTAAACGGCAGCGCGCGCGCGTGCCCAACATCGCCGTGCTCGGCCCGCCGGGGAGCGGGAAGTCGTTGTTCCTTAACCGCCTGATCGATTCGTTATCCAGCCAAGAGGAGGGCACATCACCTATACACTGTTTGCATCTCGACTTACGCCACCTCCCCGTGGGGGAGCTCGACGAAATATATGATGCCGTCAACTATGCCCTGCTCCGTGAAACGGCGGAGACCGGCATAGCGCCGGTCTCCGAGATCAACCTGCGAATCCCACACTTGCGTTTCGAGGAGATACTTCGTCACCTACTAGCCACTGTGAAAGGGAAGCTTCTGGTGGTCGTTGACCACCTTGAGAGTGCCCCCCGGTTTTTCGCGAGCGACCTGAATCACCGGTTCCGCAATTTCATAGAAGCCTCGGAGCAAAACTTCGAATACAGGAGGCTCGGATTCGTCGTGGCAGGCTCGGTGAGCCTTTTCGACCTCAAGCAGGAGACTGACTCGGCCTACTCGATGTTCAAGCTTATCTTGCTGCCGGACCTGAACCCTGAAGTCTGCCAGCGCCTTGTCGAAGACCGGTTGAAAACATCGCTATTGAATGATACTTCTCGGGAAGTCGTTGAACTCTTGGCAGCGGAAACGTCAGGCGAGCCCGGATTCCTGGAGCCCGTGATCCAGGCCCTAAAGATGAATCAACAGGGGCCGCTCAACAAGGACGTGGTCCGCTCGGCGATAGAGGGGCTCGTCTATGACTCGCAAGTCCCATCGCTCCGCCATCTGGCGCTTCACCTATGGACGGACGTGGAACTGCGCGACACCGTACGTCACCTGCATCGAGGCTCGACGGCGACGCCCGGCTACAACACTCCCGACATCGACCGATTTCAATTATCCGGGGCTGTAGTCGTCAGCAGCGACGCTAATTTTCATTCTTACAGATTTCGAAACGGCATGGTCGCCAGGTATCTGACTTACCTGCTCGACGCACTTGATAACGCAAATTCAGGGACGCCTTCCGACTTGCCCCTCCTCAAATGGCTGAGATCGCTCGACGAGATTAAGTCCGGCTGCCTGCGGGCCGAGCAAATCTGGAAGTGCGCCAAGTATCTACGGGAGGCATGGAAGCAGACCACGCGCTACAGCCTGCCTAATATCTGCTTCTACGTCATAAAGCATGGCTCAACACAAGGCTGGTGGCTTGACGCAAGAAGCAGAGAGGTTTCAGGCCCGGAGGGCTGCAAGGCTTCATCCATATCGACAAAGCTCTCCGCCTTCAGCGCCATCAGTAGCTTGCGGGCCTCGCATGGGAGCTCGGCAGATAGCATGCGAACCTTTTTCTGCTGGGACAGGGAATACGTTTCGGTAGGCGTGCCGCTGTCATCGCCGGACGTTGCCATCGTAGTCGTAGCCACGCTCCTACGAACGGAGGTCGGCAATAATTTCACCGAGTTCGCATTAAGCCATTGGATCAGGTTCGTGCAGACGGTAAAGCCCTCCGTCTTCACGCTGGCGTTGGCGGAGATGGGCAAGAAAAAGCTCGCGGAGGAGTGCGACGACACGAAAAATCCTAGCAACACTCACCTGCCCCGGCCTGCCGATGGAGTTGTTGGGAAGAACCGGGTGAGACACCTCTACTGGCTTCCGGGCAACGGCGCGCTATTCTGTAAAAGGGGAGGGGTCCTGCACTTTTCGGGCGGCATCGACCCAAAAACCGTCGACGTTCTCAATAATATGTGCCGCGACCTTGTCACCCGCTGGGGTGACCGAATACATTTCCAGCAGCAACTGGATGCCATCTCCCACCAATTTCATACCGCGATTAAGAACGTCGATGGCCTGTTTGAGCAGTTGATACTAGACAGCCTCACGGACCAACTCGTAATTACCAGCAATGTAGAGGGGCTCAAGCTTCCATTCGAACTCCTCGCGCACGAGAAGAACCACCTGGCCCTCATGCTCCCCTTGTCCCGGCGGCTCATCGACAGCAACTTGTCCTTAAAGATGAATCACACGTTTCAGAACTTATTTTCATCGCTGGTTAAAAATAAAGGCACGTTGCGCGTGCTGTTGATAGGGTCGGAGGCGGGCGGGAATCTTACTAACGCCGTGACGGAGTTGCGCGCGGTCAGAGGGCACATCGAAGCCGGGTGTGAGCAGGCCGGTTTGAACGTGTACTTTAAAACCATATTGCCGACAGAAGCAACTGCCGAAGCAGTCGAAACCGAACTCGTCGATCACTCCCCTTACCATATTTTTCATTATTCGGGTCACGTCCTGCATTTTTCGGAAGCGCCAGACGCCAGCGGGATAGTGCTGCGTGGAGAGGATGATGATCCGGATGTAATCTCTTGTGACCGCCTGAAGCAGTGGGCCGGGAACGCGGGCCTGTGGCTGGCGTATTTAAGCTCGTGCCATAGCTCCAGCGTCTCGGGCAACTCTCTGGGCAGCTCCCAAAGATATTTAGGCACGATTGAAGCGATGGCGCACGCAGGGGTCCCGAACGTCGTCGGGTTTCGGTGCCTGGTTTCAGATGCGGGAGCCTTCCAACTGGCGTCTGAATTCTACCGCCAGCTATTCAGGCAGCAAGGGGAAAAGAGCCTGAGTTGGGCCATGTTTAAGGCCAGGAGCCGGATGGTGGGCCGCCCGAAATCTTTTGACGCCTGGGCATCATCCATGCTCGTTACGCAAATCATATGACCCCTAAGCCATGGCCAGGGTTATAGGGGCGCAGGGTCGATGGAGGCCGCGGCACTGAGCATGGTGCCGCGTTTCACGAACCCCGGTCGAAGGTGCAAGCTATGCCTGTAATTTCAAGGAGTCTGTTAGAGCAGGTCAAGACAAAGCTGGAATCGGTGAGGGCGGTAAATATTCCCGAGGCAAAGTGGCAATCGACCGACTGGCAAGTGGTGAAGAATCAGTTGCGCCAGCTCGATAAGGAGCTTGATGAAAGAGACGAGCAGGCGGTCCATCAGACTCTCATGGGACTTTTGGCACGGTTGAAGTACGAAAAGGTGGAGTTCCGGGGTGAGATAGGCTATGACCCGAATGATAAGACACAGCCGATGCCCCCGCCCGTTTGGGAGTTGCTCAACCATATAGTCGATAAGATAAATTACTCTCTAACATCAGGCACGACCTACCCCGAAAAATAAAACACTGATTCAAAGCCTCTGAGACAAGTTAACGAGAAAGCAAGATGACAATAATCAACCCTTCGATGCTGGTTTACAGCTTTGCGCCGAAGCTGCTTCTCTCCGACAACCGACTTTATGAAAATGCCCGCAATCACCTCCGGCATCTATGGGAGGCTTGCAGCCGCCTCGGCATGACAGGTTCTTCACAGAGGCTTAATCTGCCCGTCGACTTTCCAACGAATCTAAATCTGAACGATTCAGGCTTTCGTGTCTTGGCCGCCAAGGTAGACAATAAGCGGTTGGCAAGGAAAATATACTATCAGGCATTCTTATTTGAATATCAGGATGTGTTCGGGCTTATCGCGGCCCTTGAGACGGGGGAAAAATGCGAAGGGTGGCCGCGCTGGCGAGAACTTTATGACGAGTGGAATCAGTGTGTGAAAGTCAAAGGCTTGCCGGAAGGCATGATGGGCGAGGCGTATATCTATAGCGGCGCTTGCGGGGATCAAACTTTACTGCCTTCCGATACCGATGCTGATGGCGAGAGGCTTATGAGCGGGATAGCGGCTCAAATAGGTGAGCCCGCTATAGAGGCGCTCCCGGCCAGCGATAATGACCAGCGGCGCGCAGCCACTTTCTATCTCTCCGAACGTCAATTTTGTTTTTGGGAGGGCGGGTCACCCGATGATCACAGAATAATCGCCCTGCTCGTCCCCCGATCTGAAATGAAAGCTGCATTCCGATGGGCGGTTTGGCCTGATAGCAGCCAGCTTGCGCCTTTCGCGCGCTACCTGCTGCATGCATCGAAGCTGCGGTTTGCGCAGCGCGTCTTCGAGCATGAGGTGCCTACTCTTCGCGGGAGGCGTAAGCCGATTGACACGGTGCTTGAAGATATTATTAAGCTGCAAAAACGTCTCGCGAGCGACCGGCCGATTGGCGCCACGGATATTGCAAGGGCGCAGTATGATCTTGGCCAATCGCAAATTGAGAACTACGCGCTACTATACAGCGTTTCTCGCCTAAAAGAGCTACGCTTGACCGCACAGATCGCCAGGAGGAATCTTCAACAGCTTATCCCGAAACATCATCCCGCCCACTCTCCGACTAACCTTTCACTGTTCGACCAGGATATTGCGCGGGCGGACTGGCTACAGGAGCAGATTTTGATGGACCTGGAGTATTTGGATGCCGTGGGCACCCGAGTAACGGAGGGGCATAAGATTATCGCCATGCGACTTGAGCAAGAAGCGCAGAAAAACGCACGTCAGTTAAACAGCCTGGTCCTTCTACAGAGCTCGCTGCTCGGGGCCTTGGTGGTGAGCCTGACGGCCATTCAGGCTTTTCAGCCGGCCTCGGTATTGCCGGGCGCTCTGATCTGGCCTCTGGTCGGATTGCTGGCTGCTCTCGCCCTAGCATTGCCCCCTCTGTTCGCACGCTGGAGTGATACCTACCAGAAGATAGACCGTTTTGTAGGAGGGCTGGTGGGGGCGGCCATCTTTTTATTTGCTATAACTCTCTGGGACGTTCTTCAATTGCCTTCCTACCGGGTTAGCTACCCGCTTTGGATTTTATACAGGGTTTTCAGCACTGCTATAGGTTTTTTCATCGGTTATAGGAGTATAGGGCTGTTGGATCGTATGAAAGTGCCTGCTCGTAAGCCGGAGGGTGATCCTCTAAAGGAAGAGCACCAGGATGGGTATTAAATATTGATGGCGTAGGAAGAAGGGAGATGGGCTGGAAAGGCGCAAGCATAATCAGGAGTGGAGCGCGCTCGATTACAAGGGCTTATTCCGGATGGTCTACTTAGCCATTACTTCTTCGTCGGTAGCAGCCTGCCACCAGCGCACTCCATGATCTCCGCCGCCGACGAGCCTCTTCCCGTCGGATGAGAAAGCAATGGAAGTGAGGGTGAACTCGCATTTGAGCGTCATCAATTCCTTGCGAGAATTCGTATCCCACAGCCTCACGGTTTCGTCTTCGCTGGCCGTGGCGATTCTTCTCCCGTCCGGCGAGAAGTCTATGGACCTGACGGCTCCGTTGTGCCCTTTTAGCGTGTTGATCTCTTTACGCGAATGAACGTCCCAAAGCCTCAGAGTGTAGTCATAGCCGCCGCTTGCGAGGGTCTTTCCGTCCGGCGAAAAGGCGAGGGAGTAAACTATTCCCTCATGCTTTTTGAAGGTAGCTATGTCTTGGCGCGACTCTACGTCCCACAGCTTCACCGTGCCGTCGTAGAGGCCGAGGGCAAGCACTTTCCCATCCGGTGAGAAAGCTATCGAAGACCCTCTTGTCGATTCTTTGATTTGAAGACCGGCTATTTGCTGCCGCAAATCTACGTTCCATAGCCTCACGAAATCGTTCGTATCCAGACTGGCAAGCACTTTTCCATCCTGTGAAAATTTCAACTTAAAGTTGTTCCTGCTGTCGGGTATGGTGGCCCTCTCTCGCGAGCCATTCTCCAGCAGAGTAATTAATCCAAACTCCTGGCTCCCGGCGATGTACCTCCCGTCGGGGGAGTAAGCAATACTGGTAAAATCCGTATACAACTCGTCAGCCCCAATCTTAAGTTCTTGAGAATTTAAATCCCGCTGAATAATTTCTGAGCGGCCTCCGGTCGCAAGCACCATCCCGTCCGGCGCGATGGCCCAGGATCGGGGCGACTGGTTGAACGCGCGTATATTCCTCCGCGAGTTGGTGTCCCACAGCTTCAAAGTCCCATCGTCACTGCCGCTGACGAGTAGATTCCCATCCCGCGAAAAGGCTATCGAATTGACAACGTCCCCATGGCCTTTAAAAGAGAATGTCTCTTTAAGTGATTTCATGTCCCACAACTTCACCACGTTGTCTTCGCCGCCTGTAGCCAGCCTGCTTCCGTCGGCCGAAAACGCGAGCGAAATGATGGGCCACAAGTGCCCTTCCAACGTGCTGACGTGCCTCTGTGATTCTGCATCCCACAACTCTACCACCTTACTCTCATCGTCATCCGAACTGACGCTGGCAAGCCGTCTTCCGTCCGGGGAGAAGGCTGAAAAGCCGGGACTGATCTTAGGGTTAGCGAATCCGGCTAAAAGTTTTTGCGCCTTCAGATCCCACAAACTGAGCCGGCCGGGCAAGAAATCGGAGCCGAGCAATTTACCATCTGCTAAAAATATTACGGAGCTAAACTCAAAACCACTTTCGATAGAGGCTGATTCATGCTTCGAGTTAACCTCCCATATCTTTATTCCGGACTCAACAGCCCTGGTCACCAGGGACTTGCCATCGGGTGAAAATACCAAAGCCCTGTTCCCCTCGAAGGTATGCTGTATGCCCCGCGACCCGACGCTCCACAGCATCGTCTGATCCTTATCGCTGCTTGCGAGCAATTTACCATCGGGAGAAAAGACCAGGGACGTAACAGCGCCATCGTGCTTACCAAGCGCCGCCACTTCCTGCCGCGACTCTACATCCCACAGCCTCACCGTGCCGTCCTCGCCGCCGCTTGCGATCATCTTTCCATCCGGCGAAACGGTCACGGATTTAACGGCCCCTCCAGGGTTCTTCAACGTGGCGAGGTCGCCGTGCATCTCCCGCCAGAGGTGGTACCACTCGAAGCCTCGCAAGTCTTTCTCGTCTTCCCCCGAGTGATCGTCGAGCAATTCCTGCGTGAGCAAAAAATTGGTGTAGAGGAAAGACTGTTGGGCGAGATTCATGTCCGACGCATAAAGCTGGTTCCGGTTCTTCGTCGCTTCTTCCTCAGCCCTCGTCCGGAGGCGGTTCGCAAAGAAGAGGGCCGCCAGCGTCGCGAGAAATAGAGCCGCAAAAACTACGGCGATTATGCGCGTGCGCCTCGCGTCTTTTTTGCGGCGCGCCTCTTTTTCCAGAGCCGCGGCGTCACGCGCCGCGACGCTCCTGTCGAGGAAGCTCATCGCGTCGTCGAAGTCGGAATCGTACCTGCCCGCCCACGCCTTATTCGGCCTCGCCTCTTCGCGCCAGTTCAGGGCCAGTTGCAAATCGGGGTCAACCCATAAGGCCGCTTTACCTTCTTTATTGAGCGCCGAGGTCTCTGACAACCGCCTGTAGATTCGCGCCGACCGCGCCTCTTCGTCCACCCACTCCCTCAGGCGCTCCCAGTTGCGGATCAGGCTCTCGTGCGAAATGTCTATGAGGGAGCCTGCGTCGAGAGGCGTCCCCGCGGGGGGCATCAGGAACGACCTGCCCGGCTTCCTGAACGTCTCGATCACCGCGATAACTTCCGACTGCCCGGCCTCGGCGAGCGCGCAGAGGTCATTCAATTCGGTCGGGCGGCGGACCTCGCGGTTGTCCTGCCCCTTCTCCGTCAGCGCCTTGAAGATCTTTTCGGCCACTTCGCGGCTGCGGCCGTCGGGCAGTTCCGCGTACGCCTCGTCGGCGTGCCGTGACAGGGCGGAAGCCATCGTGCCTATCGCCTCGTAGTGCCGGAGGTCTACCGGCTCGCCTTCCAGCCGGTCCTCCTTCCACCGCTCCCACGCGCGCATTAGCGCGTGCTGAAGGATGGGCAACTGGTCGGGGCTGTCACCCATGTCGTTAAGCAGGCGGTTCACGAGCCGCGGGGCGATCTCCCCCCCGCACACGGCGACCGGGCCCGTGATGGCCTCGGCCCTCTGCTCGCGCGTGAGCCGGGGGATGAGGTACTGCCCTTCGTTGATGGCCTCGGGCAGGTCCCAAAATATTGAGCAATCGCCGAGAAAGTCCGAGCGCATCGTCAGCACGGTGTAAATCGGGACTTCCCTCTGCCGCGACGCCTCCAACAGCAGCTTCACGAATGCGGCCGCGTCGTTCTGGTACCGCTCGTCTCCCGCCACGCCCGCGAAGCGGAACAGTTCCTCGAACTGGTCCACGACCACCAGCACGCTCTCGTAAGGTTGCAGGCGGGCCTGGCGCACGGCCTCGACCAGCCCCAGGCTGCCGCGCCGCAACGTGGCCTCGACCATCGCCGCCTGAATAGAGCCGTCTTCGCCTTCCGACCCGGAGGCCGCGCCTGCGAGCGCGCGGGCGAGGCTGCCGATGGGGTCATTCGTCGGGCGCATTATGGCCATGCGCCAGTCGGAGCCCGCGCTCATCATAAAGCCGCCGAAGAGCGCGGGCAGCAGGCCCGCGCGCACGAGCGAAGACTTGCCGCTGCCGGAAGTCCCGACCACGGCGAGGAACCGGGTCGCGCTCAGTTTGCGGATCAGTTGCTCGCTCTGCCCGTCGCGCCCGAAAAAGAGCAGGCTTTCATGGAACTCGAAGGGGCGGAGCCCCGGAAAGGGGTTCGCGGGCTGCACCTCCGTCATCATCTTCTCGTAATCTATCGCCACTCTTACGCTCCTTCCCCTTTCAACACCTGCCCGACGAACGGCCCGAGGCTTTCGGGAGAGAAGGCGTCATAGTCCCTTATGATCAAGGCCTCGTGATCCCTGAGGTGATCTTTCGCCGCCGTCTGCGGGCCGCTCACGTAAATGGCCTTCGCGGCCAGAGGCTCCGCCCTGCCGTAGCCGACCAGCTTTTGCAGCTCGCGCTGCTTCATGCGCAGCCAGAGTTCGTTCGCGCGGCCGTAGTAGATCAGCACGGCGTCGCATTCGAGCAGATTATCTTTATGGTCCTGGATGACCAGAGCCTCTTCGCCTTCCGTCGCGGGCAGCATCACGTCCATCCCGCGCTCGAACAGGTAGTCGGCCACCGCGCGCGCCGCCTCCATGTCCTGCCTGTCACAGATCAGATAGACCGAGCGCCTGCGGCCGTCCGCCCGCGCGCCGGGGGCGGGCCTGACCTTGCCGCTCAGGTTGTCCTGGATGAAAGTCTTGAGGTCTTCGAGCCGGGTCTGCAATACCTCCGTCTGCCTGTTGCCGTTCGATTCGAGCCGGAAAGAATCGAGTAGCCTCTGCTGGGCCGCGTCGTCCGGGGCCTGAACTCCCGGCGGGATCCATATTATCTGCCGGAAGCCGTCGCCCCTGGCCGCCGCGAGATCGCTCTGCAAGTGAACGACCGACCTGCTCTCCCCCTCCGGGATGATCCCGTAGCGGCCGCCGATCAGGTGGACGGAGAGGTCGCTACGGCCGAGGTAATCCCTAACAACCTGTTTCAGCGAATCGCCCTCAAGCGGCAGCTCCCTGTCGGGCAGGACGTTGTGGCCGTGCTGCAGCAACTCGCGCTTGATCCTGTCCCTCTCGTCCCTGAGGTCCGAAGCGGTCTCCGCGAGGTAGACGGTCTTCCCGCCCTGCGCGGCGTCGGCGGGGGCCTGCCGCCCGGCGGCCTTGATAGTCTCGATCAGTTGCTTGATATCGTAAGCGAGGTCGTCGAGCCTCTCCCAGTACCGCATGTCGCGCGCGGGCGAGGTCTCCGGGTTAAACTCCCTGGCCCGTTTGCGCTCGGGGTCGTACTCGTAGAACTCGTAACCCAAAATGTCCTGAATCACCGGCGGGTGCGTTTCGAGCGGCACGTGGGTCTTCAGGACCTTGAAGACCCGCAGCTTGTCGCCCACCTGAAGCCCCCCGCTGAGCGCGGCCTGCCTGCAAAACTCGTCTACCTCTCTGATACACCATTCGGATTTCACGTAACGCGGCGAGAGTATGGAGACGAGCAGGGCGACTTTCCCCAGGCGCGCGGTGAGGGTCTCTTCGAACACGTCGTTGCCTTGCAGCTTGCGGTCGCGCCATATCTTCACCTCTTCGCCGAGAAGCTGCATCAGCCGAATCTTCAGGCGGTCGTGGAGGGTATCGACCCACCCCTTCAGTCCCTCGTCGAGGGGGAGATTATCGATGTGCGCGTAACTGATGAAGATGTCTTCTTCGAAGTTGGAGGTCGCCCTCATATTCGTCTCCGGCCGGAAAGCGCGACGCACAGAGTCGGCATTCGGCGCGCCAATTATACTCATTTCGATGGCGCAATAAAGCGAAAGCGGGCCTGGGCGCGGAATTTCGGGCGGGGGGCGGGTGAATTTATCGGGCCGGGGGCGACTCAGCCGCGACGGCGAGGGCCTCGTACCAGTTGGTGAAGGGGAAGTCCGCGGGTGCCGTAACAGCCCTGTAGACGTTGCTGCAAAGGTCGCGGAAGGCGGGGTAGAGGTCCCGACGCCATGCGCCGGCCAGCTCGCTCAGCGTGGAGGAGTGGAGGTTGCCGAGCGCGTACCTGCGCGCGAACCAGTAGCCGACGGGCACGACCGTCGCGTCGGCCTCGATGACGAGGGGCGAGACGAGGTCCGCAAGCGGGCGCGAAATGTAATCAGGCGATGGCTCCCCGGCGAAGACGGACGAGGGGTCTTCCCGGATCAAGTCCCGGTCGGCGAGGTCGAGCTGGATGAGCATTCTGTCTCCGACGAGCGTGCGAATGCGCGCGACTTCGAGGAAGGTGTAGGCCGACTCCAGCTCGTCCGGTTTAGAATCCGCCATCGTCTCTCCGGCCCGCCCCGCCTCCTCAAGCGGGTGTATCTGGAGCAGCCTCGCGCCCTGCTCAAGCGCGAAGTTCGCGACCCACTCCAGCTCGCCCAGATTGTACTGCGTCAGGGTGAAAATGAACCCGAAGGGGATGCCGGACTCCCGCACCCCTTCGAGCCGCGAGGACATCTTCTCAAACGCCTCTCCCGACGCGCGCATCCTGTTGTGCGATTCGGGCACGCCGTCGAGGCTTATCGCCAGCACGTCGACCCGGCCCCGCAGCACCTCAAGCCGCCGCTCGTCCAGCAGCATGCCATTCGAGGTGACCGTCGTGGTCATCCCGCACCGGCGCGCGTGGTCCAGCAACCTCCCGAGAGGCTTGTAAAGCAGGGGCTCCCCGCCCGAAAAACTGGCGAGGTTATACCCCTGCTCGCTCGCGTCGGTGATCGCGCCCAGAAGGAGCGCGGGGTCCAGGTGGTCGCGCTCTTCGGGGGCCGAAGACGAGTAGCAGTGAATACACCGCAGGTTGCACTGGCGGGTCGGGTGGATGTGCAGGCCCTTGAAAGTGTCGCACGCTGAAGACATCGGATTCATTACCCTCTGGTGGGGACTTCCCCGGTGAGATTGACGACCAGGTTTTTTGACCTCGCGCCGACGCCGTTGACTTCCACGTTGGCCTCGAATGAAGGGTTGTTGAGGAACTCCTGCACCAGAGCCCCGGCCTCCTCTCTCGGCACGGTCACCACCGCGTGAAGGATGTCGGGGCGCGGCGTGCCCTTCCACCACCACCTGAGAACGTCGAAGTTCACCCTCGCGTTGCCGATGGCGGCTTTCACGTCGTCGGTCGTCGGGCTTTTCTTGCTGAACAACTGTTGGATCTTATCCTGCGAGCCGCGCTTTTGCTTTGAGCCTACTGCCATAATACGTTCCTCCTGTGTTCGCCCAATATATTGGGCGAAGAAAGATTACCGGTTGAATCGCTGATCGAGCCGCCGCGCATTCAGGCGCTCGCCTGAACGGGCGAGGGCAGAATCAGCAGAGAGTAAGAGGGCAAGGTTGAAAATCCGAAACCGGAAGCACGAGAATCGCGCGAGTCTGTGAGGTTGGTCTTGAGGTTGAAATTAACGCCTTGCTCATCGTTTATCGTCGGGTCTGTTGATAAAAAATACCGAGCTTAAAATGTCCCAAATACCTTTGACGCAAACGGCGCGCGCGATAATGCAAATATAATTTACTAACGGAGCCGAGGACTGGGAGCGTGATGATGCGCGGTCGCGCGGGAGAAAAATACATTCGGAGCGCCGCGTCTATTCGTCCGAGAGGAGGCCGCCGCGGAACAACGGCTGGCCCGCGAGGGAGACGTAAAAGCCATAGACGGACAGGCTCAGTATTATGAGCCCGGAAAAGATCGTGGTCCCGGCGTACCAGTTGGAGAAGTCCGAGGTCACCGGGTAGTGGAAGCTCAGGGTAAAAAAGAGCTGCAAGGCGATTATGCAGAGCAGCCCGAAGCGGGTCACGCCCAGGATGTAGACGGTCGCTATGAGCGCAGGGGTCACCCACGCGGCCGTCGATGTGGAGGCGGCGGCGGAGCCGAAGGCCAGGAAGATGACGGAGTAGTGCAGGACCCACAACACGGAGGTGGCCAGCCATTGCTTTCTGAAGATGACATATAAAAGCAGCAGCATGAACATGAGCGCCAGGCTGATCAGGATCGAGCTGATTATGCTGTCGGCGAGCAGCGCCGCTAGCAGAGCCCGGACCCCGAATAGATTGGCGCTCCCGCCCGTGTTCGGAGGCATGGACTGGCCCAGAAAGTCAGGCAGCAGTACCAGGAAGTAAATGGAAAGGGTATGACTGAATCCCAGAAGGCCGCCTATTAAAATGTCGCGGCCCACCATAGGGTCGCGAAACCCTCCGGCCATAAGCCTGCTCCACGAGATAATCAGATTGGGCCACCGGCGGCGGACGTAAGGCTCAAGCGCGACGTAGAGCAACCAGAAGAGGACTGATAAGAACAGGGCCTGGGTGGCCGCCTCATACCAGACGTTGAGCTCGCCGCTCAGGGAAGGCAGGTGATCCTGATGCAGAAGCAATCCGATCATCTCTACAAAGAAGACGAACAGGGCGAGCTTATATGCCCCCTTGCGGTCCCCCCGGCCGAGCCGCAGATTGCGCCGGGCGATGAGCACGCCCCCGACAAGGCATGCGATGAAGACTATGGTCAAAAGGACGCCCGCCGCCTTTCGCCCTCTCGTGGAGAGGAACTCCTCCTGCCGGAAAGGTCTCTCCCATGGAGGGACGAGGTGAAAGTAGACGGGCCTGCCCCTGAACACGGCGGCCTCGACGCGGATCGGGACATCAGGAGCGTCCGGGTAGACTCCTTCCCATGCCGCGCGCGCGTCATGGGCCATCGGCGGCACCCACTTTGAATCGACCGCGACGAAGCGGGACATGTCCAACCCGGCCTCCGCGAAGAGGGCGGACCAGTCGGGCGCGGCCGGCTGTCCGGGGCTCTCTTCGATCTGCGGCGGAACGGCCTCGAACTGGATCAGCCGCCCGCGCGGGTCGAGGAGCGCGGTCGCCATATTCGAGACCGCCATCGGCGGGTCCGTCACCGACACTTTGCCGCCGCTGAGCGTCTCCAGATAACGCGGGCTTTGACGGTACCAGAAGAAGATGGAAAGGGGCTGCCCGCTGTCGATTCTATCCCAGCGCACTGACGGGACCTCTCTCCCTTGCGCGTATATGCCGTAGCCTTCGTCGATGCTGAACCCATGGGCGGTATCGACGGGCGACTCGGTGTAGCCGAGCCTGTTTATGATGTTGCCCGCGCGCTCGGCCAGAGCGTCGGGCGACTTCTTCAGCCCGGCCCGGTTGTGCAGCATCACCTTGTCGGACAGGAGCAGGATGGCGGCGAAGAGGACGAAGACCCCGGCGAGACAGGCGACGGCCACCGGGGGGCGCAACGCGCCTTCCTTGGGCGCTGCCGCCACCATCTCGGGCGAAGGCGTCTCGCCCGCCGCCAGAGCCGCCGCGAGCGGGTCCCCTCCCGGCAGGGCCGCGGCCACCTGCGACACCGACGCCGGCCGATTCCGCGGGTCTTTCTCCAGGCACCGCGATATGACCCGCTCCACCAGAGGGTCGATCTCTTTCACGTAGTCCGATATGCTGGGCGGGGCGGACGACTCGTGCTGGCGCATCAGGTCTTCGAGGCTCCCTGCTTCGAAGACCTTCCTGCCCGTGAAGAGCTCATAGAGGACCAGCCCGAGCGAGTAGATGTCGCTTTTGACCGACACTTCCCTGCCCGCGAGCTGCTCGGGCGCCATGTAGGCCGGGGTGCCCGCGCGCACTTCCTGATCGCGGAATTCCCCCGCGAGCCCCGCCAGCCCGAAGTCCATTATGCGAGCTTTGCCGCGCCCGTCTATCATCACGGTCGCGGGCTTGAGGTCGCGGTGCAGCACTTTCTGCTCGTGGCTCGCGGCGAGCCCGGCGCAGAGCTGGCTGGCGATCTCGGTCGCTTTGTCCGAGGGCAGCCGGCCGATGCGGCGGAGGAGCGACCCCAGGTCTTCCCCGTCCACGTACTCCATGGAGAGAAAGTGCTGGCCCTGCGCCTCGCCGATGTCATACACCCTGCAAATATTCGGGTGGGAGATTTGCCGCGCTATTCGGACCTCCTGGTGGAAGCGAGCGAGCATCGCCCTGTCCTTCGCGAGGCTTTCGGGCAGGAACTTGAGGGCGACCGGCTGGCCCAGCTTCAGGTCGTCGGCGCGGTAGACCTCGCCCATCCCGCCCTTGCCCAGAAGTCCTATGATCCGGTACCGCTCGGCGAGCACGAGGCCGGGGATGAACCTGACATCGCTGTCCGCGAACGACCTGTCGTCGGGGAGCAGCTTGGCCGCGTCGTGGATCAGCGTCGGGATGAAGCGGCCCGTGGCCTGCTGGTGCGCGAGCAGAGATTCGACCTCCTGCCTGAGCGACTCATCGTCGCCGCACTCCCGGTCGAGGAAGGCGGCACGCTCCGCGGAGTCGCGGTCCAGGGCCGACTCGAAGAGCGCCTCTATCTTTTTCCATCTCTCTGGTTTCATACGGGTGATGAGTTGTAAGTCTTACTCGCGGCCGTCAGCGGCTTTGAAGCTCCCGGTGGAGCCACGCTTCCGCGACCCTCATGTGCCGCCTGACGGTTGAGACCGATATGCCCGTCACTTCGCTGATCTCTTCGATGCTGAGCCCCCCGAAGTAACGCAGCTCTATTATGTGGCTCTTCTGCGGGTCGAACGCCGTGAGGCTTTCGAGGGCCTCGTCGAGCGCCACGAGGTTTTCGGGCCGCTCGACCGAGAAGACGGCGGCCTCTTCGAGCGGCAGGTCCTCCCTGCCGCCGCCCCGCTTGTCCGTCCTGTGCTTGCGCGCGTGGTCTATCAATATCTGGCGCATGATGCGGGCGGCGACTCCGAAGAAGTGCGCGCGGTTCTGCCATTCAAGGTCCGTGTAGCCGACCAGCCTCATGTAAGCTTCGTGGACGAGCGCGGTGCCCTGAAGCGTGTGGTTGCGCCGCTCGCCGCGCAGGTAGCGGTTGGCGAGCTTTCGGAGCTCGCCATAAACGACGCGCGTCAGCTTTTCAAGCGCCGCCCTGTCGCCACCGCGCCAGTCCTGAAGCAGTTGGGTTACGTCGTCAGGTGATGGTGTGACCATACAATGCCCATGCTTGTTCTGAAAATCGGGCCTTTTGACTCGCAGAGCATAGCCACTTGAAGGGCCCAAGTCAACGACACGCCGGCCCAGCGGACCGCGCATTCAACCGCGCGTCATTTCTGGGTGCCCTGGATCGGAGTGTTGTGGAAGGCGCTGATGCTCCACTGGCCGCCGTCTTTTGTGAGGACCAGCGTATTTATGGCCTTGCTTTCGCGCGCGGCCCCGTTCTCGCTGAATTTCAGATGCCACTGCACGTGAGCCAGGGCAACGTCGTCGCGAATGAACCTGATGCTCAGGATAGTGGGCGTAATGGCGCTGTTCTTGTAAAACGTGTTGAAGATGTTCTGGTGCCCGGCGTCGATCATGTCGCGCCCTTTGATGCGGAGGCCGTTGACGACCACGTAATCGGCGTCGGGGGCGAAGGGCGCGGCGAAGGCCTTCCCGTCGCCGGCGTTCCACCCCCCTTCGAGGCGGCTCACGATCTTGCGGATGGCGGCCTCGTCCTCCGGGCGCGTGCCGGTCTGAGCCCATGCCGGATATGACAGGGCGGTCATCGAAGCGAATATGATTAAAGCGGCGGTAAATTTTCTCATCTCTTCCTCCATCATGATTATTATGTTGCGTACGAATTCAAAAGCCGGTGTCGGTCAGCTCCCGCCCGTTGAAGGGGCGGGAGCGAAGGGCCGTCCTGCCGGTCTTAGACTCCCTGAGCTCGCAGATTAAGAGGCACACGACGGCGCTCAGGATTATAGCCGTGAAGACGATTGCGATCCCGCTGTAAACTTGCAGCATGGCTTCGATCTCCTTCATGAGATTATCGAATCCCGGCCCTAACGACTGATACTGACTGATGGCGTGGTTCTGCATCTCTGCTCCTTTGCGGCTCTGAGAGCACTCTTTAATTTCCCTCTCACTGGATAAAGCGTTTTTTTCGCCCCGGACCGGTCAGCATCGCGAAAAAAATTCAGGATTGTTCGAAAAGTCGTATCAGGCGGGAGCCGAGCGCTCGATGCGCTCAGGCTGATTAATTATTTTGGTACACCCTTCTGTCAGGCCGCGCAATTAATTTTCAGCCAAGCGCATACCCTCTTCGCACTCTTCCAACACATCCTGCGCCCAGCCCAGGTTCGGAGAACGCAGCCTAGTAAAAACATCCACCGCACGACGCGCATAAGGCAAGCTTTCTTGCAGGCGGCCCTGATGGGCTAAAGCCTGAGCCAGTATGCAGCAGTAGTATCCGATTAATTCTTGCCGCGAAATGGTTTCTCCCAAAGATACGGCTTCTCGTGCTAGTGTTTCAGCGGCTGACCAATTCTTATGCTCAAGGGCGAGTTCAGCCAGATTGCCCGTGTAGGTAGCGACACCTTCATCATGTTTTAATTTTTTCGCGATCCTCAGAGCCTCCAGGTAATCGCGTTCGGCGGCAGCGTAGTCACCCGATAATTTCTCAGCACCAGCCAGATCGTTTAACGAACCTGCCACTTCTTTACTCTCTAGCTTCTGGGTACGATGGAGCGCCAGGGCCTCCTGGAAAGCAGTAATAGCAGCAGGGTATTTTTTTTCCAGTCGATGCCCAAGCCCACGCAATCGAATAGCAGTTGCTTTCTGTCTGGTAGCGGCAGCCTTTTGCCAAAGTTCTTCGCAACGGGTGGCGCAGATTAGCACGTCGGAAACCTGACCGCGCCAGTAGTAGCTACATCCTAATTGGTAAGCGCGCCAGCCTGCATTCTGAAAGTCGCCTGCGGCAAGGGCTTTTTCTTCTGCCTTTTGACTGAGGGAGGTCAATTCGTCTAAATGACCGGAAAAATACAGGAAAGTAAACATAGCATCACAGAATCTCTGAAGGCGGGCGTTCTCGCCTTGCAAGAACAACGGTAATGCGGCCGCAATCGTAGGCCAGTCGTTTTCCAGGTTTGGGAAACGCTCATGCTTCTGGTAGCCGTTCTCCATCACCAGTGCATAGACATGATTGGTCAGGCGATTGCCCGTCGCGGCGACTGCTTCTGGCCGCTTGCGGCGCAGGAAGACCGCGGCCAGAGGCGGCAGAAAAAAGCTCTCTGTAGCCTCATCACTCACAAGCAAGGCGCGGTCGGCTAAATCTTCGAGCGCCGTCTGCGCGGCTGGGCGCGATAGTCCCGCAAGCTCCGCGATCCATTCGACCTTTGCGGGCTGGGTGAAATGCGTCAAGGCCGCGAGCACCGCCGTTTCGTTTGCGGTAAAAGTATCGAGCAGGTCGCCGAATATATATTCCAGCGGGTCGTTATCTTTCGGCGCGGACTTCATAAACTCGCACGCTTCGGCAATCGTGCGGCACTGGCTTCCTTCCCGCCCCATCTGGCTCGCTACCCACTTGATGAGCAGAGGATTGCCGTTGGTCATTGCATAGAGGTCGTGGCGTTCCGTTTCACTCGCGCGGGCAAGATGCCGATTGTTCTTGCTCAACTCGTTCATCAGGTCGAGCGCCTCGTTGACCAACAGCCGGTCGAGGCGGATTATTCGCGCGTCGATGTCCGAGCGGCGGCGGCTCGTGACGATGGCCTTGCACCCTCCGGGCAATCGGCTTAGGAACTGATAGAGCCTGACGCGCTCGTGCTCACCGAATGTCTCGATGTTATCGATGATGATGAGGGCTTGTTTACCTGTGAGTGCGCGGCGCACTTCGTTGGCTCGCTCGTTGGGAGCCATTCGCGCGATCTCGCCTTCGCCAAGCTCACGGGCAAGCTCTGTGATAAGCGAGATAAAATTCGGGAGCAGGTAATCTTCAAGCGGCTGCTCGCCCGCCGGAGTCATTTCGCGCACTTTAGCCGATAGGAATATTTTCAACGGGAAATGCTCGGAGGGCGCGAGGTGCCCGGCGCGGATCGCGAGCGATGTCTTGCCGATGCCGCCGGGTCCGTCGATCAGCACGCCCCAGTTGCGCGACTCTGGCAGGAGCGCGTCGGCGATGATCTTCAACTCTTTATCGCGGCCGAAAAAGTACGGCTGGTGAGGCAGGCTTGAGCGCCCTCCGTCGCTCGATCTCTCCGCCACTTCGGGAGCGGGCGGCACATTGGGCCACTCTCTTATTAGAGAAGGCCGGGGCTCTTCTTTATTCGCGAAGCTCGCCTGCGTCAGCACGTGCAGCACGAAGCTCGCTGAGTTGTGCGCCGCTTTCTGCTGGTACTTGCTCTTGTTCCGTTTTTTGTTTCCGTCGGCCCAGTCGCAGATGGCTTTGACCAGAATCCAGTCCGTGTTCTCGTCGTAGCTGGCCACGTAGAGTCCCGCGCCTTCCATCTCGCCGCCGATGGCTTCCTGTTCGAATGCCTTTAACTGATCGCGGAAATCGATATTGTCCACCAGCTTTTCACCGGAAAGAACGAGGCCGAATCGCACTTTAGCTTTCGACTTGTCCCAATGCAGGTGCGCCCCCTGAAAAAAGTTAAGCAGCCGTGAAGAGGCACGCGGGCGGTCGCCGCGAAGGATGATTTCGAGTTGTCCTTCTTTACTCCTGCCGACGCGCTGGAGGTCGTAAAGCATTAGCTGTTGCGATACCAGAATGTCGCCTATTGATTGCTTCTTAGAATTTATACCGAAGGCTATGCCGACCATGATGACCGACGAGGGTTTCAGCGCGTCAATCCCTCTCTGCACGGTCTGCTGAGATGCGCCCGGCCCGCCTGAACCCATCTGCGACTGCGCCAGATATACGCTCGCGCCATTCACGATTCCCAGGTCGTGATACATTCTCTTATCGATAGAGACAGGCTTGACGGCCTCTCCCGTGGCTTCCTTAAAGACTTGTAAGACTGCCTCGCTTTCGACTTCGGTGGCCGTGATTATCAGAACGTCACAGGACATTTCGGTAATCCCTCTTTCGTTGCGATTTATACCGCATTTTATACAGGATTACTTTTCCGGCTCCAAATAAATAACGTTGCCGGTGAAAAGCAGCAGGGTTAGAATAGAAGCCATCAGTCGCGCCCGCGCACTCCTTAATCCCCGGAGAGAGTTATGCTGAAACGAAGTGTTATATCTTCGCTCCTGATCATTTTCGCGCAGGCTACAATTCAGGCGCAGTCCACTGCAACGCCGGTCGATCTCCGCATCCTCGTCGAGGGCGATCCCCCGGCGGCTCGGGCGCTGGTCGAAGCCATGCGGCGAAGCATCTCTACTTATGACCTGAAGCTTCAGTTTGCCGACAGGCTCTCCGACCCGCACGACGCAAGGCTCATCGTAGCCGCGGGGAAAGGAGACGTGTCGTGCTTCTTTTCGACGGACCCTTGCCACACCGGGTATTTTTACTTCACCGTCTCCGCGCTCGCGCCAGACGGCAGGCACCTGTTCACGGCTGCGCGGTCAGGCCCCGCGTCGAAGCAGGCTGCGGAAGAGGTCGCGGCCGAGGCGATAAGGAACCTGAGCGCTCAGGCCCGGACCTTGAAAGAGAGAGGGCAGGGAGATTCCAACCCCTCGGCGGGTCAAGGCTCGGTGGAAGCCGGCCTCCCTCCCGAGCCGGGCGTTTATCATAAAGAGAAGGCCGCATGGGTCATGCTCAGAGAAGGGTTCGCCTCGGGCGGCAGGCTCAAAGGCGCGGCGGCGGCATTGTTGACTTTCGGGATCGCTGAGATGCGATTCAATCAGGTCTACGCGGGCGCTCAAGCCGCCGTGCAGCTGTCGGAGCGGAGGCCTGTATTTTACGCGCGCGGGTCCGCGGTCTCCGAGGCCGACGCCTACATCGCGCGGCTGGAGAAGAAGAAGGACAACCGGGAGATTCAAGTGGCCGAGCTTTCGGGCTTCAACCCGAGGGCCGGCTACAGGCCGCGCGACCTCTTCCGGATCACGGTCGAGCGCGTCTCCGAAGGCGTTTACAAAATAACACCCGCGTCGGAGCTGGAGCCGGGCGAGTACATGCTGAGCCTGTCCAGTTCGGGGCTCGAAGGCGTTTACGAGTTCGGAATCGGTCGGGTGAAAAAGTAGGCCGCGAGTGTCGATGAATGACTTGCCGGGACTGCTCGCGGGCGGCTCTCGCGGGGCCGAGTCACCTCTGCCCGGCCCCGCTTAGTTACCGCTTCTTCATGGCTTCTTCACGTTCGCGTCGACCTGCTTGGCCTTATCGCTGACCCTCTCGAAGTTCGTTCTGAATATTTCCGTGTTCGGGTCGTTATTCTGCTTCCCGAGGGTGTAGGCCTTCTCGTAATTGGGCCTCGCAAGGTCCAGACGGCCGGTCCGCTCGTACGCTTCCGCGAGGCTGTCGTAGACGTTGGCCGACGCGGGGTAACGCTCGACGTTGCTCTTGAAGGCGGCGATTGCTTCGTCGATCTTCCCGCCATTGAGCAGTTGATAACCGAGAAGATTTATCAGGTTCTCCGGCACCGGGATCGTGTAACCGTATTTCCGCGTGAGGTTCCTGAAATGATCCTCCGCGGCTCGCAGCCCGCCAAGGATCGCGCCCGTCTGCGGGTCCCGCGCGATCTGCCACCCGGCAAAAATCTTGCGCAGCCCCTTGTAATGGCTCCTCAGGACCACCGACCCGTGGTCCTCATCTTCCATGTGCTCGGCTTCCCAGTCGAGCCCTTTCGGCCCGCCCTTGGAGAGCAGGCCCTTGAATTTTTCGAAGCCCTCGGAGATGAGGCCGGGCTCGTTGCCGAGCGAGAGGTAGAGGGTTTTATTCCACTCCTTATTCGCCTTGAACAACTCTTCCGAGCGCTTTATCAGGAGTTGATTGTCCCATTGCAGGGACGGGCTGACGGAGATGAATGCATTGAACAGAGAGGGCCGCGAGAGCATCGTGTGGACCGCGAAAAGCCCCCCGAAAGAGTGCCCGGCGAGGATGCGGTACGGCTGGGTCCTGTAGCGGCCTTCGACATGCGGGATCACTTCGGTCTCGATGAATTTGAGGAACTTGTCCGCGCCGCCGCTGGTCGGCAGCTCAATCGCGGAGCTGTCCGGGCCGAGCATCATCGCGTTGGTCGGGGTCAGGTCGCGCGTGCGGTCCGTGTTCGTGATCCCGACGACTATCAGCTCGGGGATGCGCCCGTTCCGGGCCAGAAACTCTATCGTGCTGGTCGTGTGCGCTATGTGCGCGTCCCCGTCGGTCATGTAGAGCACGGGGTAGCGGAGCCCGTTGGCCTGATACCCCGGCGGCGTGCGGACGAGTATCACTCTCCCTTCGCCGAGGACCTCCGACTTTATCGGTATGCGCTCAGGGCCGGCGGCCTGCGGGGCCTGACCGTAGGCGGGCAGGGCGAGAAGGATCAGGGTGATCACGAGGCCCGGCAGGCTCGCGGAGTTGACCGATGCGCGGACGTTCGTTGGATACGATTTCATAGTTGCCTCCTGTAAGCGGGAAGTACGGGTACCTCATCAAAAGCTGCGAAGCTGACACTGTCTCCATCACTGCGCGGATGGCTCCCGCGAGATTCTACGGGATGAGAGCGATGAGCGGGCCGGGTCTTTCCGGCTTTTTGCAAACGTGACACAACTTTTACTTTTATTTACAGGTCGCCCGCGAAAAGGGCGCGCGGAGGCCCGAAACCCCGCGCCGGAAATCGCCCCTCGCTTGACGCTCCGTTTGCGCGGGTGTTATCCTCGCGTCACCTTTAGTAAATCGTTAGGTGGACCCGCTTGTAGCTCCTTAATCTCCGTCGCCGTGCCATGAATAATATGAGTAATGGGGATAGAGGCATCCGCGAAGAGATGTGCCGCGCGGCTGACGAAGCGACCGAAACGAGTCGTGTCGGAGTTCATACCGTGACCCGATCCGTACTTAAACGTATTTTTTAATCATACAGGGAGGGTTTAGCGATGCATCCCAGATTTTCCGTCCCTCTGCGCGCGCTCGTGTGCGCCATGATTGTCCTGAGCCTCTGCGCCGCCGCGCGCGCGCAATTCACCGCCAGCATTCAGGGCACCGTGACCGACGCTTCGGGCGCTATAGTCTCGGGCGCGACCGTCACCGTCACCAATAACGAGACCGGCCGCTCGCAGCAGGTCACCGCCAGCGACGAAGGGTTCTACCGGGTCACGGGGCTCGCGCCCGGCGTCTACACCGTGAGCGCCGAGCTCTCCGGGTTCAGGAAGACGGTGATCGAGAACGTGATCGTGAACGCCGAAGCGCCGCAGGGCGTCAACATCGCGCTCGAAACCGGGGAGATCACCGAGAGCGTGACCGTCTCGGCGGACGAGGCGACCACGCAGCTGGAGACCGAGACGGCCAGCGTGAGCCGGGCCATCACCACCGCGGAGATACTTCGGCTGCCGCAGGTCGGGCGGGACCCTTACGAGCTGATCCGCCTTACGCCCGGAGTCTTCGGAGACGGGGGCCGCAGCGGCAGCGGGGGGGCCGTCAACATCCCCAACACTGCGGGGCCGGGCGGCTCCAACTCGTCCATCTTTCAGGTCGAGAATCAGGTCCAGATATCGGCCAACGGCCAGCGCGTCTCCGCCAATAATTTCCAGATAGACGGCGTGAGCGTCAACTCGCTCGGGTGGGGCGGCGCGGCCGTCGTGACCCCCAACCAGGAGTCGGTCAAAGAGATCAGAGTCCTGTCCAGCACCTACTCGGCCGAAGACGGGCGCAACTCCGGCGCGCAGATCAAGGTCGTCTCGCAGAACGGCACGAACGAATTCCACGGCAGCGCCCTGTTCAAGTACAACGACCCCGGCCTGAACGCCTTCAACAAGTTCGACGGCCCCACCGTCCCGCGCCAGAGGGTCGAGCAGAGGTTCCGCCAGTTCGGGGGCAGCCTCGGCGGGCCGATCCTCCGCGACCGCCTCTTCTTCTTCTTCTCCTACGAGGGGCTGCGCAACAACACCAGCCGCGTGCGCAACGCGTTCGTGGAGACGCCCGAGCTGCGGCAGCTGATCATAGACGAGCGGCCCAACAGCCTCGCCGCGCAGCTGTTCGGCAGGGCGGGCATAGAGCCGCGCATCCAGAACGTGATACCGGTCACCTGCGCGCAGGCGGTCCAGCCCAACACCGAGTGCAGGCAGGTCGGCAGCGGCCTCGACCTCGGCTCGCCCATCGGGGCGCTCGGCACCCGCGTCGGGTTCAACCGGGTCGGCGGGGGGCTCGACAACATCCCGGACGTTCAACTCGTCGGGCTGCTCATTCCGGGCCGCGAGCGCGGGCACCAGTTCAACACGCGCTTCGATTTCAACCTGAACTCCAACAACCGGTTCGCCCTCAGCTCCTACTTCACGCGCCGGGACGACATCGTGACCGACTTCGGCAACACCAACGCCCGCCCGGTCGGGGACCTCGGGGTCAAGCCGCTCAACACCGCCGTCACCCTGACCTACGACCGGATACTCTCCGCGACCATGCTCAACGAAGCGCGCTTCAACTTCACGCGCTTCGCCTTCAATCAGGTCGAGGACTCGGCCGACGCGGACTTCGGCATCCCGCGCATCAAGGTCGAGGGGCTGAACCTCCAGACCGGCATCCCCGGCATCGGCCAGCCGCTTCAGGGCGGGGACATATTCTTCGGGGCCGCGCGCTTCGAGACGACGCCCGGCATCTTCGCCCAGAACACCTTCGAGTTCCGCGACACCCTGAGCAAGGTGGTCGGGAACTTCGGGCTGAAGTTCGGGGTGGAGGTCCGCAAAGAGCAGGACAACAACAACCTGCTCGGCGGCGCGCGCCCTGAATTCTCTTTCTTCACCTTCTGGGACCTCGCCAACGACGCCCCGATCCTTGAGGTCATCAACACGGACCCGCGGACCGGCGCGGCCGCCGACGCGCAGCGGTATTTCCGCACGAGCACCTACGCCCTGTTCGCGCAGAACGATTGGAAGGTCAGGCGCAACCTCACCCTGAACCTCGGCCTGAGGTGGGAGTACTTCACGCCTCTGAGGGAGAAGGAGGACCGGCTCAGCAACTTCATTCCGGGGCCGCCGGGCCAGGAGTTGACCGGGGGGAGGGTGCAGGTCGTCGACGAGCTGTACGAACCCGACCGCAACAACTTCGCCCCGCGCATAGGCTTCGCGTGGAGCCCCGGCCGCTTTCAGGAAAGGGTCGTGCTGCGCGGGGGCTTCGGGGTCTCCTACAATCGCATCTTCAATAACATCCTGTCGAACGTGCGCGGCAACCCCCCCTTCTTCGCCCGCAACTTCGTCTGCTGCGCATTCAACGACACGGACGTCGGGGTCATCGAGAGAATCTTCTACACCTTCGGCGCGAACCGCTCGCCGCTAAGCTTCCCGCCGAACCCCAACATCACGCCCGCAATCGACCCCAACACCGGGGGCCTGCTCAACTCGTCGGTCGAGCTCTTCGGAGCGCCCGAGAAGCTGCCCAATGCTTACGTCTACACCTACTCGTTAGACACCGAATACCTGCTGCCATTCAACATGATCGCCTCGCTGGGCTATCAGGGCAGCAGCAGCCACAAGCTGCTCCGGACGACCAACCTCAACTTCCTGTTCGACGCCGACAACCCGTCGTTCTTCCAGATATTCTTCCCCCAGCCGGACGTGAACGCCAACTACAACGCGATGAATGCGCGCCTGTCGCGCAGGTTCGCGAACGGCTTCCAGGTGGACGGCATTTACAGGTGGAGCAAGAGCATCGACACGGTCTCCTTCGAGTTCGGGGGCGGGTCGAACCAGACCGACCCGCGCGACATTCGGCAGCAGCGCGGGCCTTCTGATTTCGACGTGAAGCACCACTTCGTGCTCTCGGGCCTGTGGGACCTGCCGATATTCCGGGGCCGCAGGGACCTGGTCGGCAAGGTCTTCGGGGGCTGGCAGATCAACGGCATCCTCACTCTTCATTCCGGCTTCCCGTGGACGCCGGTACACTGCAACGACCTTAACGGCGACGGGCAGGGGTGCTTCGAGCGCGCCGCCCAATATTTCGGCGGGGCGAGAGAGTCGAGCAACGACAACTTCACGAGCCCCGCGGGGATATTCCCCGGAGGCGGCCTGGAGTTTTTCGACATAACGACGCCGGGGACCCCGGCCGTCGGGCGCAACTCGTTCCGGGGGCCGAACTACCGCTCGGTGGACTTCGGGCTCGCGAAGACCTTCGGCCTGCCGAACATACGCGGCCTCGGCGAGGGGGCGAATCTCGAAATCCGCGCCAACTTCTTCAACGCTTTCAACACCCTGAACCTTCTGCCGTTCAACTTCGGGACCGACAGCACGATAATCACGAGCGGCAATTTCGGGCGCGCCCTCGGCGCTCAGGCCGGACGCATCATAGAATTCCAGGGCCGGTTCAGGTTCTAGGCGAGGTTTGCGGGAGGCGGG
>DASQDI010000078.1:0-9725 GCA_035634255.1 Blastocatellia bacterium
AGCTTGCCGTCGATGATCTGCTGGCGGATCTCGGGTACGCAGCGCGGGCAGAGGGAGTCGGTCGTGCGGGGCCAGCCCAGGGGCGGCTTGGTCTTCTGGTAGGATTTCAGCAGCGGCTTGTCAGACCACTTCGGCGTGAAGGAAGGATTCTGCTTTATCTCGTTAACCCTCTCAAACACGGCCCATGCCGCGCGTGCCGCATAAGTCAACCCTTTCTCTACGTACTTTACGGGCTTATGCATATCTTCTGACTCCTCGTCCTTTCGCGAAGCTTCCGAACCATCCCACCAACTTCGCTGAGTTATACCGAAACACCTCGTCCTTATTCATTCGGTATCGACCGCCGAGATGGGAGAAAGCGGCCTTCCTGTAAGACACCCGCACTCGCAATGGGCGCGAAACGAGCGCGACTTGCGCGGGTGAAATCAAACCTTGTTTTCGAGCCTACTCGGTCTGCTCGATTTGATAAAGAGTATGAATCGCCTGCACGGAGTCCCTGCGCACGGCCCCCTTCATGCCGAGCGTCTGCGGGTTACGCTTGTTGTCGAAGGTGGCGACCTGATGGACGCAGGCAATCGTGCAGTATTCGGCGCATGCCTTCTTGGTCAAATACTCCCGACGAATGTCCTCCGTGGAGTACTCTTCGAGGGGGACTCCGGGGTAGCCCCTCTGCTGCGAGCAGTAATGCACCAGCCCATCTTCGCAGATGTAGAGGTAGCGGGCGCCCGCGCGACAGCGCCACTCGTTCGGCTTGCCATCGGCCAGATTGTCCTGGAACCGGTTGACCCTCGTGTGGCCTTTCTTGCCGATCTCCTTCATCTTCATATAGACTTCGCGCTCGACCCCCTTGAGCGGCTTGAGCGTGCCCATATGATCGTGGATGATGCCAAGCGAGCTTGAGAACCCTAACGCGACCGCGCGCTCTCCGACCGCGAGCGCGTCCTCCGGGTTCTTGACCCCCCCGCCGATTACCGAATTGATGTTGACTTTGAACTCGGCGAACTCCGACAGCAGGACCAGTCTCTTATCCAGAACCTTCAGGCTCTTTTTGGAAATCTCGTCCGGCTGAACGTTGTCGATGCTGATCTGCATGTACTCAAGGCCCGCCTCGTTGAGCTTTAAAATCTTCTCCCTCGTCAGTAGGTAGCCGTTCGTGATGAGCCCGGCGATCATGCCGTGATGCCGCACCCTGCCGATGATCTTCTCTATGTCGGGGTGCAGCAGCGGCTCGCCGCCGCTGATCGTGATGGCCGTCGTGCCCAGTTCCGCCAGCTTGTCCAGACGCCCGAACATGACCTCCGTCGGCACGGGCTTGGAGAAATCATCGTACTCGTTGCAATAAGTGCAGGCCAGATTGCAACGCCGCATCGGTATAATGTGTGCAAGTACGGGGTGCTTCGTCGAAAGCAGCCCCTTTGCCAAAAATTTAAACTCCCGTGAATAGCTCTTCAGTCTTCTGGAGGTCTTCATATGATTTGATGGCAATCAAAAATTACCGGATTAAAACAGACAGCCCCTATCCCCCTTATCGATGTCTACGAATCAACTGCAATTGACGTACCCCTCACGGGGAATCGCCCGCCCCCACTCATACCAAAACTAAATTAAGCAAAAGCACAATTTATACTCTCTCCCGCCGTGTCCCTTTCAATAGCCCCCGCGATAGTTCTTATTTTTGACACAGGCAAACTCAAAGCCCCTGAAGGACTGCGGCTAAATGACTCGCCACGGCTCCCGTCCACCATGTTCAAGTCATAATGACTCAATGCGGGGGCTGATTCCGGCTAAGCTGTTCATTTCATTACTAAGGCATAAGATCGCTGGACCTTGGAACAGAGACTGAATGCCGGTTCAAAAGACTCTCGGCCTGTCGGCCGAGAACTGAAAGGTCGTAAAATGCTGCCTCCGCGACCGTATGCTGCAAAGTGCTGAAATATATTGATTCTTTACCCTCCTGTCAAATACTATCTTGCAAACTCCCTGATACCTCTCGCGAGCGGCCGGCAGTCAGCGCCGTGTCAATTTGAGACTCTCCCTCATTATTCTCTTCTCAAATCGACCCTTACGGGAGGCCATAATTCCCGAATTTAATTTCATCC
This sequence comes from Blastocatellia bacterium, assembly GCA_035634255.1. GTDB lineage: Bacteria > Acidobacteriota > Blastocatellia > UBA7656 > UBA7656 > DATLMR01. Next base: position 2,100 of record DASQDI010000078.1, read on the forward strand.
TCCCTCGAAAATCCCTGAATTAATACCCTGTGGCCTCTCACAGTCGCCCGAATGATCGGCTATTCTGTCCCTTTAATATTGAGAAAATAGTTGACTAGTGAACTGTTGCTACGTAAACTGCGTATGAAAGGACGAAGATGAAGTTACAGGACGAATTAGAACTGAAGAGGCCGATTTCGGACGCGAACCATGAAGCGTTACTGAATGTGATTCAGACCGCGTCGATGCTACAAAAGCTTTCCGACCGATTCTTCTCGCGCTTCGGGGTGACGGACGCTCAGTTCAATATGCTGATGATACTCAAGGATTCATCCGAAGAGGGATTGAGCCAGCAGGAGTTGAGCCAGCGCCTGATCGTCACGAAGTCGAACGTGGTCGGGTTAGTCGACCGCCTGGAGCGGGCTGGCTACCTCAAACGCGAGGCCCAGTCAACCGACAGGCGATTTAATCGTATCGTGCTCACCGCCGAAGGCAGGGACCTCGTGGACCGGGTCGAGAAGGTGTATTTCGAGGAAGTCGATCAGATGATGAATGTCCTGAGCGAAGGTCAGAAAGAGGCGTTGATCTCCGCGATGAATCAGATCAGGGAGTACATCCGGTCGAAGCAGTAGGGGCACGACCCTTGAGGAATTTTAGAGCTTATGAGGAAACCCAATGATTCAAAATCAGAACATGACAATTAAGTTTCGAGCAGCCTTGCGGAACGAATTAACGGGTTGGGTCGAGGGAGGCATCATATCCGGCGAGACGGCCGACACCCTCTCGCTGCACTATCAACTCAATAACATCAGGGAAGAGTCCTCGCGCCTGTTGTCCGCGGTCATCTTCACGATAGGCGGCCTGTTACTCGGCGGCGGCCTGATCAGCTTCGTGGCCGCTAACTGGGAAGACATTTCGACGCCCGTAAAACTGGCGATCCTCTTCTCCTCGCTCTTAGGCTTTCACACCGCCGGCTACTGGCTCTGGCAGATGAAGGATTGGAGGCGGCTGGGTCATGCTTTGATCTTCTGCGGCTGCCTCGTCTTCGGAGCAAACATCGGCCTTGTGGCGCAAATCTTTCACATCAGCGGCGACTGGTACGGGGCCTTCGGAGCCTGGGCCGTCGGCTCTCTGGTGATGGCGTGGGCCGTCAGGAGCTGGATAATCGGCTTGCTCGCCCTCTGCACTTCTTTCCTCTGGTTCATGGGCTTTCAGGACGATAATCACGAGCGGGCGGCCCTGCTTTATCCGCTCGCCCTCTTCTTCTCATTGATCCCGCTCGCGTGCCGCGTCGGCTCCCGTGTGCTCTACGCCGGCACTCTGCTCGGCGTCGTCTCCGCGGCGAGCGTTCTGGCCGGCTCCGGTGACAGCGGGAAGCATGTGCTCTTTGTTATGGCCTCGGGCGGGCTGTTCATCTGGGCGCTGAGCGGGCTTCACCGCAGCGTAAAGGTGTACAAAGAGTTCGAAGAGATCACCGCCGGTTTAGGGCTCAGCCTGCTGGCGGCGACGGCATACGTCTGGTCGTTCCATGACATGTGGAGGCCGTCGCTGATTGAGCAGGCCCTTTCACCGCTGGCGATTTTATTCATTGTTTTATCGATCATCGCGTCGTACGTGACGTTGCGGGCTGAGAGGCAGCCCCGGCTGTGGCTTGAGGTCGGCGTGCTCGCCGCCTGCGCGATACTTTGCGGAAGCGCCCTGCTGGCTGGCCTGAGCGCCGGAGACGGGGAGATTCTTTTCACGATGGCCGCGAATCTGGCGGCACTGATACTGGCGGCGGTCATCATCGGCTTCAGTTTGATCGAGGAACGACGCGCGGCCTTCTGGTTAGGCACTCTTTACCTGGTCCTGATCGTTCTCTCTCGCTTTCTGGAATACGATACGTCTCTGCTGCTCAAGTCTCTGGCTTTCCTCGCCTGCGGCGTAGCGGTCATCTTCGCCGGGATGGGCTACGAGACGTACCTGCGCATTAAGGGCTCTTCGGCAGACCCCGACAACCTAAAGGAGACAGTGTATGAATAGGCGCGCCTCTCTCATAGCTTTCACAGCCGCCGTGGTCGTTCAGGTATTAATTCTCGTGGCCATGCCCGCGCGCAAAGCGATGACGCTCGCCACCGGAAAGCCCGCGGTTCTTCAGGTGCGGCCCGTCGATCCGTACAGTATTTTGAGCGGCTACTACGTGACGCTCGGTTATGAGATCGGCGACGTCAGCGCCTTCCCGAACGCGCGGGAATTCTCGCACGGAGACAGGTGCTACGCGGTGATCGAGCGGGGCGATGGGGGGGTCTGGAGGCCGGTGTCGCTTGAGCGCGAACTGCCGGCGGGCCTGCCTGACAACCGAGTCGCCATACTCGGTCGGCTCAAGTACCAGATAATCGAATACGGCATAGAAGACTTCTACATACCCGAAACGAGGCGCGAAGCGATTGCCGACGACCTGGATAAAAACCCGGATAAGGCGCGGGTCGAGGTGAGAATCGATAGCGGCGGCAACGCGGCTCTGGAGCGCCTGAGGATCGAAGACAGGGTCTATGAATAAGGGGCGGCGTGTCTCGTTTTGCGACTGCGGTTGAGGAGCTTCCGGAATGTTTTTCCCTTTCCCTGTGTTGAATTTGTGATAAAATGCGCCTACTTTACGAAATATGCCTCTGAAATTTCGTCTTTGAGTACAGTAGCCAAACACAGGCCATCGAGTTCGGAAGGGAGAAAAGTTGATGCTTGCCGGAAGCTTCTCACAGCGGCCCACTTCGAAACCCCTAAAAGGCTTCGTACTCGTTCTGTGGTTAATTGCCCTTACCCTGCCCGCGCTCGGGCAGTCGCTCAGCAGCTTCGACCGCGAGCGGGGCCGCCTGATGCTCAGGACGATACAAAGCGATATCAAGAAGTATTATTACGACCCGAACTTTCGCGGGATAGACCTTGAGGCGCACTTCAAGGAGGCCGACGATAAGATCAAGGACGCGACCTCCATCGGGCAGATGTTCGGCATAATCGCGCAGGCCATGCTCGCTTTCGACGATTCGCACACCTTCTTCCTCCCCCCTCAGAGGGCTTCCACGACCGACTATGGGCTCTACATAAAGATGATCGGAGACCGGTGCCACATCATGGCGGTCAGGCCCGGCAGCGACGCCGAAGCGAAAGGGGTTAAGGTAGGCGATCAGGTCCTCTCGATTGACGGGTTCGAGGTCACGCGCGAGAACTCCTGGAAGATAGATTATGCGTACAGAGTGCTCAGGCCGAAAGCCGGCGTGCGCGCGGTCGTGCAGAGTCCCGGCGGCCAGCCGCGCCAGGTGGACGTGATGGCGACCGTCAAGAAGGGTAAGGTGATCCAGAGGTTCGAGGAAGACTGGGGCGACTGGCTGCGCGAACAGGAGAAAGACATACACCTCAGCCGGCATCGCTATCACGAAGTGGGCAAAGACCTCTTCATCTGGAAGATGCCCCAGTTCGACCTGAGCGACGGCGACGTTGACGAGATGATGGACAAGGCCCGGAAGCACAAGGCGCTCATACTCGACCTGAGGGGCAATGGCGGGGGGTACGAGACGACGTTGAAGCGGCTCGTGGGAAACTTCTTCGGGCAGGAAGTGAAGATAGCCGACCGCAAGGGGCGCAAGGAGATCAAGCCCATAATCGCCAAGCCGCGAGCGAGTAGTTATTTCGAGGGCGACCTGATAGTGCTGGTCGACAGCCAGTCGGGTTCGGCGGCGGAGGTCTTCGCGCGCGTCATCCAGCTTGAGAAGCGCGGCATAGTCCTCGGGGACCGCACGGCCGGGGCCGTCATGCTGAGCAAGCGCTACTCGTACGAGTCGGGCGTGGACATCGTGGCTTATTATGGGGCCAGCATCACGGAATTCGACCTGATAATGAAGGACGGGAAAAGCCTTGAGCATGTCGGCGTCAAGCCCGACGAGTTGCTGCTGCCCTCGGCCGCGGCCCTCGCGGCAAAACGCGACCCGGTCCTCTCACGCGCGGCGGCCCTCGCGGGAGTGACGCTCGACCCGGCGGAGGCCGGCGCGCTCTTCCCGGTCGAATGGAAATAGAAGTTGAATCGATCAGCGATCAAATGGGAACGGTCTGAGCGGGAGAAGTAATTCTATGAGAAAGCAGCGGGCGTTGCTTCGGAAAAATGTAAAGGCCTTCGTCGTCGTGGCTCTGGCGACGCTACAGTTCGCCTCCTCTTCGGCCCCGAGGGTCGGGGCACAGGACGACCAGCGCGGCAGGGCCTCGCGGCAGATGGGGCAGGTCTCATCCTGGCCGCCCAGAGAGAAGCGCTTCGCCATAATAATCGGGGTGCGCGACTACAGCGACCAGAGGATAAGCCCGCTCATCGCCCCCAACGAAGACGCCCACCTCCTCTACGACGCGCTCGTCAAGTACGCCGACTTCCCGAGGGACAACGTCACCCTGCTCGCCACCGACAAGTCGAGCCAGTACCAGCCGACCCGCCCGATAATCATCGAGTATTTGTCCAACCTCAAGAGGCTGCTTCCGCCCGACAGCCTACTCCTCGTCGCGTTCTCGGGCCACGGCATAGAGGTCGATGGGCAGGCGTTCCTTTTGGGCGCGGACGCGCGCCTGAATGAGAACCTGAAGGTGCTCAAGGATACGGCCATCAGCTGGAACGAGATAATGGATTACATCTCCGACTCGGGCGCGAGGCAGGTGGTGATGCTGCTGGACGCCTGCCGGAACGACCCGAGGAGCGCGAGGTCCACGCCCCGGCCGAATCAAATCACTCAACTCTACTCGCGGGGCATAGGTCTGAACGCCCAGAAGGGGAAGGTCGGCGTCTACGCGAAACTGCTCGCGGCGAGCCTCGGGGAGCAGGCGTGGGAGGACGCAGAAAAAGGGCAGGGGCTTTTCATGGGCGCGGTCGTCGATGGGATCAGCGGGGCGGCGGCCAACGACGACGGCAAGGTGACTCTGGCCGCGCTCATCAAGTACATAAAAGGCGAAGTCTCCCTCCGCGCGCGCCGCAAGGGTCTCACCCAGACTCCGAGCGAAGAGATAGTCAACTACGACGCGAACCAGCTGGTCATCGCCGAGGTCGAGCCCGCGCCTAAACCGGCCCCTCCCCCCGCCGCGCCCGCCGATACGATGGCCGCTTTCCAGCCAAACTTCGAATTGAAGTACTGGGAGTCGGTCGATAAGGCTAACGACCTGGCGGAGTATGAGGCGTACCTTAAGCGCTACCCGAACGGGCAGTATTCCGACCTCGCGAAGATCAGGATCGCGAGACTGAAAAAGCCGCCCGCGGCCGCGGCCCCGCCGACTTCCGCGAGCGTTCAGCCGAACGCTCAGCCTCAGCCGGTCGCTCAGCAGACATCCCCGCAGGTCAAAGAGCCTCCGGCGAAGAGGGAGCCGAAGCCGGAAGACCGGCCGCCCGTGGACACGAAGGCCGAGGCGGACAAGCAGGCGGAGTTGATGAGGCAGGCTCAGGCGCAAAAGCAGGCGGAGATGCAGAAGCAGGCGCAGCTTGAGCAGGTGGAACAGGCTTATTGGAAGTCGATAATGTCCGGCAGTGACCCCGAAGCATTCAAGGAGTATTTGAGGCTTTACCCAAGGGGCAAATTCGTGAGAGAGGCGACGGCCCGCCTCTCCGACCTTCAGGAAGTCGCCTACTGGAACTCGATAGCCGGGAGCAGGAGCGCCGAGCCGTTCAAGGATTATCTTCAGAAATACCCCTCCGGGAAGTTCGTCAAAGACGCAAGAGCCATGCTCAACGAGCTTGAGGAGGCGGCCGACTGGTCTCTGATACTGGCGAGCCCCGATGCCGATAAGCTGAAGGCCTACCTGCTGAAGTACCCTGGCGGCAAATTCGCCAAAGAAGCCAACTCCCGGATAGCCGAGCTTACCGAAGCCTCACACTGGACCTCCGCTCTGTCGAGCGGAAAGCCCGAGATGCTCAAGTCTTATCTGCAAAAGTACCCGACGGGCAAATTCGCGAAGGAGGCTTTCGCCCGCCTCGTCGAGCTTGAAGAGATCGACTACTGGAACGGCGTGAGCAAAAGCTCCAACGCCGAAGACTTCAGGACGTATTTGCGAAAGTATCCCAGAGGCAGGTTCGCCGCGTCGGCCAACGTCCGCATCAACGAGATAACCGAAAAGAGTTACTGGAATACCATGAGCGGCACCGGCACGCCCGAAGGTCTGAAGTCTTACCTCGAAAAGTACCCGAATGGCGCGTACGCGGACCTGGCTAAAAGCCGTCTGGCCGGCCTGGAGCCGAAAAAGAGCCCCGAGCCTTCGGCCGACACCTACATCAGGAACGGCAAGAGGCTCGCCGAAGAGAAGCGGTGGATGGAAGCCGAGGCCGAATACAGGCGCGCGCTCAAGCTTGAGCCGAAGAATGCCGCCCTGCGCGATTCTCTCGCGTGGGCTCTGGTCAGCCTGAACAGGCTGCCGGAAGCCGAGGCCGAGCTCAGAGAGGCCGTGCGCCTGCAACCCGACAGCAGCGAGTGGCACGGCCGCCTCGGGCGCATACTTATGGAGCAAAAGCGCTGGCCGGAGGCCGAGGCCGAGACCCGCGAAGCCGTGCGGCTGGACCCGGCGAAAGCCGTGTGGCACAACAACCTCGGGTGGGTCCTTCAGTTTCAGAATAAACTGGCGGACGCCGAAGTGGAATACAGGCGCGCGGTCGAGATAGAGCCTAACAACGTGTTGTTCCTCGCCAACCTCGGGTGGTGCAGGGCGAATCAGAAGAAATGGGCGGAGGCCGAAGCCGACCTGCGGACGGTCGTAAAGCTTAAGCCTAGCATCGGCGAGCAGCGCGGACGCCTCGGGTACGTTCTGCTTCAGCAGCAGAAGTGGGCGGAGGCCGAATCGGAGACGCGGGAGGCCCTGAGGCTGGAACCCAACAAGGCCGTGTGGCACTCGAACCTCGCGGGAGCCTTGCTGAGTCAGCAGAAGTGGAGCGAGGCGGAGGCCGAGTATAAACAGGCGGCGCGTCTGGAGCCCAATAATCCGGCGTGGAAGGGCAACCTCGGAGGCGTGTTGTTCCAACAGCAGAAGTGGGCCGAAGCGGAAGCGGAGTACAGCCAAGCGGCCCAGCTCGATCCTAAAAATCCTCTCTACGCCGAACGGGCCAGGCAGGCGCGCGAGTATCAGCAGAAGGCCGAGCCGTCTTCCGCGACTCCGACCGGGCCGCGCGCGGAGTCGGAGAGTAGTTCAACCGAGCCGATGATGTTGAATCGCCCGCGCGCCGCCTACACCAAAGAAGCGCGCAATCGGATGATAGAGGGTAAGGTCGTCCTGAGCCTGCTGGTCGGCGTCGATGGCAATGTCAAGGATGTCAAAGTGGTCGAGGGGCTGCCTTACGGGTTGACGGAACAGGCCACCGCCGCCGCGTCTAAGATGCGATTCAAGCCGGCGACCAAAGACGGGCAGCCGGTCGAGCGCTGGATAAACATCACTATGGATTTTGTTCTTCAATAAGGCCAAAAAACCTCGCAGGGATCGACCGTCGATCCCTGCGAGGTTCATCAGTTATTGGAGCCCGTCCCAGTCACCCGCAATCGGCATGTCACCGTCCACTCCCAGGCTGAAGACTATCTCGGCAAAGCCGTTCGTGTTGGAGTTCCTCAGGTGGAACGTGCCGTCGCGGTAGACTCCTATCGTGTCGGTCCCATCCCCGTTCCAGTC
>DASQDI010000079.1:0-129272 GCA_035634255.1 Blastocatellia bacterium
CGCGGCGAGGGCGTCCGCCAGTTGATTGACCGCCTTGAGCAGGGACCTTCCCGCCTCGTCGAACCTGTCGGCCGCGGCCTGCGTTTCGGCCGCCTCTCCGATCCCCGCGACCCCGACGACGTGCATGTAGTGATTCTTCAAAACGGGGTTGATTCGAAAATCCATCTCAAGCTTTTCGAGGCCCTGGCGCACGTTCCTGATGCTCTCCCTGACCTTCGCCTTATTCCGCTGGTTCTGATCCATCGTGACGGATGAGGCCATCCGGTCGCGGCTCGCCTGGTCGGCCGACTCTATGCCCTTCGTGATGCCTCCGAGCAGGTAGAGGAACTGCGATAAAGTTTTGACCTGCTGTGCGAGCCGCTCGCGGCCGAGCTGCAACTCGGCCGCCGTCTTTTCGGCGGCGGCTTTCGCGACACGTTCCGAGGGCCTTGCGGGGGCGCGACGCCGCCTCTGCGAGCTCGACTCTACGGGCGAGAGGATCACGAGGGCCAGGGCTATGACGAATGCTTTTCTCAAACGTGCTCTCCTTATTCACCTTCCGGTTGCTCGACAGTACGTCCGGTAGAAAAAACTCGGGCAGAGCCTTGCCCTGCACAGGAGTGCTCTGCCCTGCTTCCGATGTCCGGTCCGAAGACCGGGCGTGAAAGGATGTCTATATGGAAACACAAACGCAATCGCGGTTACAAGAGCGGATCGGCGCTTTGAGCCGAAGCGCCCGCGCAGAGGGCAGGCCCCGGCCCGTCAATCTTGCTCTATCAACCAGTGATGAAATACTATTCCCCGGTCTCCGTCGATGACGGCAAAGATCACGAGGGACCGAAAAGCTCGACCGGCAAGTGAATAATATGGATGAAAAAGGGCTCCCCTTCTCCGGACCGAATGCGCCCCGCTGGCTTCACCCGATTAAGTATTTCGTCTTCGCGGCGTTCGCTGTCTCGGCGCTCGTCTACCTCGCGAAGCCCGTGACCGGCGGGCAGGCGAAGAATAATGGCGAGCTGGCGCGCCTCGGCGAGCGGCTGTTCAACGACGAGCGCTTTTCCTCCGCGAAGGGCGACCTGTCGTCGAGCTGTAGCCACTGCCATCTGTATGAGACGAACTCGAACATGGCCCGCGCGTTCACGGACTCTTTCGCGCGGAGCTGGATTCCGTGGCGGCCGGAAGACCCGCGAAGAGAGGGCGCGCGCAATTCTCCTACGCTTTTTGACATGGCGGACATGCCCCGGTTGCACTCCGACGGGGAGTTCGAATCTCTGGAGCAGCTGGTCCGCGGAACGCTCTCGGGCCGCCCCTTCGGGTGGCTGCCCGGCGAGGAGGGCGAGGCGTTTCAGCAAATCTATTCCGTGGTGATGAATGACAAGGGGGCTGGCGGCTCGTACCGAGAGCAGTTCGGGAAAGCGTTCGGAGTGGACATGGGGAGGCTCGGCCGGGACGCGGTCGTCGACCTGGTGTCGAAGGCCCTGTCGGATTACCTGAGGACGCTCAGATCCTCGCGGACTTCGCCCTACGACCAGTTCGTTGAAGCGAATGGCCTGGAAACCGGCCCGAAGACCGGGGAAGGCCCAGGCGCGTTTGCCGCGCGGATGCTGAAGCACATCTCGGACATGGAGAGCAGGGGGGAGCTTAAGACCCCCGAAGGTTTCGGGCCGGAGGCCCTCTCGGGAATGAAGGTATTCTTCCGGACCGAAGGCTCCTCGTCGGCAGGGAATTGCGTCTCCTGCCATGCCCCCCCGCTCTTTACCGATTTTTCATTTCACAATATCGGGATCACTCAGAGCGAGTACGATCAGATTCATGGGGATGGGAGCTTCGCCGCGTTGAAGATTCCGGGCGCGTCTGAGGCCCTGCGGCCTTCCGGGAATTTTCGCGAAGCGGCCTCGCGGCAGAGCCCCGGCAACGTCGACCTCGGCCACTGGAACAACGTCAGCCTGAGCCGCTCACCTCTGCGGCGCAAAGGCGAGGGGGACGATCAGTTCCTGCGGCGAATGATCGCGACGTTCAAGACGCCGACGCTCCGCAACCTCTCCTACTCGCAGCCGTACATGCACAACGGCGGCTACCCTTCGCTTGAGAGCGCCCTGGCCGAGCTGCTGCGCATGAGCAGCCTGGCCCGCTCGGGCCGCGCCCGTGAGGCCGACGAAGGGCTGGCCGGGATAAGGATCACCGAGGCCGACATCCGGCCCCTGATCGCTTTTCTGAATGCGTTGAACGAAGACCTGAAGCCGCGGCTCTCCGCCGGAGCCCCGACAGGAGGTATGTAGTTATGTGTTCTTATTAATCTGCCCGTGATAATTTGAGTTTGTACTTACCTGAGTGGAAAGAAGTAGTATGTCACGTATAAGAGTATTCTTAGATTCAAACGTACTTGCATCGTATTTCTTGGGGGAGGCTGAGGCCCAGAGGCGAAGTCGTTGATTATTGCCGCGCGGTATCATCGCTTCTTAGAGATCGGTCACTCGACCGTGTACGGCGCGGCATAAATGGCTCCGTCACACGCTGCCTCTCCGCGCATAAAACTCGATAACACTCTTCGCCATATCGACCACCTTATCGCGCAGTTCAGCCGGCTCAAGAATCTCGATGTGCGGGCCGAAGCTCAGAGCGTACTCGCAGGCGACTTCTTCAACGTCGAACCGAAGCAGGACCTCGGCCCACCCCTCTTCGTCGGGCGAGCCGACTCTCTCGATCTTCGCGAACCTGCCGGCGTATGGCATACGGGGCAGGGCGTCGGGGCTGACGCGAGCCCTCACCGGGTAGCGCGGGAGGTTTTGTTTGAACCTGACTGTCGATTGTTCCCAGTACGCCGCCAGGTCGAAGCCTTCGGGGCGCACGGCCGGCTCGTCCAGAACTTCGGCCTTCAGCACCCGCGATACCCTGTAGCTGCGCGGCTCGCCGCCCGCCACGGCCACGAGGTACCACACGCCCCCCTTCGCGACCAGCCCCATCGGATCGACTAAACGCTCGACCGATTCGCAGCCGCTCCGCATGTACGTCAGGCGCAGCTTACGCTCCTGCCACACGGCTTCCTGTATGACGGAGATCAAGGGGGTCGATTCGTCGGAGCGGTTCCAGCCCGTCGGGTCTATGTAGATGCGCTGGCGCACGCGCTCGGCGTCGGCGCGGCGCACGGAGGAGAGGGAAGCGAGCAGCTTTAAGAAGGCCCCGTCCGAAGCCTTGCCCATCCCGAGGTCCGCGAGCAGGCGGGACGGGTTCGTAAGAAAGAGCGCCTGAATCTCCGACCGGCTCAGGCCCGTCAGGTTCGTGCGGTACTCTTCAATCATCGCCCACCCGCCGCCGCTCCCGCGCTCGGCGAATACAGGGATGCCCGCGACGCTCAGGGCTTCCATATCCCTGTGAATCGTCCGCTCCGATACTTCGAGCCTCCGCGCGAGCTCGCGCGCCGTGACGCGCCCGTGGACCTGCAAAATCATCATGATCGACAGCAGACGGTCAGCCCTCATACTCCGCCCCCGCTTTCTTTAATCCGAGCCGAGATATTTTTGAATCTATCACAGAAATATGACACCGGGTGTCAGGAATTCCCGCGCATACTCACGGCCGAGCCTCAGAGAACATGACCGCGGAAAGGAGAGTTGCATGAAATACGGTTTCGTCATCGAGGGCGGAGACATTCACACCATCGGCGACCTGACGCAGGAGGCGGAGGCCGCGGGGTGGGACGGAGTTTTTATCGCGGACGCCCTGGCCATCGGGGTGAAGAACCTACCCGACATTCCCTGGTTCGACCCCTGGGTCGCCCTGTCTCTAATGGCCGTGCGCACCGAGCGCGTGCGCATCGGGACGATCATCACCCCCGTGTCGAGGAGGCGTCCGTGGAAGCTTGCGCGCGAGACGGTCAGCCTCGATCACCTTTCAGGGGGCCGCCTCACGCTCGGGGTCGGGCTGGGCGCGGCCAGCGACGACGGCGGATTTCACAAGGTGGGGGAGGCGATGGACCTCAAGGTCCGCGCGCAGAGGTTGGACGAGGGCCTCGCCATACTCGACGGGCTGTGGAGCGGCCAGCCGTTCAGCTTCGCGGGCGAGCACTACGAAGTGCGGGAACTGGCGATGCTGCCGCGGCCCGTGCAGACGCCCAGAATCCCGGTCTGGGTGGTCGGGGTCTGGCCGAAGGTCAAATCCATGGCGCGCGCGCTCAAATGGGACGGGGTCATCCCTCAGAAGTACAGGTCGATGGACCGGGTGACGCCGGCGGAGGTTCGGGAGATTAAGCAGTTCATCGACGGGCGGCGCGCGCCCGCCGCACCGTTCGACATCGTCGTCGGGGGCGTCACGCCGGGCGGCAACCGTAAGCGGGCCGCCAGGGTCGTCCGCCCGTACGAGGAGGCGGGGGCGACATGGTGGCTGGAGAGCGTCTTCTCATTCTCCATGGACAAGCTGCGCGCGCGCATCAAACAGGGGCCGCCCCGCCCGGAATAATTTTTAATTTAATAATTTTAATTTGGAGGTCGGTTTTATTCGCCCGCTCGATATTATTTGATGGCGGGAAAATGGTTTCCATGAGGGGCGGATTAGCCCGATATAAACCGAAAAAAGAAGATTTCCGGCCCGCGGGCCGGGAGAGAGAAGGGTCGAAACAGGGCGGCGAAATGCGCCCGTCGCCGGCCCGCGTCCGTAAGCGCTTACACTTTGGCTTACTTAATTTGATTTCTTGCTTATAATACAAATGCTTGAGTGGGGACGCCTGTAATATGATTCACCGTTGCATCTTGGCTTCGAATGCGGTATAACCGCGCCCATGTGATGGAGGAGAGGGGCATCTCAAATCCAGAGAGACGCCCCACACCGGTTTATATGATTTGCCGCAGTCGCAGCACAAGGAGCAGCGTCGTTACAAGCAGGGTGACCCCTGCTCCGGTGTCTACGCCGGCGGGCGCAGGCTCCGGCTCGGAAGCCTGTTGCGTCATCCCCTGGTTCGGGCATGAAGTGCAGGGCGGTTCGCCAGGATCACAGATGCAGTCCTGTGAAGAGCCGCACTCGCACCATCTCATGGAAGGCACCAGGCGACCGGCAGTCGCTACTGAAGAGATTCCCGCGACATTTCGCGACTCCTGATCGGAGAGGGCGGGAAAGGAGAGAACAAGCGCAGTGACCAGCGCCAAACCAGCTAATAGTCTTTTCATGTTGAAGTCATCCTCCGGGCTGTTAGTAGAGTTATTGACTCGCAGCATTGGTCATGCCGCAGATTCTCGGCAGGGCTTCGTTCAGCTTGCTCGTAAGCTCCTGGAGATCGCCGAAACGGCTTACACCCGCCGAGATTTCGTTACAGTTAAAGAGGCGAGCGAGCTACTGATTGCTCTGCCTGTCGCTAAAGCGCAAAGCGCGGGCCTCTGGTATCAGGCCGTCGTGACCAGCCTCCAGGGCCAACCCGACGTGGCCTTGCGGAGCCTTCAGGGGTTGGTCGCGGAGCCGCACGTCGCGCCGAGATTCCGAGGGCGAGCGTTCCAAACTATAGGAGTCATACACGAGAATAACGGGGATTTTGACGCCGCTCGGGAGTTGTTTGCCGAGTCCGCGCGGTACATCAGGAGGGAGTCTCCCCGCGATGCTTACGTATTTGCAAACGCGATCATCCTTCATAGTCACACAAGAGGCATTGAGGGCGACAGCAGGCAAGCGCTCAAAGAGCTGTCACCCATCAAGGGCCTCGTCGAGAAATTACGCCACCCGCAAATTACAGCTTTTTATTTCAACAACATTGCCGTAGAGCTACTTGAACTGGGGCGCCTGGACGAGGCCGCACAATACAGCCGGATAGCCTGCTCATCTCCTCTTGCTTTTGCTTATGCTGCTTGTAAAGAGACGGCCCTTGAGATCGAACAGCAGACGGCCAGAAAAAACTTGGTCGCCGTCGCCGCTTCGCCCGAGCCTCGAAAGCGTCCGGCTCAACCCAAATATTTACTCGTCGTATTAAGATTCTCCCCGCGCGTTCGTCTGGCACAACCCAAACGGCTGCGGCAGAGAGTCTCCTGCAAAAATCCATCTACCGCGCGTGTAGCACTCGTGGCGCGCATCCGCGCGCCGTCATTTCAACCCTAAGTAGATCCCCAAAATGCCTAAAAGACTCGGGCAGAGCCTTGCCCTGCACAGGAGTGCTCTGCCCTGCTTCCGTCGCCCGGTCCGAAACCGAGCGTGAAAGGATATGTGTATGGAACCACAATCGGAATTGTTGTTACAAGAGCTTGCGGGCGCTTTGAGCCCGCCGGGACCGCCAAGTTGACCGCCAGCAACGCTTCTGTTACTCTGAATTACGTATGCTTGCGCGGCCTAAGAGACATTTTTCAAACTCTAAATCCGCTTAATTAAATTTAAACTCGGCTCTCCCAGCCAATAATCTCGGGCGTGTTGGGCGTAGCCTGAGCCGCCCTTTTCGTGCCCGCGCGGGGCCGTTCAAGCGTCGCGCGGGCGGTTGGAAGTTAAAAAACTAAAGAGGTGAGATTATTTCGAAAGAAGATATGATTCCCGTAGACGGGACCGTCGTCGAGTGCATGGGCAACGCCACCTTCAAGGTGAAAATTGCCGAAGACCATAACATTCTGGCCCACCTCTCCGGCAAGATGCGCAAACACTACATCAAAGTTCTGGCCGGGGACCGGGTGACCGTTGAGCTGTCGCCCTACGATCTGACCAAAGGCCGGGTGACCTACCGGCATCGAAGCTAGTCCGTCGTGTACCGGTGAAGGCATGACAGAGGTGACGACCTCGGCGGGGCTCTACCCTGGCCCCGCCCGGTCGCGCGGAGAGGCTGTGCCCGGTTCAATTGATTCGATTATTCCGCCGCGCTAAGGCTTGAGCCTTCGCAGCAACTCAGCCTTGCGCGGGCCGTCCGCCGCGCCGGTCAAAAACTTTCCCAGCCACTCTTTCTGTTTCGGGGTCCCGGCCCCCGCCACCTTCGAAAGTTCCTCGAAGTTGTACTCGATGAACTTCTCGTCACTCAGCCCTTCGGGGCCATAGACGCTGCTCATCTCCTTCTCCGTGACGTCTGACCGGGCCGCGTCCAGGACAAACCGCTCCCGCTCGCCATTCCACACGTAGCGCGCCTTCTGCCCCTTCGCGAAGAGGGAGTGTGAATTGTGGCTTCGGCCGCAGTCGGAGATGTCATAAGAGACCAGGAATTGAACCGGGACCGTGTATTCTCCGTCCTCCAGGCCGTGGCGAAGAATCATTGCCTTGTGAGAGCGGGGCGGGAGATTATTGCAGGCTCTGTCATACCCTTCGAACGGGTAGGATAATACCTCCTTTATCCCCCCCTCTCTTATCTCGTGCCACACCTCCCGGCGGGCCACCATCTCCGACCCGCGGCCCCACAGTTCCCTTACGACAAACCACGTCCGGCCGCTTCCGGCTTCGACCCTGTGCGCAGGCGGGCCATCCCTCTGGCCGCGCGAATCGATGTTGCCGAGGAATTTCCATTCACCCTGCTCGCCCGAGCCGGCGCGAGCCTTCCTGAAGATCAAGTACTGGTAGAAGCCCCGCCCCTCGACGGAAATCCTGAGGGCCACGGTGCCGCCTTCCTCTTCACCGCCGACCCCGACGTTGAAAGTTTCGGTGGTGCAGTCCCCGCCGCACCTGTAAGGGCGGCCGTCCGAAACCTCCACCCCGAGCAGCCGCCATATCTGCCTCAGGTCGGCGTCGTCGCTTATGTCCAGATACCACTCGATCAGGCGGGGGGAAATGGAGCCGGGCTTAAATATTTCGGGCTCGTCCTGCCGCGGCCCGGAAGCGAGCGGCAGGCAGAGCAGGAGCGTAAAGGCGAGCAGGTCGGCCGTGTTTTTGAATGGGTTGTTGTTCACGAGACTTCTCTATGACTCCGTTCGATCATCCTCCCGGCAGAGGGCGAATTATATCATGGGGTGGCGCGCATGCCTGCGGGGTGGGCTGGCTCCCGCGGAGGAATCGGGCCCCGCGAAATTTTTTTACAGGCGTCGAGGACGGCCCGATTTATCGGGTGATTTACTCGCCAACTGAGGTTGTTGGGCGAATTACGGCCCTTCGGCCGGATGAAGGGATCGCCTGCCCAAAAATAAAAGAGCAGGCGAAATCGCTCATGTAATGTGATTCACTGTTGCATCGCGGGTTCAGATGCGGTATAACCGCGCGCATAGTAAGAAAAGGCAGGGCATCCACGAAACACCAGGATGCCCCACGGGGTTAGTAGATTTGCCGCAGTCGCAGCACTAGAAGTACCGCAGCGACAATCAGAGTAATGCCCGCGCCGGGGTCCACTTTCGCCGGCTCCGTTTCGGCCGGTGGTTGCGCATTCAGCCCCGGATTCGGGCATGCTGTACAGGGGACTTCACCGGGGTCGCATTCGCAGTTGGCAGTGCCGCACTCGCACCACGTGCCGTGAGGGATGGCTCTGCCGGCGAAAGCCACCGGGGAAGCGCCCGAGAGATTACGCGATTCGCTGGAAAAGAACGCGGGAAAGGAGAGAACTAATAGTGTGACCACTGCCAAACAGGTAAACAACCTTCTCATGGTTAAATCCTCCAAGCTGATTAAAGAGTTAGTAGCTCGCGGCATTGGTCATGCCGCAGATTCTCAGCAGGCCCTGGCTCAGCTCGCTCATAAAATCGCGGCTGTCGCTGAACACGCCTACACCCGCCAAGACTTTCATACACTTAAAGAATCCAGTGATTTATTACTTGCGCTGCCCGTGATGCAGGCGCAGCGCGCGGGACTCTGGTACCGGGCCACCCAGCATAAGCTGGAGGGCCGTCTGTCGGAAGCCAGTCAGGATCTCAAAGAACTGTTCTACGACCAGCGTACGAGCCCGAGATTCAGGGCCCGAGCCTTACAACTCCTGGGCAGAATTCATCACATAGAAGGCAAGCTGGATGCCGCCCGCCAGTTATATTTAGAATCTGCCAAATATATTAAGCGCGAGTCCCCGCAGGATGCCTATGTGTTCGTCGATTCCGTGCTTCTTCATAGTGTTTTACAAGGTGAAGAGGGCGACAGCCGACAAGCGCTTCGCGAGTTATCAAGCATCGAGCCGATTATTCATACTTTACGACACCCGCTTTTAACAGCTCATTACTTCAATAATATCGCGGTTGAATTACTGGAACTCGGTCACGTGGGCGAGGCGGCGCGTTACAGCCGCCTCGCCTGTGCGTCACCTCTCGCCTACGCATACCCCGTCTATAAAGAGACAGCGCTTGAGATTCAGCAGCAGACGGCCAGTAGAGATTCGGTTGCCGTTGCTGCCGACGTGGCTGTCTCGCCTGAGCCTGAGAAGCGGCCACCTCGACCAAAATACTTACTTGTAGTATTGCGATTCTCGCCGCGCCTGCGCCGGGTTAATCCCGTGTCGTTCCGGCCGAGAGTCTCCTGTAACAACCCCATCATCGCGCTCGTCGCGCTCGTCGCGCAAATTCGCGCGCCCTCTTTTCTCGATTTTAGTAGATCCCCAATAAGCCTAGTTGAAAAAGCTCGGGCAGGAGTTGACCTTAAACAAGTCATACCCTGCCCTGCTTTCACCACGCGGCCTGAAGGCCGGGTGTGAAAGGATGCGTGTATGGAACCATAAACGGAATTGTTGTTACAAGAGCAGATTAACAATTTAATCTCGCGCCGCCGCCCCGAACCCCTCTCCGGACACCTCAGAAGCGCGAAATAAATCTGCCCTTTCACCTGCTCTTGCCCCGACCGACTCGCGCGCCTGTTGCCCCATCTTTCCTCCTCCTGCCTCTCGTCTGCCCCGCCTTTCCCCGATCTTCAGCCCGGAAGAAACTGACAGCGTTCCTTGAATTTGTGTCGATAATTTTAGACAAAATGTAAAATTATCTTGACATAAAGGAAGTGAAACATTACAATACCGCCGTTGAGTTAGGAGGGTCACAAGCGGCCCGGCCTGAGATTGATTGTGAACGGAGGAGAGAGACATGCGCGAAAAGGTTCCCGGAGATTTGATCGGTTTCGTGGTATCGGTAGCGGCCCTCATCGTGAGCGTCATCGGCATAACGTGGTTTTTGGAGACGCGGGAGCTCGAGCGGCCCTCGCGGATCGCTCTGGCGATGGCGCCGCCGGTGATCTACGTCTTCAGCCTGGTCTTCCTCTTGCGCCTGCTTCGCAACGTGGACGAGTTCCTAAAGCGCATCCACCTCGAAGCGCTGGCGATTGCTTTCACCGCCCTGGCCGTCGCTATCATCACGTGCGAGTATCTGCGGAAGGCGGGGGTGATCTCTCTGCTGAAGCCCGACCACGTTCTGATGATGATGATGGTAGTTTTACTTGTCGGCTATCTGATCGCGTGGAGGCGTTACCAATGAGAAACCGTCTGCGTGTGATTCGTGCCGAACGAAAATGGTCGCAGGCCGATCTGGCTGAACGTCTCGGCGTGTCGCGCCAGACCGTCAATGCGATTGAGACCGGCAAGTACGACCCGAGCCTCCCGCTCGCTTTTAAGATCGCGCGGCTGGCTGGCGCGAAGATCGAGGAGATATTCGAGCCCGACGAAGAGAAGGGCGACAGGTGACCGGTATTTGGGTTTGCATCTTCGCGGGGTAAATTGCCAACATGACTTACTATGAGCATCCTTCTCGCGGCGGGGCCAGCGCCCGACTTTCTGGCAGAGGTCGTCACACTGATCGCGGCCGGCGCGGTGATAGCTTACATATGCTACCGCGCCGGCCTTATGCCGATAGTGGGTTTCCTGTTGGCGGGCGTCGCAATCGGGCCGAATGCGCTCGGCCTCGTCCGGGACCGGGGGCTGGTCGACGCGGCGGCGGAAGCGGGCGTCATTCTGCTCCTGTTCACCATCGGCATCGAGTTCAGCTTCGAGAAGCTCGCCCGGATCAAGAGGCTGATCTTCCTGGGCGGCGGGCTTCAGGTCGCGCTCGCCACCCTCTCCATCACGGGCCTGCTGCTCCTGTTCGGGGTCGATTGGAGGGAGGGCCTTTTCGCGGGCTTTCTGGTGGCCCTCAGCTCGACGGCGATTGTGCTCAAGCTGCTCGGGGACCGGGGCGAGGCCGACACCCCGGATGGGCAAATAGCCCTCGGCCTGCTCATCTTTCAGGACCTCGCCATAATCGTCATGGTCCTGCTCCTCCCGGTGCTGGGCGGGACGGGAGGGTCGGCCCTGGAGATCGCCTGGGCCCTCGGCAAAGCCTTCGCCCTCATCGCGGCGGTCCTCCTGTTCGCGCGCAGGCTCATGCCGAAGGTCTTGGAGCAGGTGGCGCGGACCTGCTCGCCGGAGCTTTTCCTGCTGACAGTGATCGCCATCTGTTTCGGCACGGCCTACCTCACGAGCCTCGCCGGGGTCAGCCTGTCGCTCGGGGCCTTTCTGGCCGGGCTGCTCGTGGGCGAGAGCCGCTTCAGCGAGCATGCCCTCAGCGAGATCATGCCCCTACAGATTCTTTTCAGCGCCACTTTTTTCATCTCGGTCGGCATGCTGCTCGACCTGAGGTTCCTCACGCAGAACTTCCCGCTGGTGCTCGCGGTCATAGCCGTGGTGCTGCTCGTCAAGGTGGTGACGACCGGCGTGAGCGTGCTGGCCCTCGGCTACAAACTGCCGGTGGCCGCGGCCTCGGGACTGATGCTGGCGCAGATCGGGGAGTTCTCTTTCGTGCTGGAAAGGGAGGGCCGCGAGGCCGGGCTGTCTCCCGCGGGGCTGTCCGAGGCCGGGTCGCAGACCTTCGTCGCCTCGACCGTCATCCTGATGGCGCTCACGCCGCTTCTCGCGCAGGTCGGCCGGAAGATCGCGGGAGGCGTGGAGGCGCGCGGGGCGAAGTCCGCCTCGGCGGGCATGGAGGCGGAGCCGTTGCCCGAGCATCTGCCCCGGCTCGAAAACCATGTGATCGTCGCGGGCTACGGGGAGGCGGCGCGGCGGCTGGTCCGCATTCTCAAAGAATCGCGCATCCCTTACATCATCACCACGCTCAGCCCGGCCGGGGCAAACGAGGCCGAGCGCGAAGGGCTGCCGGTCCTGCGCGGCGACGCGAGCAGGCAACGCACCCTCCTGCACGCGGGCGCGGACCGCGCGAAGATGATGGTCGTCGCGGACGACAACCCGTCCATGACTCGTCACGTCGCCTCGGTCGCGCGGACCGTGAACCCGACCATGCGGATCGTGGTGCGGACGCGCTACATCGCCGAAGTCGAGCCTCTCTTAGCGATAGGCGCGGACCTCGTAATCGCCGAGGAGTTGGAGAGCATCGTCCAGCTATTCGCGGAAGTACTGCGCGATTACAGGATCAGCGACGAAGAGATCGAAGCGCACGAAGAGGCCGTGAGGCGCGGCGGCTATGCGGCCCTGCGCTCGCGGGCCCCCGACACCGAGCCTGTCGTGATCTGCGACGTGGGCGAAGACTGCCTAGACACGCGCACGGTGACAATCCGCGCCGGAGCGCCGGCGGCCAACCGGTCCCTATCAGAGCTTTCGCTCGAAAAGGAGGCGGGCATCTCGCTTCGCGCCGTGCGCCGCGACGGAGTGTTGATCCGTACCCCCCCGCGGGATTTTCTCCTGAAGCCCGGCGATGAGCTTGTGCTCTCGGGCTCAAGCAACGCATTTTCAAAGGGCGCTCACCTCTTCCGCACCGGCGCTCTCGACGAAGAGGCGGAGGCCGCGCGGATCAGTCTATATCAAAATCAAACCGGCGGGGTCGACACGGAGAGCGTGGTCGAGTTAAAGGCCAGCGGCGAGGCTGCCTGCCCGCACCTGAGCCAGACCCGCGGGGTCGTGCCGCGGGCGCGCGGCTGCGAGGAGTGTTTAGAGATGGGCGACACGTGGGTTCATCTGCGGCTCTGCATGACGTGCGGGCACGTCGGCTGCTGCGACGACTCCAGGAACAAGCATGCCACGGCCCATTTTCATGGGGGCGGGCACCCAATCATCAAATCGCTTGAGCCGGGCGAGGACTGGGGCTGGTGCTTCGTAGACGAGAAAACGCTTTGAGGCTCACCTCCTCCGCACGAAGGCGAGGGCCAGGTCCGCATTCAATCCGGGGAGCGCGCGGGTTCTGGTTAGAGCCGGTCTTGGCGCGGACCCGCTCGCGGACGTAGTTGAAGAGTTCTCCGGCCGTGACTAGAAGGTCCGCATCTTTATCGGCCTTCCCCCTGAACCCATCAAGTATCGCCAGAGTGAAGATGCCATGCCCCCGCCCCAGTCCCGACTCTCCTGAGAGACTTCGTTTATGTCGGAGGGCGTGAGCACCGCGCTGCCCGTCTCGTTGTAGAGCTTCGACGTGTAGAAGTTTATGAGGTTGTTTTCGAGATCTCTGTAAGAAGAGCTTGCCCTCGTCGGCTCCCTGGTGATGAACTTAAAGCGGGTGTCAAGCATCACGGGAGGCGGGCGTCAGTCAAACAAAAGTGACTCTCAATACATCTTTCACTGGTTAGGGAACAGGTGTCCGGGCGAAAAAAAAGAAGGCCCGGTTTCGGGCCTTCTTTTCCGGGTCGATCTCTCGACCTTACGTTGGTGGGATTTTAGCGATAGATGTGCTCGCCGCGATAGTTCTTCCACTCGCGCTCGAAGTACTCGGCATCCTCGTCCGACCGGGGCTCTACCCCCATCACGATGCCGCCTTCGTTTATCCCCTTCTCGTAGAGCTTGGCCCGCTCTTCCGGTATGCCCGCTCCGACGAGGGCTCCTACCAGCCCTCCCGTGGCCGCGCCCGCTCCGAGGCCGGCCAGCGCAGCCGCAATCGGCCCCGCCGCGATCAATCCGACGCCCGGTATGGCGAGCGTACCCACCGCCGCGACCCCTGCCAGGATGGCGCCCAGAGTGCCGCCGATGCCCGCGCCCACGGCCGCGCCTTCCAGGGCCTTGTTGCCGAGGTCGCTGTCCGGGTCGTCGGCGAAGTGCTTCTTGCGGGTCTCGTCCGACATGAGCACGTTGACATCATCTTTCGTGTATCCGCGACTGGTAAGCGAATTATACGCGCGCTCGGCGCTGTCTCTGTCTCTGAACATTCCAGTCATTACTCTCGAACGTCCTGTTCTGGTACTTGTCGTATCTGCCATTTTTTCCTCCTGTATTCCTTATCCGTGAACAAAGATGCGATTTAACTGATTAATTAACGCATCAGAAATCTTTTCGTCTGTTGTGTATACCTGCACATCTGGATATAGTGCAATAACTGTTCCGGTCGGCTTGCTAAAGACAAGGTAACGATTCAATACTTCACCGACATCGGGGGTTGAAGGAGAAGGGCGTGGAATCTGTGGACAGGTCAATGGGTGCGACGAACGAGGCGGTCTGCGCCGAGTGTGAGCGGGCCGCCGCGAGCGGGCTCCTCTCGCTCTCCGGCGCGACCCTGTGCGCGCAGTGTGTGGAGGCGTATTATGTCGCCTGCTCCGGTTGCTCGGGGCTGCTGCCGGCGGACGAGTCGATGAGGCGGGACGAGCAGGATTATTGCTCCGAGTGTTTCGCCCGCCCCGACGCTTCCGGCGAGGCGGACTACCAATCGCTAATCGGCGAGTACGTCGCTTTACACGCGGAAGAGAGGCGCATCAGCAAACGGATGAGCGAGATCAAAGAGAGTTTGAAAGCCATCGCCGCCTCCCGGCAGCGCACGGGCAGCGGAGTGACTCTGCGCGCGGGCGAGGCGGCCGTGCGCTGTAGCTACCGCGTCAGCCTCAAGTGCGACACGGAGGCCGTGGAGGCGCTCGAACAGGTGCTCGATAAAGAAGAGTTCGCGCGGATGTTCGAGCGCAGGACGAGCTTCAACGCGGTCGAAGACGCGGTGCGCGAATTCCTGTCGGGCGAAGACGAGGCGCGCCGGCAGGCGCGCGAGCTCCTGCGCAAGGCCGTGCGCGAAACGGAGACCGCGACCCTGAATGTGGTCGCTGATCGCAAGTGAGTTGAGCCGCGCTTCAAATGGACCGCAAAATGGCGCACCCCGACCATCCCGAACCCGGCGCTCGCGGCTTCGCCGTCGAGCATAAACTGGGCGCACACAGGCTCGCGCAGTACGTCACGCGCAATCGATGCCGGCGCTACCTCCGCCTCGCCCTCTTCCCCTCCGAAGCCAACGCGCTCAAGTCGCGCTACGGCGTCGAGTTCGAATCCCTCTCGCCGCTTCTTTCGGCCGAAGGCCACGCCTTCGAGCGCGGTAAAGTGAATGACCTGCGCGCGCGCGGCGAGCGGGTCGTCGACCTCACCAATAAAAACCCCGATGACTTCATCCGCGAATTGAGCGGGCAGACGCAGGCGCGCGTTTACTACTACCAGCCGGCCCTCGAAGGGTTCATCGGCGGCTGCCCCTGCGGAGGGCAGGCGGACCTGATCGAGCTAACGCGACGCGCGGACGGCTCGTTCGATTGCACGGTGATCGACATAAAGGCCAGCCCGCGCGAAACGGTCGGCTTCCGGCTGCAGGTCGCGTTTTACGCCGTCCTGCTGCGCGAGGGCCTGCTGGCGAACGGCCTGAAAGTGGCGAGCCTGAACGGAGCCATCGCCGCGCGCGACGCGGACTTTTCGGAGGGCGGGTGGAACCTCTTCGACCTCGGGCTGTTCGTCGACGAGATCGAGCGACTGATCGCCGCGCCGGCCTCAGATGTCGAGCGGGCCGCATCCGTGAGCTTCGAGACCGCGCAGTATCACCTCGGGCCTCACTGTGACGGGTGCCCTTACAACTCGCTCTGCTTCATCAACACCGCCGAGCGCGAAGACCTGTCGCTCGTGCCGCTCCTGTCGGCAACCGAAAAGAGCGCACTTCAGGCCGAAGGGGTGCGGTCCGTCCGAGAGCTGGCGGGGCTGATGAATTATTCGGAGCGGGGCATGGAGGCGGCGGAGGGCCGCGAGTCCGAAGTCGCGCGCATCGGCCGGCGTTGGCCGTTAGGAAGCCGCCTCCCGCTGCTCGTGCAGCGCGCCCGCGTCGCCCTGCAAGGGCAGGGCGAGACGGTGGAGCAGCGCCGCCTGCTCTACGGGTCCGGCTGGGGGTCGCTTCCCGATTCCGACCAGTTCCCCGGCCTCGTCAAGGTCTTCATCGACGCGCAGAGGGACCACCTGAAGGACCGGCTCTACCTTCTCGCGGCGCTCGTCCGCGGACCGTCGGGCTCGGGCAAAATCATCGAGATGACGGACGAGCCGCCCGAGACGGAGGCGGAACGAGCCCTGCTGATTTCGTGGGTGCAGAAGCTGCTCCCGGCCGTCAGACGCGCGGCGGGCGAACCCGACGCGCCCCTTCACGTCTACCTGTATGACCGCCGCGGGCAGCGTTCTCTGCTCGACGCGCTCGCCCGCCATTTCGACGCGCTCTGCGCCATGCCGGCTTTCTACGACCTGCTCACCTCGACCCCCGCCCTAACGCAAAGCATGATCTCGTTTCTCGGGGACGAGGTGAGCGAGCGGAAGAACATCAGGGCGATCTGCCGGAACCTGTACGAAGTGGCGAGGGCGCTCGGGTTCAAATGGCGCGGCGAAAACGCGGACGTGCCGGGCCGGTTTCGCGCGCGCATATTCGACAACCTGCGGCTCTATGCGCGGGACCGGGAGGGCATGTTCATCAAAGCGCCTGAAGGCGGGGCGGGCTATCAGGCCGTGTGGGTTGAGTCGTCGGCGCGCTTCGGCACGGAGATACCGCTCGAATACGCTTACGCGGCGTGGGGCATGTTAGGCGACGCGGCCGAGATGGAGCCGAAAGCGCGCCAGCAGGTGCGCGGCTTCCTCGGCACGGAGCGCGAGCATATCGAGGCGCTCGCCGACGCGCGCCTCGAAGCGCTCCTGCACATCGAGCAGAGTTTTAACCGTAAGAACAGGCGGATCGAGAAGCCGCCGCTCGCGCTCGGCAGGCTCCATGAGGTCGAAGTTGACCCCGCGAGCGTGCCCCTCCGCCGCTCGCTTGAGGATTTCCTGCGGCTCGAACATTACGCGGGATTGCAGGAGCGCCTGCTCCATTTTGCTTTGGCCCCCGCGCTGCGCGCGGAGACGGGGAGGACCGCGCTCCTGCTCTGCGAGGCTTTTCATAGGGAAGGGAAGCTCGCGGCTTTCACGATCAGCGACGCGAATGGGGATCCGGCCTCTGTCGCGCAGGCGGGCGCTCTGCGATTCAGGGAAGGCGATTGGGTAGTCCTCAACCCTCTTCTGGATGCCGAAACGGGAGAGCCGCCGGCGGGGAAGAGGGTAGCCCACGGGCGGCTCGCGGTGGTCGAGCAGATCGAAGAGACGCGGATGACTCTGCGCCTGCTGCCGCTCAATTTTCAGAAGTCCGAGTTTCGCTTCACGCACCGGATGATCGAGCCGGAGCGAGGGCTCATCTATTCGATTGATGAGATGGCCGACGACCTCAACGCGGATAAATTTCTGGAGGCTTGCCGGAGCGCCTCGTCGAACGTTCTCTACCGGTGGCTGGAAGACCCGCGCTCGGGCCGCGAGCCCCGCGACTCGATCCGCCCTTCGCGCCTGCGCGCCGCCGCGAGAGTCTCCGGGCTCGCGCATGAAGCGCAGGCCCCCCACGGATTGACCGAGTCGCAGAGGGGAGTCATAGGCCGGTTCCTCTCGGATAAAGTAGTCGTGCTGCAAGGCCCGCCGGGCACGGGGAAAAGTCACACCCTCGGTTTCGCGACGATCTCCCGCGCGCTGGCACTCGCCACGCCCGCCCGCCCTTTCCGCGTCGCCGTCTGCGCCCGGACGCATTCGGCCGCGCAGATCGCCGTCGCGAGCATCAGGGCGCGCGCCGATCAATTGAGGGCCGAAGGGCTGGGAGGGAATGGCGTCGCCGACCCTCTGCTCGCGCCCCTTGAATGTCTGAAGGTCTTCAAGATTTGTAACGATTCCGACGAACCGCTCCCCGAAGGCGTCGAGCCCCTGCTGGCCGAAGGCCGGGGCAAGATCAAAGCCCCGGAGCAGTGGGGGCGACTCCTGAGCGAAAAGCTCCTCGTCATCGGGGGCACGCCCGGAGGGCTGTACAACGTCATCAAGCGGGGCGCGTCGAAAGGGCGGGCCGTCGATTGGGGCGAGAAGTACTTCGACCTAGTGCTCGTGGACGAGGCGTCTCAGATGGGCATAGCCGAGGCTTTGCTCGCGGCCGCGTTCCTGCGCCAGGATGGGCAGTTCATCGCCATAGGAGATCACAGGCAGATGCCGCCCATCCTCGCGCACGCCTGGGATCAGGAGAGCCGCAGGGACCTTGAGCGCGCGCGCCCTCACCTGTCGATCTTCGAGTACCTTCGCGAGCTGGGCTTCGCATGCGCGGCGCTCGACGAGTCCTTCCGGATTCCTTCTGAAGTAGCCGATTTTCTCAGACGCCATGTTTACGCCTCCGACGGGGTCAACCTCCATTCGCAAAACCGCCGCAGGCTCCCCGGCCTGAAGAGTGAAGCGCCGCTCGATCTCACGCGGGAGTGGGTGAGGGCCGCGCTCGCGCCGGAGCACGCACTCGTGGTCGTCGAGCACGGCGAGTCGGGCTCGCAGCGGGCGAATGAGTTCGAAGCCGGATTGATCACGGAACTGGCCGAGGCCGCTGGCGGAGGGCTCGGGCTCGACGCGAAAGACGGCCTCGGCATAGTCGTCCCGCACCGCGCTCAAAAGTTTCTGCTGCGGCAACGCCTGCCCGCGTTCTCGGACGCGATAGATACCGTTGAGCGTTTTCAGGGGGGCGAGCGCGAGTTGATTATAGTGTCTGCGACGGTCTCGGATCAGGAGTTCGCCCTTACGGAGAGCGACTTCCTGCTTGAGCCGCGCCGCTTCACCGTCGCCATCTCGCGCCCGAAACGGAAGGTCATCGTCATCGCCTCGCGCGCGGTCTTCGATCTCGTCCCGGCTGACCTCGACGCATACGAGCGGGGGAGCCTTTGGAAGCACCTTCGCCACGAAGCCCGTTTGCTGTGGCAGGGCGAAGTCAACGGCGAGAGGGTGAGCGTCCGCGCGGTAGATTCGGAGGCGTAGGCTGCGGCGATCAGGCTACGAGCGAATCTCCCCCTCGATCCTCCCGAAGTTTATTCGGGTACCCCCGGCCAGAGCGACGTTCCGCCCCGGCCCCACGTCTTTCACCTTGCCATCCGCGGAAGTGGAGACCCACTTGTCCTGCGACAGGTTCCTGAGCCCCCAGACGCCCGGAGTCGTGGGGTGTTCCGCGACCTCGGCGATGGGGCTGGTGAAGTCGTAGAGGCGCTGTTCGTCGACGTGATGCGGGAATAGCTTCGTGTTGTAGTTCAACATCACGACGCCCTTCCCCAGACGGATGCGCGGCGGGAGGACGATCTCATTTTTGCACGACCAGCAGGGGCCGGGCTTTCCGCCCGACGCCTTCAGCGCATCCGGGTCGTAGAAATTCTCCATGCCGCACTTCGAGCAGTAGACTATGGAGTCGCGCAGGCGAGTCATGGCGGCCCGCCATTCGCTTTCGCGCACCCGGCCATTTCGCGGGTCTCTGATGCCGTCGGTGAATGCCTTCGTGAAGAGGTCGCGCAGGAATTGCGGGTAGATCGGCCAGAAGGCGAGGGCGTTGTCATGGTAGCCCGGCACCGGCTCGTTCGAGTTGTCGTTCGGGTCGAAGATGAAGACCGGCTCCGTCCCGTAGAGTTTGGTCATGGCGGGGAGGTCGAGGCATTTGATCGATAACTCCTTCTTACCCTCAAGCGGGTGGTGCACCATCAGCATGTAGAACAGGAGGACGGACAGGGAGAACAGATCGGTCTCCGTGCTCGGCAGGGACTCCCCGCGCACGACCTCGGGGGCCATAAAGCGCGGGGTGCCGAGGACGCTGCTCACGGCCTGTTCGTCGACGGCCACGTTGTCGTTATCGGCGATCAGTATCTCCCCCGTGTCGGGGTCGAAGAATGCGTTGCCGAAGGATATGTCGCGGTAGCAGAACCCTTTCGAATGCAGTTGCAGGTAGCTGTCCGAAAGCTCAAGCCCCGCCGTGGCCAGCGCGCGGAAGGTGGGCTCGATGCGCCTCTTCATCAGGTCCACTATGTTTTTGAACCGGGGCTCGCGAAGGGGCATGATGTACCCGAACCCATTCACGCCCGCCGCCCGCGCCATCTCGATGGGCCAGAGGAATTTTTCCGTGGGCGGGCCGGTCTGCGTGAGCAGGCTGATCGACGATTGCAGCTCAGGCGTGGCTATGTGAGGGAAGAACCATTTCAGGGCGACGGGCTTGCCGTCCACCGTGGCCCTGTAGACTTCCCCCTGCCCGCCCGCGCCCAAAAACTGCCCCACCTCGCACGTCATACCGGATGGTTCCAAGGCGAGCTTCTGCCCGAGCCTGAGTATCTGATTCATCGCTCTTTCCCCTCCTATTCCTGATTGCCGCTCGCCCTCACGCGGCTGCCGTGCTCGATGGCCCAGGCGCCGCCGCCGTTCTCCCTCAGATCACAATCCTCGACAACGCCCGCACTCTCCCCGGTGATTCTGACGCCCTCCCAGCCGTTGCCGTTGATGCTGGAATGGCGGATGACCGACTCGCTGCCCTGATCGACCCACACCCCGGCCGAAGCGTTGCCCGACACGCGGCAATGCTCGACCGACCCCCGGCCTTTGTAATGGACCCAGACCCCGTGGCCCAGGCCATCGCGGATGTCGCAACGGAGGATAACAGGGCGCGCGCCCGCGGGCGTGTTCGCCCCGGCCCCCGCGCGGGTGCCGCCCGGAAAGACCGCTCCGGGCAGGTCCTCTTCAGGGTCGCCCCTCATCACGTACGCGGCCATGCGGCGGGCCTCTTCCATCGTGTCCCCGCTCAACATCACCCCGGCGGCGATGTTGTTGTAGATTTCGCAATCCTCGATGGTCCCGGAAGCGTTGTCCCAGACCCATATGCCGTAGCCCGCTCCGTCATGCACTTTGCACCGCTTGATGTGGGGAGCCGTCGCGGGGCCGTTAATCGACACGCAGCCGCCGGATTCGCCCGCGATGTCGCAGCCCTCCATCAGAGGCTTCCCGTAAGAGATGTCTACCGCGAAGTGCCCGCCTTCCTCCCCGCTCCGGCTTCGGAGCGAGAGGCCGCGAAGCGCGCAAGAGGGCGCGCGCAACAGGAGACAGGGAGCGCCTTCGCTCTCGATGATGATCTGTTCGACCGCCCCGTCCCCGACGATCTCAACGGGCTTATCGATAATCAGGCTCTCTCTGTATAAGCCGGGCCTGACTATTATCCGCGCGCCGGGCGGGGCGTCCTCGACTGCGTCGCCTATCTTCCTGTACCGCTCCCCGCCGCGGGCGGAGACGACGAGCGCCGCCGCCGAAGATGCCGCGGCTGTCGCGGCGCGCGCGCGATTAACGGGCTTGCTATTAGCCGGCGGGCGGTTGTCAGGCTGGCGACCTTCGGACTTGATCTCGGCGAAAATCCTTCGCGCCTCGCCGACCGGTATGCCGAGCCGCTGCCTTATGACGCGCAGGTCGGCTTTCTCATAATCCGAGGTGTGGTCGTCGGCAAGGATGACGCGCACGGCCTGACGAAATATCTCTTCCGGCGGCGGGCGCGAAGGGCCGCCATCAACTTCATCGATGAAAGGGTCATCAGGGTCATTCGCATAATCCGCTTCGTGCGCTTCCGCGTGCGTCGGAGCCGGGGCCTGCTCTCGCGCCGCGCCCTCGGCAATCGAAGTGACGCCGAGCGCGATTGCCCATGAATCCACGGCCCACTCGGAGGCCTCTTCCGAGAATCCGAGATTGTCTTGCAGTCGCCCCGCCAGCCGCGCCCGGAGTAGCGGGCCGGGCAGAGCGGAGGCCGGGCTCATCAGGTCGGCCGCTACCCTCTCCCTCAACGCGCTTACCAGCAGATGAATCTCTTTCTTGTACCGCCCGCAGAAGTCTCGGAGCAGGGCTTCACACCGGCGCGGGTCGCCAGCCAGCGAAGGGCCGTACTTACTGACGATCTCGGAAAGCGTTTGTCGCACGGAGTCGTTCACGGTTTCTCTTCCCCCGCCGTGAGCGCCTGCTGCGCGTCCGGGGCCGATTCGGCCGGCGGCTGTGCCGGCATGTCCGAAGTCTCGCCCGAACTCGCGGGGAGATTGCTCGCAGTCTCTTCAGTCGTCGCGGGTACCTCTTCGGCGGATGAATTCACGGCCTCGCCCCTCAACGCATCCGCCCGGCCGATCAGGGCGAGTGTGATGTCGTCGCCGCTCCCGGCCTGAGACGCTTCGGTGAGCCACCCTTCCAGATTGGCTTCCACTTTATCCAGACCTTCCGCGCGAATCATCTCCAGCAGGTCTTTACCCACTTTGAGGAAAGCCTCTTCGCTGACGAACGAGTTCGCGTAGCCGTCGGTGGAGAGGAGGATCAGGGCGGGCGGCGGCCCCGCCAGCGTTTGAAAACTGAGCCGAAAGTCAGGCCATGCATCGCGCGAACTGAGCGACGTGGTCTCGTTGGCGAACAGCCTTTCATCCTTCGAGAGCGGCCTCTCCACCTCGCCCGCGTCCGAGACTAGCAGGATGTCGCCGTCCCCCAGCTGGAAGTAGAGGATGAACGACTCCTGAACCAGCACGGTCAGGATCGTCGCCCCGTAGGCGTGAACGGGATTTTTTGTGATGGCTTCGCGGGCGGCGGTGCCGTCGCTGCCTTCGAGCGCGGCCAGCTCTTCTTCCGAGAAGGGATGATCCTCGATATGTTTCTCTACGGCCTCCCGCCACCTGCGCGACATCTCCCTCGGCAGGCGATCCTCGGCCGTGCGTTTTATGAGGGAGAGGTTGTTGATGTCAGGCTGCCCCTTGATGAACTCCTGCACGAGGGCGAGCGAGGTATCTATGGCGAGTTGAGAGCCGACATGGCTTCTGAAATACTTGGCGCTGCCGTGGCCGTCCGACACCGCCACAATGGACCACGGGCTCGACCCGGCCCTTTGCAGCCAGCCGATGGCGTCCTGATTGGGCAGGCCGGATCGGTGGTGCGAAGCCCCTCGCACAGTGCGGCCCGTTATGCGCCATACTGAGTTATGCGTGCCGGTTGCCATTGGCGCTTGTTACCACACGTCGGTCGGCTCCGGCCCGTCCGGGGCGGGGGGAGCAGTGGGGATGGGCACGTTGACCGCGGCCGGGGCCGCGTCCTTCGTTTGGCTGGCCGGGGACGAGGCGGACTTCAGCACGGCGGTCGAGACCCACTTGATGTGCCTGACGAGCGCTTCGGGATTGTTGGCCTGCAAAGGCTTCAGCTCCGAATGGCCTATGAACTCTTCGAGCACCTGCTGGTCGGCGTCCGCGCCGATTGATATGGCGATGCGGACGGCTTTTCTGCCCCACGGCTGGTCCATCAGTGCCTTGAGCCCGCTTTGAAAATCGTCCGTGGGCTGCCCGTCCGAGATCAGCACGAGGACGGGCGGCAGCGCGCGGTCGGTCATGGGCGGAATCCTGAGTTGTTCCGCGACCATCGAAAGGGCTTTGCCCATGTGAGTCTCGCCCTCGGCGGTCAGGTCTTCCCATTTGAAATCCGAGACCGGCGTGGGTTGAGAGATGTGCCACTGCGCGCCGTTTGAAAACCTCAGGGCGCGGACGAGCACCTGCGCGTTCGGGTTCTCGTCCGCCACCTTCTGCATGTGCGGGACCGCCTCCCGGATGGCGTTGTTTAGAGCCTGTATCTTGCCGTCTACGGCCATAGAGCCCGAGCTGTCCGCGATCCAGATGAAATGCAGGGGGCGCGTTGCCAGTTCTCCGCCCGGTCTTTTGCTCATTTTCGTCTCTTTCCTCTCCGGCGATTCCTTGAATGATCGATTGCGTCCCCGGATTCTTAAGGCAATCCCCGTGCCGGATGAGAGCCCCGCGTCAGTCTCCTGATAATCTAAATTCTTGACCCTTTCCGCGCGGCCGCCCCGTCGAGGGTACTCAATCAGAACGCGCGCCGACATGACCCGTGTTGTTTTCGGCCCTCCGTCGGAGACTGCGGCCTTAACATCACGAGTGATTGATCTGGTCTACTCTGCCGACCTGCTCCGCCGCCCCGTCACTCGGGAAACGGAAGCTGGAACGAAGGGCCGGCGGTCGTCCCGTCGTTCAGGCCGGAGGGCGTCTGCATCAGTTGTTGCGCCGCGAGGTCGAGCGAATACATCAGGCCGATGGCCTGACCCAGATAATCCGGGTCTCCGTTGAAGGTGCGATTTAAAGCGTTGAGCAGAGCCTGATAGGTCGAGGCGAACTGGTCGGAGAGAATGCGCGCCCGCGAGCCGGGCGGGAGCAGGGCCACGTCCGGGTCATCCATCATCGGCCAGACGCTCTCGGGGTCGAAGGGGACGACCTCCCCGGTGAACGAGTAGCTGTCGGGGCCGACGACGATCCGCCGGCCGGCGACTATCTCCGCGAATTTGTAATAATGCGCCAGCTCGTGCTGGGCGTCATCCGGGTCGAGCGGGCTGGCCCCTTCGCCCTGCTTCTTGATCTCCTGTATGGCCGCGAGCGCATGTTCGAGGTTAGTGATCGCGATGAGCCAGCCCGTCCCCGGCCAGGACGATACCTGCTTTTCGGCGTTGCCGAATGATATTTTGCCCGCTTTGCTCAGGTCCACGAGCGCCCGCTCGATCTCCGAGTAGAACCACCCGATGGTGAAGAGGCTGGGGTCGACCGGGTCTCCGGGATCGACGTTCCCATCGACGGGCTCGACGGTCTCCTTCGGCTCCTCGATTGACATGAACACGTCGCGAATCTGCGCAATCGAGCAGCGGCGCAGTCGCACGGTCAGCCCGGCCCGGAGCCCTGCCGGCAGCGGGCCGGGATACCTCGGCACGAATCCGGGCTGCCCGATCCGGGGGCTGCCGCCGATGGAGACGAGCAGGTTCGACACGAGAGCCATGTGCAGCATCTCTTCGATCACCACGCTGCGTATCAGCCCCGCGACTTCGGTGTTGGTGCCGGACTTGATGCTGTAAAGGGCGCACAGGTAGGGCGGGATGGTCGCGTGCTCAAGCTCTATCGCCTCCTGCAAAGCGATGGTGAGGTCCTCGACCGATTCGAGGCTCATGTAGAGCGGCCGGTCGAGCCACGTGCGGATCATATCGAGCTTGGCTTTCGAGAGGTCCCGCGTCACGGGCATGTAATTCGGGTCGGTGACCGGCGTGTGAAAGACCCTCTTGAGTATGGAGAGCTTATTGACGACGCTCGCGTAATCGGCCAGGTCCACGATGGGCCGCATCACCGGGTAGAGGTTGGCGTACTGCTCGAAGATCGGCTGCACGTCGCGGAGCCATGTCGGGCGCTCCGACGCCTCGTAACCGGAAAAGACGAGGGCGTTGAGAATCTGGCTAGGGTTTTGGACGCTGCCGACGGGAGGCGGGCTGTCTCCCAGAGCGTAGACCACTCCGTATAGCTGCCCGTCGATGTAGGTGCGCGGGCGGCCCGGATCGCCCGCCTTGAACGTAAGATCGACTGTGCCGTCGGAGCCCGTGAAGATCGGGGAAGGGAAGGTGAAAGCGGACTCGGGCTGCCCGATGACGGTCGGCCCGGACACCGGCCCCTGATCGGCCTGCCCCTGCATCTGCGTCGGGTCGTAGCCCAGGCTGATCTTCATGCCCGAGGCGCGCTCGCCGAACGTCGTCGCGTAGAAGGTCGTGCTCTCACTCTCCCCCGGATTGAGCCGAAAGACGAAATCGTCGGCCCGCAGGAACGCGCCGTTCGACGCCTCCGCGAGCAGAGGGTAGAACCCTTGAGGAAAATTATTGTTCCAGACCACGACGCCGAGCGGCGTGCCCGAAGCCTGACTCACCTGCGCGTCCGAGAGCTTCAGCGATACTATCCCCGATGTCTGCTCGTACCAGCCGGGGCTCTGGTAATCGATCTCGTCGATCAGGACGGGCGCTCCGTTCGCGGGCAGGGAGGCCAGATAGAGCCGCCCGACGTTGGCGAGCGGCCCGCCCGCCGATTGAGTCGGCAGGCTGTTGCCGAGGTCAATCGAGAAGACGTCTCCGTCGACCTGCGCGTAGGCGGTGTTGAGGGCGGGTTGCGGGGGCGGCTGCGGGACCTGTAGCGCGCGCGCCGCCAGGAAATGCTTCGGCTCCGACGGCGAGTACGGGCCGATAGACCCGACCACCCGGCCGAAGGTGAAGTCGTCGGAAGTCGAATCGTCGTTGTAGCCGTCGACGTTGAACTTGATGCTGAGTTGCCGCGGCAGCCCGCCCCCATCCGACAACTCGTCGAGGAAGCGCGAGCCCCCTCCGACGTCGCCGCTAATTATACTGAGCACGCTCTGGTAGAATGCGCCGAAGAACGAGTCGGGCTGCCCCTGCGGGTACCGGGTCCAGATGTCCGCGAAGGGCGCAACCTCGAAGTCGCTCGTGAACGAGGGGCCGCTCCCCGCCTGACCGAGCACCACCTGAAACCCCCACACCTCGGAGACCATTTGCTGTTCGGGGTCGAGGTCGACCAGCTTCCCCTCGACCCGCGTGCTCGTGCCGTTGACCGGCAGGCCGACTATGGGGTCTACGTTCGGGTCGTCGCACGAGGTCCCGTCTCTGTAGACCACCTGACGCACGGTACACCCTCGGAACCGCCACGCGGCGGTCCCTCCGGGGTTCCACCAGCCGTTCGTCGCGCCGGGGCCGGGCAGCTGGTAGTTCGACCGGAAGGTCTTCGAGTCGAAATGCTCGGGGTCGTTGTTGACGGTCGATGGGTCGGCCTGGAACTGGCCGGCGAAGACGAGGCGAGGGGCGCTGAGATAGCTCATTATCGATCCTCCGTTATTTTTTTATTTGGAATAAGGGCTGGCGCGGGCAAGCGGTTCTGAGGGTAACACCTCCCGCCAGCTTCTAAAACGGGTGCGAGTATAGCACACACGGTCCGGCCCGAGTATGCAAACTCACCAACGCCCGCATGTCGGATGAAACGGGAGGCCGCGCTTCTCCGTATCTGGCTCTGAGGATAATCCGAGCGGCAAAGAAAGGGAGCATCTACTTGATCATCAAACCCATAATCATCTTCCTGCTGATCTCCGGGGTCGCGGGTCAGGCCGGGGCCGACGCCTTCCGCTACCGGCCCGCGAAGGTTTCCGTGGGGACGGTCTACCATTACCTCAAGACCAACATCGACGGCACGCGCCCCGAGCACGTGTCGATATACGTCGCGGCGAAGGACCGGATCGAGTCGTTCAAATACCACCCGAAGGAGGAGCCCGCGGCCCTCGTCACCGCGACGATGGACTGGTCCACCTTCTCGGCCAGGCGACTTGAGTCGTGGCACGTATTCGCCAGCGGCGAGAAGAAGCTGGTCGCCACCCTCGATTACCTGCCCGCGCAGAAGGCGGTCGAGGTGGCGTTCCCCGCGACCGGGAGGCCGAACGAAAAGACCCCGATCCCGCGCCTGCCATTCCACATATACAACTTCGATCTGGCGAGCCTCAACTTCGCCTTCCCGCACCTCGCGGACCCGCTCGGCAGCTTCACCGTCGGGATCGCCGACCCGACCTTCAAGGACGAGGGGCCTCTGTTTCACTACAAGGGCGAAGCTCATGTCTCCTACGAGGGGGAGGAGTCGCGGCAAGGGGCGATTTGCCGGAAGTACCGGATCGACGGGAAGGGGTTGGAGGGCCGGGGCGGCACGATATGGGTCAACAGGGAAGGCGGCTACTTTCAGGACGTTGAGATCGACCTGCCGGACAACCCCGCATGGCGCAGCTTCAAATTCAAGCTCAAGGGCGTCGGGCGCATGACCCGCGCGCAGTGGGAAGCCTTCATGAAGGCTCAGTTCTGAGCCTCAGCCTAACAGCCCGACGTACCAGAGCGGTTCGGCTGGCTCCGCGGCCGCCGGCGTTTGTATACTTGCCGGTGGAGGAAACCTATGAAGAGCTTATTGGTGTTCATCTTTATACTGAGCATGTTCGGGTACTCTCTGGCGCAGAGCGCGTCGCGCAGGGCCTCGGGCCAGGGGCTCCCGCCGGGCTACTGGCCGCCGGAAAAGAGCCAGGCGATCATCGACAAGACGCAGGTCATACGCCTGTCGCCCGACCTCTCCCACCTGAGCGAAGGCGAGCGCAGGGCCGTGGGCCTTTTGCTTGAGGTGGGCGCTATTTTTCAGGGCCTTTATGAGCAGCAGAGGGATGCGCGGGCCCTCTCATCTCTCAGAGACCTTCAGCAACTCGACAGGAAGCTCGGCTCGCCCGCCGCGACGCAAAACCTGCTCACCCTTTACCGGCTGAATCAGGGGCCGATTGCCACGACGCTTGAGAACGACCGCGAGCCGTTCCTGCCCGTCGACCCCCCGCAGCCCGGAAAGAACGTCTACCCGCGGGGCGTCTCCAAGCAGGAGGTCGACGCCTTTCTGGCGGCGAACCCCGACAAGCGCCAGTCCATCCTCGACCTCCGTTCCGTCGTCCGCCGCTCCTCGGCCGAGAACCTGCGTGCGGACCTTTCGAAGCTCGCCCAGCACCCGGCCTTAGACACCCTGCATCCGGGGCTGAAGAAGGGGCTTGAGGGCCTGCTCGCGAAGCGCGACGCCAAAGGATTTTACGCGGTGCCTTACTCCGTCGCCTACGCGGACGAGCTGCTGCGCGCGCACGCCCTGCTCAACGAGGCCGCCGACTCGGTCGAGAAGGACGATGAGGAGTTCGCGCGCTTCCTCCGCAACCGCAGCCGCGACCTGCTGTCGAACGACTACGAGTCGGGCGACGCCGCGTGGGTCACGGGCCGCTTCAGGAACCTGAACGCCGAGCTCGGCTCGTACGAGGTCTACGACGACGAGCTTTACGGGGTGAAGACTTTCTTCGCTCTGAGCATACTGAGCAGGAGGAACCAGGAGACCGAGGCCCTGCGCAAAGCGATGAGGGGTTTGCAGGCCCTAGAAGACTCCCTGCCATACGAGCGCCACAAGAAGGTGAGGGAGGACATCCCGGTCGGGGTTTACGACGTGATCGCCGACTTCGGGCAGTCGCGCGGCGGCAACACCGCAACCATCCTCCCGAACGAGAGTTATCTGGCCCGCAGGTATGGCCGCACCATCCTCCTGCGCGCCAACATCATGCAGAACCCCAACCTTTTCGCGGGAACGAACCGGAGCTGGATGGCTGCGGTCGCGGCCGCGCACGAGAAGGAGCTGACGGCCGAGTCAAACTCCCACCGCACGCTCTGGCACGAGGTGGGTCATTACCTGGGCGTGGACGTGACCAAAAACGGGCAGGACCTCGACACGGCCCTGGAAGAAAATTCGAGCCTGCTTGAAGAGCTGAAGGCCGACCTCGTCTCCCTGTTCGTCGCCAGGGCGTTGCGGCAGCAGGGATACTACACGGACGAGCAGCTCCGCTCGGTCTACGCGAGCGGCATCAACCGCGTGTTGCAGAACAACAGGCCGCGCCGCGACCAGCCCTACAACACCATGCAGCTCATGCAGTGGAATTTCTTCCTTGAGAATGGCGTCCTGAGCTTTGACCCGCGAACGAAGGAGCTGAACATCCACTACGACAAATACCATGACGCGGTCGCCAGGATGCTCGCGAAAGTTCTCGACGTGCAGTACCAGGGGGACAAGGCGGCGGCCGACCGGTTCATCGACCAGTACGCGAAGTGGGACGAATCGCTGCACGGGGCGGTGGCGAAAAGCATCCGCGACCAGCAGCAGTACAGATTCCGCCTCTTCAGGTACGCGGCCCTGAACGAGTGAGCGGGAACGAGTCGATGAATTAATCTTTCATGCCATCTTCAACCGGCCAGAGACAACGCCGCGCGCCCGGCGCGGCGCTTCTCCACCCAGTCGTCGACGGACGGCTTCCCCGCGCCGTTGAAGAGGAAGAAGAGGCCCGCGAATATCATCATCAGGGCGGGGAACATGCCCTGAAAAGTGTCCCCCCTGTGGGCTATCACTATCGCCGCGACGAAGTTGATGATGAACGGGATCGAGACGAGGCGGATGGCCGCCCCGAGCGCGATGCAGACCCCGCATATCATCTGCGTGTACGCGGAGAGGAACGCCGCGAACATCGGGTAGGGGGTCCCTCGGGCTTCGAGAAAGGCCGCGAACCTTTCCATGTCATGGGAGCTGAAGACGTTGTCCTGAACCCCGTAGACGATAAAAGAGCCGACGATTACGCGGATGAAAAGGGCCGCGTACTCTTTATATTTTTCGAAGAACCTCAACAGCAGTATGTCCGAGATCATACTCCCTCCTCCAACGCATCGGGTTAATTCCGGCCGCCAATATATCAGGCATAGTAGGCGTGGCCGAGGGCGGAGCGAAAAGTTTTGTGACGAGAGGGCCCCGTGGCAGGGCGAACGGGCCGTATGGCAAGAGGCCGAATCCTGTTTGCAGTTCGCCCCTCATGGTTTATATTCGTGCTGCCCTGAGAACGGCTTGCCGGAACAGATTAATCTATGCCTTCTGCCTCTCTCGACGATCTTCTCACGCGACTCGAAGAAGCCAAGCGCCGCTTTGGCCCCGGACGCGCGCGTCCGGTCGAGAGCCTGCTGCGGCAGCTCGCGCGGCGCAGGTTCCCGGACGCGGGCTCTCTGATCCGGTTCCATGAAATCCTGCTCTTTCTGCGGGCGTACCCGCACGGCGAGGGCGTCCTGCGGCGCGCGGAAGAGATTCTTTCGTCCTTCGCCCGGCGCGTCGAGCGGCTCCGCCGGTCGCGGATCGACCTGATCGACTTCGATTACATGGAGTACTCCGGCGTCGCCGGGACCGACCTGTTAGGGACGTTCGGCTACCCTCTGGCGAGGTGGCTCGAAGCGCGATTCCCCGCGAGCGTCTCAATCGACTGGCAGGGGTACGAGAAGGGCGAGAGGCTCGGCCACACGCTGCCGCGTTTCCTGCCCCTGCTGTATGAAGATTCGCTCGTCGAGGCGAACGTCCCGTACGCCGAATGGCTGCGCTCGGCGGTGCCGCCCGGAGAGGGGGAACTCCGCTGGCTGCTTCGCTGCTTCGAGCGGCTGCCGATCTCCGAGAGGGAGAAGACCGAGCTTTACGATTCGCTGGAGCTTAAGATTCGGTGGAGGCTGAATGATTCGCGCGCCTCGCGCACGCATTTGAAGCGGCCGGTGCGGAAGGTCTTTTACCACGAAGGGCCGCTCATCCGAAGGGACGAGGTTTCGATTGCGCGGGAGATAGAATCCCCTCTCGCGTTGAAGAGACTGCCGCGAGCGCGCGGGCAGAAGATCATCGACATGCTGCGCGAAGCCGTCACCGTCCGCTACCGCGAGTTGTACGGCATCACGCGCGGCGACCCCGAGTCGGTGGTGCGGGCGAGCGTCGGGCGCGGGGTGGAGATATTCCTCTGGGGCCTGCCTCGGGAGAAGCGCCTGCCGCTCCGCGCCTATCACGCCGGCTTCACCCTCAAGAACGGGGTGCCGGTCGATTACATCGAAGGCATCTCGCTCTTCGACCGGATGGAACTCGGCTTCAACCTCTTCTACACCTTCCGCGAGGGCGAGTCCGCGTGGGTGTACGCGCAGGCGCTCCGCGCCCTGCACCGGTTGACGGGCGTGCGGTGTTTTTCGGTCGACCCATACCAGATAGGGCTCAATAACGAGGAGGCGGTAGAGTCGGGCGCGTTCTGGTTCTATCGCAAGCTCGGCTTCAGGCCCACGCGGCCCGAGCTCGCGGAGCTTTCTGAAGCGGAAGAGAAGAAGATGGCCCGCAGGCCGGGGTACAGGTCTCCGGCGGAAATACTCAGGCGGCTCGCTGAGGGGAATATAGTTTACGAAATGGCAGGCTCGCCGCGCGGGTACTGGGACCGCTTCCACATCCGCAACCTCGGGCTGGCCGTGCAGCGCAGTATGTCCGAGCGGTTTGGCGGAGACTCGCAGAAGCTCAGGCGCGCGTCGATGGCGAAGGTCGGCCGGGCGCTCGGGCTCGGTGATGACCTCGCGTCTTCCGACCTCGCCCTCGTGCTCGCGTTGATTCCCGATCTTTCTCGGTGGGCTGACGAGGAGAAGAGGGGCGTCGTTCGAATCCTACGCGCGAAGGCGGGCGCGGACGAATCGGAGTACCTGCGGCTGCTTCAGAATCACCCGAGGCTCCGCGACGCGGTGCGAAAGCTCGGGTCGTGAATCCGAGGCAATCGCGGCGGCCCGATTCGCGTCCCGTTCTCGTTGAGGCACGCGGAGTGGCTAAAGAGCCCGTTCTGTGGTTGAATCACCCGTGGCATCCGCAAGGCCGGAGCAAAGTACGAATAAAGGAATAGATCAACGATGGCTCGGACCCCCTCCATACCCTCGGACGCAGGCAGAGTCGCGCCCGTGGCGAAAGCGGTTCCCGACTATAAAATCTGGCAGGTGATCTCCGCCTCCGCCGTCGGGACTATGATCGAGTGGTACGACTTCTACATCTTCGGCAGCCTCGCGACGGTCATATCGCCGCTCTTTTACCCGGCGGGCAACGACACCCTCGCGCTCATAGCCTACCTCTCCACGTTCGCGGTCGGCTTCGTCGTGCGCCCGTTCGGGGCGCTCTTCTTCGGGCGCATAGGCGATCTGGTCGGGCGCAAGTACGCTTTCCTGGTCACGCTCCTGATCATGGGCGGCGCGACCGCCTTCATCGGCTTCCTGCCGACGTATGAGACCATCGGGGTCGCCGCGCCCCTCCTCCTTTTGCTTGTCCGCGTGCTGCAAGGGCTCGCGCTCGGGGGCGAGTACGGGGGCGCGGCCGTTTACGTCGCGGAGCACGTCCCGGACGCGAGGCGGGGCTTTTACACGAGCTTCATTCAGATCACGGCGACGCTCGGGCTATTCGTCTCCCTCGCCGTCATCCTCATCCTGCAAAACCTGATGAGCAGGGAAGCCTTCAACGCGTGGGGCTGGCGCGTCCCTTTCCTCATCTCGATCCTTTTAGTCGGGGTCTCCCTCTACATCCGCCTGCGGATGAAGGAGTCGCCGATCTTTCAGCACATCAAGAGCGCGGGCATGACTTCGGCGAGGCCGCTCAAAGAGGCGTTCACGCAATGGAATAACCTGAAGCTGGTTCTGATCTCGCTCTTCGGGGCGACGGCAGGACAGGGAGTCGTGTGGTACACGGGGCAGTTCTACGCCCTCTTCTACCTGCAAACCATCCTCAGGGTGAACGGCACGTCGGCGAACTACATCGTCGCCATCGCGTTGCTTTTAGGGATGCCCTTCTTCGTCCTCTTCGGCGCGCTCTCCGACCGCATCGGCCGCAAGAAGATCATGATGCTGGGCTGCCTGCTGGCCGCGGTCTCTTACATCCCGATCTATAAAGCGATGCAGGCGTCTGCGGGCTCGAACGTCGTCACCGCCATATCGCAGAAGAACCCGGTGACGGGGGCGGTCACCCTCGTCCCTCAAACCCTCGCGGGCGGGGCTCTACAGCCGGCGGGAGAGGTCCTGGCCTACTCGGACATCGGGACCCTGCTCGCGAGCCCGATAGCGTGGAAGCTCATACTGCTCGTCTTCATTCAGGTCATCTTCGTGACGATGGTTTATGGCCCCATCGCCGCTTACCTCGTCGAGGCGTTCCCCGCGAAGATCAGGTACACGGCGCTCTCCCTGCCCTACCACATCGGCAACGGGGTCTTCGGCGGGCTGCTGCCGCTCGTAGGTCTGTGGGTCGTCGCGCAGACGGGGAACATCTACGCGGGCCTTTACTACCCGATAGCGGTCGCGGCCATCACGCTCGTCGTCGGCTCTCTCCTGCTCAAAGAGACCAACAGCGTGATGATATGGGAAGAAATCGAGCCTGCCGGCCGCGGACAGTCCGAGGGCGGTCAGGCCAGCAGCAATTAAGAAGGGAGCCGATATTCGATGGCGAACAAGATTTACAGCATCAACGTGACGTTGCCCGATATATCTGCCGCCCATGCGGAGCAGCAGATAAGGGTCGAGGCGAGCAGCTGGCCGCGCGCGGTCAAGCTCGCCTGCGAGGAGATAAGCAAGCGCCCGCACGTCGCGGGCAGGCACATCAGGAGCGCGAGGATTCAGCTCGGGCTTCTGGAAAACGGCGCGAGGCCGGCCGAAAAGAAAGAGCGGAAGCCCTCGGCCCGTAAAGAGAGCGTGCCGGAGGACGGGTTCCTGTTCGAGCTGTGATCGGGCTTAGCAACGTATTTCACGGGTGCTATCATTCAAGGCATGACGTCCAACGGCTTTATCGTATCAACCCGCGTCGCCCTGCTCTCCTTCTCGGTCCTGTGCTTCAACTCCTGCTCGTCGCACGATAGCCTGCCCCCCCGAGCGTCCGAGACCGCGCAGCAATCGTCCCCTTCCCCGACCCCGGCGGAGGCGGCGAAGGGCGCGCCCGCTTTAAAGAAATCAGACATTACGTACGAAGACCGCAAGGCATGGCGCGCGTTCCTGAAGTGGCCCGACGACTGCGAGGAGGCGTTCGATTACCCGGACAAAAGTCTCGGAGGGGTCGAAGTCCACCGGCTCTCCGACCGGCAGCATCTGGTCGCCGTGACCTGCACCCTCGGCGCGTATCAGGGGTACCAGTTCTACTACTTCTACGACGAGACCGGGCCGGAGCCGGCCGCGAAGCTGCTGACGTTCGAGTCCCGCGAATCTCAGGATAACGATTCGTTGACGGAGACGAGGACCGAGGAGGTCTGGGGCCAGCCGACCTTCGATGAGAAGACGAAAGAGCTTAAGGTCTTCAACCGCTTTCGCGGCCCCGGCGACTGCGGGATTCTCGCGACCTACGAATTCGTCAACGGGGAGCCGAAGCTGAAAGAGCTGCGCGCGAAGACGGCCTGCGACGGTAAGGACGGCGGCGGCCCGGAGAAGTGGAAGAAGGTCGCTCTGCCGTGAAGGCGGCCCGCCCGGCGACTTGAGTTTGAATTTACCCGGCCTTGTCTGTATCGTGTAGCGGTTGCGAGAAAGACTCTCTGACCATCTTACACGCGAGGTGCCTGATGAAATTCAATCACACGACGTTTTTTAATGGCTACAGGAATATTTACGGGCCGCTCAAGCAGGGGCAGGTCTCCGGCCTCGATAACCTGCTCGGCTACATCGAACAGGACAACGACGTGAGCGACCTGCGGTGGGCCGCCTACATGCTGGCGACCGTTAAGCACGAATGCGCGGACACTTTTCAGCCGATAACGGAGCGCGGCCAGAAGTCGTACTTCAACAAGTACGAGCCGGGGACCTCCATCGGGAAAAACCTCGGGAACAAGGTCAAAGGCGACGGCTACCTTTACAGAGGGCGAGGGTACGTGCAGATCACGGGCAGGGCAAATTACCAGAACATGAGCAGCGCCCTCGGGCTCACCGGAGAGAACGACCTGATCCTCCACCCGGACAACGCCCTGCACCCGGACGTGGCATACCGCATCATGTCTTACGGCATGCGCAGGGGCTCTTTCACCCGGAAGAAGCTGTCCGACTACATAAACGGGTCGACCGTCGATTACACCAACGCCCGCCGGATCATCAACCGCCTGGACCAGGCGGCGAAGATCAAAGGCTACGCGATCAACTTCGAGTCCATACTGACCAACAGCCTGATCTCCTGACCGGCGCGGCCTAACAAAACGGAGTAGCCAAAATCGGATCGGCGGCCGCGCCCGCCCCGCGCCCGGCCCCCGATTCGGTGGTAATGATTCCCGACCTGAGGTAAAGTTTCTCCGATAATTCGTCAGAAACATGGGAGGAACCCATATGAAAGCCTTGAAGGCCCTGGCTTTTCTCACGGCGCTCGCGCTCACCCCGCTTTCCGGAAGCGCCCCCGCGCAGCAGAAGGACTCCGCGACCGAGCCGACGGGACTCGTCCTGGAACTGACCCATTACGCCGACAGGCCGCCGAGCTACCTCCCCGTTCCGCCTCCGGGCTCGGAGCCTAAAGGGGCCTGGCACACGAGCTTCCGCCGGCTCGCCGGCTGGCAACCTCTGGAAGGGGCGCTCCCGGTTAGGGCCGTCAACGTCTTATCGCGCAAGGAGAGCGACGGCGTGCGGATTCATGTGTCGGTCTTCCTCGGCGTTAAACACCACGAGAAAGAGGAGCCGGTCGCCAGTTACCTTCTTCAGGAGCACGACAGGGTGAAGGTGAACGAGCTGGCGCGGTTCGGCGTCCAGCCATTCGAGGTCGCCGTCGTCAGAGTCTCCCCCATCTTTTCCCCCGTCCCGCCCGTCGTCAATAAGACCGGCTCGATAGAGGTGGCGAGCGTCGAGCCGAACAGGTCTACCCTGCCGAGCTATAAGCTCTCGCTCCGCAACCTATCCGGCAAGAGTGTCGTCGCCGTGCAGATCGACCTTCTCGTGGACGACGTGCCGCGCCTGCTCA
Organism: Blastocatellia bacterium; assembly: GCA_035634255.1. GTDB lineage: Bacteria > Acidobacteriota > Blastocatellia > UBA7656 > UBA7656 > DATLMR01. The sequence goes on from DASQDI010000079.1 coordinate 36,031, forward strand.
GCCTGCCCGAAGGCCGCGAGGGCGGCCCCCTGATCGAGGCGGGCGGGCTCTTTCAGACGAACATGCCGGCGGCGAGAAAACCGGCGGAGACGCGGCAGGGCTACATGCCCGACGTGCCTCGGAATCAAAGCATTCTGATCGGCGCGGCCGTGTTCGAGGACGGGTCTTTCGAAGGCGACGCCAAGGTCGCCGCGCAAGTCAGGGCGGGGAGGGCGGGGCAGAAGGCGCAGCTGGCTCAGCTGGTGGACATACTGCGGAAGGCCGCGGAGGAAAAGGGCGAGGAAAAGGGCTCGGACGATTCGGCCCTGCTTGAGAGGCTCAGGAAAGATATCTCATCTTTGAGGGTCGAGGCGGACAGGGAAGTTCTGGAGCGGCTGTCGGCCGATGTCCCCGACCTCGATAAGTCCACGAGAGAGTGGATAGAGGTGAGCTACGAAGGCTGGCTTCACAGGGTCAGGCAGGCGGCCCTTGAGGCCTTCGATAAATTTAAAGGCTCGCTCGCGAACGGCCCCGAGAAAGATGCGTTGAAGTCATGGCTGAATGCGTCTGTGGACCGGTACGGCCGGTGGCTTTCCCGGCTATAAGACTGGCTATAAGATTCAATTCCGGCTTCTATAAAAAACTCAGGCATGGTACATTAACCACCAGCGCCTAAATAATATCATCCGGCGTAATGTCGTGGATCTTGTGTTTATAATCCCACGCTCATCACTGATATTAAGTATTGATCTCTAGCGAAGGACTCTATGAAAATACTGCTCTATAACCCGGATAATGGTGTGACCCGCAATTTCATGCCCCACCTGTGGATGTTTCTTTTGCAATCACTGACGCCGCCCGAGCACGAGGTGATCCTGGTAGACGGGAACACGCGCGCGATGGACGAGGAAGAGATCGTGAGGTTCGCGCGGGAACAGGGCGTGGGGCTCGTCGGCATCGGGGCGATGACTAGGATGGTGGCGAAGGCTTACCTGATGGCGGACGCCTTGCGCGCGGCGGGCTTCCGGGTAGTGATGGGCGGGCCGCACGTCACGGAGGTGCCGGATGAGGCGCTCGGGCGGGACGGCGGGCCGCGCCATGCCGACGCGGTGGCCCTCGGCGAGGCCGACGAGACGTGGCCCCTGATAGTGAGTGATGCCGCGAGGGGCGAGCTGAAAGAGGTCTACCAGCCCGAGATAGACGCGAAGGGGAATGACAAGAAGCCGAGCCTCCAGCCTTACCCGATCATCCCGTGGGAGAAGATGGACCTGGACCAGTTCAACCTCGTGCCCGCTTTCGCGCGCCCCCTGCTCAAACGGCTCGGCGGCGGCTGGGCGAACTTTCACCTCATCCCCATAGAGACCGGGCGCGGCTGCCCTTACGGCTGCGAATTCTGCACCGTCACCGGGTTCTTCGGGGACTCGATCCGCTTCCGCACGAACGAGAGCGTGGTCGACGAGCTGCTGCGCCTCAAGGCCCGCGCGCGCCGCGAGAAGGGACAGGTCGCGGTCTTCTTCATCGACGACAACCTCGCCATCAACATCAAGCGCACCAAATCCCTTTTGCGCGACATCATCGCCGCCAACGCGCAGGTGTCATGGGTCGCGCAGATCAGCGCCAACCTCCTGCGCGACGAGGAGTTGGTGGACCTGATAGCGGCCTCGGGCGGCAAGTGGGTCTTCATCGGGATGGAGTCAATCGACCCCGTCAACCTCGCCGACGTGAACAAAGGCTTCAACAAGCCGGGCGAGTATGAGGCGGTGCTCAACCGTTTGGCCCAGAGGAACGTCTACGCGATCACGTCATTCATCTTCGGGATGGACAACGACACGCCCGGCGTGGCCGAGCGCACGCTCCAGCAGATCCGTAGCTGGCCGCCGGGGCTGCCCGTCTTCGGACAGCTCACGCCGTTCCCCGCGACGCCGCTTTACGACCGCCTGCAAAAGGCGGGGCGGCTCGTGCGCCCGAAGCACTGGATGGACTTCGCCCCCTTCCAGATGGCCCACTCGCCATTGAAGATGACGATTGCCGAATCGCAGAAAGAAGTCGATCACGCATGGGCGTCGTCGTACAGCCCGGAAAGAAATAGCATGGCGATTGAATGGCTCAAGGACGAGCACCTTGGGTACCGCATCGGGCACCTCGTGGCGCGGCTCTGCTTCCGAGGCATCTACTTCCCGCAGATGAACAAGCGGGACTGGGCGAAAGTGATCTTCCAGAATCGGCGCACGGTATACAAGCTCCTGGCGGAAGGCGCGTCCATGTGGCGCGCGTCGCGGAAGACTCGAAAGGTCGAGGTCGAAGCCCTTCCGGGAGCCTGACGGGAGGGGGAGGCGGGCCTCGCGCGGCCCCGCCCTCCGGCCCCGATTGAAACCCACGCTTGATTGGAACCGATGGCGGGCTCAGTGATGAAGAAGTTGATTCTGATCTCCTCCGTTCTCTTTCTTGCCTTCAGTCTCACCGCCGGGGCCGTACCGTCGCAGGACGGCAAGGCCCCGCTCACCCGGCAGGAGCTACTCGCCCTGCTCAAGCAGGCGGAGTCGCGCCAGGTGCCGCAGGCAGACATAGCCGCGGAGGTGGAGAGCCGGGGCATCGCCTTCGCCATCGACGAAAAGGCGCTCGCCGAATTCCAGAAGGCGGGCGCGCGGTCGTTCCTGCTCGACTCGATCAGGCGCGCGGGGCAGAATCCAGGCAAGCCCCCGCTCAAGTCTCCCGAGGCCGACGGGATCGACCCGTCTCAACCTCTGAGCCCCGAAGACCTGGCCCGCCTGCCTCTGCTTGAGCGGGCGCGCCATCGCGCGTTGGAGTATTCGAGGGAGGTCCCGAATTTCATCGTCACGCAGTTCGTCACCCGTTACGAGCGAACGCCCGACGCGAGGGACTGGAGGGTTAAGGACAGGCTTGAGATCGAGCTGACCTACGAGGGCGGGAAGGGCGAGCGGTTCAAGCTCCTGCGCGTCAACGGAAGCCCGGCCCGGCAGACCTACGAGGAGATCGACGGCTCGACCTCCACGGGCGAATTCGCCACGATGCTCAGGGCCCTGTTCCTGCCCGACAGCAGGACCGAGTTCAAGGAGGCGAAGCGCGAGGAGTTTAACAAGCGGATGGCGGTCGTCTACGATTACAGGGTGCGGAAGGAGAATTCGCACAGCGTCATCATGGACAAGCCGAGCGGCAAGCAATTCATCGCGGGTTATAGCGGGAGCGTGTGGGTCGACTCGGAAACCGCCCAGGTGCTACGCATCGAGGAGGCCAGCGAAGGCTTCCCGCCCGACTTCCCGGTCACGCTCTCCGAGAACGCGGTCGAGTACGACTGGGTCACCATCGCGGAGGAGCGGTACATGCTGCCGGTCCGCGCCGAGGTGCTTCTGGGCTGGGACCACCTGAAGGCCTACACGCGCAACGCCATCGAATTCAAAAACTATAAGAAATTCGAGACTAAGATACGGCTCGACCCCAACTAGAGGCGAGAGCTTGCATGTACCCTCCCGCCGGGCCTACCCTGATTGAGGGCTTGTGAGGCAATACGAACAAGGGGGCTTTATGGCATCTCCTCGTGAAATAATCCTTCCCTCGTCCCAGTCCGGCACTCCCGAGACTAACAACAGAGGCTCGATCTTCTTCGTCGGCACCGCCACGGTCATTTTAAGGTACGCCGGCTTCACCATCCTCACCGACCCGAACTTCCTGCACGCGGGCGACCATGTCCACCTCGGCTACGGGCTGACATCCGAGCGGCTGACCAACCCCGCGATAGATATTGAAGAGCTTCCTCCGCTCGACTTCGTCGTCCTCTCGCATTACCACGGCGACCACTTCGACCGCATCGCGGAGGAGAGGCTCCAGAAAGACCTGCCCATCGTGACGACGGAGCACGCGACATCCGAACTCAAGGGCAAGGGCTTCACCGCGCCCATCGCCCTCGACACCTGGGACCATGTGACCATGGTAAAAGGCGACTCGCGGGTCCGCATCACTTCCATGCCGGGCAAACATGGCCCCGCAATCGTCGACGCTTTCCTGCCGCCCGTCATGGGCAGCATGCTCGAATTCCAGAACTCGGAGGGCCGGGCCTCCCTGCGCCTTTACATCTCCGGGGACACGCTCGTCCACGACGATCTGCAGGAGATACCACGCAGGTACCCGGATATAGACCTCGCACTCCTGCACCTCGGGGGCACGCAGATCATGGGGATACTGCTCACGATGGACGCCGAGCAGGGCGTGGAGGCCATAAGGATCATCGACCCGCGCGAAGTGATCCCGATTCACTATAATGACTACGAGGTCTTCAAATCCCCCCTCGAAGATTTCAAGAAGGCCGTCGCGGAGGCCGGGTTCGAGGGGCGGGTGAGGTACCTGAGCCACGGCGAGACGTACAATTTCGAATTGCCCGCGAGCCGCATTCAAAGCGCCTGACCCGCGCGCCGCCGCGACTTTAAAGGGTGTCCCTCGGATCAGTCGCAGGGGGACACCCCCCATCTTTCGCCCTCAAGATTCTCTTGAAAAGATGGGGAGTTGTGGTATCATCCAACCTGTCTCTGTCGCCTCCCAACCCCCTCTTAAGATTTGCAATTAAATTCCTGCCCCTTCCGCACACGGCTGGCCCTGTGTTGCTCTGGCACCGGAGCACCGGTTGAGGACGATAAGCTCATGCGCTACGACAAGTTTCTCCTGTCGGCCGCTATCCTGCTGATAGTGGCCGAGACCAAGGTTTTCGCTTACACGGACCCAGGGACGGGCACTCTGATCTGGCAGGTGGTGATGGCCGCCATATTCGGCGCCATGTTCTACGTCAGGAGGTTCATCGCGTGGTTCCGCAGCACCCGGAACGACGCTCAGCCCTCGGGCGATATTGAAGCGCGCGAAGACTGAAGAGATGATGAGCGCTCCGCACACTCTCAAAGACCTCGCCAAAGCTCTCTCTCTGGCGAACCTCTGCTTCATTTCGGCGTGGACCGATCTGCTCACCCTGTCGCCTCGCCTTGAGGTCAGGTACGGCGTTTTTGCCTTCAACAAGTACGTCGCCATAGTGATAAACGTGTTGTTGTTGACGGCGCTGTTCTGGGGCGCGGTCGTCCTGATCCGGCGGTCCGGCAACGCCTCCCTTCTGAAGCTCGGGCGGTTCGGGTTCTTCCTGCTGCTGCTCTTCGGCCTGAACAGGGTGGTGCAGCGCCCCCTGCCGGGGCTTTCGATAGAGGGCGTCTTCGACATGCTCAACCGCCCCGAGCTGGCGGTATTCGCGACGGCGGCGGCGGCCCTCTGCTTCGGGCCGGTTCGCAACTGGCGCTACGCCTCGACCGTGGCCGGGAGCCTCGTGCCCTTCGCCCTGTTCGGGAAGGCGTCTCTGCTGATCGTGGGGGTCATCACCCTGCTGGTCTTCTGGTTCGTGAGGAAGCCCGCGGCGGCCGTGAAAGTGGCTCCTGTGGCCGCTATGGCGTTATTCCCCTTCGCGGTGATGACGCTCTTTCAGACGTCCTCCCTGCTGACGAAATTCGGGGAGAAGCAGCCGGCCCCCCGCGTCTCCAAGGGCGACGCGCAGTCGCGACGGGTGGTCTGGGTCCTGTTTGACGAGATGGATTTCCGCCTAAGTTTCCCCGAGAGGCCCGAGGCTTTGAGCCTGCCCGAATTCGACCGGCTTCGCGGCCAGGCGATATTCGCGTCCAACGCCTACCCGCCCGCGAATTACACTTTGATGTCGATGCCCGCGATGATAACGGGGAGGATGCTATCGGCGGCGGAGCCGGTCAGCCCTTCGAAGGTGCTGATCACTTACGCCGATTCGGGCGAGACGGTCGATTGGGGCACGCAGCCGAACCTGTTCTCGCGGGCCCGCGAGTCGGGGTTCAACGGCGCGATAGTTGGCTGGTACCACCCATATTGCAGGATCATGGGCGACAGCCTGACCAGATGTTCGTGCAGCGATTTCGGGAGGATCACCGTCGCCGAAGCCATGTCCGAGCAGTTGAGAAAGCTGGGCAACCTCCTGCCTTTCGCCGCGCACTACGACCTGTTCAACGAAGTGGAGAGCGTGAAGCGGCGCGAGCGCAGAGGGCACCTGAAAGATTACCTCGGCATCATGGAGGAGGCCAAAGCGGCCGTTACCGACAGAGACCTCAACCTCGTCCTCGTGCACATGCCCGTGCCGCACGCGCCCTCGATATACAACAGACATAGTAAGAGTTTCAAAGTCGAAGGCGCGGCCGGTTACCTGGACAGCCTCGCTCTGGCGGACCGCGCCCTCGGAGAGTTGCGGCAGGCGATGGAGGGCGCGGGCGTGTGGGACGACACGACCCTCGTCGTCACGTCGGACCACTGGCTCAGGTTCTACGAGGTAGAGCAGCAGGTCGATCATGAGATTACCGGCAAGCGTGACGACCGGGTGCCTTTCCTGGTGAAGCTCGCGGGCCAGAAAGAGAACGTCTCCTACGAGCAGGAGTTCAATAACGTGATCATTCACGACCTCGTCCTCGAACTGCTCGGGACGGGGGTCTCAGACCCGTCGCGGGTCGTGCAGTGGATCGACCGCAATCGCTCTACGGCCCGGCCGCAGAAACTCCACGGCGTCGATGCCCACTAGGGCGGCGCGGGCGGCCCGCCGGGTTCGCCCTTTTATGTTTTGAATCGACTTATTCATTGAATCGAATGCGAGGAGAGATGATGTCCACGACGAGAGCAAGGGCGGGCCGCGCGGGGAGGAAGGCGGCGGCGGTGAGGGAGCAGACCGCTCCGGTGACGGGGCTCGACGGCCGCCCGGACGGGGCGGGGGCGTCCGGCCTTTTTCAACAACTGAGCGCCGGGAGGATCATCCTGCTGATATGCATCCTTTCATCCCTCGCCTACGCGAACTCTCTGGGCGGAGATTTCGTCTTCGACGACATCGACCAGATAGTCGAGAATCACGACATCCGCTCGTGGGACAACATCGGGCGGGCGTTCACTACTCACGTGTGGGCGTTTCGCGAGCGGCCCGACATACTGCGCGCGCCGATCCCTCCGCCCTACTATCGCCCCATCTTCACGGTCGTCTTTACGGTGGGCTATCAGCTGTTCGGGCTCTGGCCTCAAGGCTGGCACCTGCTCACCCTGCTGCTGCACATCCTGTGCTCGGTGGGAATCTTTTACGTCCTGCTGATGCTGTCCGAAAGAAAGGGCGCGGCCGCGGTCACGGCCCTGCTGTTCGCCGTTTTCCCGCTCCACTCCGAATCCGTAAGCTGGATAAGCGGGATGACTGACCCTCTTTTCGGGGTCTTCTTTCTCTCGTCTTTTTATTACTACCTGAAGTTCCGCAAAAGCGGGAATCGCGGCCCGCTGCTCGCGGCGCTCGGCCTGTTCGCGGTGGCCGCCTTCTCGAAAGAGACGGCACTGAGCCTGGTCGTTCTCGTCTTCGCTTACGAAGTTATCGATTCGGCGTACGGGCGCGAGGGGGAGCCTCTCTTCGCGCGGTTGAAGAGCGCGACCCTTTACGCGCTGCCTTTCGCGGGCGTGGCGGTGCTCTACCTGATCCCAAGGTATCTGGTGCTCGGGGGTTTCACCTGGAAGACCATGCATTCGCACGAGGGGCCTTTCACCGACACGCTCATCACCCTGCCCTGGGTGATCATGACCTACCTTGGCCACCTGCTGTGGCCCGTCAACCTGAGCATCGCTTACTTCACAAGCTTCGTGACGAGCGCGTCGTCCCCGAGATTTCTGCTCCCGGCGTTCGCGCTCGCTTTAATCTCGGGGGCCCTGCTCCTGAACCGGAGGAGGTTGGGCAGAGAGTTCTGGCTCGCGCTCGCGCTCATCTTCGTCCCGCTTCTTCCGGTGCTCGACCTCCGGCGTCTTTCGGTCGAGTACCTGATCTTCGACCGGTACCTCTACCTCTCGGTCGGCGGCTGGTGCTACCTCATCGCCCTTGCTTTGGAGCGGCTCCCGGCGAAAAAACTTTCCGGCCCCGCCGCCCCGGCCTCCGCGGGCCGGCTGAGCGCGGCGGCGCTGGCCGTGCTGCTCATCGCTTTCACGGCGGCCACCGCGCGCGAGAACCGCAACTGGGCCGACGCGCACGCCCTGTGGTCAAATGCCGCGCGCGTGCGGCCCCAGTTCTGGGCCGCGCATTACAATCAGGGGTTGGCTCTGATGACGCAGAAGCGGTACGGCGAAGCGCGCGAGGCGCTCAACCGCGCGGCGGCGCTCGCGCCGGGCGAGCCTTTCGTCTTCGACGCGCTCGGCCGCACCCACGACGCGATGGGCGATAAGGCCGGGGCGGTGGAGAACTTCAACCGCGCTCTCGCCATCGACCCCGAGACTTTCGAATCGCTCAACAACCTGGGGACCGTTTACTTCAAGTCGCGGGATTACGTTAAGGCGGAGAGGTGCTTCCTCTCGGCCCTTGAGATAAAGCCGCAGGCGACCCCCTCAAGGTTCAACCTGGGCAAGTGCTACGCGCACATGGGGCGCTACCCGGAGGCCGTCCGCGAGTTCGAGCGCGTCGTCTCTGCCGCGCCTGACGATTCGGAGGCCCACTACGAACTGGGCCTCGCTTACGGGAAGAACGGGCGGAGCGAAGACGCCATCCGCTCTTTCCACAAGGCCCTCTCGGCGGCCGGTTCTCAGGAATTGGCGGAGAGGGCTAAAGACGCTTTGAGCCAGGTGCAGGCTCGCAACCAGTGACGAAAGAGCAACGCATGAAAAGCGCCGGAACTGAAACGTATAATTTCACGGCCCCGTTATTCTCATCATTCCGCGACCCCGCGGGCCGGTTACTCAAGATAAACGGGCGCATCATCCGCGTCGTCAACGAGTCCGGAGTCCCGGACCTCGAAGCCTTCATGAACTCGAAGACATCGCGCCGCTTCGTCGAGCGGGGCAGGCTCGTCGGCACGGAGATGCTCGGCCCCGAAATGGTCTCGGGCCTGCTTGAGGAGATCGATGACCGGGAATCTCTGGGCATCACTGATGGGTCGAAGGTCGCGGAGCATGAGCCGATTTCATTTCAGAATTACCCTTACGAGTGGCCGCCCGAGATGCTGCACTCGGCGGCGTCCCTGACCCTCGACCTCGCGCAGAGCGCGCTCGACGAAGGTCTGGGCCTCAAAGACGCCACCCCTTACAACATCCTCTTTCGGGGCGCGGAGCCGGTGTTCGTCGACCTGCTGTCTTTCGAGCGGCGCAGGCCCGGAGACCCGATCTGGCTGCCGCAGGCCCAGTTCGAGCGGACCTTCCTGCTCCCTCTGCTCGCCAACAAGTATTTCGGAATGTCTCCGGACACGATCCTGAGCGCGCGCCGCGACGGGCTTGAGCCGGAAGAGATTTACCGCATGTGCGGAAGGGTGCGAAGGCTCCTGCCTCCCTTCCTCTCGATGGTATCACTCCCCGTGTGGCTCGCCTCTCGCCATGATGAAGCGAGCCCGGCGATCTACAAGAGCCGAGAATTGAATGACGCCGAGAAGGCGCGCTTCATCCTCGGTTCCGTCCTCAAACGCCTGCGCCGCCTGCTTAAAAAGCTCGAGCCCGAAGACCGCAGAAAGTCCGCGTGGTCCGATTACATGGCGGCGAACAATAACTACTCCGAATCGCACTTCAACGCGAAGAACGAATTCGTCCGGCGCGCGCTGGCTGAGTTCGAGCCCCGCAGGGTGCTGGACGTGGGCTGCAACACGGGGCATTACAGCGCGATGGCCGCCCGGCAAGGGGCCTCGGTCACCTCGATTGACTACGACCCGGTCGTGGTGGGGGAGACCTGGCGCAGGGCACAGGCCGAGCGCCTCAACGTGCTGCCTCTGGTCGTCAACCTGACCCGCCCGACTCCTTCGACGGGTTGGCGCAACGCCGAATGCGCGTCGTTCCTCGACCGCGCGCGCGGCTCTTTCGACGCCGTGCTGATGCTCGCCGTGCTCCACCACATGCTCGTGTCGGAGCGCATACCTCTGCCCGAAATAATAGAACTCGCGTCCGAGCTGACGACCGATCTCTTGATTCTGGAGTTCGTTTCGCCCGAAGACTCAATGTTCCGCAGGCTCACGCGCGGCAGGGACCACCTGTTCGCGGGGCTCTCGCCCGAGGCGTTCGAGGACGCCTGCGGAAGAAAGTTCGAGATAGTTCGCTCTCAGCACCTTGAGAACACGAGCCGCTGGCTTTACCTCCTGCGGAAGAGGTGAGGCAATCTCCCGTCGTGCCCGCGCCGCGCGAGCCGCAAGTTATGAAGGATTTTGCTGACTGAACCTCCCTTGCTTTCCCGCGCCGCCGCGTCGTTCTATAATTCTCTCCGGGGAGGGGAGAATTATGAACAGAATCCTTATGCTCAGTCTCATGCTCATTATCCCGGCTTACCCGCCGACCGAGCAGGCGGAAGGAAGTAAGCCGGGCACGCCATCAAACCCGCAGGAGAAGACGCCTCCGACCGCAAGCATCAGCCCGCTCAGCCTGTCTTTCGGGGATCAGGTCGCGAAGACTTCCAGCAAGCCGCAGAGGGTCACGATCACCAACAGCGGCGGGAAGGACCTGTACATCAACAGCGTAGTCCTGAGCGGCGACGAAGCCTCGGAGTTCGCCATGCAGAACGATTCCTGCACGGGGGCCACGATACCCGCGGGCAAAAGCTGCGTCGTGGACGTGGTCTTCACCCCGACGGCGAAGGATACCCGCAACGCGAGCCTCGTCATCACCGACAACGCGGTGGACAGTCCTCAGAGAGTGACCCTGACGGGGAACGGCATCAACTCGGTGGACGTGCCCCCCTCGGTCGGCGGGTTGTTCGCCCGAGGCGGCGGGCGGTAGACTACGCGGCATGGAACTTGTGTCGACGACCGAACTCTTTCTGCCGCTTCAGGTCGAGCTTGTCGCTTTACTGCGCAGCCTCGGCCCTAAGGATTGGAGCCTGCCCACAATCGCGGGCTCATGGAGAGTCAAAGACGTGGCGGCGCACCTCCTCGACGGAGACCTCCGCAGAATTTCCCTCCACCGCGACGGGCATTCGTTCGGCCCTCCGGGCTCTGCTCCGCCCGACTACCAGAGCCTCCTCGCGTACCTCAACGGGCTGAATGCCTCGTGGGTAGACGCGACCGAGCGATTGAGTCCCGGAGTGATGACCGACCTGCTCGAATGGAGCGGCCCGCAGCTCGCGGACTTCTTCGCCTCCCTGCCGCCTCACGGGGCGGCCCTTTTTCCGGTCGCGTGGGCGGGCGAAGAGAGCTCCGAGAACTGGATGGATATAAGCCGAGAATACACGGAGAAGTGGCACCACCAGGCCCAGATTCGCGACGCGGTCGGCGCGCCCCTGCTTATGAGCAGGCGGTGGCTGTACCCGGTGCTGGCCCTGTCGATGTACGCACTCCCTCACTCGTTTCGACGGACCGACGCGCCCGAGGGCTCGGCCCTCAACATCTCCATCGAAGGCGAGGCGGGCGGGCTCTGGTCTCTCGTCCGCGAGGCGGGCCGGTGGAGCGTGCGGGCCGGGGCAGCGCCCGGCGCTTCGGCCGGAGTTCGGATGGACGCGGACACGGCGTGGCGGCTCTTCTTCAACGGGCTCGGTCGAGAAGAAGCGGGGCGACGGGTGGAGGCGACGGGTGACGGGAGATTGTGCTCGACGTTTATAAGCACCCGCGCGGTCATGGTGTGAGCGGCGCGGAGGCTTTGTCGCCGCTTGACCAACCGTAAAATCGCTATGTGACAAAGTTTGAGTTGTGCTAATATCTTGGGCGAGCCGCCCTTGAACGATGACCGCTCCCCTGAACGTTTCCACTGTCCGCAGGAAATAATCCGAATTTTCGTGAGTACGGCTTAATATGTCTGAATGTACAAAGTGCCAGAAGAACCAAGAGGACGTTAAGAATATAATCGCGGGGCTGAAGGAAGTGCTCACCCTCCTTTCGACCGGGGAAGAACTGCCGCGCAATGACGCGAGCCCCTTCCAGGTCTCAAGCCATGAAGAAGACAGCCTGAAGCAGATCGTCTTCAGCCAGGAAGTCCCGGAAGACGAAGCGTTGTTCCGCGCGGTCATCAGGCTGATTACGGAGAGCGGGTTTGCCTCGACCATGGTCTTGCAGCACAAGCTGGAGATAGACTACCGGCAGGCGGTCAACCTGATCGCCGAACTGGAGCGGGCGGAATTGATAGGCCCCGCGCATGGCTTCCGCCCCCATAAAGTGCTGCCCGGAGCATTCGCCTTGCGCGAGCGCATGGAAGAGAGTTCAGACCTGTTGGAGTGGCAAAGCTCCGAGAACGAGGACTTCCACCAGCCAGTCCACCGCTAGGTTGATAATGGCCCCATCAGGAGGGATCGGGCGGAATACGCGAGCGGGCCGTGCGACGCCGCGCCGCGTCCTCGACGGAACCTACCCCGCCCGCGAGCGCGCACACTTCGACCCGGCCGCCATCCTCATACGACTGACATCGTGACCGATATAATAGTGAAAGGGCTTTCATCCATGACTTTCAGGAGGCTCGGAGTAGGGTTCATAGGCAGCGGGTTCATCACCCGTTTTCACATCCAGTCCTGGGTCGGGGTCCGCGACGCGGACGTGGCGGGCGTATACAGCCCCAACCGCGAGCACGCGGAGGCGGCGGCCAAGCTCGCGCGCGACCTCCGGGTGGGCGACGCGCGCGCCTTCGGCTCAATCGAAGAGATGGTCTCCGCGCCGGAGATAGACTGCGTCTGGTTGTGCGGGCCGAACCACATGCGGATCGATAACATGGAGCGCATACTCCGCACCCTCGAATCGGGCGGGGGCAGTCTCGTTGGCATCGCGTGCGAAAAGCCGCTCGCGCGCAACGCGGGCGAAGCGCGCCGCATGGTCGAGATGGTCGAGCGCGCGGGCGTGCTGCACGGCTACCTCGAAGACCAGATATTTTCGCCGGGCGTCACGCGGGGTAAAGAGATCATCTGGACTCGCGCGGCGGCCCTGACGGGGCGGCCTTACCTCGCGAGGGCGGCCGAAGAGCACAGCGGGCCGCACATGCCTTGGTTCTGGCGGGGCGAGCTTCAGGGCGGGGGCGTGTTGAACGATATGATGTGCCACAGCATCGAAGTCGCGCGCTACATGCTTACGCCGCCCGGCGCTCCGCGCTCGGTCATACGCCCCGTGAAAGTCTCGGCGCAGATCGCGAGTCTCAAGTGGTCGCGCCCCGACTACGCGAAGGCGCTCCGCGAGAGCATGGGCCCGGACGTGGATTATCTGTCAAAGCCCTCGGAGGATTTCGCTCGCGCCACGATCACTTACGAGGACGAGCAGGGAAACCCTTTGATAGCGGAGGCGACCACCTCCTGGGCTTACGTCGGGCCGGGGTTGCGGTTGAGCATGGAGTTGCTGGGGCCGGAATACTCTCTATCCATGAACTCGCTCGACAGCGGGCTGAAGCTATTCCTGAGCCGCAACGTGCGGGGCGAGGCGGGCGAGGACATGGTGGAGAAGCAGAATGCGGAGATGGGCTTGATGCCCGTGGTCGGGAACGAAGCCTCCGAGTATGGGTACGAGGCCGAAAACCGATACTTCGTCCGGTGCTTTCTGGAAGGCCGACAGCCCGAAGAAGATTTTCACAGCGGCCTCGAAGTGACGGAGCTTCTCATGACGGCCTACATGAGCGCCGAACAGGAGCGCGCGATAGAGTTCAGGCCCGAAGGGCTTGATGCGTACGTCCCCGCCGTCGCGCGCGGGGCGTGGAAAGGCTGAGAGAGCCATTATATTTCAGGGGGATTTATGAGTCTGGCTGGGGGGCTGCTGCCCGAGTTCGATCACGAGATGGCCGGCACCCGCAAGGTCATCGAGCGCATACCCGAAGACAAGCTCGGCTGGAAGCCTCACGAGAAATCGACCGCTATGGGCGGGCTTGCAACGCACCTGGCGAACCTGCCGGGCTGGGCCACCCGCGCACTCGACGGAGAGTCGTTCGACATGGCTCCGGGGGGCGAGCCCGTGCGAATACAGCCCGTGAAATCGCGGCAGGAGGCCCTCGACATGTTCGACCGCAACGTCTCCGACGCGCGGGCAGCGATTGCGGGGGCGAGCGACGAAATACTCCTGAAGCCGTGGACCCTGCTGTCGGACGGAAAGCCCGTCTTCACCATGCCCCGGATCGCGGTGCTGCGCGGCTTCGTCCTGAACCATTCCATCCACCACCGCGCGCAGCTCGGAGTCTACCTGCGGCTCAACGACGTGCCCGTCCCCCCGCTCTACGGCCCCACGGCCGACGAGGGCGACCTGTAGAGGCCTGCGTTAGAATACCCGTATGGATGAAACGAACGGTGATCGGGTGGCAATCGTCTTCGACCTCGGAGGGGTTCTGGTCGACTGGAACCCTCGCCACCTCTATAAGAAACTCTTCGCCGATGACCCGGATTTAATGGAGTGGTTTCTCTCGGACGTCTGCACCCCGGAATGGAATGCCATGCAGGACGCGGGACGCCCTTTCGCCGAGGCCGTCGCGGAACTGGCTTCCCGGCACCCGGAGTATGAGAGCCTGATCTCGGCCTACCACACCCGGTGGGAAGAGATGGTCGCCGGGGCAATCGAGCCGACCGTCGAGATACTGAAGGATTTGAGAAAGGCTGGGTACCCCCTGCATGCCCTGAGCAACTGGTCGGCTGAGACGTTCGCGTTGATGCGCGACAAATTCGACTTTCTCGGCTGGTTCGAAACGGTAATCATCTCGGGAGAGATAAAGCTGATAAAGCCCGACGCCCGAATCTACCGACTGCTGCTCTCCCGAATCAATCGACGGGCCGAAGACTGCGTCTTCATCGATGATTCTCTGCCGAACGTGCTCGCCGCCCGAGACCTGGGGTTCAGGACGATTCACTTCCGGTCGCCGGAAAGCCTGCGCGAGGAACTGGAACGAATGGGAATCCTCATTAACGCCCGCTGACCTACTGGCCCGGAGGCGTCAGTAAGTTGATGCGCCTGCCCTCTCCCTCAATCTCCATTTCAAGGGTGGCAAACTCCCACCTGCCCTGCCTCTTCGTCGCGAGGGTGTGTATCGTCCCCGACTTTCTCGGGCCGGAAACCGGGATGCTCAGGTTGGCGCTCCCGGAGTCGTCGCTGACTTTTATCGAGCCGCTGACGAACCATCCGGGCTCGATGGGCTCGCCCAGCTCTCTCGCTATGGCCGCATTCGATTTCGCCTTGGCCAGCGCCTGCTGATAAACGTCCGAGGATTTTATCGCGCCGAAGACGAAGAAGATGATCGCCGCGACGAAAGCGACGAAAATAAGAACGACGCCAAAGCAGCCCACCGGGACGAACCATTTCCAGTTTCTTTTGAACCAGCCTCTATTCTCCTGAGAACTCATCGCAGTAGCCTCTTCGATTTTATGAATTACAGCCTGAGTAGCAGCCATAGTAAACCAGTTCCCGATAATCATGAAGCACCCGACGGCCTGCCGGCCCACTCGCCCGGCTTCGGGGTTAGACGTTGCCGCGCGCCTTGTGGTACAAAGAGTAGCCCGCTCATCGAAGGATTTCGCCGAAGAATTCAGGAGGTACTCGAACCCATGAACTTTTATCCCGCAGGCTCGCAACGGCCCCGCGTCTCCGTTGTGAGAGTGATGCTGCTCCGCTCTCTCCTTCTTCTATCGATCCCCGCGCTCGGGGTCATTCAGGCGGGCGGAGCTTCCGCCGGGGAAGACTTCAAAGTGACCACGGTCTTCCTCGTCCGGCATGCGGAGAAGGATACCGTGCCGCCGGGCAACCCGCCCCTGAGCGAGGCCGGAAGGAGGCGGGCCGAGGCGCTCGCCCGCACGCTGAAGGACTCGGGCGTAAAGGCGATCTTCACGTCGCACCTCCTTCGCACGCAGCAGACCGCCGAGCCCATAGGCAAGCTCCTGAAACTGACGCCCGCTCCGATACAACTCAGGGTGGACCCGCAGGAACCGAAGCGCGTGTCGAACGACTCCATCCGCGAGATCGTCGATAAAGTTCACGCGCACGCGGGCGGGGCGGTGCTGGTAGTCGGCCACAGCGACACGGTCCCGGAAGTGATCAGGATGCTGGGCGGGGATGAAGTGCCGTCGATTGATGAGAGGCAGTTCGACGACCTCTTCGTCGTTACGGTTTACGAGAAGGGGAAGGCGAGGGTGGCGCGCCTGAAGTACGGCCCCAACGATTGAGCGGCGCTTTATCCCGTGGCCGAGCGCGTCGCTCCCTGCTCGGGACTCGCGGCGATCAGCGGCCCGAGCCGCGCCGCGTCTTCGCGGGCTGGTCGTCGCCCTGCCCGAAGGGGTTATCGACTCCGTACCCCCACGCGAATAATCCGAGGGCCAGCAATACGATGAGGCCGAAGATGAGCAGGCGGATGAAGAAGCGAACCGTGCGCCACAGGAGCAGTAGCCCGAGCCCGGCTGCGATAGCGATGGCGGCGATTATCTCAACACTCATAAAGAACGGCCTTTAATAATCTCTTGCCTGATTCGGATCATAGCCAAAGCCGCCTCTTTTCTCCAGGCGTCCGCGCCGTCAGGAATTCAGACCGGACGGGCAACCCGCGCGGGCGGTCCCGCAACAAAGCGGCCATGCGAAAAAAACAAATAATAGTAACCCTGCTGCTCATTCTGCTCGCCCCGGCTCTCGTGATGGCCGCGTGGAGGCTCGCGGACTCCCGCACCTTTCAGGCCTTCGGAGATGTCGTGCCGAGGGTGGATACTCCCAAAAAATTTGTGGCGCTGACCTTCGACGACGGCCCCACTCCCGAAGCCACGGAGCAGGTCCTGTCCGTACTGCGAGAGCGCGGCGTTAAAGCGACCTTCTTTCTGATCGGGGCGGAACTCGAACAGCACCCTGAGGCGGGCCGAAGGATCGCGCAGGAAGGGCACGAGATCGGCAACCACTCCTACTCTCATAAGAGAATGGTGCTGAAGTCGCCTTCGTTCATCAGGGACGAGATTGAGAGGACCGACCTTTTGATCCGCGGCACGGGCTATCAGGGGCCTATACACTTCCGGCCCCCTTACGGCAAAAAACTGCTGCTGCTGCCCTATTATTTGAGCGATACGAACCGCAAGACCATCATGTGGGACATCGAGCCCGACTCTGACCGGGAGGTCGCGCGGGAGGCGGGCCGGATCGAGGATCACGTGGTCGAGCGCGCTCAGCCGGGGTCAATAATCATCCTGCACGTCATGTATAAAAGCCGCGCCGAATCGCTGCGCGCCGTGGCCGGAATAATAGACAAGCTCAGGGAGAGGGGCTTCGAGTTCAGGACCGTCTCCGAGCTTATGTCGGAGGGGTAGTCGCAAGCTTCCGCCGCCCGACCGATCCGTCGCCTCTGCATAAACCCGAGCCTAACATATAGGTGTACCGAGACGCTTCAGGCGGGTGGATTTCCCGCCCGGCCGCTGGTAACCGTCGGAGGTTGTCCGCTATCATAGAGCCGCTCTGAAAAGAGTTGTTTCTGTTCGGGAGGCGTCTATGGCAACACTCAACGCAAGGCAGAGGGCACACCTCAGGGCTCTGGCCCACCCCCTGAAGCCGATCCTGCACATCGGCAAGGAAGGCGTGACCGAAGCCGCCGTGAAGACCATCGAAGGGGCCTTCAACACTCGAGAACTCCTTAAGCTGAAAGTGCTCGAAGCGGCCCCGGAAGAGGCGCGCGAGACCGGGGACATTCTGGCCGGGCGAATCGAGGGCGCGCACGCGGTCCAGGTGATCGGCCGAACCGTCGTGCTCTACCGCCGCCACCCGGAAAAGCCTGTGATCGAGCTGCCCCGCTGACCCCGCCCGCGCGAGTAATCTTCTATGTACAGAGTTGACCCCGAGCAGATCGAGCGGTATCGGCAGGACGGCTTCCTCGTCCTGGAAGGGTTCGTGAGCCCGAAAGCATGTGAGGCCCTGAGAAGGCGGGCAGAGTCGCTCGTCGGGCGGTTCGACCCCGCGGGCGTAGTATCCATATTCTCCACCCGCGAGCAGACACGCACCTCGGACGATTACTTCATGGGCTCGGGCGACAGGGTACGCTTCTTCTTCGAGGAGGCGGCCTTCGGCCCGGACGGAGAGCTGTTGCGGCCGAAGGAGCTGTCGATCAACAAGATCGGACATGCCCTGCACGACCTCGACCCCGAGTTCGAGCGATTCTCCCGGACTCCCGACCTGTCCTCTCTCGCCGCAAGCCTCGGGTTCATTCGGCCCCTGCTCGTACAGTCCATGTACATCTTCAAACAGCCCGGCATCGGCGGGGAGGTCAGCTGCCATCAGGACAGCACCTTCCTCTACACGGAGCCGCCGAGCGCGGCCGGCTTCTGGTTCGCCCTCGAAGACGCCACCGTGGAGAACGGCTGCCTGCACGCGATTCGGGGCGGGCATAAGGCCGGCCTTAAATCCCGATTCGTGAGAGCGCCGGGAGGCGGCGCCCGCTTCGACGTGTTCGATGACAGCCCGTGGCC
Source organism: Blastocatellia bacterium (assembly GCA_035634255.1). GTDB lineage: Bacteria > Acidobacteriota > Blastocatellia > UBA7656 > UBA7656 > DATLMR01. Next base: position 54,359 of record DASQDI010000079.1, read on the forward strand.
TATGGAGTCTCTGGTCCCTCTTGAAGTGCCCGAAGGGACGTTGATTCTGCTCGACGGCCTGCTGCCGCATTTGAGCTACGCGAACAATTCCGCGAAATCGCGGCACGCCTACACGCTTCACGTCATCGAAGGCAAGAGCAGATACATGGCCGACAACTGGCTACAGCGCGGCCCGGAAATGCCATTGCGCGGCTTCGAGTGAATACATCCGCGCGTGAAGAGAACCCGGATCGAAGAGGGTTATGCATAAATATCAATACGTACTCGTTGCAATCATCCTGTCCGCATACCTGGCGGCTTCCTGTCCCGGCATAGCCGCGGCAGGTTATCAGCAGAGCAAGGTCATTATATCGACTCAGGAAGACCTGGCGCAGGACGTCGCTTCGGCCCCCTGCAAAGAGAAAGAGCGGCTGGAAGCTGTACGCGCGCTCTTCCTGAAGATGGGAGCCCAACCCGGCCAGATCGTGATCGAGAAAACCGGAGGGGTTGAAAATCTCGTCGTGACCAGGCCGGGGCAGTCCGAAGATACCCTCGTTATAGGGGCTCATTATGACAAGACCGATGCCGGGTGCGGCGTTGTAGACAATTGGAGCGGGGTCATCGCGATAGCGCATATATTCAGGAGCCTCAAGGACATCTCCCTGTCTAAGACTCTCGTCTTCGTCGCCTTCGATAAGGAAGAAGACGGGCTGCTCGGGTCGAAAGCGATGGTCAGGGGGATAGAAAAGGAGAAGTTGAACAGGCATTGCGCTATGGTAAACATCGACAGCCTGGGCCTGGCCGCCCCCCAGACTCTGGAGAACCTGTCGAGCAAGCCGCTCATCAATCGCGCCGAGGAAATAGCAAAACGTATGAATATCCCTTTCACGCGGGCCACTATTCTGAGCGCGGGAGCGGACTCGCAGCCATTCATCGAAAAAAAGATTCCGGCGATAACTATCAGCGGCCTTTCCAACAAGTGGGTCGAGGTTATCCACACGGGGGAGGATAAAGCCGCCAACCTCAATAACGTCAGCCTCTATCTCGGCTACAGGCTTGCGCTCGCGCTCGTCGTGGAGCTGCATAATCTTCCGTGTGATGTCGGCAGGGCGAAGGAAGTGACGAGTGATAAATGAGCGCCGCTCGCCACTTTCCCTTGACTGAAGGGAAGGGTTGATTACAATCTGTTGCGCCTTATCTGAGTGCAGACTGCCGCGCTGGGATGATTATAACTTTCGATCTTTACTCCGGAGACGATGGGAGGCAGCCCATACGAGCGGGACAGGTTTGGATTTAATTCAACGTTTCGGAGGGATCGAAAGACGAGCCATCGGAGGCCCCGACATGTCCAATTCAGCAAACACGCCCGGTTCGACCGGTTCGACCGGCGGCAACATCAGCATCGCTCCCGTCACGACCGATTCGTGCAGACCGTTTACTCTCGACGTGATGGTGTTCAGCCCGGAAGCCGGGTATAAATTCGAGGTCTCTATAGAGCGGGACTGCATAAAAGCCACCGCGACCGACCCGGCCATAGAGCAGTGGAAGCTGGTCTTCGATCTTTATAAACTGAAGACCGGCGGCACGGACTTCGACCAGATCGTCCACGTCTCTTACACCGCCGCCAATCCGGTGCAGGAGAGAAAGGTGGCGGCGACCGCGGCCAACGGGCTCAACCCGGCGCAGTCTCAGCAACTCATCACGAAAGTCCACCCGGCGGTCAAAGGGGTCGAAGACCTGGGCTCACTCCCGCCCGACCAGGCGGACGTGGCGAAGCAAAAGATCAAGGACCAGATGAGCAAGACGGTAGACCTTGCCTTCTAACCGACAGAACGCTCGCCCGGCTCGCGCCCGCGCCGCAAAGGGACGGAAGGTCATGACCGCTCGCAACCCCCACCAACGTCTGCCTCTGCCGCTCATCCTGTCCCTGCTTCTGTTGCTGTGGGCCTGGGCGAGCCCCGCTCAGGCCCAGTGCAGCGGAGACAACATTTCCGAGGCGGAAGGCTACCTCGTTCGCGACGTGACCGCGGACACCCTCTTCGGTCGCGCGCCTCGAAAGCTCAAAGATATTTTGGGCAAGCACCGCGGGGAGAGGTACAGGACCACCACCGACGATTTCGTCGTCGGCAGCGCCTCCGCTTCCGGAACGAGCCGCACCGTTTACCGCAGGGAAGTGGAGAACTTCTTCGATCAGGACAGCGCGGTCGCGCTGGACCATCTGTTCGGCCTGTCGGGGCAGGACTCGTTTTACATCAGGGCCGCGTACCTGACCGATTGCGTGACGATTGTTCCGGAGGCCGAATGCCGAGCGACGTTGAAAGATGGCGCGGGGCAGCCCGTCTCCAAATGCCTCGACGTGTCGGTCAAAGTCAGGGTGATTCCCATCAACACCGCCAACCTCGGCGCGAACCTGCTGGACCTCGCGCGCTCGAACAAGCTCAGGTTTTACCGGGAACTGCCGCGCCCGCTCATCGCCTTCAACCCGGCCATTCGGATGGAGCAGGACAGGGAGTACGGCACGGCCGTGGGCGGCGGCATCTCGACGAACCTGCTCGCCCTTCCGTCCACGTTGAGCGGCGAGCCTGAGCCCGAGCAGAACACTCAGCTTCGCCTGTCGGCGGCCGGACGCAAATCTCTGGACGAGCCTTTCTACAACATGTCCGCGAGCCTCGGGCTGTCGCAGACGAGGGCGGTCGAGCTGTTTCAGAAGGTCAGCCTCGAATCCAGCTTTGCCTCGGACCGCCAGCCTCTCGGGGCGGGCACGGTCTTCAGGAACTCGGTGCGCCTCGGCGTGGCGACGTTCATAAAACCGAAAGCAGGGATGGTCAGCCAGATAAGCCTCGGGGCGGCCTACCGATTCGCGGGCAACCGGTTCTTCACGGGCACGGGGCAGCCTGACGAGCTTACTTCGGAGCAGGCGTTCGAGTCGCGCGCCATCGTGGACGGGAGCCTGGGCAGGGGCTTCCTGCGCGGAGCGGCCTGGTTCGACGTCGCGTCCCCGGACGAGGAGTCGGACTATCACCGGGTGGCGGCGACGGTAGGCTACGCCCGGAACTTTATTCTGCCTCACTGGAAGTGCAGAGTCGTAACGGACGGGGGCCGGGAGACGTGCGTCTTTCCCGATAAGAATGCCCCGGCAATCGGGGTCGAAGTGCTGTTCGGGGCCGGCCGCGCCTGGGGCGACGTTCCGGAATACGCGCGCTTCTACGGCGGCAACTCTACCGCGAGTTTCTTTTACGACGCGGTCGAGTCCCCGTCGATGACCAATATTCCGGGCGGCCCCCTCATTCGCAGCTTCGGGAGGAATCAGGCGGGCGTCGGGGCCGGGGTGAACTCGGGTCGCGGGGGGACATCCTACTGGCATTTCAATCTCACGGCCAGCCTGCCGGTGCCCAAGCTTTCGCGCCCCCTGATACCGGCAGAGCTTGTGATCTCGCAGCCGGATGATTCGGGGCGGCTCTCGTGCGCGGGCTGTACTTCTCTGAAAGACCTGCTCAAAAGGCAGGTCAGCAGCGGCAGGAACATATTCATCGACGCCCTCGCCATACAGGACCTCTCGTCCGAGCAACGCGACGACCTTGCTCTGGACCCCGACGACGGACTGACCCCCGAGCAGTCGGCGCGGCTGGCGAGCGCCGAACAGGCGTTCGCCAGCGCGCGGGAGGCCGTCAAGCCACAGGCCGATAAGCTATGGAGCCAGCTGGACCCGGCCATCGGTTATATCTCGGATCAGGCGAACCTTTACGCCGTAAAACCCATCGTGATGTTTGACGCGATGCGCCTCTCGGCGCGGGGCGGGCCCGACAATCGCACGCGGCTCGGGCTCGGGGCCGGGCTGCAATTCAACATCGTAGTCGCCAAAGTAGAGCTGGGATACATGCGCACGATCCGCCGCCTGCCCGGCGACCAGCGCGGCAACTTCGTCGCGCGCATGGTATTTGAAAAGTTCTTCTAGCCCGCTGCGAAGCGTTAGACCGCGTTGATTTCGACTAGCTGCTCGCCAGCTTGTAAGAGTTCGAGCGCCTTTTCTAACGTGCCGGTGAGTATCTCTTTCAAACGAGCGTTAGAAGTGTTGCCGCACGTTAGCCATATGACCTTTGGGGGAGGTCCGCTTACCTCAAGTAGCCTTACGAAATCACTATCTTTGGTCATCACGATAGCGTCCGAAGCTCTTGCCGCAAGGAAAATCTAGATCTGTCGCATCACGCAACCCTAAATCACGCAAAGCAACCGCAGGAATGGAATATTGCATAGTGATCCAGGCTGCGATTACAGGCGATAGTTGTGCGTCAAGCAAAATCGTCAGGCTGCCAGTATAGGGTGGTCTAACCGACGAGCGGCATACCGGAGAGCAGCTTTCAGGTCTTCCATCTCAAGGTCGGGCATCTCTTCCAGGATTTGTTCCGCGCTCAAGCCCGCCGCGAATAAATCCAGCACATCGGCAACCCGTATCCTCATGCCGAGAATGCAAGGGCGGCCCCCGCATTGTTCAGGGTTGAATGTAATTCTTTCCGTCCCGGTTGACATACATCCCCCTCGATGCGCCATTAATAATAACTGCGGCATAAAGAATATCATTTTTCATCAACCGCGCCTACGATCAGCGGTATAACAACTCACTGTACCAAAGCGAGGGCTTCGGGACGCCGGAGGAATTGCGTTGACCGGTTGGGCTTTCTTTGATATGCATGGCCTCGACGTTTCGCAGTCAGAGGTCTTCTTACTATCGCCCCGGATTCCGAAGGAGAAATATGGCCCGACAGGGAAAGGCCGCGTCCGGCGAAGCCGGCCCCAAAGCTTTTCGACTCCTCCTGCGTGGTCTTCGTCAGCCCGTACTGCATAGGCGATTGGGAGGACATGGAGATTAAGTCTGACGAGCGGCCTCGATGGGACCGTGCAGGTTTATGAGTGCAAGGTCTGCACGCCTTTCGACGGCCTGCTCAATCCCGCGGGCGAGCGCGCCGTGCGAGGTACCCGCAATAGTCGCGGGGTGATTCCAGTAGAGGGGCGATGCTATGGAGATAGCGATTCTTATTTATGACAGGTTCACGGCGCTCGACGCCATAGGGCCTTACGAAGTCCTGAGATCGGCTCCCGGAGCCAACGTCAGGTTCGTGGCGAGAGAGCGCGGCCCGGTCCGCACGGACGCGGGCAGCCTCGCCGTCGTCGCGGACTACGCGCTCGGGGAGGTCACGTCGCCCGATATATTGGTCGTTCCGGGAGGGCCGGGGCAGGTCGCCCTGATGGACGACCGGGAAGTCCTCGACTGGGTCCGCCGGGTCCACGGGGGGACGAAGTGGACCACCTCCGTCTGCACGGGCTCTTTGATACTCGGGGCGGCGGGGCTGTTGAAGGGACTGCGGGCGACGACCCACTGGCTCGCTCTGGAAGTGCTCGGCAGGCTGGGCGCCGAGCCCGTGACGGACCGCGTGGTTATCGAAGGGCGGATCATCACGGCGGCGGGAGTCTCCGCCGGGATCGACATGGCCCTCACTCTGGTCGCCCGCGAGTTCGGGGACGAGATCGCTCAGTCGATACAGCTCGGGATCGAGTACGACCCCCAACCGCCGTTCGACGCGGGGTCGCCCTCCAAAGCCCCCAAGGCAGTTGTCGAAAGGCTCCGCGGCTGGGGCCGTTTCATACTTGAAGGTTGATCGCAACCGGGGAGAGATAATCTATGCCGAAACCACGCCTGTCACTACCGGCGGGAGCAGCCCGCGCCCTCTTCTTTTCGCCCCTCCTCCTGCTCATTATATTGGCGGCCCGCCCGCCCGCGCTCGCGCAGAGGGCCACGGCGTCGACGCCCGAGCAGAAGACGGCCCGCCATTTCGAGTCGATAAAGGCGGAGCCCCTCGAACTCTACATGTTCCTGCGGCAGATGCCGAAGGGCGCGGACCTGCACAACCACATGACGGGGTCGGTCTACGCGGAGTCATACGTCAGGTGGGCGGCGGAGGCGGGCATGTGCGTCGACCGGAAGACCATGCTCCTCTTCAACGGCCCGTGCGACGAGGCGTCGGGCCGCCCGGCGGCGAGCACGGCCATGACGGACGGGGTGCTCTATCGCTCGATGATCGATGCGTGGTCCATGCGAAATTCCGAGTACGCGGGCCAGAGCGGTCACGACCAGTTCTTCGACTCCTTCGGGAAGTTCGGCCTGGCGGGAAATAACCGCTACGGGGACATGCTTGCCGAGGTGACCGCGCGCGCGGCGTCGGGGCGGGTCGCTTACATGGAGCTGATGCTGACGCCCGACAACGGAAAGTCGAGGGATCTGGGCAGGCAGTTGAAGTGGCCGGACGGGGCCGCGGATGCGTCCCCCGCCGAGCTCGCGAAGGTCATGGAGCAGATGCGCCAGGAGTTGCTGCGGCTCGGAATCTCGCAGGCCGTGCGGGAAGGGCAGAACACCCTTAACATAATGGAGGCCCGGCGGAAGGAGTTGTTGAAATGCGACGACCCCAATAAGGCCGCGCCCGGATGCGGCGTGACGGTGCGCTATATTTTTCAGATCGCCCGCGCCAACCCTCCCGCTCAGGCTTTCGCGCAGATGGTCGCGGCTATGGAGATGGCTCTCGTCGAGCCGAGGCTTGTCGCCCTGAACCTTGTGCAGGCGGAGGACAGCCTGCCATCGATGACCTACTTCCCCCTGCAAATGCTCATGCTCGATTACCTAAACTCGGTTTACCCGAAGGTCAACATAACCCTGCATGCGGGCGAGCTTGCGCCGGGGCTCGTGCCGCCCGACGGCCTGCGATTTCACGTCCGCGACTCGGTCAGGAAAGGGCATGCGAAGCGGATAGGCCATGGGGTGGCCGTGGCCTACGAGGACGACCCGGTCGGCCTCCTGCGCGAGATGTCCGAAAAAAGGGTGATGGTGGAAATCTGCCTGTCGAGCAACGACGGCATCCTTGGAGTCCGCGGCAAGCAGCACCCCCTGCCCCTCTACCTTAAATTCGGGGTGCCGGTCGCGCTCGCGACTGACGACGAAGGGGTCTCGCGGTCGGAGATGACGCGCGAGTTCGTGAAGGCCGTGGAAGATCACGGGCTCGGCTACGTCCAGCTCAAGGCGATGGCGCGCACGAGCCTTGAGCATGCCTTCGTAGAGGGCGCGAGCCTCTGGAAAGACGCGGGCCGGTGGCTCCCGGTCAGCGAGTGTAAATCAGACCGGGCCGGCGATGGGAGCCCATCGGGCGAGTGCCAGCGCTTCCTGAAGGGTAACGAGAAGGCGCGATTGCAGTGGGCTCTCGAAGGCTCGTTCGCCGACTTCGAAAAGAAGCATTGACCGCCGCCGGCATTCGAGCCCCGGCGGATTGCTAGAACTCGCGGCGATCTTCGGATAATCTTCTACGCGAATGGACAACTTCGATGACACGCAATTCACCCGCGCCACCCCGGTTATCGAATCGACGCACGCGGCCGTGGGGGAGTTCGCGCGGAGACATGCCGGGGGCTGCGGCTCGGACATCGAGCGCGCGGTCCGGCTCTATTACGCGGTCAGAGACTCGATCCGCTACGACCCATACCTGATCGATTTGTCCGTGGAAGGGATTAAAGCCAGCGCGACGCTCTCAAGCGGGCGCGGGTGGTGCGTGTCGAAGGCCGTGCTGCTCGCGGCCTGCTGCCGGGCCGTCGGGGTCGCGGCGCGGCTCGGGTTCGCCGATGTCAGGAATCACCTGTCGACCGCGCGCCTGCGCGAGAGGATGCGCACGGACGTATTCTACTGGCACGGGTACACGGAGGTTTATCTGGAGGGCAGGTGGGTGAAGGCGACTCCCGCATTCAACATCGAGCTGTGTGAGAAATTCCGCCTGCTGCCTCTCGATTTCGACGGGCGCAACGACTCCATCTATCACCCGTTCGACTCCCTTGGCAATCGACATATGGAGTATTTGAATGACCGGGGGTGGTATTCGGACCTGCCCCTCGAAGAGATCATCCGGACTTTTAGGGACGAGTATGGCGCGGCCGAGGCCCCCGAGGGGTTCGACCGGGCGAGCTTCGATGAGGACGTGACGCGCGAGACTCGGTAGAGGAACCTTCGCAGACTGCACAGTGTTGAAAGGAGCATCCATGGCTACGTCGAAGAAGAGCAGCAAGTCAGCAAAAAGCAGCAAGGCAATGGGCAAGGCCGAGAAAGAACCGGCCGTCGAGGTGAGGCGCAAGTGCGGGGCGATGCAGGCGCATTTCCGCCTTCTTGAAGAAGACCCCGGCTTTCGCGCGAGGCAAGCCGACCTGGAACAGTCGACCGCGCGGAGGATGAGCCTGGGCGCGGACAGCCTCAGGGCGGGCGGGCCATTCACTATTCCCGTCGTCGTCCACGTGGTCTTCAACGCCGCCGCCGAGAACATTTCGATGGCGCAGATCAGGAGCCAGATCGGCGTGTTGAATCGTGACTTTCAAAACCAGAACGCGGACAGGAGCAAGGTGCCCGCGCCCTTCAAGGGGCTCGCGGCGGACGCCAACATCAGGTTCGTGCTGGCAAAACATGACCCCGAGGGCAAGCCGACCGATGGCGTGACCCGAACGCAGACAACGCGGACCTCTTTCGGGGCTAACGACTCGGTGAAGTCGTCGGCCACCGGGGGCCAGGACCCGTGGCCCACGGACAGGTACCTGAACATCTGGGTGTGCAACCTTGGGGGAGGGCTTCTAGGGTACGCGCAGTTCCCCGGAGGGCCGGCCGAAACCGATGGGGTCGTGATCACTCACAAGGGGTTCGGCAAGGTCGGGACCGCGCAGGCCCCGTTCAATCTTGGCAGGACGACGACGCATGAGATCGGCCATTTCCTCAACCTGAGGCACATCTGGGGCGACACGGAAGACTGCTCCGGGACCGACTTCGTCGCGGACACGCCGAATTCGGCCGGGCCGAATTTCGGCAAGCCCGTCTTCCCGCACGTTTCTTGTAGGAACGGTCCCAACGGTGATATGTTCATGAACTACATGGATTATGTTGACGACGCCGCGATGTTCATGTTCTCGACCCAGCAGGTAGCGCGTATGCATGCCACCCTCGAAGGGGCTCGCAATACACTGGTCAATCCTTGAGTTTTTAAGGGGTGCGCCGATGACCGAGACGGTTGAACGAGACGCTCTGCTCCGGCGGTGGGTGCATTCATGGGAAGAGGACACGGGCGGCGGGCAGGTGTTCCGGCCGGAGGGCTATGAGTTCCAGCTCTCCCGCCGCCCCCGGGAGTCCTTCGAGCTGAAGCCTGACGGCACCCTGATTCTGGGATGGCCGTCCCCCTCGGACCGTCTGGATGAGTCTCGGGGAAGGTGGGAGATCACCGAAGGCGACAAGCTCCTCTTTTACTCCGGCTCAAAGGCCAGGCCTGAAAAGAAGCTGAGCATCAAATCCCTGAGCGACGACCGCCTTGTAGTCGAAGCCGGATAAGTAAACGGCCGACAGTTCAACCATCGCGGGCGGCTCCCTGCTCGCCCGCGGCCGGCGGGGCCACGGCCCCGCCCATCTGCGGCCCGAGCGCGGGCAAGCCAGCCTGAGATTTCAGGCGCGGCCGCGCGAGTGAGCCTAACAGCTTGTTGTACCCGAACACGGCGGCCGGGATAAGAGATTGAATCCGATGAAACAAAACTCTCTCGACGCGCGGGATCATCCAGGGGGCCGAGCAAGGAAAGTTGTATTATGCAGCGGCCATATGATCGACAGGCCCGAGCGCGAAGACCCCCGGTTTCCGCCCGAGAAAGAGGGGGTCGTGCGCGAGCGCACGGAGAGGCAACTGGACCGGTGGGGGGTCGGGGAGGGGGACCTCGCGATCTGCGGCGGAGCGCAGGGGGCGGACCTCATATTCGCCGAGGCGTGCGCGGGCAGGGAAGCCGAAGTGTGGCTGTTTCTCGCTCTGGACGAGGAGGAGTTTCTCGCAAGGTCGGTCCACCTGCCGGGCGGGGCCTGGGAAGATCGGTTCCGTGCGCTGCGGGCTCGCGGGAACGTGAGGACTATTTTTCTGGACGAAGGATCGGGCAAGGGCGCGGAGGGGCAGTCAGTTTTCGCCCTCAACAACGAGCGGATGATTGAGGCGGCCCTTGAGCAGGCCGGGGACCCGGGGAACATCTTCGCGCTTCTGGTCTGGGACGAGCGGGAGACGGGCGACGGGCCGGGAGGCACTTCGGAATTCGCCTCAATGGTCAGGAGTTTGGGAACTAATCTGGCGATCATCAACCCAAGGGAACTGGCAAAAGGAGAATAGAATGTCCTTTAAGGATAAGCTGAGCAAGGGAGGGCCTCGGAAGCTGCTCGCCCTGGATGGCGGAGGCATCCGCGGCGCTATAAGCATAGAGGTGCTGGCTAAGATAGAGTCTGTGCTACAGGAAGAGCTTGGCCTGGATGACAGGTTCGTGCTGGCGGACTATTTCGATTACGTGGCGGGCACGAGCACCGGGGCGATCATCGCCACGTGCGTATCGCTCGGGATGCGCGTCGATAAGATTCGCGAGTTCTACAGAACGAGCGGCCCGGCCATGTTCGACAAGACGAGCCTGCTCCGGCGGTTCCGCTACAAGTTCGAAGACCAGCAGCTCGCGGGCAAGCTGAAAGAAGTGATCGGGGGCGACACGACTCTGGGGAGCGACAAGCTGAAGACGCTCCTGCTGCTGGTCATGAGAAACGCGACCACCGACTCGCCCTGGCCGATCTCGAACAACCCGCGCGCGAAGTACAACTGCATACCCGGCGATCCGGGCTGCAACCTGAACTTCCCCCTGTGGCAACTCGTTCGGGCTAGCACGGCCGCGCCGACTTACTTTCCGCCCGAAATAATTATGGTGAATGGCAAGCCCTTCACCTTCGTGGACGGAGGGGTGACGATGTATAACAACCCGGCCTTCCAGCTTTTCCTGATGGCGACGGTAGAGCCCTACAACCTGCGCTGGCCCTCGGGGGAAGATAAAATGCTTCTGGTGTCAATCGGCACCGGCACGAGCCCAGACGCGAACGAGGACCTCACACCCGAGGAGATGAATCTGCTCTACAACGCATCGTCGATCCCTTCGGCCCTGATGTTCGCCGCGTCGAACGAGCAGGACTTCCTCTGCCGCGTCTTCGGCAAGTGCCTGGCCGGGGACGAGCTGGAAAGCGAGGTGGGAGACATGATAGGCAAGAGCGGCCCCGCGCTTCCCAAGCTCTTCACCTACATGCGCTATAACGCGGAGCTGAGCCGCTCGGGCCTGGACAAGCTGGGGCTCGGCCACGTCAGGCCGGAGGACGTGCAGAAGCTCGATTCGGTCGAGCACATAGACGATCTTCAGGCAGTGGGCAGGGCCGTCGCGGAGGACAGGGTGAAGAAGGAGCACTTCGCGAGCTTTATTCAACTTTAAAGGGAAGAGAAAGAAGGGCGGGATGACGCCTGACGAGGTAAGTGATAAGTACGCAAAACAGGGTGTGAAGGTCACCTGCCGGATATTGGAGGGCGATCAGGTTTTGAAATGATGCGGGGGCAGAGATGAATCTACCCCCCGCCGGAATCCCGCGACGTTACTTCGTTACTTTTTCTTAGCCGATGCGTCGCTGTCGGCGACCGGCAGCCCTTTGACCACGCGCAGGTTGAGGTCCTCGTCCGCGGCCTCGTAAAATATGCGGCCCTGCATCATCTCGTCCACGGTCTTTTCGCCCCACCGCACGGTCTGGGCCGGGTCCGGGTTGAACCTGTTCTTCTCGCTATTGTCGTACGTGCCGATGTACTCCACGACCGTCCCTTTGGGAACTCTCAGTGGCTCGTCGAGAATATAGGTCCGCTGCCAGTTGAAGTTGTACCCTTGCACTTCCAGGGCCGTCTCCACCCGGCCATCGGGGTAGTGGAGCTTCATCACGTAAGACTTGCCCCGCAGGTGCATGTGGACGTGGAAGAACTTGATGACCGCGTCGGTAGGGAACGTGTTGCGGGAGATGAAGGAGGCGTCGCTCTGGCCCGGCTGGATCACGAGGTCCTTCCGGTCTCCGAACAGCATCCGAATGTTCTTCCTGACGATGCCGTTGGAAAAGTACATGCCGATCTTCGTCTGATCGTGGGCATCTTCGTCGCTGGGCGCGTAATGGACCTGTATGCCGAGCCGCATGCCTTTCGGGATGCGCACGGCCGTGCCTTCCGTGAGCCTGACGGTGTTGGTCCCCGGCACCCACCCGGAGATCATTATCGTGCCCCTGGCCGACGGGTCGAAATCGCCCGCGATGTAGCCTTCGGGCGGGGCCTGGAAGTTGGGCGGGACGAGGTGGACGTTCGCATGATGTACCTTGCTCGCGTTGCCGGGTCGGACCTGAATCGAGTTGACCCACGTGTTCTCAGGAAAGACGTGATCGAAGACGAAGAAGACGTAGAGGTCTTTGTCGTTCTTCCTGAGCGTGAACGGGCGGGCGGGCGACACGACGAGGTCGGGCTGCCCGAAAGCCCAGTCGTCTTTCCACACCCTTGGCGGGGGGAGGTCTTTCCGGTTGCCTTCCTTCGCGCCGCCGTCCACCCAGTCGCGGATCGTCGCGATCTCGGCGTCGGTCAACCGCGGGTCTTCGTGATAGCGCCCCACCGACCCCAGAGCGTGGAAAGGCGGCATCTCTCGCTTGACGGCCTTCTCCCTAATGGCCCGAGCCCACGGCCGCGCCTCTTTGTAAGTCGCGAACGACATGGGGGCGACCCCGCCCTGGCGGTGACACTCTTCGCACCGCTTCTGCATAATCCGGGCGACATCTTTGGCGAAGGTGACGTTTGCCGGGCGGTCCGCCCCGGAGCTTGCCGAGGCGCTCGCCATGTACGCCGAGAGCCCCGAGGCTACCGCCAAAGCGAGCACAGCTTTCCTTATTCTCGAAAGATTCACTTCTCCCTTCCTCCTTCCGCGACTCTTGAGATGGCGATTCCGGCAGCGCGCTTGAGAGCGAATGCATGAGATCGTGCGCAATCGACGCCCGGCGGCTGGCGTGCTGCCCTGAATCATATGCCTTGCGAATTCCTACATCAAGTCGAATTGAATGCGGGTGCATAAGTGCGCCAGATCGAGTATCGTGATCTTATGAGCGAAATATACGTGAGCACAGACGTTGAGACCGACGGGCCGGTGCCGGGCCTCAATTCCATGTTGAGCTTCGCCTCGGCGGCCTTTCTTCCCGACAAGACTCTGGTCAGCACCTTCTCGGCGAACCTCGACACTCTGGAGGGGGCGAGGTCCGACCCCGAGACGATGGCGTGGTGGGAGACGAAGCCCGAGGCGTGGGAGGCTTGCAGAAGACACCTGCAACCCCCTTCGCTCGTGATGCCGCAGTACGTCTCCTGGCTGAAGGGGCTGCCCGAGCCCCCCGTCTTCGTGGGCTACCCGGCCGCCTTCGATTTCATGTTCGTCACTTATTACCTCTATCGCTTCGCGGGAGAGAGCCCGTTTTCTTACCTCGCTCTGGACATAAAATCTTACGCGATGGCCGTGATGAGGGTGGACTTTCACGAGGTCGTCAAGAAAAATATGCCCCAGCGGTGGTTCGACGCCCTGCCTTACACGCACATCGCTCTGGACGACGCCATCTCTCAGGGCGCTCTGTTCTGCAACATGCTGGATGAGAACACGAACCGGTGAGCACGCGCCGGGGCGGGCGGCCGGTACCGGATGGGCAAGTACGTGATAAAAGTAATGGGCGGCCTCATCATCCTGCTCGGGCTCTACCTCGGGGGCCACGGCATAAATGCCCTCCGCGGGTGGGAGCACAGGAATAAAGAGGCGTTCGGGATTTCCGACAGGGCTCCGTACGTTGAGCTCGCAGTCGCTTTATTCGGCGTCGCGGTCGGCGGGTGGATTCTTTTCAGGAGGCCTAAAGCGTAAGGAAAGAATATGCGAATGAACCGGAATCTTCTGATGATTTTTGCGGCCCTTTCCCTGTGCCCCGCGCTCTGCGCGCAGGCTCCGGGCGCGCAGGAGGGCCGCACGATAATTAAAGATAAGCAGGCGAGGGCGAGGCTGCTCGGCGAGCACAGGTTGTCCTTGCAGTGGATTAGCTGGGATTACTTCGGCAAGGCCGTAGTCAGGGAGAATAAAGGGGTCCTCTCCATCGCGGGCGAGCAGAAGGGGCGGGGGACCGGCGATTACCTGAAGATCGAAGGCGTCATCACCGAAGTCGATACCACGGAGATAAAATTCAAAGGGACGATAGAGACGAGAGTGAGCCACATCAATCAGGGCAACCCGTGCAAGAGGGAAGGGGAGATGACCTTTCGCATCACGCAAAACAGGAGGTACTGGCGGCTGAAAGAGATGGACAACCCCTGCGACGAAGCGACCGACTACGTCGATATTTACTTTCGCTGACCTCGCGCGAAAAAAAATCCTTGACCCTGGAATCGATTCCAACCTTTATAATCATCCCGTGGCTGATCGACCGACAGACGAATCCTTCCTGCGCGCGGGCGAGCTGGCGAAAGCGTGCGGGATAAGCACGGACACCCTGCGCCATTACGAGCGGAAAGGAGTCCTGCCTGCTCCCGTCCGGGCCCCTAACGGCTACCGGCAGTATCCCGCCGGGGCGCTCGGCCGCGTGCGCCTGATCCGCAGGGCGCTCGCCCTCGGGTTCACGCTCGACGAGCTTGCCGGGATTCTGAAAGTGCGCGACCGCGGCGGCGCGCCGTGCAGACAGGTCCGCGAGCTTGCCGAGGCGAGGCTGTCTGAAATCGAAGAGCAGCTCCGCGACCTGATGGGGCTGCGCGACGATCTGCGGGCCATACTGCGGGACTGGGATGACCGGCTCTCGGGCCGCGAGCCGGGCGAGCGGACCGGCCTTCTGGAATCCCTCGGAGAGCGTGAATCCGCCCCTGCGCCCCGGAGCCTGAACGGACGGGCCGCGCGAAAGCTCAAGATTAAGGAGAAAGAGAGTGAAGCATAAGAATTACCTGAGAAAGATTATTCTGGCCGCCTGCGCCTCCGCGATGACGTTGACGGCCCACGCGCAACAACCCTCCGCGCCCGCGCGCGAGAAGGCCGCGTGCCCGATGCATAAGAAGCACATGGCCGAGTCTCAGGACCGGCACGCGCACGACCTGAACGAGCGGGGCGGCAAGGCGATGGGGTTCGATCAGTCGAAGACAACTCACCACTTCAGGCTGCTGCGGGACGGCGGGGCGATTGAGGTGGAGGCGAATGACCCCCGCGACGAAGCGAGCAAGGGCCAGATCAGGCGGCACCTCGCGCACATCTCGAAGATGTTCGCCGAAGGCGACTTCTCGACGCCGTTCGCCGTTCACGCGCGAACCCCCTCTGGAGTCCCGGAACTGACGCGATTGAAGGCCGAAATTACTTACAAGTATGAAGAGACTGAGGGCGGCGGCCGGGTCCGCATCTCGACCGGGGACGCGAAAGCCTTAGCCGCGATCCATGAGTTCCTGCGCTTTCAGATCGAGGACCACCGGACCGGCGACCCTCTGGAAGTGATAAAGTAACAGGGCAATTCCCGGATGCGTACCGATAAGCGGCCCGCTCGGGGCCGCTTCCTTTTTCTTCATCATCACTCGAACGGCACTTGCAGAGCGCCTCGCATGTAACCGATCATCAGGTCGCCGTCGTAGCCCCCGAACCAGAAGGTCACGGGCCACGGCGCTTCGAGGTCGAGCCTGCGCCCGTTTTCGCCGGCTTCGATCCCCTCGACCAGCCCCTTGCTCCCTTCGATGTGGAAATTCCAGATGCGTTGCATGCCGAGGCGGCTCCTGATCCTCTGCCCGAAGAACTCGATGACGTAGAGGCGAGTTTTGTACATCTCTTCGAGCGCCCTCTTATCCATGCCCGTCTCCGCCGCCTCCTGCTCCACGTTCTTAAGCAGCCCCTCTATGTCTTTCGCGCGGTCATTGAAGTACTCGAAGAAGTCATAGACCCCGATGGCTTCCATGACTTCAAGGCTCGGCTCCGCGGCGGGCGGGACGCCGAGCCGGTCCTGATAAACGTCCGGCGGCAGCTTCCAGAGAGGTATGTCGCGAGAGAGCACGTCTTTCCTCTGGATGTGCTGATCAGGGTGGTCCGGGTTTCTTATGTCGATGATGAAAGGGTCTATCGGGAACTCGACGTTGTCATCGGACGCGACGATGTCGTTGCGCCCTTCGAACATCGGCCCCACGTCCCCGGTCCTGAAGTCTCTGTCGAGCAGGTTGACCATGCCGCCCACTAGGTTTTGAGCCGGGGCGTAACTCGCGCCGTTGACGGTCGCGGACTTCACCTTCACGCCGAGGCTGAGCTTATTCTGCTCTATCAGGCGCGGCCCCGGCTTCCGCAGGTTCTTCTTCAGGTACTCTTCGCTCGGGTTGAGCAGGATGTAGTTATCGAGGTCCGTCTCGCTCGCGAGCGCGAGGGTGTAGCCGCTGACCCCGCGCTTCTCGTCGGTCGGGTCCGGGTCGGTGGTCAGCCTGCACATGAAGTAGCCTTCGAAGGCGATGTCGAGCGTTTCCCAGTTTTTCATCGTAATCTCTCCCGTGGCCTAGCTTGTGATGAAGCGCCGGAAGTTGGCGTTCATTCGTGAGATGTTCTCGCACATGAAGTCCAGTCTCTTATGAACGTCCGGCGGCTGGCCGAGCTTTTTAGACATCTCTCTGAGGCGGTCACCCTGCCGTTCCATCAGGCCGATCCTCTTCAGGAAGAAGTCGGGTAGCTCCTTTTCGGGAGGCAGTCTCAGGGGCGATTCTTCCGTGGGCTCGGGCTGATCCTTGTCGGGCACGAGGTCCCAGTTGGGCCCCGCGAAGTACGGGCCTTTGCCCGACGGCAGGCGCGTGATGATCTCCCCGAGCGGGCGGAGGATCATCGTCATCATCGGGGCGAAGGCCGTCTCCTGAAGCGCGGTACTGACGTTTCTGAAAGACTGGTCGCACGACACGGGCGAAAAGTAGGCGTAAAAGCCCAGGAGCATGTAGACCATCGTGGTGTAGCTGTCGTTGAAGAAGTCCATCGCTTCGAGCGCGAACGGGTCCGTGACGTTCTCTTTCGACGGGTTGAGCACGACGTTCCATGCGGGCTCGAAGTCGGGGTTGTTCTGATTCGCGGCTTTGAACTCTTCGAGTATCTCGGCGAAGATGTGGAAGTGGCTCGAAAAGGCCGGCTGCGCGTCGATGCCTTCGCCCTGCTTGAGTATCAGGTTGATGGCGGCGTTGGCCGTGGGGACGCTCGTCACCGGGAAGGTAAAGATGTTCATCTCGAAGTTGAATTGAAAGTCCTGGTATGGCTCGCGGCTCGGGGTGCCCCTGAAGAGATTTTTCAAGTCGTCGTAGCCGTGGCAGTTGTTGATCGCCACCTGAATCGCCTGATAAAGCTGCTGGACCGATTGGAAGTCGATGCCCTGCCTTAAAGATCGGGGCGGCACGAGCGCCAGAGGCTCTTCCGGCTCGCCCGTTAGCATGGGCTGAGTCCTTTTCGGCTCAAGCTCGGACAGGTCGAAGCCCGTGCCTTCGAGGTGTCGGTCGTCGGGCTTTTCGAACTTCACGAAGCGGCGGACCGCGCGCTTGTTGTACCGCTCAAGCCGGAAGGGCAGGTCGAGGTGGTCGAAGAAGTCGGATTGGAGCGGGAAATCGGGCCGGTAGAAGTAAGGGGCCTCGCCCATCCCTATCAACAGATTGTTCACGAGCCCGAGGTGCTCCATCTCCTGCCGCGCGACCATCATGGTCTTGGCCTCCCACCGCCTGACGATCTCGGCCTCGGCCGGAGAGATGCCCGGCTCGTTCGCTTTCTTCAGAGTGATCGCCGCGTGCAGGTAGCAGATCATGAGTAGCTGTTCAAGCTCGGAGGCGTCTTGCAGGGCGCTGACCAGTTGCCTGCGCGTCTCGATCACGGGAGCGTCTTGCGGAGGCGGAGGATTGCAGGGGTCCATGAAATTTCTCCTTTCGATTTAGCGAACGAAATCAACCGGGGTGAGCCTTGTGAAATGAGAGCCACAAACAACTCCCGAATAGTATGAGTGGCATAATTCAAAGTCAAGCGAGCCGCTCATGATTTAAAAATAATGAGCATTACTGCTACAATCCTGCCGTCCAAGCTCCGTATCATTCGAGGAACATATAAAATGAGCAAGCCACCCAGCCGCCGAAGGGAAAAGAATCAAGATAAGTTATCCGAGGTATCCGCCCTCATCGAGGCAGCGCGCAAGAGTCAAATAATGAGATTGGATTTATCTGGAATGGGCTTCACTGAAGTGCCGGAATCAATTGGCCAGTTAACTCAGCTTCAGGTTCTACACCTCTCCAATAATAAACTGACAAAGTTGCCCGACTCAATCGGACAGTTGACGCGGCTTCAGAATCTATACCTCTCCGGCAATAGACTGACAGAAGTGCCGGAATCAATCGGCCAGTTGACGCGGCTTATAGCTTTGTCCCTATCCAACAATCAACTGGCAAAGTTGCCTGAGTCAATCGGCCGATTAACCCAGCTTCGAATTCTGTACGCCGATCATAATCATCTAATAAATTTGCCGGAGTCTCTGAAAAGCCTTATATCCCTAAAAGCGCTCTTTCTACATGGGAATGACTCACTTAACCTTCCTGCGGAAGTCTTGGGGACAACATGGCAGGAGGCTGCTGCGCAGAAATTGCAGATGGCCAACGCTGCCGACATCATCGATTATTATTTTCGCATTCGCGGCGAGCCGCGTCCCTTGAACGAAGCCAAGCTCATTCTGGTCGGTCGCGGAGAGGTGGGCAAGACCACTATAGTCAATCGACTCGTGCATAAACGATTTAACAAGAATGAAAAGAAGACGGAAGGTATCAATATCACAGCATGGCCGCTCACGCTCAATGGAGATGAGAATGTGCGGCTCAACGTCTGGGACTTCGGCGGGCAGGAGATTATGCACGCCACCCACCAGTTCTTCCTCACTCAACGCAGCCTTTACCTGCTCGTTCTGAATGGCCGCATGGGTGGCGAAGAGGCTGAAGCCGAGTACTGGCTCAAGCTCATCGAGAGCTTCGGAGGCGATTCGCCCGTCATCGTCGTGATGAACAAGATCAAGGAACATCCGTTCGATGTGAATCGGCGTGCGCTGCAACAAAAGTATCCGGTGATCCGCGACTTCATCAAGACGGATTGTGAAGACGAAACGGGCATTGAAGACCTTCGCAAAGTGATTGAGAGAGAGACCGACCGGCTTGAGCATCTGCGCGACTCTTTCCCGGCAAGCTGGTTTTCGATTAAGGATAAACTCGCTGGAATGGAGAAGAACTATCTGAACTTTGATGAGTACCGCGATGTTTGCGCGGGACTCGGTGAAACAGACTCGAAGGCTCAGGAGGCGCTCGCATTTTATCTGCACAGTCTCGGAATCGCTCTCAACTACAAAGACGATCCGCGATTGCAGGACACGCACGTCCTGAATCCGCGATGGGTCACGAACGGCATCTATAAGATTTTGAATTCAGACAAGCTTGAAGAACAGCACGGTCTGATTCGCTTGAGCGATCTGCCCGGAATCCTCGACACATCGGAATACCCAATAAAAATGCACCTTTTTCTGCTCGACCTGATGAAAAAGTTCGAGCTGTGCTTCAGCTTTCCGGGTGACGAGAACTATTATCTGATTCCCGAACTGCTCGACAAGCAGGAGCCTCTGGACACGGCAAACTTCAATCTCGCAGAGTGCTTAAACTTTCAGTATCACTACCCCGTGCTGCCGGAAGGCCTGCTGCCTCGCTTTATAGTCCGTACGCACGCGATGAGTGAGGGCTTACCGCGCTGGCGTACCGGAGTAATCCTCAGGTTTGAGAGCAATCAAGCTCTGGTGAAAGCAGATGCGCAGGATAAGAAAGTATTCATCTCCGTTTCAGGCCCGGCGGCGAGCCGCCGTCGGTTGCTTGCCATAATCCGGTCGGACTTCGAAAGAATCCACCACGACATTCGCAATCTGAAGCCGGAGGAGATGGTCCCTCTTCCCGATTACCCGCAGGAGACGGTTACTTACCACGAACTGGCGGTGATGGAACAAGCCGGGGTGAATAAGTTCACCAAGGTTGTCGGCAATCGCGTGCTCCCTCTGGTCGTAGATGACTTGCTCAACGGGGTGGACCTCGAAGGTACTCGCCGGAAGCAGGCGAGGATGGATGAGAGAAGGGATGCGGTGCGGTTGTTCTACAGCTATTCGCACAAGGACGAGAGGCTGCGAAACAACCTTGAGACTCACCTGAAGCTGATGCAGCGCCGGGGAGTGATCGACGTGTGGCACGACCGCAAGATCGAGGCGGGCGAGGACTGGAAGCAGAAGATCGATCAGAACCTTGAGCAAGCCGACATCATCCTCCTGCTCGTGAGCGCGGACTTTATCAATTCGGATTACTGCTATGAGATAGAGATGAAGCGCGCTCTGGAGCGTCACGATAAGGGAGAAGCGAGAGTCGTCCCGGTCATAGTGCGCGATGTGAACTGGTCGGCCGCCCCGTTCGCGCGGCTGCAAGCCCTGCCTAAAGACGGTCTGCCCGTCAGCAAATGGCGCGACAGGGATTCGGCGCTCCGCAATGTTTCCGAAGGCATTGAAATGGTAGTCAAAGAAATGAGAAAGACTACCCGAGCCTGACCGCTTTCAAGCTCCGGTCAGAAGCGGTAGCCGACGCCCGCTGTGAACTGAAAGTTATGGCTGATGCCGTCGGCCCTCACCCCATCGCCGCGACGATTTAAGAGTCTGTCATCGTTGAACCGAATCATGGTATCGCCCACGTCCGCTCTCACGATCACCCTGCGAGTCGGGTAAAATTCGAAGACCGCTCCGGCGTCCATCGAGAACCTGTTACCGCTTCGCGCGCCTCTTTCGCAGGCCAGAGGATCGGGGTCGAAGCCGCAGAAGCCTCGTAGCGTCCTCAGACCCGGAAAGCTGACGACTCCCGCGCGTAGCTTGGCGAACGCCCCCACCCATCGGTTGCGCTTACCCGCCTTCACTCCGATCACACCCTGAGCCCTGTCGTCGAGTAGATCGTTACCAAAGCTGTACTTCGGAAAATAGTTCCCTTCGGCCTCTACCGAGAGGTAGTCATTGATGTTGAAGCCGAGCCGCGTTCCTATACCCACCTCCGTCTCATCGACGGCGCTGAAGTTGAGGGCCGTGTAATGAACGCTTATTTCCATGCGATTATCTCCCGGCTGCGCTCTCGACTCACCCGCCGCAACAGAGAGCACGAACGCCGCCGCGAGCACCCACGGGCGTAAATTCTTTAACATAATTTCCTCCTTTCCTGGGGCATCGCCTGGCAATCCTGATGCCGGCAGGGAAGTTGAAGAAAAATCGAATTCATCGCGTAATCGAGTCAAATCGGGTTGCTATCAATGGCCGACATATGAAAGAAATATGTTGCACCTCGGCGTACCCCTGCCGGGCCCCTAAAGAAAGAGAGTAGAACGATGATCATTCGCTCCGAGAGAGAAGAGGATCACCCGCAGGTTCGCCGCGTGGTCGAGATGGCATTCGGCCAGCCTCAGGAGGCCGACCTTGTCGAAACCCTGCGCCGGGACGCACGACCTTACATCTCGCTCGTCGCCGTCGTGGGCACAGAGATTGCCGGACATATCTTTTTCAGCCCGGTGACTATCCATTCCGAAGATTCAGTATTCGAGGCCGTGGGGCTCGCGCCTCTGTCGGTGCTGCCGGAGTATCAGAATAAGGGGATCGGCTCCGCCCTGACGCGCGCGGGGTTGGAAGAGTGCAGTCGCGCGGGCCGGGAGGTCGTGGTGGTGCTGGGGCACCCGAACTACTACCCTCGGTTCGGCTTCCGCCCCGCCAGCCTGAAGGGGATCACCTGCGAGTATGATGTCCCCGACGATCACTTCATGGTCGCGGAGCTGAGCGAGGGCGCTCTGGCAGGGCACCGCGGGCTGGCCAAATATCACCTGGCTTTCGCGGGCTTTTAGAACAATTTTCACTACTGGAAGGGCTATGAAAAATTCGGAGATCGGAATAATACTCGCCCTGATCGATCAGGCATTCGATCACAGGGCATGGCACGGCACAAACCTGAAGGGCTCGATCCGCGGGATGAGCGCGACCGAGGCCGCGTGGCGGCCCGCGCCCGGCAGGCGCAGCATATGGGAGATCGTCGTTCACGCGGCCTACTGGAAGTACATCGCCCGGAGGCGTCTGCTCGGAGAGGCCAAAGGCTCATTCCCGCTCAAGGGCTCGAACTGGTTCGCGCGCCCGTCCGACCCCGCGTCCCCCGAGGTCGAGTGGAAGATGGACCTCGCGCTTCTGAACGAGACGCACAAAAGCCTGCGCGAGGCCGTGGCGAGCCTGACCCCCGCGGACCTCGGCGTCACGCCCTCGGGGAGCAAGGTCAGCAACCTCGCCCTGCTGACCGGCATCGCCTCCCACGACCTTTATCACGCAGGACAGATTCAATTGCTCAAGCGCCTGCAATCGAGCTGAGGTTAGACGAGAGATGATCACGCTCAGAGTCGATCACGTAACAATCGCGGGCCACGACCTTGCCGCGCTTGAGAGCGCATTCGCCCGCCTCAGGCTCGGCACCGTTTACGGGGGCATGCACTCTAACGGCGTCACCCATATGTCGGTCCTCGGCTTCGACGACGGCTCGTACATGGAGTTGATCTCGACGAAGGATAAGGACAAAAGATCCCCCCTGTGGGGCGACTACATCTCCGGCGATGCGGGCATATGCGCGTGGGCCGTCGAAGCGGACGATGTCTCGGGGGAAGTGTCGAGACTTTCCGCGAAGGGCCTGACGGTGAACGGGCCAGTCTATATGAGCAGGCAGAGGCCGGACGGTAAGACCGCCGAGTGGGACCTCGCCTTCGTCGGCGCGCACGAGCCCGGCGCGAAATTCCCCTTCATAATCAAAGACAGGACTCCGCGCGGGCTGCGAGTCGAGCCCACCGAAAGCGTGAGCGGGACCGAACTGACCGGCATCGGCAAAATCATACTGGGAGTCGCGGACATGAGCTCGTCCGCGGAGTCGTTCCGCCATGCTTACGATCTTTATGAGCCGAGTATTACGGACGACGAGGAGTTCGGGGCGAGGCTGGCTGACTTTGAAGGCTCGCCCGTGATGCTGGCCGCCCCCCTCGGGGATGAAGGCTGGCTGTTAGATCGATTAAACCGGTTCGGAGAACTGCCCTGCGGCATGCTGATACGGACCGTCGATATGGAGAAGACGATTCGAAGATTCAACGTCGCGCGCGAGCCCGATCGTCAGGGCAGAATAGCCTGGCTGAGCGCGGACGCTTTCAACGGAACTAGAATCGGCTTTACGCCCTGACGCGCCGGGTCGCGTCAATTCGCGGTCGCCGCCTCTTCCTTTCGCTGCCTCTCCAAAACCCCCGAGTCTATAGTCTTGCCCGTGCGCGAAATTACCTGGAAGTGCATCTTGTCGTCAACGACCTCGACCAGCATGAAATGCAGGTCATCATCATACGCCTTCGCCGTCAGGGTGGACGCCTTGACGTCGCCCGGCCTCAGCTTGCCGCCCGCGCCGGAGATGAAGTAATAGATTCCCTTTTGAGGCTTTATCCTCTCATAAAAGTGCTCGTGGCCGGCGAAGACCACGTTCACTCCGTGCTTCAAGAAGATCGGCTCTACGACCTCCCGCAATTCCTCGTTGGACCCGTGTTTTTTGCCCGACGAGTAAGGAGGGTGATGGAAGAAAGCTATCTTCCACTCGGAGTCGTCCTTCGACATCTCGCCTTCCAGCCACTCGATCTGCTTCTTATCCATGTAGTTGCTGTTCAGGCAATAGAACGCCACGTTGCCCTTTTTGAAGCGGTGGTATTCGTTGCCGTTCATGTTGAAGTGTTCGTAGAACCGCTGGTTGGATTCGTCGTGGTTCCCGAGCGCGGCGTAGAACTTCACTTTGGCGTCGAGCAGGGGCTTGTAAACGCCCTCGAATTTTCTCTTGTAGTCGGCCGCGTCCTCGCTCCCGTAGAGGTTGTCGCCCAGCATGAGAACGAACTCGAAGGGGAAGACCTCT
Organism: Blastocatellia bacterium; assembly: GCA_035634255.1. GTDB lineage: Bacteria > Acidobacteriota > Blastocatellia > UBA7656 > UBA7656 > DATLMR01. The sequence continues at coordinate 78,247 of DASQDI010000079.1, forward strand.
CTGTAGCGGACCACCATGTCGGCCACCTGTTGCTGCTCTTTCGCCCCGGAGCCCGTATCGCCGATTATCATGAACCGGACAGAGCCCTCCTTCACGGGCAGGGTGACGCTTACGGGCTGGGCGGCCTGCGGGCTCCCTTTGGCAGCGCCGGAAGACTCGCTCTGACTATGACCGGTACCCGCGAAGCCGCCCAGGAGCAGCAACGCGACTGAGAAAACTGTAACGACAGGCCGTTTCATATGCGTCCTCCTTTGCGCCCCGTCTAAGGCAGCGCGTTAGGCATGTAATCGACGATCAGGCCATTCTCTCTGTCAACGAGTAACATGTTCGTGCCGACGAACCGGTACCTTAGCTGCTTCGGCAGTTGCGGAAGTATCAGCAAAAGTGTCGGAGGCATCTCGACCAGCTCTTTCGACTCCGGGTAAGGGTGGTTCACCCGCACGGGAATGCCCTTCGTCTCGGCTTCCGTGACCGTCTCCCGCAGATCCATCAACTCTTTGTCTCTGAAACGTTCCTTAATGATGGCCCGTATGTGATTGGCGATGTCGGGCGTAAACATAGTTCCGGGCTTGGCCCCGGTCCTCGATGCCCTGACCACATTCTGAAAAGATTTCTTGTGCGCTTCGATCTCTTCGGGCTTGGCGTCTTTGGACAGCTTCGGCAGCTTCTCTTCGAGCCCCTCACGCATCTTCACGTACGCCTTCACGCGGTCTTCGAACGCCTTGACGGTCTGGTGGCGGTCGTTCGCCCCGGTAGCTTGAGGGTACTGTCTCCGCCCCGCGAGAGTAAGATCGGCCGTCAGCATCACGGGCAGGGTCGCTAAACAGACCGTTAACGCAAGGCCCGCAATGAAAGTGAAGTCTTTGCTTATCTTCTGTTTCATCAGCATACAGAGGTGCAAGCGCGGTGCCAGAATAAGCCCGACGGAGAGCCCGCGCGCCGGGCGGCTTAAATGTTGGAATAGCTGTGTTACTGGTATAATTGCGCCCGCATGGACTTCGGCCGGAATATTAGCGGGCGACTACTTGTCGTACAGGCGGTACAGTATTGAAGGCCCGCGTTCTTATTATTCTGAAGAGAGTTTCGGGATGAGTTTCGGCGGTGTTAGTATCACCTGCGCGCGGTCTGTGAGGCGCGGGGATTATTTCGACGGAGTGATTCATGGAATGTCGTGCGGGATGCGGAGCGTGCTGCATAGCTCCGTCCATCTCTTCTCCCATACCGGGAATGCCGGGCGGCAAGCCCGCTGGCGTGCGGTGCATTCAGCTCACGGACGATAACCGTTGCCGCCTGTTCGGAAGGCCCGAGCGCCCCGCCGTCTGCGCGAGCCTGAGGCCGTCGGAAGAGATGTGCCGCGACACCCGCGACGAGGCGCTTGAGTGGCTCGTGAACCTCGAAGGCCTCACGAAGATCGCGTCATCTAAGCGGGAACAGTGTCAATGAGAAGCCCGGAGCGGGCTGGCCGTTCGTATCGATTTCAACCGGAGGTGTAAATGGTGATTACTCGCAGAAGTTTCATGAAAGAGGCTGCCGGAGCCGTTTTCGGGGGAGTGGCTCTTGCCGGGACCGGCCTGCTCGCGGCCCCGCGCTTCAAAGAGATCAGTAAGATCGGGTTGCAGTTGTACACCATGAGAAGAGAGATGGAGAAGGACTTCGCGGGCACCCTCGACAAGGTCGCCGCCATCGGCTACAGGGAGGTCGAATTCGCGGGGTACTTCGGCCGGACGCCGGAACAGGTCAAACAGGCTTTGAGCCATAGCGGGTTGACCGCCCCGGCCGCGCACGTACCTCTTCAGTCGATACGCAACGATTGGACGAGGACCCTCGAAGCGGCAAACTCGATGGGCCACCGCTACCTGATTCTCGCCTACCTCCTGCCGAACGAGCGGAAGACTCTGGACGACTACAAGAGGCTTGCTGAGCTCCTCTCCAAAGCCGGGCGTGAGGCCAAAGGGGCCTCGATCCAGCTCGCTTATCACAACCACGATTTCGAGTTCGAGCGGCTGGACGGGCAGGTGCCCTACGACGTGTTGTTGAAGGAGACCGACCCGTCTCTGGTGAAGATGGAGCTGGACCTGTACTGGATAGCGAAAGCCGGGCAGGAGCCCTCGAAGTACTTCGCGATGTACCCCAAACGCTTCGAGCTTTTTCACGTCAAGGACATGGACAACACCGCGAAGAAGCACTTCACGGAAGTGGGCCGGGGCGTGATCGATTTCAAGAGGATCTTCGGGCAGTCGGAACGGGCGGGCGTCCGGCACTATTTCGTCGAGCAGGATGAGACCCCCGGCTCGCCGTTCGACAGCATCAAGGTCAGCTACGATTACCTGAAGCGGATTAAGTTCTGAAGGCTATGACGCAGGGCGCTTCGCTCGAACTGGTGAATCTCACGAGCAGGAGGGGGATGAGCGAGTCGTCCTTCGAGCGCGTGATGGAGTTGCTCGCCGAGAGGCGCGAGGCGGCGGGCGACGACCTGCTCGGGGCCTACGCGGAGACGGTAGATGAAAGCCTCTTCGCCGGGGACGACCCGCCGCCGCCCGACTGCCGCGAATGCGGGGCGTGCTGCTCTTACTTTCATCGCATACCCGTCCAGTTAACCGACCCGACCCCTCGTCTGTTTGCGTGGACGGTCTGGGAGGCCGGGGCGGCCTCCGGCCCGAAGCTCCTCTGGCTGCGCCGCGAGCCGGAAGCGGGTTACTGCGTGGCCCTGAGCGGAAGAGTCGGCGAAAGCGCCCTGTGCGCCATCTATGAACTGCGCCCGAGTTCGTGCAGAGAGTTCGACGCGGGGAGCGACCGCTGTCACGCCGTGAGGCGGTTGTATGGCCTTGAGCCTCGGCTTTCGGAATCAGAGACGAGGCGGCGCGCTCTGGCTCTGAGCCTGCGCGGGCACGGCGGCCGCGAGGAAGATGGTTTCGAAGAGAGCCCCGAAGAGAACAGGCCCGAAATCTCGGATGAAGCGGGGAGGCTCAAACTTCTTGAAGAGCTGATGAGGTTCAGCGGAGAGAAGATCGACCGCATAGTGGCCGAGTCCGAGCGGCTGCTCGAATTCTTCGAAGGGCGCGGCATAACCGAGGGGGCTGACAGGTGCAGGCGCGTCCTGAAGGCAATCGAAGAAGATACTAAAGCGATGGCGGAGGAGCAGGCGCGCATCTCCATCCCCAACGACCTTGAGCCGCTTGAGCCGCGACAACTGGAAGAACTGTCGCGCGACATCCTGAGGGCGGGCCTCGCCTCGCACGGGGCGCTTGAGCGCGCGTCGAGATGGCTGATAGAACTGGGGAGGTTCGCTTTCGAAGCTTCGGGCATGCGAGACCGCGCGGGCGGGATGCCCGCCGGGCCGCCTTCTGCCTGACAAGTGACTGTACCAAACAGTGGCGGGTAATGAGGAGGGCCGGATGGTTCGGAGCATAATCGCCGTCGTGACTGGTTTCTTGTTCATCGGCGCGCTATCGGTCGGCGCGACCTTCCTGTTGAAAATCGTGATGCCGGGGGCTCTAACGGCGCGCACGGAAAGCGTGCCGGTGCTGCTGCTGGTGATGGCCTACGTCGGGGTCTTCGCCGTGGCGGGCTGTTACCTCGCGGCGGTTCTGGCCGGTCGCAAGCCGATGAAGCACGCGCTGATCCTGGGGGTGCTCGGGCTGGCCTTCAATATAATAGGCACGATAGACCGGTGGGACACCGCGCCCGCGTGGTTCCACATAATCTCCCTGCTGCTCGTGATGCCGTACGCATGGCTCGGCGGGCGCTTGCGAGAAATGCAGCTCCGGCAGGCCCGCGCCGCCTGACCGCCTTCCGCTCACCGCACGGGGTCGTAGCTGATCCCGAGGGTCATGATTTTTTGCAGCAAGGCTCCATACCCGACTCCGCAGTGCTCGGCCGAGTCGGCGAAGTCTTCGTTGTGCGCTATCTGGGGGTTCGGGTTCACCTCAAGCACGTAGATCCGGCCATCCTCCCTCAGGCGGTAGTCGATCCTCGCGTACCCGGTCAGGCCGAGTATCTTGTAGATGCGCTTTGAAAGGCGCTCGAACTCCCTTTTCGCCGGGGGCTCAAGCTCCGCCGGGCGGGTCGTAAGGCCGATCTTCTTTTGATACTCCACGTCCCACTTGACCTTGCCCGTGGCGATATTGGGCGCTCCTTCCGGCAGGTTGGCCATCACAAGCTCCCACGGCGTGTAGGCCTGAAGCTTCTGATTGCCGATCACTCCGACGTATATCTCGCGCCCTTCGACGTACTCTTCGGCGATGGCGTGCGTCCCGTTCTGCCGGTGGATGAACTCCACGCGCTCCTTCAGCCGCTCGTCGTCGCGCACGATTGAGGCCTGCGCTATCCCGACCGAGCCTTCGTCGCTGACCGATTTTACGAAGAGCGGGAAGGTCAAACGGCCCGGCCTCTGCACCTTGCGGTTGAGCGGGAAGACCCCGAAACGGGGCACGTGCACGCGGTGGTAAGCCAGAATCTTCTTCGTCAGAGCCTTGTCGTGGGTGAGGGTCAGGCCGCGGGGGTTGCACCCCGTGTACTTTTGCTTCCTCAATTCGAGGTAGCTCACCACGTGCTGGTCGAAGAGCGGATAGCCGTCGAACTCTTCGAGCAGGTTGAAAGCTATGTGGGGCTTGTGCTCTTCGATGGCGTCCCGGATAACCCCAAGCTCGCCCCTGACCCCCACGGGCCAGACGCTGTGCCCCAGCCCGCGCAGGGTGGACACCACGTCGTATTCGGTGCGCCACTCCTCTTTCTCTTTATTGTCGACGCCATCCAGAGTGTCGGGCGGGACCAGGTCTTCGCGCACCAGCACGATGGCGCGGAGCTTTTTCTTAGGCTTGAATCTCATAGAGCAATCCTGTGATAGCCGGAATGAATTCCGTTCATGGTCTGGACCGTCAACAGCACGAGCGCCTTCTGCCGCGCATGCTCCGGCGTCAGGTCGACTCGCAGCTTCAGCTCCCTGCAACGGTTGATCATCTGTGTGAGCATCTGGTCGATGGCGTAGTTGTGCACGCCGGTCGCTTCCGCCACCTCGCGGCATAGCTCGCGGCGGGAGCGTTTGAGGAAGGTGACCGCGCTCGGGGCTGATTTGTGGCGGGGCTCCGGCGAGAAGATGCGGAGCAGGTCGCGGTCATAATCGCGGGGCCACAGGAAGGCGTAGTATTGCCGCTTCTTCCGGTAATGCTCGCGCAGAGTCATCTCCAGCCCGGACAACTCGTCGACCCTCTCGCGGGATTCGTCGACGGGCGCCTTGCCCTCAAGCTCTCTGATAATTCCTTCGACGTATTCCAGCTTGCGAAGGGCGGGCCAGCCCGCGTACTGCCTCTTCCACCGCGCTCCGGGCGCTACCACCACGGCGAAGGTCTCCGCGAAATCTTCGGCCGGGTGCGCCTGGGCGTACCACGCCGGAAGGTGCAGGACGTAGTCGCGGCTGTTAGGCTCCGGCTTGTACCAGTTGGGGTAGGGGCGTTTGTACGAGCCGAACAACTCCCGGTAGAGCGGCCTGCGGTAAAGGCGAAACGCATTATCCAGCGCGTGGCCTGCCTCATGCCGCATGATCCGGAGGCAGTCTTTTTCGGAGCCGCCTTCCACTTCCAACATCTGCCTGCGCTCAAGTTTGGACAGCCGGGGGTGGGCCAGGTAAAAAGGGATGGCGAAGCCCGCGACCTGATCGGGGGAGAACCACTCTTCGGACAGCCAGACGTGAGGCCTGAATCGAAGGCCGCGAGCTTCGAGCTCTCCGTAGAGCCTCTCGGCGCGGCGCTCAAGGGGAGTCCCTTCGATGGCGACGGGCAGGTCGCACAGGCGCGCGTCGAGCAATTGCTCGTCCGTCATGCGATCAAGTTCTTTTGCACGCAACACGCGCCGGAAGCTCCGCCTTAAATTTGATAGAGTCTCCTCCAAGCGCCTGCGTGATTATAGCTTATGACGCGGCCCCGCGTCTTTGGCTGGAACTGATTGTTAGGCCATATCTTTCGCGGGGAGCGGCCGACTCCGTCCGGGCGACAGGGGCTTGCAAAATGGGCAGGGCCAGAACCGGCGATCTCTTTCTCTTAATGATCGTCGTCTTTCTGAACGGAGCCTTCCGGCGAGAAAAAAGGTGCGGGGAGATGATTTCTCTCCGCACCGTAACTTCAACGCGGGTTTGTGAGGCACAACTCAGACTTAATGCAGAAAAACTACACCTTACCCTTTGCTCGCCCCTGCCGGTGAAGATAGTCGAAATATACACCGCGCCCGTATAAAACTGAACCGTCCGTGAGCGCTTTTCGAAGGACCTCATCATATCCATAGCGCGGGTTGTTTTGCCAGTTAATTGGAGTATAATGAGGTTTCCTCCTAACAGAATCAAAAGGTTATAAGGTTATAAAGTATGACGCGCGAAGTGTTGCATTCGGCCGTTAACAAGTTAAGTGCGGCTGGGCCTGGGACCGAAGAGAAGATGGAGCAGTTGGAGAAGATTTTGGGGAGCCGCCTGCTCCAGGGCTCGGGCAATCTCAGGTCTCTGCTCAGGTATGTCACCCTCAAAGTGATCGAAGACCAGGACATTCAACTGAAGGAGTACATAATCGCGACCGACGTGTTCGGTCGCGGTAGCGATTTCGACGCGCGCACCGATTCGGTCGTGCGCGTGCAGGCGAAGAGGCTCAGAGAGAAATTAAAAGAGTATTACGAGACGGAAGGCAAAGAGGACAGGGTTCTGATCGAGCTTCCGAAGGGGCAGTACAACGTGGCCTTCTCGTTCATCGAAAGGGAGGGAGAGGAGCGGGTCGCCGCCGAGCCGGAGCCGCCCGTCGCCCCGCTCGGGGCGCAGACGCCCCAGGAGCAGGAGGGCGCCGCGCAAACGCCACCGGCCCCTTCGCCCTCGCTCCTCGACGGGGAGAAGCTATGGAAGATGGCTTCGGGCGCGGCGCTCTTAGTGTTGCTCGGCTCGATCATAGTGCTCTCACTCTCGTATAACAACTTTCGCACGCAGTCCAGCGAGACCGGCCCGACAGACCTGAACGTCTCCCCCGGAGCCGTGTGGGACCCCTTCATGCGGAGCGGCCTTCCCACCCTGCTCGTCCTGAGCAACCCGCCCGTTTATCGCTTCTCGAACGGCTCGGACCCGGAAGTGTTGCTGAAGAAGTCGATGGAGATGACTTCGGAGCAAACTGAGCTGATGGCCCAGTCGCTCAAGGACAAGTTCGTGATGAGGCAGTCGCACGCCCCCCGGCTGATCCTCTCCTCCGGAGACTACACGGGGATGGGCGAGGCCATAGGGGTTTACTGCGTCACCGACCTCTTCCGGTCGTCCGGGAAGAAGATAGCGCTCAAGCAGAGCCGCACCGTCAGCGCGGAAGACCTTAAGAGCAACAACATGATTTTGCTCGGGAGCGTCTGGGCGAACGAGTGGTCCGGGAAGCTGCCCATCAAGGAAGATTTCACCTACAGCCTGAACGCCACCATCGATAACAACAACCCCCTGCCCGGAGAGGAGCGCGAGTACAGGCCGAAGTTCAACGAGCAGACGGGCGAGCTTGTGGAAGACTACGCCCTCATCACGGTCAAGCCGAGCGTCTCCGTCCGCAACATACTGATGGTCCTGTCGGGCATCCACAGCGAAGGGACGCAGGCCGCGGCGGAGTACGTGACCAGGAGGGATTACCTGAACAACCTCAACCAGCGCCTCGAACAGATGGCGGTCAGGGGCACGCCTCCGAAGTACTACCAGGTACTTCTGAAGGTCCAGGTGGTGAACGGAATCTCGATGACCGTCTCGATAGTCTCCATCCATCAACTCGTGGCGGCCGGGGAGTGATATGGGGCCGCCCTTACGGAGATTTGGGAGGGGGGAAGTGGGGCTTGTTGGGCAGGACGATGTTTTTACCCACGCCCACGTCGTTAAGAGTTATCTGTTTGCGCGTGTTCCTGTCCACCTTCCACCGGGCCTGCCAGTACCAGAGGCCATAGTCTGAGCACTTCTCGCCGTTCCACTCGATCCACTGCCGGAAATTATTGTACGTCTCGTAGCTCTTCTCGCCCCACCGGATGTCCGGCGCGTCCAGGTCGTATATCTTACCTTCGGAGTCGGGAGTCAGCCTGAGGTACCTCGGGTTCGACGTGTCGGAGGTCCACACCTTGTTGGTGGAGTCCGCGACGTGCCCATCTATCCAGTTGTGAGAGAAGACCTCGCGCTTGAACGCCCAGCCCGATGCCACGACTTTGTGGACGCCTTTGGGCGACAGGGTGGCGACCGGGGCGACTTTGGCGGAAGCGCCCATATTGTCTACGAAAGTGCCTTCCTTCTCGTCGATAAGTGATGACATCGGGCTTTTGAAGGTGACGGCCCCGAGCTTGTCGGTCGCGTCCCGCGAGCCCGGATCGAAGGGCGCCGCGTTGGGCGGCCGAAGCCCGCTCTTCTTGATCTCGATGACCGCCCACAATACCCAAAGGTCGACGTGATCTTTCACGCCCCCGAGGGACGCCTCGACGTGATACTTTTTGCTGGCCGCGAGCGACACCTTGCGCTGGTTCGGCTTGCCCGGCACCGGAGAGCCCGAGCCTTCGGACCACCGAATCTGCTTCCACTCAGCTTCGTTATTGTTGGGGGCGGTCTTCGCCTCGACAATCGCATGGGCCGAACTATTCTTCACCGCCGCCCAGTTCTTGTCGCCCGTGACGTTCGCCTGAGTTGCATTCTCCACCACGGTGAGCTTGACTAGTTTAGCTGGAGTGGACATCGCGGCCTCTCCTGAAAACCTGATCCCTGCCTGAAGGGGCTGTCTGTTACGTTCATCTCATTTTTTCCGGTCAAGCCTATTACTACTCGTGATTCATGTCAAATCGCGGCCGGGCCCGCCTGCCGAACCCGTTACCGATGCTAGGTGCCGCGCGCGGGCTGCTGATAAAATCATGCCGCGACCGGATCAAGGCAAGGAGGCAGACAGGTGAAACTCAAGATCGTTCAGGTAGGCGAGCCCGTGCTCAGGCAGAGGGCGCGCGCGCTCTCGCCGGAGGACATAAAGAGCCCGTCAACCCAGCAGCTCATCGAGTCCATGAAAGAGACCATGCGCAAGGCCCCCGGCGTCGGGCTCGCCGCGCCGCAGATAGGCCAGCCCCTTCAGCTCGCCGTCATAGAAGACCGCTCCGAGTACATGAAAGACCTCTCCCCGGAAACCGTGGACGAGCGCGGCCGCGCGGCCATCCCGTTCCACGTGATAATAAATCCGGAGCTGAAAGTGGTGGAGGCCGGGCCGGCCTACTTCTTCGAAGGGTGCCTCAGCCTCACGGGATTCACCGCCATAGTCCCGCGCGCGCTGGCCGTGGAGGTGCGGTGCCTGAACGAGCGCGCCGAGCCCGTGACCATCAGGGCGCGCGGCTGGTACGCGCGAATACTCCAGCACGAGATAGACCACCTGAACGGGAAAGTCTACATCGACCGCATGGAGGCGCGCTCGTTCACGACGATGGACAACTATTCGAAGCACTGGCTGGACCACCCGGTCGAACACGTGCGGATAAGCCTCGGCCTGGTGCCGTGGAAAAGCTGAGGGACGAGCGCGCGACGTCGGAACGGCCGCCGCCTTACTTCGCCCTGCGGCCCGCCGCCTTGAGGATGTAGTCGGAGGCGTCGGGGGTCTTGCAGTTGGTCTCTCCATGATCCACTTCGACTTTGCCGATCCTTTTCGCGGAGGCGAGGGCCTTCTTCTGCAAGCCGGGACTCCGCAGGCCGATTGCTATCAGGGCCGAATTCATCGCGTCCTTCACGCGGTTCTTGCGCGAGTGAATGTCCCGCTCGATGGTTTCGAGGAAGGTCTCGAAGTAAGAGTCGTCAAGCTCCGCGTCACTCGCGGCCAGACGCGCCAGCACCAGCCAGCCCGCGCGCCCGACCATCTCCGCGCCCGATTTGCTCCACTTCTCCATCCTGCCGCGGGCGTACGGGGTGCGGGCCGCGAACCCGGCGAAGGCGTCGGTGATCGGGTAATTGCTCAACTCCTTCGCCCACCTGTCGAGCACGGCCGCCTTGACCAGAGATGGGTCGCCTACCATCGTGGCGAGCAAGCGGGCGTCGTGGTTGCCCGATTCCCAGAGCCTTTCCGCGAGGACCTGATCGACCTTGATCCTCTTCTTCAGAGCCCCGAGCGCGGCGTAACTGACCCCGTAAAGATCACCCTCGACGCCGTGACGCCTGTAGGTCTTCCGGGTCTGCTCCGAGCCGAGGGCCTTCAACTCCTCCATCGCGTCTTCGTAATTCATGCCGAGTGCTCAACCTTTCTTAGTCCGGGATTAGGCCTCATGGCTTTGGCCGCTTGAAGTATAAACCATCCAGCTTGGTGCCCCTGACCTCCATCGGCCCCGGCCCGACCATCTCCCACCCTTCGTCTCCAAGGCGGGCGACGGCCTTAGCGGCGGCCGCGTTGGTCGTCGCGTTGTCCTCAACGTCCACGACGCGCACGCCCGAATCTCTGTAGTAGGTTATCCAGTACACGCCGGCCCTGCCGCCCACGTACGCGGCCTTTGTGACCACGCAATACTCCCACCTCTGGGGCGGGCTTTCTACCGCGGCCTCCGCCTCGGGCGTGACTGAGCGGTCTGCCCGGAGACTGCTGAAGAACAGCCCGCCCCCTAGGAATCCGACCGTGAAGATGGCTGCGGCGATAAACTGTCGCATTCTATTCATCGTCTCTCCTCCCTGAAGATCGGCAATGTATATCTCCATCAAATAACGCGGGGCGGTCGGAAAAGTGGCAAAATAAAAAGGCCCGCGGCACAGGATCGCAAGCGAGACCGCGCCGCCCCTCACATCCTCCGCTTGAATACCTTGTCGTTCTTCATAACGAAGTGGACCTGCTTGAGCGCCTGAATGTTATCAAGAGGATTTTCGGGAAGTCCTATGATGTCGGCCGCCAGTCCGGGCTTGATGGCCCCGCGCCGCTTTTCGACCCCGAGCAGCCGCGCGGAGTTGACGGTTAGGGCCCGAAGGATCGACTTCGCCGGGACCCCCGCTTCGAGGTACTCGGGGTCGTCGAGGGCCGACCGCCTGACCCTCAGGCCGAACTGCCCCCCGAACGGGGCGATGATGCGGCCCGCCGCTATGATAGTCGGGCCGGGGACCAACCCCTCGTCGATGGCACGGCGGAGGTCAACGTCCGCGTAGTCGCCCGCGTTGCCCACGTCGCGTACGGTCGTGAAGCCCGAGTCGAGCATCTCTTTCGCGTGGACGACCCCTTGGATGGCCCGGTAGCCAGTGCGGTCGAGCAGGCTCAGGAGTAGGAAGTCACCCCCGTCGCGGGGGATTGATAGGAGGGCGCAGAGGTGAGTGTGGCTGTCGAACAGGCCCGGCATTACGGTCGAGCCGGACAGGTCGATGACGTTCGCGCCCTTCGGGACCTCAAGTCCCGGCGCGACCGCCGTTATCTTGTCCCGCTCGACGAGTATGACCTGATTCTTCGACACCGCGCCGGGCTCAGGGTCGAGCAGCCTGCCCGCTTTGATCGCGGTCACCTGCGCGAGCGCGGCGGGAGGGAAGAGCAGCAAGAAGGACAGGACGATGTGCAGGGGAGCTTTCATGGTGATCTCAGGGGAATCTTTCTTAAAGCATGCGGCCGGCCGGCCCGCGCTTCTATGAAGCCCGCGGGCCGGCCAGCCGTTTTGTCGGTACGTCAAGTTGTTAGGGAGATTCCGAGCGTTACGACGCCGCCGAGTCCTCCTGCATCATGCCGAAGATGTTCGACTCCGTGTCCTTGCAGTAGACGAGCCAGCCGACTCCGGGGATGGCCATCTTCGGCATGACTACGGTGCCGCCGATGCTTTCGACTTTAGAGGCCGCCTCGTCCACCGAGGGAACGTCCACGGTGCAAACGTAAGCGGTGACGGCCTGACCGTCGACGGGGCCCATTCGCTTCAGCAGCCCGCCGTCGATGCCCGGCTGTTCTTCCGGCCCGGTCCTGATGAGCCAGTAGTCCTGAGGGCCTCCGAACCTTTGAAACTGCCAGCCGAAAGCGCTCTCATAAAAGGAGACCGCGCGCTGCGGCTCCTCGGCGTGAATCTCGAAATGTATTACTCTTGGCATGGTTGTTCTGTTCCTCCAGATCAATGTCGAACAACCCTCTCAACTGCCTGTAGTAAAGGTGCGTCATCGTTTTTCTGTTTCGCGGTTTTACCAACCCGCTTTCTTTTCATCCCCACGGGCTCGGCCACTCGGACCAATGGTTGCGAGACATGTTGGCTACGATTCTTTTCGGGCGCAGGTTCCGGGCCGGAGGGTCTCACACGGGCTGAATCGCGATGACCGCCTGCTTCGTCTTTCTCAGCCGGCTGAAGAAGTCCCCGAACCGCTTCAGCCACCCGTATTTCTTAGTCAGCAACTCCTGGCCGCGCGCCGCCTCAGCCCCATCGACCATTCGGGCCTTCGCGTCGACCCAGTCGCCCTTGAGCGAGCCGCGAACGTCGCAGGGGGCGATCCGCACGTTCGGATTATTTCGCACCCTCTTCACCTTGCCCGCGTCGGCGCGCGAGTAGACGTAGAGCGTCCCGCCTTCGCGCGCGAACCACACGGGGGTGTCCACGGGCGTCCCGCTCTTCCTGTACGTCTTAAGGTTTATATACTTCTCGTTCGCGAACCGGGCCAGCTTGTCGTCATTCATAGGGCGCGGACCTCGCTCTCAAGCCGTCCGGCCTTAAGGTCTATCAGCACCTCGGCGTTCGTGGCGCGCATGAAAGTCTCGAAGGCCGCGCGCTCCACCGCCGCCACGACCTCCGTCTGCAACCCGCGAGCGCCGGTGCCGCGCCTCAGGCTGCGCGCGACGATGTGCTCAAGCGCGGCGTCCGTCACGTTCAGTCGCAGGCCCTCGCCCTCGAACTCGCGCCGGAACTGCGGCAGCACGTTGTCGACCAGGATGCGCCGCAGGGTTTCAGGCGGGAGCGGGGGGAAGCTGACGATTCGCGAGAACCTGCCGACCAGTTCCGGCAGGAAGCCGTACTTCTGAAAGGACCCGACCTCTTCGAGGCTCAGCTCGCTCGACTCGTTCCCGTTCGCGTTCCGAAAGCCTATGCTGGCCCTCGTGGTCTGAAGCAGGTCGTCGAGGCCCGAGAACGCCCCGCACGCGATGAACGGGATGTCCTGAGTAGACAGCTCGATTCGGTAGCCATACTGCGAGTACCCGTAATCCATCGGCACTACCACGTCGGTGCCCTGCAACATCGCGAGCAACTCCCTCTGCACCCCGTAGCCCGACACGTCCTTGGTCGTGCCCTGCCCGGCGAAGCGGGCGTTGCTGCCGGACGAGGCGATCTTATCGAACTCGTCGAGGCAGACCACCCCGCAGGACGCCATGAAAGGGTTGCCGCCGGAGTTTATTATGAGCCGGGTCAGGACGGTCCGCACGTCGTCGCCGATGTAGCCGCTCTCGGTGAAGCTGGTTATATCGACGATGACCGTGGGCAGTTTCAGTATGTTTTGAAACAGCAGCTCGACCAGGAAGGTCTTGCCGCACCCCGTGGGGCCGAGCATCAGGATGTTCTGCTTGGGAGGGAGAGCGCTCCTGGGCTCGCCCTCGACGTGCAGACGCTTGAGCCTGCGGACGTGGCGGTAAGCCATCAGGGCCAGAGCCCGCCTCTGCTCGTCCTGCCCCTTGTAGCCGAGCCGCTCCAACTCGTCCGCGATGGCGGGAGGGGAGAGGACCGGCAGGGCGGCGACGAAGGCGCGGAAAGACTCGCGGTAATGCCGGGAGGTGTCCTCGTCTTCGAACGGGTCTCCGTGTTGGTTCTGTTCGGGCAACGTGAATTTCATCGTCTCTCTCTGCCGGATGATCTCGAACGACGCCTGAGCGCGAAGCTCCGTCTAATAGTATGCCTCAGCTTTTTTCTTCGCCACCTTCTTATTGAAAGAAGGGTCGGGGGTAAGAGTTCGGTGCTCGGGGGGCAGGGAAGGGATTCTATAAAGAGAGTTCGGAATGATTAAGGCGCGGGGCGTGTCGCTCACCGGCCCCCGGCCCCTGAGCCCTGACCCCTGAGCTGTCGCAGCAGCGTTTCGAGCAGGCGGAGCCTCTGCCGTTTGTAGGCTATCGTGCGGTCAAAATCGGCTGACGCATCCTGCATCTCGATCCACGCGCGCAGGGTCCTGATGTGGTCCGTCGCGGCTTCGAAGAAGTTATCCTCGGCTTCTTTTACCACTGCTTCCAAATGCTCGCTTGTAACTGCGTTCATGCGTCACCTCTAATGGTCCGATATGATCAACCGGAAGAAATATTCAATTATTCCCGTACACTGCAATCTCCATACCTCTTGGTAGCTACATACCCGACCGGCTTAAAAAGATTCCACGGCGGGCCGGGGAGGCAAAAATTTCTCATCCCTGGGAGGAGGCTGCGTAATTATTACCGCCGCGGACGGGAAAGCGTACAGTAAGGTCAATTGCAAAACTCGCCTAATTGACAATTCCGCCGGTGCGGATTAGAGTTTTGCAGGCTGCACCCGCGATCTGCCCGGACCGCTTTTTACGCCGGGGCGGGTGAACCGCGCGGGGCTTGCAGGTGGCGTCCGGCCGCCCGGTCCTTGCGAATGAGAGGATTGGAGCCTCAGTTCTCATGGATGGATTTTAAGTGAGAAAGGATAAAGACATGGCAATAAGAATTGGTGATACCGCACCTGACTTTACGGCTGAAACGACCGAAGGCACGATCAACTTCCACGAGTGGATCGGTGATAACTGGGCCGTTCTCTTCTCTCATCCCAAAGATTTCACCCCCGTCTGTACCACCGAACTCGGGGAGGTCGCGCGCCTCAAGCCCGAGTTCGACAAGCGCAACGTGAAGGTCATCGGACTGAGCGTCGACCCGTCGGACTCCCATCACAAGTGGGCCGAGGACATAAAAGAGACTCAGGGCCACGCGCTCAACTTCCCGGTCATCGCCGACTCGGACCGGAAGGTGTCGGACCTTTACGACATGATCCACCCGAACGCCAACGACACTCTGACGGTCCGGTCCGTATTCGTCATCGGCCCGGACAAGAAAGTTAAGCTGATGATCACCTACCCGGCGAGCACGGGGCGGAACTTCGAAGAGATCCTGCGCGTGATCGACTCCCTGCAACTGACCGCCAACTACAGCGTGGCGACGCCGGTCAACTGGAGGGACGGGGACGACTGCATAATCGTCCCCGCGCTCTCCGACGAGCAGGCGAAGGAGAAGTTCCCCGGCGGGTGGAAGACCCTGAAGCCGTACCTGAGGATGGTCTCCCAGCCCAACAAGCAGTAACCTTCAACCGCCCGGTTCCCGCACGAAGAGGGAAGGCCGAAAAGCCTTCCCTCTTCTCGTTAATCCGACCTGCTCTCGGCCGCCCCGCCCAGCGTCACCGAGCGGAAGACCGCTCTGATCGAGGCTCAGCCCGCCGTGGATTCGAAGCGCGAGACAGGGAAGATGCTTCGGACCGATGACCGCGCCTGAAATATCAGAGCACTTCGCGCCGCAACTCGGGGAAGACTTTTGACACCTTGCCGAGCAGGTAATCTCCGTACGTCCCGGTGAATTCGTGAACGCTCGCGCGGTCCCATCGCTCGTCGCGGTCGTCGCGCGCTCGGGAGGGGCCGCCGAGTTCAATCGGCTTCACTTCCGCGTCGAAGTTAGGGTCGAAGAAGAAAGGGAATGAAAGCCTATCGCGCCCCGAGGCGTTTTGCACGCGGTGGGGCGTGGAGCGGTAGAGGCCGCTCGTCATTCGGTCCAGCATGTCGCCTATGTTGCAGACGAATGAGCCCGCGACCGGAGGCGCGGCGACCCACCGCGACCTCGACTTAACCTGCAAGCCGCCCGACTCGTCCTGTTTTAGGATCGTCAGCACTCCGTAATCCGTGTGCTCTCCCACCCCCCACGCCTTCTCGCCTCCGGGAGCGCCGGCCGACGGGGGGTAGTTGAAGATGCGAAACAGGACGAACGGGTCCGACGTGTAGCGGTCCGAGAAGTAAGAATCTTCAAGGCCGAGGCTCAAGGCGATGCCGGACATCAAGGCATGTCCCAGGAGGGTCATCACCGACATGTAACCGAGCACCGTCTCCCGGAAGAGAGGCAGGTCGGAGGGGAAGAGATTTCGCCCGTGCATCGGGGTCCCGGCTTTGACCATCGGGTGATCGTCTTCCAGTTCGGCCCCGAAATAGATGCCTTCTTTCAGGTCGGGCCTGCCCGAGGTCAACTCGCCCCCCACGGGGAAATAACCCCTCCAGGCTTTGCCGCCCTTCGACATGCTGATCTCAAGCTTCCTCTCAGGCTCTCTGGCGAAGAACTCGCGGCTGAGACGCTCCAAGGTGCGTTGCAACCCCTCATCCACCCCATGATTGACGGCGTAAAAGAAGCCGCAATCCCGGCAGGCCCGCCCGATCCGGTCGGCGACCGCGCGGCGGTCCCCCTTGCCCGACACGAGCGCGCCCACGTCGATGATCGGAATCCGCGAAGAATCTCCCGCCTCGGGTCTTAAGATGTCCATCAGGCTTCCCCTAAAGATCGAACCGCGCTTTGATCCTCGAAACGGCCTCTTCCGCCGGCAGGTCCGTATTGTCGATGCTCAGACCCTCCCTCCCCGGCACGGCGGAGAAGAGTTCATACCGCCCCATCACTTCTTTCAGAGTCTCTACGGTCCCGATCTTGCCGAACTTCCTCCTCGACTCCGCGACGACCCTCTCTTCCAGACGCCTCGCGTCGCAATATAGCTGCACGAAGCAGACCTCCCCGCCATGCCGCTCGACGGCGGACGTGATTCGGTCGATGAATCGATTGTCCTGAGGGTTCGCGTAGACGAAGGTGAAGATCAGGCCGTCGATCTTCTCGCGGGCCGCCTCCTCGATCAGGTCGATTCGGATCTTATCGACCAGCCTGACGAAAGGCGCGGTCCCGAAGTCGAATACCGCCCCGACGCAATCGACCGTCAGATGGTTGTGAAAGAGCCGAAACCCGGTCGAGGCCGCCAGCGACGACGCCACGGTGAGTTTTCCGGCGGCCGGGGGGCCGTAAATCAGAACCAGTCTCATATCGATCTTCAATTCTTCTTCATCGTAGCGCGGCTGTCCAGGACGGAAGGCCCACATGTAAATCGACGCATGTCTTTAACACCGGGGGCACGAAAAGTAAACAGAAGACGCTCCATCGAAAAAGAAACTCTGGTTTGCATTCTTCGCGTAGCAGGTGGAATCAAACAACTTTCCGCTATATAGTTCGCACTTCCGCTGGCTGTCCCTTCGGACAGGACCTGGTGATTTTTACAGCCCTGGATCGAATCTGATCCTACCATTCAGCAGTTCTTAGGTCATTAAAATCCCTGAAGCCCGATCTGAACTCACGCTGTCCCACTCACCGGACGCGCGAGCGGGCGAATCTGTCGTACGAATGCGCTTTTGAATGTTCGACTCTTGATGGAGAATTTATGCACCCCCCCGTGAATTCTTGTTGGATCAAGTGTGTAATCCTTCTTTTCTGCCTCGCCGGCTGCGCCGGAAACGGCTTCGCGACAACAGTGATCACGCCGAGCGACGACGATATGATCGTCGGGGCCAGGGCCATCGTCCGCGCGCGGGTGTCAGGCATCAGCACTGGCATGGACGAAACGCAGGGGGCGGTCTACACGTACGTGGCCTTGCAGGTGGAGGAAGTGATTAAGGGTCGCGTCTCCGAGAGCCGCGTGGTCCTCAGGCAGCCGGGCGGAGAGTTCGGCGACCGCGGCACGATCTTTTACGGCGCTCCCAGGTTCAGTCAGGGGGAGGACGTTCTGGTCTACCTCGACACGTGGGCCGACGGGAGCCTCCGCGTC
This sequence comes from Blastocatellia bacterium, assembly GCA_035634255.1. Lineage (GTDB taxonomy): Bacteria > Acidobacteriota > Blastocatellia > UBA7656 > UBA7656 > DATLMR01. Next base: position 96,007 of record DASQDI010000079.1, read on the forward strand.
CACCAGATGTACCTCGGCAAGTTCTCCATCCAGAAAGACCCGGAGACGGGCCTTGAAACGGCCGTTCGTGCTAACCCGGCGGACCTGCCGGGAGTGATCGGAATACCGGTCTCGGGGAGCGTCACGGACCGGCTGGAGCTTCGGGCTTACAGGCGGATGGTGCGGGAGCGGCTCGCGGCCAACCGCGAGAGGGTGAGCCGATTCGACCGGCTTCATTACCGGGGGAAGCCGATGTTGATGCGGCCGCCGGATTTCAGGGGGGCGGAGGGCGGAGCGGTGCGGCCGCAGTTCGCGACCATGGCCCCGGCCCTCTGCTGGTTCGAGCTGTCGGGCGGCCGGGCGGTGCAGGTCGTCACCGGCGCGGATGGCGCGCTCTACTCCTCCGTCGCCTCGGACATTTCGGCGGCCGTGAATGCGTGGTCCGCCGCGCCCAACATATTTATACAGCTCGCGGATGGGGCGGCGGGCGCAAACCTCTGCTCCTCAACTTCGGGGAAAATTTCGGTCATCTTCAATAACTGTGACGGGCTGTGGTCGGCGGTGTCCGGGTGCTCCGGCGTGCTGGCCCAGACCGCGATCTCCTACAGCAACTCGCAGACGCGCGTGGTCAACGGCCAGACCTTCCGCAGGATCACCGGGGCGGTCGTGTCGTTCAACCCGCACGCAAGCTGCTTTCTGGAAAGCCGGTGCCACATTCAGGAGATCGCCACGCACGAGATAGGCCACGCCCTGGGCCTGGGCCACGCGGGGGATTCGAGTTTCGGAATCCCGACGGAATCGGAGAAGGACGCCACGATGTACGCGGTGATCCATTTCGACAGCCGGTGCGCCGCGCTCCGCAAGGACGACATGGCCGGCATCGAGTTCATCTACCCGGCGGGGCCTCAGACGCTCGCCCCGGCGATAACGACCGGCACCCCGCTCTACAGCACGACCCTGGGGGACTCTTACCTGCAAACCCTGAGCGCGGCGGGCGGCGCTCCGCCTTACACGTGGAGCCTGTCGGACGGGAGCGGCGGCCTGCCTCCGGGCATCACCCTGACCGCCGACGGGCGGCTCGCGGGTAAGTCTTCATCCGCCGGGAGTTTCAACCTCACGGTTCAGGTGACGGACGGGGCGGGGGGCGTCGCGCGGAAAGCGATCTCGATAACCGTCACGGACACGCCTCTAATAAATGTCGTGAAGTACAAAGCGAAGAAGGGCAAATTGACGATCAAAGGCGAGAGGTTCGCTTCCGCCGCCCTGTTGGTCGACCGCGTGCGGGCGAACGCCACGATCAGCGGCGGCTCCATCGTCGCGAAAAACCTGAGGCTCGCGGCGGGCATCCACGAACTTCGCATAGTCGATGCCCTCGGGCGGCTCTCCGACCCATTCTTTCTGGAAGTCGAGTGATGGTCAGAGGGAGGCGGCGCGCGGGCCGCGGGTAATCATTTGTTAATCGTGGCCCGCCGCTCTTTTTCTAATTTGTCTCGGTACTCGGCCTCGGTTCGCTCCACGAAGTTCCGGTACCCGCGAGGGTCGATGAAGGGGTTCGTCTTTTCGCCCCGCTCCATCCGCTTCATCTTCTCTTGCATCGCGAAGAAAGACCCGTGCGGGGCAAGGAACACGTCACAGTTCAGAGACTTCAGCAGGCGAAAAGTGTAGTCGTAATCCGAAGCGATCTCCGGGTACTTCGGGTTGTCCGCGAGCTTGTAGCCCGGAGCGGTCGTGCTGCCTATGAAGACAACGTCGTACTGCCTGCCGCCTTCTTCCACCTTCATGGTCCACGTGGTACAGCCCTTCGTATGCCCCGGCGTCAGGCGCGCGACCATCGTGACGCCGCCGAGCTCGACCTTGTCCTTATCCCGCAGCAGGCGGTCCGCCTGAACGGGTTTGAAAGCCAGAGAGTCGCCCCAGGCGAAATCGTCCCGGCCGCCCCTGGCCAGCAGGGCCGCGTCGGCCTCGCTCGCCATCAGCTTCGCGCCCGTCAGCTCTTTGAGCGTGCCCAGCCCTCCCGCGTGGTCGGAGTGCGCGTGGCTGTTGATGAGTACCTTCACGTCCTCGATCCTGAACCCCAGCTGCCTGATGTTGCTCCGGATTTGGGGGACCGTCTCTTCGAACCCGCTGTCGAGAAGTATGTGGCCCGCGGGCGTGGTGATGAGGAAAGAAGTTACGTCGGACGCGCCGACATAATAAATATTCCCGATCACCTTGTAAGGCTTGACGGGGCGGTTCCACGAGCGCCAGGTCTCGTCGGCCTGCGCTTTCGCAAGCGCGGGGCATAAGAGCAGGGTGACGGCGCAGGCGAGTTTTTTAAGGCGGGATGAATTTCGCATAGGCCCTCGCTAATCTTTTTCTATATCACTTCTTCAGCTTCGACATGTAGAGCTTGCGGAACTTGGCCACCTTCGGGGCCACCACCGCGCGGCAATATGGCTGGTTGGGGTTCTGCTCGTAATACTGTTGATGGTAGCCCTCCGCCGGGTAGAAGGTCTCCAGAGGCGTGACCTCCGTGACTATCGGCCGGTCCCAGACGCGCTCGGCCTCCATCTCTTTAATCACCTGCTCCGCGACTCCCTTCTGCTCGGGCGAGTGATAAAAGATGGCCGAGCGGTATTGCGTGCCGACATCCGCGCCCTGCCGGTTCAGAGTCGTGGGGTCGTGAATGGTGAAGAAGACCTCCAGCAATTCTTTGAAGGAGGCCTCCTTAGGGTCGAAGACGATTTGAACCACCTCCGCGTGCCCCGTGGTCCCCGCGCAGACCTGTTGGTAGGACGGGTTGGGCAGGTTGCCGCCGGCGTATCCGGAAGTCACCTTCTCGACGCCTCGCATGTCATTGAATACCGCTTCGAGGCACCAGAAGCACCCCCCGGCCAGCGTCGCTGTCTCTCTGTCGCTCTCTGAATTCATTTGCGCTCCTCGATCTGTGTTACTCCGCGTGTAAGTATAGCGGCTCTCTGATGCCGTCACAATTCGAGGGAGCGCCGGGCTCCCGAAAGCCGCGCCCTCAATCGCGGCTTTCGATGGCCTTGAGCACCCTCTGCGTGCAGCGGCTGACGTGCGCCCCCAGGGCGAACAGCCCGGCCCCCAGGATCATATAGACCGCCATCGCCGCTATCAGCAGCAGGACGTGATTCCGGTTGGAGAAGTCGGCCAGCAGCACGAAGCTCAGCAGGAAGAGAGCCTCGATTGCCAGCCCCGCGACCCAGGCGATCTTGTAAGACCTTTCGCTCTTATCTATCCGGTCCAGGGCCGACCTCCGCGCCTGTTCGACACCGCTCTCTCTAATCATAATAGCCTCCATAGCTCTGCGAAGTTCAAACGTAAATCTTGAACAGGATGGCCGTGATTATCACCACGGCCTCCACTATCGCCAAAAGGATTATCACGGTCTTCATGACCGGCTTCTGTCTCTCGTCATCGTCGGTGCTTTCCGGCATACCCGTCTCCTCACTTTTCGAGATCGCCGCGCGGCCCGCAGCTCTGCAGGTTTTTGCGGAGGGTCGCGAGGCCGTACGAGAGCCTCGACTTAACCGTGCCTACCGGCAGCCCCAGCACGTCCGCGACTTCCTGTAGGGACATCTCGTGCAGGTAGTGCAGCACGAGGACGGCCCGGTTACCGGGAGAGACCCGGCCCAGAAGGTCGGGGATGCGCTCCAACAGTTCGGGCTCGAACGCGTCCTGCGCGGGCGCGGGTATGGCTTCGAGGACCGCTTCGTCCCTGACCTGATCCGACCACCTGCGCTCCTTCCTCAGAGACCTGAAAGCCTCTCGGCTCGCTATCCTGTACGCCCACGGCCTGAAAAGCTCCGGCTGCCTGAGCCAGTAGAGTTTCTTGTAGATCAACAACAGCACTTCCTGAAGCGCGTCTTCGGCGAGCCCCGGCTCTCTCACAAGGCTGAGGATGTAGCGGTAGAGCGGGACCTCGATGTTCCTGAAAAGCTCGTCGAGCGCGGCCCGGTCTCCGGTCTGGGCCAGCAGCACGCGCATGATCTCCCGCTTTTCAGTCGCCATTTTCTCTCTCCATTATTTAAGAGGAAGCGGCCCGCGAAACTGTTCGGATTTGTTCGAGTTTAATCTGAGAATCGGCTGGCTCGGGCTGGGATTACTTGCGGGGACGGGCCTCGCGCCCGCCCCGGTCTTCGTTCAGTGCGGCAGAATCTTGTCGAGACTCTTCAGCAGGTCGTTGCCGCGAAGGCCGGGCTGCCCCTTTTTCGTGTTGTTGAGCGAGATGATCCTGCCGTCCGGCCCGATGAGCATGGTGGTCGGGTACGAATTGATTCGCAGGTTTCGGATGACCCGGATGATGCTGTCCATCTTCGCCTGAGTCCAGGGCATGCCGTTCTTTTCGAGGGTCGTCTTCACCTGCGGCATCACCTCCGGCTGATCGGTGTTCAGCCCGAGAATCTCGAAGCCCCTCGCCTGAAAGCGCGAGTACGCCGCCTTGAGGTAGGGGAGTTCCTGGCGGCAGGGGGGGCACCACATGCCCCAGAAATCTATCAGCACGTGCTTGCCCCTGAATTCCGACAGCCTGCGCTTTTTGCCATTGAAATCGGTGAACTCGAAGTCGGGCATCTCCTTCCCAACCGCCACTTCGATGCGCTTGTAGTCCGACGCCGGATGCGACCTCATCGTTATTAGGTTCTTTTCCAGGTCGACCTTCTTGGTGGAGACGTAGTTGTTGCCGACCCGGAAGACGACCGCTTCGTCCTGCGTCTCGGCCGCTTCGGGGGAGAAGGGGTCGAAGTCGACCTCGCCGTCGCCGTCGGCGTCAACCCCGAGCCTGCCATTCATCACGCTGATCTTATTCGCGCGCGCGTTGTAATCGTACTGCACGAGCGTCTTCCTGCCCTGAATATCGACGAACCCCGCGGCGAAGGCTGCCCTCGACTCGAACAGCATGCGTTCATCGTCGGACATGCCCTCCCACCGCACATTCTTCATGTACTGGACGAACAAAGGGAAGCTCTGGAACGGTCCCTCTTTGAGTGGCTGGCTGACGGACGCCTCCCAGATGTATGGGTTGTCTTCTTCCCCGCGCTTGAACTCGAACCGCTCGCTCTCGTCGAACTGATTGTTGAGGTCGATGTCCGCGAGCAGGTAAGGCGGCTCGTCTTCCGGCTCGACCAGCAGAGTCAGGATGGCCGACTTGTCGTTGAGCACGTGATAGAGGCGGCCCGCCGTAACGGTCGCGCCTTTCTCAATCGGCTTCGCGAGCCTGAGCTTTGACAGGTCGGCGATGGGCCTGAAGGCCACGTGCTCTCGGCCATCCCGGTTGACCCTCAACTGCGGCTCCAGCTTCCCGGTGTATTCGCCGTCGGCCCGGACGGGCGGAGCCAGAGGAAGCATCAGAGCGAGCGCGGAGACGATCCCGGCGGAGCGCACGATAGCCTGGGCGCGGGGCTTCATTCGAAACGGTATTCTCATCTGTACAACCCTTATCGGATGAAATGTAAATTCGGGACTGGGTCTGATCTACCCGGAGCCTTGAGGAGTTTGAAGGCAGTTGTAATGATTTGTCAATCAGAATCGTGATGCTAATAACGAAACCGGCCGGGCGTGTTAAGCTCGGCCGGTTCATTCGCGCATGTTATCCATATGCTTGAGACCTCTTTCCAGAAGGCCCGGAGGCAAGCTTTACTTGCCCCTGCTGCTCACTTCATCCGTATCCGACGGGTACTTCAACGTCTGCGGCGGCGGGCTTTCTTCACCGGTTCCACCGGCCTTGATGCTGGTCTTCACATTCGGAAAATCCTGTCCTTCAAGATATCTCGCAAAGAATGGTGTCTCTGCTTTACTCCTGTTCATTTCTCGCTCCTCCTTGTATCTCCACTTATATTTATTCGGCGAGAATCATGCTGCCTCGCCTGTCCACATTCGGCGGATCGTTGCCGCCTTAAATCTCCGCCTGATGCTTTCAGCGTCGATCTGTTTAGTTAATATCGCAAGCGGTGTGCCACTCAAGAAATGCGAAAACTCTTAGGGAAAACGCCATTTTCGGCCTCTGCAAGCCCCGAACGAAATCACGGCTACGGTGTGTACTGTATGAGGATGGACGGATGTACGTTTTAAGATTATGTGACAACGCCCGTGTGTATCAGTGAGATTCAACTCTATCACTAAATGATAATGCTGCGGGGCAGGGCGCGGCTCGCGCGAGATGATGCGCCCATCTGTGCGCGTGCAACAGGGGACATCTGTTGCGCGCCGAGCCCTGCTCTCACAGGTCCCCTCCGCAGGGGACGGGGCAGGAAAGGCGAGGGGGATGACTCGCTTTCCGCCCGGAGCGATCTCATCTATTTTTTAATCGCGACCCGCCTTCGACTTCATCTCGCCCATCTTCTTTCCGACTGCCGAGAGGATCTCTACCAGTATCGCGCTCCGCTCCCGGCGCGCCTGCTCTATACTCGCCTCTCCGCTTTCAGGCTCAAGGTTATACTCGATATCGGCGCTCTCGTAATATTTGTCGACGAGTGAATACAAATCTTCGTCGTCGAATAATTCGCCGAGTACCCTAGTCCACCTGAGAGCGCGCTGGGGCGCATCATTCTCCGGGCGGCGGAGCTGAGACACGAGGTAGGGTGCCAGCCGTTCGTCTCGCCATATAAACGCAAGCTCTATCAGGTCGCCTTCGCCGTCCCCGGCCGGGTCGGTCTTGAAGAGGGCCGTCATCAGGCGCTCCCTCTGCTTACCGGTCAGCATCTCGGCGAAGTTAAGCGCCGCACCTGCTGAAGCCGTGGCCGCCTCTCCCGATTCGGAATTGGGTTCCTGAGGCTCTTCCGGTTTTTTCTGCTCCGTAGCTCGCGCCCACGCGGCCAGCTCGTAAGCGCCCTCCCATCTCGTCGCGGGGTCTTCGGCGCAACGCACGAGCCACTCGGTCATCTCTTGGGCGTTATCGCGCGTGGCTTCGCCTATGACCTCAAGCTCCCTCATCCGCTCGGCGTAGACCGACAGGTCGCGCGTCGAGAGCTTCTTGATACCGTACATTTCCTGACTCACCTCGTAGCCGTCCCGAGCATTCGCGTGAGGTTTGAGGAAGAGGAGCAGGCTGTCGCCTTCCGTGAAGCGGCTCTCGGGGTCCTTCCACTTCCAGTGGTGGAGGTAAACGACTCGCTTCCTGCCCTTGCCTTTTATGGTCGAAGAGATTCGAAGCTCCGTCTTCATCATCTCCCCGTGCTCTTTACTTTCCAGCGAAACCGATTTGCCGACGCTCGCGACCACGATCAGGTCGCTCTCGAAATATAGGTTTCGGAGAGGCTCCGGGGGAGAGATGACTATCTCTCCCATAGTCACGGAGCTTTCGACCTGCATCGTGACATCGAAGTTCTGCTGCTGATTTTGAGACAAGGTCATCTGTTCGATCACCTGACCGAATCCCATGGCCGCGAGCGACAGATGGTAAGCGCCCGGCTTGAGCGAGGCGAATCCGTACCGCCCTTCATCGGACGATTCAGCGGAGTGAGTCTCGGAAGTCTCCACGTTTGTGAGTACTATCTTCGCCCCCGCGATCACCGCGCCCTCCGCATCAAGAATACGACCCGACAGCGAAGCAGTTCCCCCTTCCGCCCGCGGCTGAGACTCGGGCTTCTTCGCCCCCGCCCCGGATGGACCTGAGACGGACGATTCCGCCTGCGGGAATACTATGGCGCTCGCGCTGCCGCTGATGCCGAGTATCGCCGTGACGACGGCCGCGGCGACGGGCGAGGCGCGACGGCTGATGAGATGCAGGGCGGGCCGGGCCTCTTCGGCAACGACGGTCCCGTCGGCCCCGCGCGTTATTCGCGCGCAGAGCTTCCCGCGCGCGGCGGAGACGATGGCCTCTGCTTCGCCGCGCGTCATCTTCGAAAAATTGTAGACCCGCTTGTCGCACTGTAAGCAATAGCGAACCTGTTCACCGCCCGCCATGCGGTTCCATTCGATATTGCAGGGGTTTGCGATCTGAAGGCGATCCAGCCTGTTCTTTCTTCCGGACACAACTCACCTCACCACATTCGATATGGCATCTGAATGCACACGGGCTCACTGAAAATTAAGATTGATGAGCGCCCGGCAAGCCGTGGAACTCGCGCCCATAATCCATGAACAGACCTCCGCTCGGACCTTGCGAAAAATCTACGGGATACCGTACTTCAGGGGGCAGTGGTCAGGAGTCAGGGGCCAGGGGCTAAGGAAGGAAGATTTCAGACTCTCTTTATAGAATCCTTTTGGATCAAATCGAGATCATGGGCGGCATCACTGGCTCCTGACCGCCGGCCTCTGACCCCTGCTGGAATATTCCCCGCCCCGCCCGGTATTACAGAGGTGTGTGCGGGGGAGCTGCTCAAAGTGGAGATTAAGCCCGCGCCGTTCGGTGGAGAAATTATGAGCACATTGATGGCTTCGATGCCCGGAGAAATCGCCGTCCGGCGGCGCTCGCGGGAACACGAGCACTCTCACGCGCAGAATCGTTTCGCGGTCATTCCCACCCCCGTAAGGTTGAATGCCGTCGAAGGGCGCACGGGCAAAGGCGACGCCAGATGGCACCGGCCCTCCGAGAATCTTTTTCTCGGTATAGACCACACGGCAATAGTCGTGGGCGACACGGAGGCAAGCCTCAGGTTCTACCGCAACGCCCTGGGCCTGAAGGTCGGGGGCGAAAGCGAAAATCACGGCACGGAGCAGGGGCACTTGAATAACGTCTTCGGCGCGTGCCTGAGAATCACGAGCCTCCGCGCCGAGGCGGGGCCGGGGGTAGAATTTCTCGAATACCTGTCGCCGCGCGATGGGCGCCCCATTCCGTCGGACAAAAGGGCCAATGATCTTATACACTGGCAGACAAAGCTGGTGACGGTGGACGCGGGCGCTGCCGCCCGACGCCTGTTCGCGGCGAAATATCACTCCGTATCTTCCGGAGTGATCGCGATGCCGGAAGACGAGATGGCTTTCAGAAAGAGTTTTCTCGTGCGCGACCCGGACGGGCACGTCTTACAGCTCATTGAAAACTGACCCGAAAGGTGGCCTATGGATAACACGAGACCATTGTTCATACCAGTAATTCTCGGCACCCCGCGACAGGGGAGGATGAGCGAGCACGCGGCCCGCTTCATGCTCAGTGAAGTGGGCAAGAGGAAGGGGGTCGAGACGGTCCTGATCGACGTGCGCGAGCTGAAGCTGCCCATCACGGACGCGGGCGAGGCGATCAAGGACCCGGCCTTCTCCGCGCAGATGGAGCGGGCCGACGCCCTCGTCATCGTCGCCCCCGAATATAACCACGGCTACCCCGGCCTGCTCAAGCACGCGCTCGATTCGAACCTCAAAGAGTACATCCATAAAGCCGTCGGCGTGTGCGGAGTCTCCGCCGGGCCGTTCGGCGGGGCGCGGGTGATAGAGAATCTCCTGCCGGTCTTCAGGGAACTGGGGCTCGTGGCGATATTCTGGGACGTGAATTTTTCGTCCGTGCAGGACCGCTTCGACTCGGAAGGCAAACTCATCGACGAGGCGTACTACAAGCGCGCGGATAAATTTTTAAAAGAGCTGATCTGGATGGCGAAGGTGCTGAGGCACGGGAGGGAGAACGTCAGCTTGGATGATGAGTGATCAGGAATGGTGGGCGGGCGGCGCAACGCGGTATCACAGGGGTCCGCTAAACAAGTTACTCCCCGCCGCGCGCCCGTCAGAATAGGGAAGAAAAGGATCTGCGGACATGACCAGAGAAGAAGAGAGGCTCCGGCAATCGCGGGAGCGCAAGGCGCACTGGAAGCGCTGGGGGCCTTACCTCAGCGAGCGCGCGTGGGGCACCGTGCGCGAGGACTACAGCGGGCACGGCACCGCCTGGGATTACTTCCCGCACGACCTCGCCCGCTCGAAGGCTTACCGGTGGGGGGAGGACGGGATCGGCGGCATCTCGGACCGCCACCAGTTCATTTGCTTCGCGCTCTCCCTGTGGAACGGGCGCGACCCCATCCTTAAAGAGAGGCTCTTCGGGCTCACGGGCAGCGAGGGCAATCACGGCGAAGACGTTAAAGAATACTACTTCTACCTCGATTCCACGCCGACCCATTCTTACATGAAATTCCTCTACAAATACCCGCAGGCCGAGTTCCCCTACGCGCGACTCGTCGAAGAGAACCGGCGGCGCGGGAAGGGGGAGCTTGAGTACGAGTTGATAGACACGGGAGTTTTCGACGACGACCGCTACTTCGACGTGTCCGTCGAGTACGCGAAAGCCACCCCCGAAGACATCCTGATCCGCATCACGGCCACGAACCGCGGGCCCGAGCCCGCGGACCTGCACCTGCTCCCGACCATCTGGTTCCGCAACACATGGTCGTGGGAGAGCGGCTCGGCGCGCCCGTCGCTTCGCAGGGTGCCGGACGTGAAGAACGCGGGCGTGGTCCAGTTGTGCCACGAGTATTATGGGCACCGCTGGCTCTTCTGTCAGGGCGCGCCTGAGCTGTTGTTCGCGGAGAACGAGACGAATACCCTGAGGCTCTACGGGCACGAGAACGGCACGCGCCATCCGAAAGATGCGATCAACGATTACGTCGTCCGCGGAGACCGGGGCGCGGTGAACCCCGCGCGCTCGGGCACCAAGGCGGCGGCCCATTACCCTCTGCGGCTCGGGCCGGGAGAGACGCGGGTGATAAGGCAGCGGCTCACGGACCTTGAGCTGCGGCCCTCGGACGGCGACCCATGCAACGGCGACTTCGAAAAAGTCTTCGCCGAGCGCAGGGCCGAGGCCGACGAGTTCTACGCGAAGATAATCCCCGAAAACGCCTCCGAAGATAACCGCGGAGTGATGAGGCAGGCGCTCGGGGGACTGCTCTGGAGCAAGCAGTTCTACTACTACGACCTGAGGAAGTGGCTGAAGGGCGACCCGGCTGAGCCGCCCCCGCCGCCGGAGCGGGCGAAGGGCCGCAACCGCGACTGGACTCATCTTTACAACGACGACATCATCTCGATGCCCGACAAATGGGAGTACCCGTGGTACGCGGCATGGGACCTCGCCTTCCACTGCCTGCCGCTCGCTCTGGTCGATTCGGACTTCGCCAAGGAGCAACTGGTGCTCCTGCTGCGCGAATGGTACATGCACCCGAACGGGCAACTGCCCGCCTACGAGTGGGGTTTCGGGGACGTTAACCCGCCCGTGCACGCGTGGGCCGCGTGGCGCGTCTACAAGATCGAGAAGAAGAGGACGGGCAGGGGGGACCTCAGGTTTCTCGAACGGGTGTTCCATAAGCTCATGCTCAATTTCACGTGGTGGGTGAACCGCAAGGACGCCGAGGGGCGGAACGTTTTTCAGGGCGGCTTCCTCGGGCTCGATAACATAGGGGTGTTCGACCGCAGCGCCCCTCTCCCCACCGGGGGCCACATAGAGCAGGCGGACGGGACGAGCTGGATGGGCATGTACTGCCTGAACCTGATGTCCATAGCCCTTGAGCTCGCGGGCGAGAATTCCAGCTACGAGGATGTCGCCAGCAAATTCTGGGAGCACTTCCTCTACATCGCCCGCGCCATCAACGACCTCGACCAGGACGACATACGGATGTGGGACGAGGGGGACGGATTCTATTACGACGTGCTGCACCTGCCCGGCGGCGAAAGCGTGCCGATGAAGGTGCGCTCGCTCGTTGGCCTGATCCCCCTGTTCGCGGTCGATACTTTGGAGCCGGAACAGCTCGACAGGATGCCGGGCTTCAAGCGGCGGCTCGAATGGTTCATAGACAACCGCAGTGACCTCACCCGAAACGTCGCCTGCATGCGGAGCCCCGGCCGCGGCGAGCGCCGCCTGCTCTCCATCGTCGACCCCGAACAGTTGCGCCGGGTGCTGAAAATCATGCTCGACGAGAACGAATTCCTCTCGCCCTACGGCATCCGCTCGATCTCGCGCATGCATAAAGACCGCCCGTACAGGCTCGGCGTGGACGGGAAGGAGTACCGCGTCGATTACGAGCCCGCCGAATCGAGCACGGGCCTGTTCGGAGGGAACTCGAACTGGCGCGGGCCGATCTGGTTCCCCATCAACTACCTGATCATCGAATCTCTCCAAAAATTCCACCACTACCTCGGGGACGAATTTCGGGTGGAGTGTCCCGAGGGCTCGGGCCGGATGATGAACCTGTGGGAAATCTCGGGGGAGATTTCGAGGAGGCTCACGCGCATCTTCCTGCGTGACTCTGAGGGGCGCAGGCCGGTCTTCGGCGGCGCGGAGAAATTTCAGACGGACCCGAACTGGCGCGACTACGTCCCGTTTCACGAATACTTTCACGGCGACAACGGCGCGGGCATAGGCGCGAGCCACCAGACGGGGTGGACCGCCCTCGTCGCCAAGCTGATTCAACAGAGCGGCGAGTAACGGCGAGTATAAGCGAGTAACAAGGAGAAAGATCAGACATGAAAGCTATCGCAGTATACCCCGGAAAACCCGGCAGCGTTCACCTGGCCGAATTGCCGAAGCCCTCGACCTCCGAAATCCCCGGCGGGCGTGGCGTGCTGGTCAAGGTCCTGCGCGTCGGCGTGGACGGCACGGACAAGGAGATCAACGCGGCGGAATACGGCGCGGCCCCCGAAGGCTACGACTTTCTGGTGCTCGGCCACGAGAGCTTCGGGCAGGTCGAGTCGGTCGGGCCGAACGTCTCGGGATTGGAGCCCGGCGATTACGTCGTGGCGACCGTCCGGCGTCCGGGGTCGAGCATATACGACCTCATCGGCACGAACGATATGACCACCGACGACACCTACTTCGAGCGCGGCATCAACCTGCTCCACGGGTACCTGACCGAGTACTACGTCGACGACGCGGAGTTCATAGTGAAAGTCCCGCGGGGGCTGAAGGAAGTCGGCGTGCTGCTTGAGCCCGCGACCGTGGTGGAGAAGGGAATAGCTCAGGCGTACGAGATACAGCGCCGCCTCCGCGTGTGGCGCCCGAAGCGCGCGGCCGTCATGGGCGCGGGGACCATCGGCCTGCTCGCCACGCTCGTCCTGCGTCTGCGCGGGCTCGAGGTCGTCACCTTCGCCAAGTCCCCGAAGCCCTACATCAACTCCGACCTGCTCGAAGAGATCGGCGCTCAATATATCTCGACCGCCGACGTGCCCCTGCTCGACGCGGCGCGCGAGGCGGGGCCGTTCGACCTGATATTCGAGGCGACTGGTTACTCTCCCATCGTCTTCGACAGCATGCAGGTGCTCGGGAAAAACGGCGTGCTCGTGCTTTCGAGCGTGACGGGAGGCGACCGGAAAGTCGAGGTGCCCGCCGACAGGATCAACCTCGAATTCGTGCTGGGCAATAAGGTGATGGTCGGCACGGTCAACGCCAACCGCGAGTATTTCGAAATGGGTGTGCGCGACCTCTCGCAGACCGAGCTTGAGTATCCGGGCTGGCTCGCGAGACTGCTCACGCACCCCGTCAAGGGGCTGGAAAATTACGGAGAGCTGTTCGAGAAGCTCACCAACGCCAAGGGCGCGATCAAAGTATTCTGCGAGGTCGCGCCCCTGTAGAACAGGTGCCGGAATGATCGAATTCACCGAAGAGATTTGCGGAGACCTGAGCGCCGCTTCGAGGCGCGAGTGGCTTGAGACTAACGGAATCGGCGGCTTCGCCTCGTCCACCCTGACCGGGCTCAACACGCGGCGCTATCACGGCCTGCTGGTCGCCGCGACCCGCCCGCCCGTCGGAAGGCTGCTGCTGCTTTCAAAGCTCGAAGAGACTCTCGTCGTCGGCGGGCGGAGATTCGACCTATCGGCCAATCAATACCCCGGCGCGATTCACCCGCGAGGCTTCGCCTACCTCAAACGTTTCAGGCTCGACCCCTTCCCCGTCTTCACCTACGGGGTGGAAGGCTTCGAGATAGAGAAGTCAATCTTTATGATCCATGGCGAAAACTCTTCGGTCGTCCAGTACGAAGCCCGCAGCCTTGAAGGCGCCCGATTAACCTGCGCGCTCGAAGTGCGCCCGCTCGTGGCCTTCCGCGATTATCACGGCACGACGCATGAGAACGGCGCGCTCGACCCCCGCGTGGAGGTCGAAGAGGGCAGGGCTAGCTTCGCGCCCTACCGCGACCTGCCCGCGCTCCACTTCGCTCACGACGCGGAAGAGATTCGGCCCGAGGGGTTCTGGTACCGCAGCTTCGAGTACGAGGCCGAGCGCGAGCGGGGGCTCGATTTCAAAGAAGACCTCTTCAATCCATTCGCCCTCACTTTCGACCTTTCGCGCAAGCCGCGCGCGGCCATAATCGCTTCGACCGAGCCGCGCGACGCGGCGGCGGCGGGCTCTTACCGCATGACCGAGCTGGGCAGGCGCGAGCGGCTTCAGTCCGCCCCGCCGGGCGGCGAGCTTGCGCGGGCGCTAGTCTCTGCCTCCGACCAGTTCATCGTCGCGCGCGGGGACCACAAGACGGTCATCGCGGGGTACCACTGGTTCACCGACTGGGGCCGCGACACGATGATCGCCCTGCCGGGCCTCACCCTGGCGACCGGGCGCTTCGACGTTGCGAAGAGCATCCTGCTCGAATTCGCCCGCCACCTCGATCAGGGCATGCTCCCAAACCGCTACCCCGACGCGGGAGAGGCCCCCGAATACAACACAGTGGACGCGACCCTCTGGTTCTTCGAGGCGGTTCGCTCGCTCGCGGATTACAGCAGAGATTATGAATTCATACGGCGGAATCTTTATGAAGCGATGGCCGAATCGATAGACTGGCACGTGCGCGGCACGCGCTTCGGCATACGGGTGGACGAGGACGCCCTGCTCGCCTCGGGGGCCGAGGGCGCGCAGCTCACGTGGATGGACGCGAAAGTGGGGGATTACGTCGTGACCCCCCGGCGCGGGAAGCCCGTCGAGATTCAGGCTCTATGGTACAACGCCCTCCGCGTCATGGAAGGATTCGCGCGAAGATTCGGGGAAGCCGGGCGCGAGCGGCTATTCGGCAGGATGGCCCGGCGCGCGAAGCGGAGTTTCAATAAAAAGTTCTGGAATGAAGATGAAGGCTGCCTCTACGACGTGGTCGGTGGCGGCGCGCCCGCCCCTTCGGCAGACCCTTCCGTCCGCCCCAACCAAATTTTCGCGGTCAGCCTGCCTCACGCAATGCTCTCGCGGGATAAGGCGAGGCGCGTGGTCGAAACGGTCGAGCGCGACCTGCTCACCCCCTTCGGGCTGAGAAGCCTCTCGCCGGCGGATGCTCAATATATCGGGCGGTACGAAGGCGACCCGTGGCGGCGGGATGTCTCCTACCATCAGGGGACGGTGTGGTCGTGGCTGATGGGGCCATTCATCACCGCGTACATCAAAGTGAATTCGGCAAACGAACCCGGCCGGGCGCGTGCCCGCGCTCGCGCCGAGGGGTGGGTCGCGGCCTTTCGCGAGCACCTCTTCGACGCGGGCCTTAATCAGGTGTCAGAGATATTCGACGGGGACGCTCCGCACGAGCCGCGCGGCTGCATCGCGCAGGCGTGGAGCGTGGCCGAACTATTGCGCGCGACGTTCGAGGATATTTACGAGCTTAAGCCGGCCGGGCGGAGCAGCGCCGCCGGCGCTTAGGCCGACGCCGGGATGGAATAAAACCGCTCTGTGGACGCGGCCTTGAGGCTGCGGTTCGAGGTCTTCAACCTTGAGCTTGGAGAAGGGCTCGAATCCTCCTTTCAAACCGGCCGGGACTCGGATGAGTTCGACGAGACGTGCCATCACCTTGTCGTCTACGAGACGGCGAGGGGCGAGGTCGTCGGCACCTACCGCATGCAGACATCAGAGATGGCGCGGGCCGCGCGAGGCCTCTACTCCGCCGGTCAATGACTTTTCTCGATCACGTGGCAAGGCTCTTCTCCCTGACTGAAATTTACGCGACCCTCAGCTTCGGCCCCGAGCCGGTTCGCGACGGCGACCGGAAAGCGCTGGCGGGAAAGCTGTGGCGAGCAGTCATGGATGAATTCACACCGGCGGTTATATTGGAGGAAGAATGCGCCCCCCGGCATCCTGATCGAAGACAACATCCACGCCCTACGGCAGGGAATCGAACTGATAGAAAGCATCGATCACCGCCTCTTCGTGACCCCGACGCCGCCTCAATGGGCCGGATCGATTATGAAGACAGGCGGAGGAACGTTCTGGCCGAATCGGACCGCGGGCTCGCGATAATCGAGGCCATGTCGGTTTCGAAGGCCGGCGAGTCAAAGATCGGAATCCTTCGCGGCCTCGGCGGCGTGAAGGATTTTGTGGCCCGCGCGTCGCTGATAGAAGGGGCCTCGACCCATTCGCGAAGCTCTAAAAAGCGAATCGCTTCATCTCAGAAAACGACCTCTGCTTTCCCGTGGTCCTGAAGCCGAACGAGGGCCAGCGCGGGTCGGGCGTTATGATCGTCGGATCGGAGGGCGAGTTAAAAGACAACCTGAATCGCTCGCGGGTGGACATGCTGATTCAGGAGTACGCGCCGGGTTCGAGTTCAGAGTCTTCTACATCCGCCGCCCGGAGGAAGAGAGGGGCACGATCTTTTCCATAACCGAGAAGGCCGGTGACCCCCATTGAAAGGACCGCCCCCAGACTCACGGTCGAGGGGATGAGCAGCAGGACGGAGGCTATCAACTCGACTATGCCCGAACCTATCCTGCCCCACGGCTCAAGGCCGAGGGTAGAGAATATGTAGACCGATTCTTCCGCTCCGGTGAATTTGAAAAACAACGTCTGCAAAAGGATGACGGCGGCCGCGATTTGAAATACCCAACTGAGCACGTCTTCTACTCTGCTCAAACTCATAAGGCGTTTCTCCTTTCAAGGTTTGCTGGCTCTCTTTCAAATCGTTTAATCCCGGCCCGGCGTCTGATTATTCCCGCCCTCGTCCCGGCTATTCACGCGATCAATACGGGGCCGCTCACCTGACGCCCGCCGCGACCTCCGCGATCAGGTTTCTCATCCACGTGTGCGCCGGGTCCCCGTGAATCCGCTCGTGCCACACCATCGTCAGGCGGAATGGCGGGATGTTTATGGGGACGGGCAGCACTTGCAGCTTTGCGAGCTTGCTGAATTTCAGGGCGAGCCGTTCGGGCACCGTGGCTATGAGGTCCGATTCGGAGACCATGAACGGGACGCTCGCGAAGTGCGGCACAAGTACCGTCGAGTGGCGCGAGAAACCTTTCTGCGCGAGCAGGGTGTCGATGATGCCAGGGCCTTCCGTTTTATAAAACACCGCCGCGTGCCGCGCCGCCACGTACTGGCGCAGGGACACCTTGCCCCGGATCGAAGGGTGCGCGGCGCTGGCGATGCAGACGTTCTTCTCCTCCCACAAAAGCTCGAAGTGCAGGGCCGCGTCGAGCGCGAGCGCGTCGGGAAAGAACCCGATGGCCAGGTTCAACGAGTCCGCAAGCTGCGCGGGCGTCGGGGCCTGAAATACGCTGGCCGAGCGGTGGATTCTCAGGTTTATCCCGCTCGCGCGCTGGCGCAGGGTGCGCAGGAGGGGTGCGAGCAGCATGATCTCCGTGTAGTCGTTGGTCATCACCTGAAACGTGCGCCGGGAAGCCGAGGGGTCGAAGGCGGGCTTCTCTTCGAGGGCCGCCCGCAGTTGCGCGAGCGCCTCACGGACGGCCGCTATCATCGCCCGCGCCGCGGGGGTCGGGGCCATCCCGGTGGGCGTACGGACCAGCAGCGGGTCGTTGAACGTGCGGCGGAGCCTCGTCAGCGCGTTACTCATCGCGGGCTGGCTTAGCCCCACGCGCCTCGCCGCGCGCGTGACGTTGCGCTCCTCCATCAGGGCTTCGAATATGAGCAGCAGGTTGAGGTCGAAAGATTTGAGGTTCATAAGATTTCCGTATTCACGCTGTGAATGGACCATATTATAACAATCTATAAAACGAATCCCGACCTTTCGCGTTTATCCTATTGCGAAACCGATATCATTAATTACTAGCGGTACGAGGTGAAGGAATTATGAAGATAAGGCCGAATTTCACACTACTCTCTTCGACGGGCGTCGTGATGGCTCTGGTCGTCTCCTCGATGCTCTCGCTACCGGTCGCGAGAGCGCAGCAGCCCGCGAACGGCGCGGAGTTCCCAGCCACGCCCGTGGGCAAGCTCGCCCGCTCGTTCGTGGAAGCGATCAACAGCGGGGATAAAGAGCGGCAGGCCAGCTTCATCAAGTCGGGGTACTCGGACTCGGTCCTCAAGGAGACCCCTATGGACGAGCTCGTGTCGGAGCTTCAAAAGCTCTCCGCGCAGAGCGGGGGGTTCGAGCTAAAAAGCATCATAGACTCGTCCCCCTCCGAGATCAGGTTCCTGACGCGCACGAAGCGCGGGAACATCCACGTTCGCATGCTCATGCGCGTGGACAAGGCGCAGCCCGACAGGCTGGAAGGTTACGGCCTGAGGGTCGTCGCCGACCCCGAGGCGGAGAAAGCGAACGCCTGGTCGAGGGAGAAGATGGGCGACCCCGAGGCCATAAAGGAGATCGAGCGGCACGTCGAGCGCGCGGCCAGAGAGGACAGGTTCTCGGGCGTCGTGCTGGTCGCGAAAGGCGACTCCGTCATCTTCAACAAGGCGTACGGCATGGCCGAGAAGGTCTTCGGCGCCCCCAACAAGGTCGACACGAAATTCAACCTCGGCTCGATGAACAAGATGTTCACGAGCGTCGCGATAGCGCAGCTCGTGCAGGCGGGCAAGCTCTCCTACGACGACACGCTCGCGAAGGTCTTGCCCGAGTACCCGAACAAAGAGGTGGCCGGGAAGGTTAAGGTCCACCACCTGCTCACGCACACTTCGGGGCTCGGGGACTTCTTCAAGCCCGAGTTCTTCCAGAATCGCGAGAGGTACAGGAACCCGCGCGACTACTTCCCCATCTTCGCAAACGACGCCCTGTTGTTCGAGCCGGGCACGCGGTGGAGGTACAGCAACGCATCCTTCATAGTGCTCGGGGCGGTGGTCGAAAAAATATCGGGCGAGAACTATTTCGATTACGTGCGCGAGCACATCTTCAAGCCCGCGGGGATGAACGACACGGGCTCGTTCGCGATGGACGAAGTGACCCCGAACCTCGCGGTCGGCTACACACGGTTCGGGGCCGGCGACCCTCTGGGGTTGGAGCCGCGCCGCGCGAACTGGATGAGCCTGCCCCTGAAAGGGAGCCCCGCGGGGGGCGGGTACTCGACCGCGCCCGACCTGCTCAGGTTCGCGCAGGCCCTGCGCCGGAACAAGCTGCTGAGCCCGGAGCTGTCTGAAAAGATCACGAGCGGGTCGGTGGACACGGGGCAGGGCGGCCCGGCGAAATACGGCTACGGTTTCTCCGATGAGCTGAAGGGCGGCAAGAGCGTGCGAGGGCACAGCGGCGGCGCTCCCGGAATCAACTCGGACCTGAAGATATTCTGGGACGGCAGCTACACGGTCATAGTGATGGGCAACTACGACCCTCCCGCCGCGCAGAGCCTAGCGGGCAGTATCGCGGACTTTCTCGCGAGACAGTGATCACTGCTCGCGGGGACGCGGCATGTTTCTCGGTGTGAGATCATGCCGCGTCCCCGCGCCGGAAATCATGAAGGGTTGTCTCTATGGAATCCCGGCCGGCCCCCCGTCACTTTGTCGCTTCGTCACCTGATGCCGGAGCGGCATCGCAGGGTGAGCGCATTACCCGGCAGTCTGGAAGGTCCCTTCATCTCAAGGACTCGGGACGAAGGGACACTTACGGCCTTCGCGGAACTCTCCCACGCGTCGGGGTAGAGGTCCACGTCGAAGTACTCTTCGGAGGACGCGAGCTTCGAGGCCTCCTCTTCCGTCACGAACCCGACTAAATGGACGGAGCCGTCCGCGAGCTTATGCATCTCGAAGCTGTGGAAGCTCTTCTGCGCGAACAGGGGCGACTCCTGCTGCGGCGCGTAAGTGAACCCGTAGACTCCGTTCGGCAGGCGGGCGATGCCGAAGCCGCGCTCGCTGTCGTCGATCAGCCGCACCTTGTTGGCCGCCCGCAGGTGCTCGACGCCCGCCGAGGGTTTCGGGCTTCCGGCGGGGGAACCTCCGGGGTTATCGTCTGGTGTATCTTCCGGCCCTGGCCTGGAGCTTGTTGCCAGCCCCATCACTCCAATGGCAGACAGAAGAACACCGCTCCAGATCAAGCCTGTTACGATCATCGGTCTGTCTCCGGTTGTGCGAATATAAAAAACGCCAATTATATTAGTGAGGCCGCCCGCCCGAATCAAGCCCGGCTCGCGGCCTGAATCGACTTCCTTCTTCGCTCCCGTTCGGATAATAATAGTCGATCTCATGGCCGGTCGGAAAAAAAATCAAACAGGGCCGAATGCTGATGGCTACCGCTTCGACCCGTCGGAGGCCGTCGCCCATCTCTCGGCGGCCGACGAGCGGTTAGCTCTCCTGATGCGGCTGGTCGGCCCGTTTAACATGCAGATCAGGAGCATGCACAACCCCTTCGAAGCTCTCGCCAGAAACATCGTCTACCAGCAGTTGCACGGGACGGCGGCCTCGGCGATCCACGCCCGAGTCCTCGCGCTGTTCGACAGGAAGGACCGCCTCCGGCCGCGCGACATCCTGGCCGCGTCGGAGGAAGAACTGCGCGGCGCGGGCCTCTCGCGCGCCAAGACCGCGGCCCTGAAAGACCTCGCGGAGAAGACCGTCTCGGGCGTCGTGCCTTCGCTCGCGCGCCTTGAGAAGATGTCGGACGAGGAGATCATAGAGCGGCTCTCCGCCGTGCGCGGCATCGGGCGCTGGACCGTCGAGATGCTGCTGATCTTCCGGCTCGGCCGGCCCGACGTGCTGCCGGTCGGGGACTTCGCGGTCCGCAAAGGGTTCGGCCTCGCCTACCTTTTGGGCCGCCCGCCCGCCCCGAAGGAGCTGGCGCTTTACGGCGAGCGGTGGAAGCCCTTCAGAACCGTGGCGAGCTGGTACCTGTGGCGGGCGTCGGAGCTACCCCCGGAAGTTTTTGAAGAAGTCAGGGGTGAGAAATAGACAATCTTATTTGAAAGGAATCGAATGAAAATTCTGGTACTGGGCGCGGGTCGAATGGGCCTGGGCGCGGCCTTCGATCTTATTCATAACTCCGGCGCGGAATCCGTAACGATTGCAGACGTGGACGCCGGGCGGCTGAGCGCGGTGGCCGAAAGGATCGGCAGCCCGAAGCTAGTCACGGAGCAGGCCGACGCTTCAGACTACGGGCAGGCGGTCGGGCTGATGCGCGGGCACGACGCGGCCATCAGTTGCGTCGTCTACCCTCTCAACCACCAGCTCGCGCGGGCCGCGATAGAGGCGAAGGTGAGCTTCTGCGATCTGGGGGGCAACAACGATGTCGTGGCCTCGGAGCTGGCCCTCGATCAGGCCGCGCGCGAGGCCGGGATAAACATCATCCCCGATTGCGGGCTGGCCCCCGGCATGGTCTCGGTCCTGGTCGCGCACGGCTCTCAAAGGTTCGATAAGCTTGAAGAGGTTCACATCCGGGTCGGGGGCCTGCCGCTCGACCCCCGGCCCCCCTTCAATTACCAGCTCATCTTTTCGGTCGAAGGGCTGATCAACGAGTACGTCGAGCGCGCCCGCGTCGTGCGCGGCGGCCGCATAGTCGAAGTCGAGTCGATGACGGAGGTCGAATCGCTCGACTTCCCCGGCTTCGGGACGATGGAGGCTTTCCAGACTTCCGGGGGCACGTCCACCCTGCCGGAGACGTTTCTGGGCTCGATAAAAGAGCTTGATTACAAGACGATCCGCTACCCCGGCCACTGCGAAAAGTTCAAGGCGTTGATCGAAGCAGGCATGATGAGCGGACAGGAGATCGAAGTCGATGGCGCGCGCGTCAGGCCGCGCCGCGTCCTGGCGGAGATGCTCACGCGCCTGCTGCCCGCCGACGGGCCGGACGCCGTGCTCATCCGCGTCGAGTTTCGCGGGGAGCGGGAGGGCGGGCGGCGGCAGCTTCGTTACGACATCATCGACAAATATGACGAAGCCACCGGCCTCAGCGCGATGATGCGCACGACCGCTTTCCCGGCTTCGATAATCGCGCAGATGATGGCGCGCGGGGAGACCGCCGAAAAAGGCGCCATACCGCAGGAGCGCTGCGTGCCGCCCGACGCTTTCGTAAAAGCTCTGGCCGCGCGCAATATCAGGATAGACGAGCAGATGACCGAAGCTTAAAGACGAGGTGATTCACATTATGGAGATCAGGACGATAGAGACCACCGACGCGCCGGCCGCGGGAGGCCATTACTCGCAGGCGGTTGTTCATAACGGGATAATCTACGTTGCCGGGCAGCTCGGCTTCGTGCCCGGATCGAGTGAGAGGCGCGTGGGCTCAATCGAGGAGCAGACGGAGCGCGCGCTCGAAAACGTCAGGGCGATCCTCAAAGCGGCGGGCAGTGACCTGAACCGCGTTCTGCGGATGACGATATACATCTCTGACATCGAGCTGTGGGGCCCGGTCAATCAGGTCTACGCGCGGATGATGGGGGAGCACCGCCCCGCGCGCGCGATAGTACCCGTCAAGGATCTGCACTACGGCTATCAGATAGAGATTGAAGCGACGGCCGCCGCCGGCTGAGGCAAGTCTATGACGGAAGAACTCGATTATGAAGCGATGCTGCGCGTGGCCATAGACGAGGCGCGCGAGGGGCTGGCCGAAGGCGGGATACCGATTGGCGCGGCCCTGTTTCACAGGAGCGGGCGGCTTTTGGGCCGCGGGCACAACCGGCGCGTGCAGGAGGGCGACCCGTCGATTCATGGCGAGACGGACGCCTTTCGTAAAGCGGGGCGGCAGACTAATTACCGCGACACCATAATGGTCACCACGCTCGCGCCGTGCTGGTATTGCAGCGGGCTCGTGCGGCAGTTCAAGATAAGCACGGTCGTCGTGGGCGAGTCCGACACCTTCCGCGGCGGCATCGACTGGCTGCGGGAGAACGGGGTCGAGGTGATAGAGATGGACTCCCAGGAGTGCAAAGAAATGCTGTCGGACTTCATCGCCAAGCACCCCGAAATATGGAACGAGGACATCGGGGAATAGGCGCTTCAGAGCGGTCGGTATTCCTCGCGCATGTCAGAACGGTTTGGCCGCTCGGGCCAGACCTTCCGGGAGAATCCTTCTCATGTCTAGAAACTTCAGGAACATCGAAACAAAATTGATCCACGCGGGCGAGCCCTCTCCCCGCATAAACGGCGCGGCCGTCATGCCGATATTTCAGTCGGCCACGTACGAATACTCGGACGTGACGAGCTATCACGATGTCAGGTACATCCGCCTGAACAACACTCCGAACCACCTGGCCCTGGGGCAAAAGCTGGCGGCGCTCGAAAACGCGGAGGCGGCGTTCGTCGCCGCGAGCGGCATGGCGGCCATCACCACGGCGCTGCTGACGACCCTGAAGGCGGGCGATCACCTTCTCGTGCAGAGCACCCTTTACGGGGGCACTCACGATTTCATCACCAGAGATTTCGCGGGCTTCGGCATCGCTTACGACTTCATCGACGCGAGCCTTCCCGACTCGTGGGAGGGCAAGCTGCGCCCGAACACGAAGGCGGTGTACGTCGAGTCGATCTCGAACCCTCTGCTCGAAGTGGGCGAGCTTTCGAGGGTCGTCGAGTTCGCGAAGGCCAACAACCTCGTCTCGCTCATCGACAACACCTTCGCGAGCCCGGTCAACTTCCGCCCGGCCGAGCACGGCTTCGACCTCTCCCTGCACAGCTGCACCAAGTACCTCAACGGCCACACCGATATAGTGGCGGGCGCGTGCATCGGCCGGGCCGACCTGATCGAGGGCGTTCTGCACAAGCTCAATCACATGGGCGGGACCCTCGACCCGCACGCGGCCTTCCTGCTCCACCGCGGCATGAAGACGCTCGCTCTGAGGGTCAGGCACCAGAACGAGAGCGCGCACAGGATAGCCCAACACCTCGAATCGCACCCGTCAATCGCGAGGGTCAATTACCCCGGACTCGAAAAACATCCGGGCCACCGGATCGCCCGCGAGATGTTCGACGGCTTCGGAGGCATGCTGAGCTTTGAAGTGCGGGGCGGCCTCGAAGCCGCCGAAAGATTCATTAAGAGAACGACCATACCCATCATCGCCCCGAGCCTCGGGGGAGTCGAGACTCTGCTCACGCGGCCGGCGTCGACTTCGCACTTAGGGATGCCGCGCGAGGAGCGCGAGAGGGTAGGCATCACCGACAGCCTCGTTCGGATGTCGGTCGGGATCGAAGCGACCGACGATCTGATCGAAGACCTGGATCAGGCTTTGAAAGAGGTCGGGTAGGGGCGGGCGGATTCAGCCGCGCCCCTACCCGACCTCTTCGATCAACGCGGCCCATGCCGCTTCCTCTAAAGCCGGGTCGAACGTCGGGGCCAGCTTCTCGCACCGATCTTTAAGCTCGCCTAAAAAGGCGGGATCATCTTCGGCCCGGCGCATCAGCCCCGCGAGCCCTTCCGTGTCTCCCACGTTGAAGTACCCCGGATAATCTTCTCCGAGCAACCCGACCGACCCTGCGATGCGCGACGACAGCACGGGCGTCCCGGCGACGATTGCCTCGGAGATCACGTTCGCGCCGCCTTCG
Source organism: Blastocatellia bacterium (assembly GCA_035634255.1). GTDB lineage: Bacteria > Acidobacteriota > Blastocatellia > UBA7656 > UBA7656 > DATLMR01. The sequence goes on from DASQDI010000079.1 coordinate 120,476, forward strand.
AGTCGCGAGGAGAGCACGCACAACCGGCTGCCTCGGAGCACGTCGCGGACGCGCGCCGGGGGCTGCTCTCCGAGCCAGAGGTAGCGCGGGTTTTTTCCCATCTCTTCTCTCGCCCGCCGGGCCATCACGTCCGACATCGCTCCGCCCAGATGCCGCACTCGGATGCGCGAGGACTCGGGGAGGAGGCGCGCCGCCCGGCCCGCGCGAAACGGGTCTTTGACCGGGCGCAGGTGCCCGATCACGCAGACCTCGAAGAAGCGGCGGGAGCGTTCTTTCGTCCCTCTAGCCTCTCTCGCCTCTCCTGATTTAACTAAGACCGATTGGAGGATGACGCGCGTCTTATCCCTCCACTCGGGTATCAACTCTTCGCACGCTTTCGGTTGCAGCACGACGATGCGCGCGGCGAGGTCGAGGGATTTTCGCGCCCGCCCGCTTCTCTTCAGATCGGTGTAAAGGTCGGTGCCGGTGAGGGCGACGACGAGAGGCTTTTCCGGGTGCTCGCCATGAAAGCGGCTTATGGACCCGTGGCTGCGGCGTGCGTGCAGGGCTATCAACATGTCGAGGGGCTCGCCTTCGTACTCCTGCCGGATCGTAACGCGATGGCTCAGGCCCTTGAGGAACCCCGCCCACCTGAGCGCCGTCACTCGGTTTCCGTAGCGCGAGCCGGGAGGAGCGGGCGTGATTATTCCGATTCTCATTTTTTTATTGAATCGCGCAGGTGCGAAAACCCGCAAGCACATCGCGCCGGTCCGGCTTATAGAAATTGCGGTACTGATTCCGTATCAACACAGACCGCGTCGCCCAGCACCCCCCGCGCAGGACTTTATGATCGCCAAACCACGGCTCGGAGTATTCTTTGTACGGCCCCGCCTCGAAACCGGGGAAGGGATTGAAGTCAGTGGAGGTCCACTCCCACACGTTGCCTATCATCTGCCGGCAGCCGAAAGGGCTGTCGCCTTCGGGCAGGGCCGCGACATCGATGACGTTCATCGCGCGCCAGTCGAGGTTGGCCCGCTCGGGAGTCGGCGGCTCGTCCCCCCACGGGTACGGGCGCTTGCTCCCCGAAAGCGGGAGGCCGTCGGGCGAAGGCTCCAAGGAGGCGGCCGCCTCCCACTCGGCTTCGGTCGGCAGGCGGCGGCCCGCCCACCGGCAGTAGGCCTCGGCTTCGTGCCAGTTGACATGGATGACGGGAAGCCCTTCTCCGAGCGGAATCACTTCATCGAAATGGCGGCGGGCCCATCCTTCAGAAGAAGTTCTCTCCCAGTATATCGGGCACAGGGCCTTCGCACGCTCGCGCCAGCGCCAGCCCTCTTCGCTCCAGAACTCGCGCCGCTCGTACCCGTGATCATCGACGAAGCCGGCGAACTCCGCATTAGTGACCGCCGTCTTCGAGATCGAGAAGGGCCGGACTTCGACCGGGTGCTCCCACTGCTCGTTGTCGAATACGAAAGGGGAATTTTTCGCGCCGCCGAGCATGAACTCGCCTCCGGGAATGCGCGCATCGCCCGCGACTTTCGCCGACGCGACCCCGGTCGGTTCGAGCCCGCGCGCATTCGCCTGCCCGACGCGGGGCCGGGGGTAGCTCAAGGTCTGGCGCGTGTAGGTCAGGGCTTCCGAGTGCATGTACTCGTGAAAGAGCACGAGCTGGAGGAAGTAATTCTCGTCGTACCCGCCCGCCCGCCCGCTATGATTCGCGCCGCCCCTGACCCGGTCGAGCACGCTCTGCATGTAGCTCAGAGTCTCCTCCCGCGACGGCAGGGGCAGGTCCCATCTGGTGTCGTGCTCGACGCGCGCCGAATCGTAGAGCGCGTCCCCGTGTTCGAGGATGGGCGGGTTGCCCCGCAGGTGCCGCAGGACCCAGTACTCCTGAAACCACGCGACATGGCCCGCCTCCCAGAGCAGGGGGTTGATGATGCCGAGGCGCGGCCCCATCATCTGCCCGTCGCTCAGGTCTTCGATGAGCTCAAGCGTGCGCTCGCGCGCCTCTTCGAGCATGCCCAATATTTCGGTCTTGGAAGGGACCGACTGCTTCGCTCCCATAAAGCTTCTCCCTCCGCGTCAGATCGAAGTGCGGTACGCGCGCAGGCGATTGCCGATCCAGTCGGTCGCGATCACCAGAGCGTAGATGACGATTATCAACGTGCTGACGCGGGAATAAAACCCGAGTTGGATGTTGTTATAGATGGCGAGCCCGAGCCCCCCGCCCCCCACGAGGCCGAGCACGGTGGAGACGCGCAGGTTCATCTCCCACCGCAGGACCGTGTAGCTCACGAGGGTCGGGCGCGCCTGCGGGAGGATGCCCCAGATCAGGATTTGCAGGGGGCGAGCGCCGCCCGCGCGCAGCGCTTCGAGCGGGCGCTCCGGCGCTTCTTCAATTGTCTCGGCGTAGAGCTTGCCGAGGACTCCGCCCGTGTGCAGCCCGATTGCGATGGTGCCCGCGAATGGCCCGAGCCCCACGGCCAAAATGCAGATCAGCACCCAAACGAGCTCCGGTATCGACCTGAGCCCGTTGAGCGCGAGGCGCATGGAGAAGTAAATAACCCTGCGCGCGGTTCGTTCCGCCCGCGAGCGGTGGCCCGCCTCGTCGGCCCGGTGGAGTATCAGCCTTGAAGTCGCGGGCAGGGAGAGCGCCGCGCCGATGGCGATGCCGAGCAACGTCCCGATCACGGAGATTCCGACGGTCTGCATCAGGGGCTCTCGGAGCGAGAGAAGGAAGGCCGCGTCAAGCTCGGGCGGCATCATCGCCCGGATGAAGCGCGACACCCGCGCGAGCAGTTGCGGGTCGAGCAGGGAGCCGCTGAAGAACCCCGTGGCGTAGAAGCTCCACGCGAAGGCCGCGAACACCAGCACGGACAGGGCGCGCGTCCGTGCCTTCCCCGCCGGCAGCAGTCTGCGAAGGAACCCGCGCGGGTCTTCGAGGTGCTGGTGGGCGAGCGAGCCCGCCGGCGCGTTAGCGTGCAGGCGCGACCGAGTCCACCGGCTGACAGTCTCGGTCCCAGCGACCAAAATAATGAGCGCGATGATGAGCGTGAGCACCTGCCCGTATTCGAAGAGTCGCATCGACAGGTTGATCTCGTACCCGATGCCGCCGGCCCCGATGAATCCCAGGACGGAAGCCGCGCGCACGCAGCACTCGAACGAGTAGAGCGTGTAGGCGATGGCGGCGGGAGTCGCCTGCGGCCAGATGGCGCGCAGGAATACCTGCGCGCGCGTCGCCCCGCTCGCGTGCAGGGCTTCGAGCGGGCGCGGGTCCACGTCTTCGAATACGTCGGCGTAGACCCTGCCCAGCACTCCGCAATAGCTGACCCCCAGAGCGAGCGTGCCCGCGAGCGAGCCGAGCCCGACGGCGACGACGAAGAGCAGGCCCCACATCAGGTCCGGCACCGCGCGCAGGAACCCGAGAATGGCGCGGGCGGCCTTGCTCATCAACGAGAGCATCGCCGTGAGGAAGCCGGCTTTCTCCCCCGACATCAAAACTCCGCGCTCCCAGAGGCTCTTTGTCGCCAGCACGCCCAGAGGCATGCTGATCAGGATCGAGAGCGCGGTGCCGGCGAGGGCGATGGCCAGCGTTTGCGCGGAGGCGACCGCCGCGACGCGCAGGAATGGGGCGGAGAGGTCGGGCGGGAACAGCCCTTTGACGAACGCCCAGACTGACGCGAGCGAGACGGGGTCGAGTAAGGCCGAGGGGCGGATTTCGGCGGCCCTCCAGCAGGCGAGCAGGAGGAAGGCGCAGGCCCCCGCCGCGACGAGGCGGCGGAGTGTCTGGGAGTCATCTCCGCGCGAGGCGCGCGCGAGATCAGCGGGCGCAGTTTCGTTGGAATTTCCGGTCACTACAGTCCGTGTCGCTCGGGTGCTCCGATTCGCGCGAATCTTTCCCGTCCGAAGAAGGGCCGATAGAGTAGAGGGCTTCAAGCGCTCCGGGGCCGACCTCGGCAGAGGGCGCGTCGAATGCGAGCCGCCCGCCCTGAAGGGCGACGAGGCGGGGGAAATAGCGCAGGGCCATCTCCACGTCGTGAAGCGTCACGACCAGCGTGCGCCCCCCTGTTTCGGCGATGTTCAACAGCATAGAGCCTATCGATTCGGTCAGCGCCGGATCGAGCGACGCGAAGGGCTCGTCGGCCAGGATCACGTCCGGGTCCTGCATCAGCACGCGCGCGATGGCGAGCCGCTGCTGCTGCCCGCCCGACAACTCGTCGGCGCGGGCGAACCGCTTGTCCGCCAGCCCGACCGATTCGAGCGTCGCCGTCGCCTGCTCGACCTCCTGCCTGCTCGGGCGGATCGCCGCGCGGATCGTGTGCAGGAGTGACCAGCTTCCGAGCCGCCCACATAGAGTGTTGTCGAGCGCCGAGAGCGAAGGCACGAGGTAGTGCTGCTGATAGATCGTCCCTATGCGCCGCCGCATCGCCCGCAGCTCGCGGCCAGAAAGCCTCGCGACCTCCCGCCCCTCGAACAGCAGGGACCCGCTCGACGAGCGCAGAGTCGCGTTGAGCAGTCTGAAGAGGGTCGTCTTGCCCGCGCCGGATGGGCCGACCAGAGCCAGCCGCTCGCCCCTTCGCACGTTGAAGCTCAGGCCCGCGACCGCATCCACCGGGCCTGAGCGCGTTTGGTAACTCTTCGTGACTTCGTTGAGAGAATAGATCACTTCATCAACCCCGCGTCCCTCGCCGCCTGCCGCAGCTTGTCGTAATCGCTGTCCTGGGCCTTCACGTACTTCGTCGCGCCGAGCAGGTCGAGGAAGGGCTTGTGCTCGGGATTATTCGAGTCGAGTTTAAGGAGGGCCTGGCTGAAAGCGTCCGACAGCTTCGGGTCGAGCCCTTTGCGCGCGACCCAGATGTAATCGAAAAAAGGCGGGGTCGTGTAGAAGACCTTCACCTGCGCGGGGTCGATCTTCTTCTCGTCGACCATCCTCTGAAAGACCGCTTCGTCGAGCGCGCCCGCGTCCACTTTTCTGTTTGCGACGGCCAGGGCCGTGGCGTCGTGGCCCCCGGTGTAGATCGCCTTGCTGATGACTTCGGGGTCCACTTTCGCCTCGCGCATGAAGTATTCGGGCATCAGATGCCCCGAGGTGGAGTTTACGTCTCCGAAGGCGAACGTGCGCCCTTTGAGGTCGTCGAGGCTGCCGATGTTAGTGCCATTGTGAGTGATGAAGAAGCTGTGAAACTCGCGGTCGCGCGTGCGCTGGACGAGGGGCTGGACGCCCGCGCGCGCGGAAGCCTGAACGTAAGTGAACCCTCCGAAATAAGCGATGTCCACCTGGTCGTTGGCGGCGGCTTCGACGACGGCGGCGTAGTTGGTCGGCACGGTCAGGTCGACCTTCGCGCCGGTCTCTTTCTCGAGGTACGCGACGAAGGCCTGGCTCTCGCGGATTATCTTGCCGGGGTCGGTCGTCGGGATCATGCTGAGCCGCAGGGTCGGCTGCGGAGGGGCGGAGGCCGGGTCGCCTCCGTCGCAGGCGGAAGCGAAAGTGAAAGCACAGAGCAGGGCTACCGCTAACGCGAATCGCGGGCGAGTGTTCTCAGGAGAAGTTGTCATCTGTCGGTTCTTCCTTAGTTGATTTAGGTTTGCCTTCAAGAGCCAATCACGAACTGTTCATGGCGAGGAGGCAAAGGTCTAAAGAAAAACCGGCGCGCCCCTCACCTGACTATCAGAGACTTGGCCTCCCGTTCCAGCACGCGCCCGATCACCGTGGCGCTCGGATAATTCACCCGCAGGCGCGCGAGCAGGTCGACCGCGCGGTCGGGAGGGATTGAGATCAGCAGCCCGCCCGCCGTCTGCGGGTCGAAGAGGAGGCTGCGCATCTCCTTGCTAACGTCGTCGCTGATTTCTATGTCCTCGCCCACGTACTCGCGGTTTGTCCTGTCCCCGCTCGTGAGCAGGCCTTGCCCCGCGAGCTCCATCGCGCCCTTGATGAGGGGGACGCTCGGGGAATCGATCTCAAGAGTCACCCCGCTCCCGCGCGCCAGCTCCCAGGCGTGGCCGAGCAGGGCGAAGCCCGTTATGTCGGTCGCGCCCTTCACGTCGAAGTCCTGCATGGCGTGGGCGGCTTCCTTGCCGCGCGTGAGCATGGTCTTTATCGAGGCCTCGGCCGCCTCTTCCGACGCCTTGGCGAACTTGATGCCGGTCGAGATCACGCCGGTCCCGATAGGCTTCGTGAGTATCAGCACGTCGCCGGGCCTCGCGCCGGCGTTGGTCGCGACCTTCCGCGGGTCAATCACGCCCGTCACGGCGTAGCCGAACATGATCTGCTGGTTATCGACGCTGTGGCCCCCGAGCAGGGCGACCCCGTTGTCGGACAGTACGCTGAGCCCGCCCCGCATGACCTCCGCGAGTATCTCGAAATCGACCCCCTTCTTAGGGAAGCAGGTAATCGCGAGGGCCGTGATCGGGGTCCCGCCCATCGCCCATACGTCGTTGATCGAGTTGAGCGCGGCGATGCGCCCGTAGTCGAACGGGTCGTCGACGATGGGGGTGAAGAAATCGACCGTCTGCACGATGGCGAGGTCTTCGCGAAGGCGGTATACTCCCGCGTCGTCGGCCGTGTCAAAGCCGACGATCAGGTTCTCATCGAAAGGCTGTTTCGGTAGTCCGCCCAGAACCTGGGCGAGTGCGCCGGGCGCGAGCTTGGCCGCTCAACCGGCGCACGAAACCATTTCGGTTAATCTCATCGTTACTCCCCCTGAATGAAAACGCAAATTGAAATATCTAGTCCCGCAATGATAAGAATCGCATATTCTTCTGAGGTTTTCGAATCGATTCACGGGCGGTCGGGTTTTTACAGGAAGGTGACATTTTTAACAGGTTTTTACAGCCTTTCGCGCCCGCGTCGATTAGACTGAAGGCCGCCCTATCGTTACACGATCTGGAGGTTTCGATGAAAGCTATAAGCATGCTGCTCGCCCTTATTCTGTCGTCCGTATGTTCGGCGTCGCCGCTCCAGCAGCCGCAGCCGCCCGCGGGCGACGTGCCGTGGAAGATCACCGTGACCCCGCCCGGCGAGCCGGGGGAGCCGCTCATAGTATCGGGCACGGTCTTCGACTCCGACGGGACCACGCCGCTCGCAGGCATACCCGTCTACGTCTACCAGACGGACGCGAAAGGTTTTTACACCCCGGCGGACGCGATGGACTCGAAGAACTCGCGGCTGCGCGGGTGGATGAAGACGAACCGGGAAGGGAAGTACGAGTTCCGCACCATCAAGCCCGGCCCTTACCCTTCGGGCGGCCCCCCGGCTCACATCCATTACGTGGTCTCGGCTCCGGGATTCCGCGAGCGTGTGTTCGAGATAGTCTTCCAGGGCGATCCGCGAATCGACGACCAGATACGCGCGATGGCGGCGAGGGAAGACAGCGCCTTTTCGATAAGAGCCCTGGACCGCGACGGGCAGGGAGTGCTGCGGTGTGTTCAGGACATAAAAATGCGGCGGGAGTAATGAGGACCCACACCATGATGAAAAGATTTTTTATTAATGCCGGAACGGCAGTCGCCCTTCTCTCGATCACCTTCATAATCACCGCGCCCGAGGGCCTCGCGCAGCAGCAGGACTTTCGCAGGGTCCCGGTGGTCTACACCCTGCCGGGCATGGATAAAGTGACGGCGAGGCGCGACGTGACGTACAAGACGGCGGGCGATAAGGCCCTGAAGCTGGACGTGTATTACCCCCCCGGCTCCGGCGAAGGCGCGCGACTTCCCGCGGTCATCTTCGTGAACGGGGTCGGGGCCGACGACATGAGAGAGTGGCAGGTCTATATCGACTGGGCCAAGCTGACCGCCGTCTCCGGGTTCGTCGCCATCACTCACCAGAGCCGCGCGGCGGAATCGTCGGCCGACGCCGCGGACCTGATCAGCTACGTGCGAACGAACGCCGACTCGCTCAGGATCGACGCGAACAGGTTAGGTATATGGTCGTGCTCGGCCAACGTTCGCATAACGGTCCCGATCATCATGCAGCCGGACCGCAAATACATTCGGTGCGCGGTCCTTTACTACGGGGTGATGACCCCGCACGCCACGCGCGCGAACCTGCCTCTATTCATCGCGCGGGCGGGGCTCGACAACCCGAACCTCAACCGGGGCATAGACGGCTTCGTGAGTCAGGCGTTGACCGAAGGGGCCCCGCTCACCCTGATCAATTACGAGGACGGCCAGCATGCCTTCGACGTGCGCGACAACAACGACAAGTCGCGCGAGTTCATCAGGCAGACGCTCGACTTCATGAAATTCCACCTCTCGCGGGACTACGCGGAGCAGGACGCGGGCAGGCGCGCGCCCACGCCCCCGCAGTTCGCGGCGATGATCGCGAAGGACGGATTTGCAAAATCGCTTCAGGTCTACAAGGACGCGAAGAAGGCCGACCCCGGAGCTTTGATCTTTCAGGAAAACACCCTCAACCAACTCGGCTACGAGCTGTTGCAGGCCGGCAGCGTCAAGGAGGCGTTGGAGGTCTTCAAGCTCAACGCCGAAGAGCACCCGAACTCGCCGAACGTCTACGACAGCCTCGCCGACGGGTACGAGGCGGACGGCAACAGGGAACTGGCCCTCAAGTTTTCGGAGAAGGCCCTTGAGCTGCTGGCGGCCGCTCAGGGCCTCAGCGAGGAGCGGAAGACGGCCATCCGGAACAGCGCGAGCGACAAGGTGAAGAGGCTCAAGGGGCAGTAAAAGTTTTCGCTTTCGGCCCCAAATTTTCGACCACCTCCGAGTGCGGGCGCCCTGCCCGCACTCGTTTTTTCAGAGAGCTGTCTCCGCGAGGGCTTGTCAAAATGGGTGAAAAGTGTCAAAGATTTGTAAAATGATGGCGCCC